>NZ_JAALFP010000012.1:0-150460 GCF_011800325.1 Pantoea sp. EKM101V
ATCAGCGCGCTGCAGAACACGCAGGCGGCGCTGAACGGGGTGCAGGCGGCGCAGGCAACTGAGCGGGACAGCCTGCAGAACGGCGGAGCGGGCGGGACCAACACCATCGGCGTCAGCGCTTCGTACGGCAGCCAGTCGTCGAAAAGCGAAACCCGTACTGAAAGCCGCCAGTCGCAGGGCAGCACGCTGACGGCGGGCCGGAACCTGACCGTCACGGCAACCGGCAAAAATGGCACGGCCCAGAGCGGCGACATCAGCATCACCGGCAGCCAGCTGAAGGCGGGCGGCGATATGAGCCTGGAGGCGTCGCGTGACATCCTGCTGCAGTCGGCGCAGAACACCCGGAGCACCGACAGTAAGAACAGCAGCAAAGGCGGCAGCGTCGGGGTCGGAATCGGCGTGGGGTCAGGCGGCTACGGCATCACGGTATCGGCGGGCGTGAACGCGGCGAAGGGCAGCGAAAAGGGCAGCGGGCTGACGCACAGCGAAACCACGCTGGACGCGGGCAACCGGCTCAGCCTGACCAGCGGGCGCGACACGACGCTCACGGGCGCGCAGGCAAACGGCAACAGCGTGAAGGTGGACGCGGGCCGCAACCTGACGCTGACCTCGGAGCAGGACAGCGACCGCTACGACGCGAAGCAACAGAGCGCCAGCGCGGGCGGCAGCTTCACCTTCGGCTCAATGACCGGGTCGGCGAACGTGAACGTGAGCCGGGACAAGATGCACAGCAACTGGCAGAGCGTGGCGGAGCAGACCGGGATTTATGCGGGTCAGGGCGGCTTTGACGTGACCGTGGGTGAGCACACGCAGCTGAACGGTGCGGTTATCGCGAGTACGGCAGATGCCAGCCTGAACAGGCTCGACACCGGAACGCTGGGGTTCAGCGACACAGAGAACCATGCGGAATATGAGGTGCAGCATCAGAGCGCAGGCATGAGCACCGGCGGCGGCATCGGCGGGAACTTTGCCGGTAACATGGCGAACGGGATGCTGGCGGGACTGAACGACAGCGGCAGCGCCGACTCGGTGACGAAGTCGGCGGTAAGCGAAGGCACACTCGTTATCCGTGATAAGGAAAAGCAGGTGCAGGACGTGGCGGACCTCAGCCGCGACGTCGAAAACGCGAATCCGGGTCTGGACGTCATCTTTGACAAGGAGAAGGAGCAGAACCGGCTGAAGGCGGCGCAGCTGATAGGCGAAATTGGGGCGCAGGCGGGAGATATCGCGCGGACGCAGGGCGAAATCATCGCGACCCGTGCCGCCAATGAGAAGATATCCGGTGTCTCGCAGGCCGACCGCGACAGGGCGCTGGCGGAGCTGAAAGCGAAGGATCCGACGAAGCAGTACAGCGAAAGTGACGTTAACACACAGGTTTACAGCAACTTTTACAATCAGGCGTTCGTTGACAGCGGGTTCGGGACCGGCGGTAAGGTGCAGCGTGCCATCAGCGCGGTGACGGCGGCGGTGCAGGGGCTGTCGGGCGGGAACGTGGCGCAGGCGATAAGCGGCGCGTCGGCACCTTACCTGGCCGAAAAGATACATGAGCTGACGACGGACGCGAAGGGTAACGTCAATACCGAAGCGAACCTGATGGCGCACGCGGTACTGGGTGCGGTAAGCTCGTATGCATCCGGCAACTTGGCGCTGGCAGGCGCATCGGGCGCGGCGATGGGCGAGTACATCGCGCAGCAGCTGTATCCAGGCGTTAAACGTAAAGACCTGAGCGAAGAGCAGCGGCAGACGATAAGTGCGCTGGGTACGCTGGCGGCGGGCCTGGCAGGCGGCGTAGTGGGAGACAGTTCGGCGGGTGTTGTGGCGGGCGCACAGGCGGGTAAGAATGCGCTGGAAAATAACGCACTAAGTGATATTGCGCAGGCGCAGTCTGAAGGTAAAACGCCGGAACAGAAGGCTGGTGAGTACGTTGAGGCCGAAAACGAGCGCTATAAAGAGGCCAACTGCGGCGGCATGAGCGCCGAAACCTGCTCGGTGAAGATGTACACTGAACGGCGTGAAGCACTGAAAGATATGGCTTCGCTGGGCACTGACTTCGTGCCTGTTGTGGGTGATATCAAAAGCTTTGCGGAGGCGCAGTCGGCGCTGGATTATCTGGCGGCTGCGGCAGGGATTATCCCTGGCGCAGGTGATGCGGCCGGTAAAGTGATTAAGGCAGCGGAAGCGGCGCTGAAGAAAGGGGATGTTGCTGAAGCGTCGAAGCTGATTAATAAGGCCAGCGATAATGTTACTTCAGTAAATTATTTTGGTCAGGATCGTAAATACTGGAGCGCTGAGCCGGTTAATATTAACGGGAATAAGGTTTATCAAAGGAACGACTTGTTTGATCCTAATGCGGTTGACTCCAGAGGAAGATCAAATATTCAAAGAATGGAAAAAGGATTGGCTCCTTTAGATGCAAATGGTCAATCAGTAAACCTTCATCATATGTTGCAAAAGCAGGATGGCCCGATAGCAGAAGTTACTCAGAGTTTTCATAAGGATAATCATAGCATTATTCATATTAATGATAATAGTATACCTTCAGGTATTGATCGCAATGAATTTAATAAATGGCGTTCTGATTACTGGAAACAAAGATCAAATGATTTTAAAAAGTAGGTCAATATGAGCATCGATAACGTCAGGAAAGCTATCTCTATAATAAATCAGCACCAAGATGATGCTGATTTTGAGGGAATTAAAGAAGAAAGCTTGATTGCTCTTGCAGAAAAGACTCTTGGTGTTGAGTTCCCGGATAGCTATAGATTTTTCCTGCAAAATCTGGGCTGTGGTGATATAGCTGGGCAGGAATTTTATGGAATAATCAAAGCAGATTTTATTAACTCTGGTATACCTGATGCTATATGGTTAACTATAAAAGAACGACAAGAATCAAATCTATCTGAAAATTATGTGATTATAAATGCGACAGGCGATGGTGATTATGTTGTGTTGGACTGTAGCAAAGGTGGAAAAAATAAAGTTCTGCTATGGACTCCGGGAATAAAAGACCTAAAAGCTGCTTTTAAACCATATTATGATGATTTTGGAGATTTTTTTTACGATCAAATTGTTACTTCACTTAATTAATGAATCCCAGCCAACCGGATGGGATTTTAATGTTATCAATCAGTTATCCCTCATTCGCCAGTCGGATGATCAGCTGTCCCGGCCCGGTGATCACCTCGGTCTTCTGCCCGGTCGTAAAGCCCAGTGCTTCCAGCCATCGCCCCTTGATAGTGAGCTGTGGCAGCGGGTTCGGCTGGCCCCTGTTAGGCCGGTATCCGACACCTTAACTGGCTGCCCGGTCGCAAACCCCGCCTCTTCCAGCCATTGCCCTTTAAGGTTAAGGGTTGGACAGCGGCTGTAATAGGTGGGCGTATCATTACGGTCTGCGTGTCGGATGCTGGTAGATCCCACCTTCGTTGAGAATAACTGGCTGCACGTTAGTGAGAAGACGGGACTGGAGATAGCGAAGCAGAAACTCAACAGCAAAGACCCAGCAGAGCGCGAGCAGGCGCAGCAGCAGATAAATGCTCTTCGAAGGAAAACAGGCGCAGGACGCGGCAAAAGCAAATCCGGGTCTGGACGTTATTTTCGACAAGGAGAAGGAGCAGAACCGGCTGAAGGCGGCGCAACTCATTGGCGAAATCGGGGCGCAGGCGGGGGATATCGCGCGGACGCAGGGCCAGATAGCGGGCCTGAAGGCGCAGCAGGACCCGGCAGCACTGGCGGCTGCCAGGGAAGAGCTGGCAGGAAAAGGGAAGCTGAACCCGACGTCAGATGAGATAGCGAAGCAGGCTTACGACACGGCGATGAAGCCGTTCGGGACGGGTTCGTCCCTTCAGCAGGGCATCAGCGCGGCAACGGCGGCGGTGCAGGGGCTGTCGGGCGGAAACCTTGCGCAGGCGGTAAGCGGCGCGTCAGCACCGTATCTTGCGGAACAGATACACAAGCTGACGGAAGGCAACCCTGAAGCACAGGCGATGGCACACGCGGTACTGGGTGCGGTAACCTCATATGCATCCGGCAACAGCGCACTAGCGGGTGCAGCGGGCGGGGTCAGCGGCGAACTGATGGCGCAGCTTGTTATGAAGCAGCTGTATCCGGGGAAAACGGTCAGCGAACTGAGCGAGACGGAGAAACAGCAAATCAGCGCCCTTGGGACGCTGGCAGCGGGTCTGGCAGGCGGCGTAGTTGGGAACAGCACGGCGGATGCGGTGGCGGGTGCGCAGGCGGGTAAGAACGCGGTTGAGAATAACCTGCTGGGTGGCAGTGAAGAGTCACAGGCTGCGTGGATACGTCAGCATGGTGTCGATATGGCGAGCTGTTCTGATAATCCTGCCGGAAGCGCATGTCAGAAAGCAAAAAATGAACATGATGCGGTAGAGTTAGCGCTGGCTACAGGCAGTGTTGCTCTCCTGCCTGGTGGTGCTCAGACTATGTGGGGGCTTGGTGCTGGCGCTAATGCGGGGATTAGCTACTGGGCGGATGGAGCAATTGATCCAGCTAATGCGGCTATTGCAGGCTGGGTGAACGTTATCAGTATGGGCAATGGCCTTGCGAGTACAGTCGGCTGGAATGCCGCAGGTGGTGCGCTGGGTAATTGGATTGATGACAAAGACCCACTGTCTGGTGCGCTCATCAATGGTGCTGGTTCTGGTATCGGCTATGGCATTGGTAAAGGGCTCTCATGGGGAGTGAATGCCGGGACAAACTGGTGGAAAGGTGGTTGGGATCCGAAGTTTAATCCGACTTTGCAAAAGTATACTGAGATTAAAGGCGATTTTGGCATATCAAAAGAAGTAACACCCAGTAACATTCCTGGCAGTTTTGGCGACATTGGAGCGTCTTTCTCTTCCGAGTATGGAGGGAAAAAACTCGAACCAATCATTGAGAATAAATTGAAATGAAAATCTTCAATGAGAAAATATTAAATCTGCTGATTCTATTTATCGGTTGTATGCTGGGGATTGTGGTTAGTTTCCTGTGTATAGCCTTGTCTATAGACATTTTAGTTTGGATGCTAACAGGATCTTTCGATTTGACAAAAGCCGATATACTTAAAATCATTAAAATTGGTTTTGTGATTGGTACTTTCACTGGTGTTGTTTTTGTTATTGCCAGGCTATTTAAACTAAAAGGATTTTAGAGTGAAGATAGGATAAAATTTCATCCACAGAGTTGGGATTGTTGTTGAGAATAACTACCTTAGCTACGACGAGGCTCATGCTTTTGACAGAGAAATGACTGCCTGTCGTAAAGCCGGCCGTGAATGCGGAGATATTCAGAACAAGTATGCTGTAATAAGTGCTGATAACCGACTGAAATTGCATATACGCATCCGGCAACTCAGCGCTGGCGGGTGCAGCCGGAGCGGTCAGCAGTGAGCTGATGGCGAAGCTGGTGATCAACCTGCTGTATCCGGGCAAAGCGGTCGGTGACCTGAGCGAGACGGAGAAACAGCAAATCAGCGCCCTTGGGACGCTGGCAGCGGGTCTGGCAGGCGGCGTAGTTGGGAACAGCACGGCGGATGCGGTGGCGGGTGCGCAGGCGGGACAGAACGCGGTCAACAACAATCTGTTTGGTGGTAACGAAGAGGCACAGGCAGAAAAAGCCAGGGAGCATGGTGCTGATGTTCTCGCCTGTAGTGATAATCCTTCCGGTGAAGCTTGTAAGCGCGGCCTGGCGGAAAATAAAGCCTATGCGGCTGCACTGGCTATGGGCGGAGTGGCATCTTTAACCACTTCTGCCCAAGCTATGTGGGCGCTGGGAGCAGGTGCTAATGCCGGGATGCAGTATATTGATAATGGTGTGATTAATCCGGTTAATTCTGTGATAGCTGGCTGGGCAAATGTTCTTACCATCGGAAATGGCCTGACCGGGACAGTTATCTGGAATGCCGCCGGAGGCGCTTTAACCAATCAGATAAATGGCGATGATCCACTAACTGGTGCTATTACAAATGGATTTGGTGCGGGAGCTGGATATGGGGTTGGCAATTATATTGTGAAGCCGATTACAAATACTGCCGGTAAATTGATTACCGGAGGCTGGGATCCCAAGTTTAATCCTGAACTACTGAGATACACTGAGATTAAGGGACAGCTGGGGATCTCAAAGGAAATGTTGCCGAGTCAGATTCCCGGAGCGCCAGGAAACGTTACCGGCTCCTTAAGTTCCGAATATGGCAGTTCTGAGGCTCAGAAGATTATTGATAAGGTCAGCAAATGAATCTCCAGCATGATGTTTTAAAAAGAGAGCTTATTCTAAGTTTTTGCATATTCTTTATCTGCTTAATCTCCGTAATTATCGCTGGATTATTAGTAAAACTCTTTTTTGTCACAATCTTGTGGGTTTTAACAGACGAGTTTGGATTGACATGGAATGAAGTTTTACGAGGAGTGAAAATCGGTGGTGTCGGAGGGGCTATATTAGGCGCTGGAATAGTGTTGTTCCGCCTATTTAAAGTGAAAGGCTTTTAACTTCCACTGAGAAGATCCCGACCACACAGCGCCGGGATTTTTTTATCTGTCGAGCATGCCTCAGCCAGCCGGATGATCAACTATCCCAGCCCGGCGATCACATCGTTATACTCTTCCTTTGCAGTTTTCTACTGTTCAAATATACATCGTCTGCTTTGTAAACTCGCCGAAAGCTTCGGAAAAGATTGCGAGGCATCTCTGAAAAACGGATTTTTTCCGATGGTTAATACTATCTCCAAAAGCGTTTATCCCACTGCTATGAACGAAATAAGCATGCAGTTAATAAAGGTCATGGCTTCTCAATTTTTTAACTAATCCTCTTTAATTAAATAATTAATTACAGTTCAGCATGGGCAATTTGTAAGTGAAATGCTTATATATGGTAACCTGAATTGCCATATCGTAACGTATGATGCACTAAAGTGTATTTGATTAAACGTTGACAGGTATCTGTATCAAAATCCTAACCAGCGATGTTAGATGAATGATGATTCTACGAAATAAATAAGGGTTATTATATGGTCTAAGTGTTTTCGGGTGTTTTAGAATTACAAGCTTAATGGAAAGTTTATATAAAAAATAGCTGCTCATTTATGATGTTTGGGTATCATGAAAATGATGTACTCAGGAAGCAGGAAGGGTGAAATGAATAAGGATGTGAGGATCACCGTATTAAAGGGACCATTCAAAAAAATACGGGAGTGGAACCGAAGAAAAAATTACTATCTCAAAGAGGTGAAGCTCAAAGTAAGAATCGCAATTGCAAAGCTTCTGTGGGATAAACGGACAAAAGTCACCTTTAACCCAGACTCTGTGAAAACCATATTGCTTGTTCGAAATGAAGGCAAAGTGGGTGATATCATCGTTTCGACTCCACTCATCAGGTTGCTTCATCAGGCTGGCTATGCAGTTGATGTGCTGGTAAATGAAGCCTGTTACGACGTAATAAAATATAACCCTTTTATCAGACATGTTTATAAGGCGAGAAATTGCAGTTATAACCATTACCTGAAGTCTTTGAATCATAACGTTTCAAGGGCAACGATAAAGATGCTAAATAGAAATGAATATGATCTAATTATTGATCCTTGTTTATCCGAAACGCCGGTGCATCGGATGAAACTGTTTAATGATATCAATGCGAGGTTCGTTATTGGGTTAAATAAAAAATCTGATATGGGACATTACACCGTTTCAGTACCTTTTAAAAATGAAAAACAGCATGTTACAGAATTATTGTCTTTGTTCTGCATAATGATTGGCGTTAAAGCTACAGGCAGCGTCGATTATAGTTTATATTTTCCTGATGGCGTGCTTAATGAGGTAAAAGACTTTCTAAAACCATGGAAAAATAAGAAAAAGATTATTATTAATGCCTATGCAGGTACCCCAGAAAGAAGCTTCTCACAACAGCAATTGCTGGATCTTATTCATCTGGTTAATAATAAAGGTAAAGAAATAAAGTTAATCGTTCTTGATCATCGTAACGAATTATTAGTGCCGCTCCCTGATGGTGTTATAAAAAATCCCTTTTGTACATTGCATCATGTGATGGCATTGATCAAAGAATCGGATGTGGTCATAACACCTGATACTTCGATAGTACATATCTCTGCTGCGTGGAAAAAAACACTCATCGCCGTTTATAAAAACTTACCTAATAATAATATGTGGGCACCAGGGTATGAAAACGCAAGCCACCTTATTGTTCATGATGATAAAACTTCTGATGCTGATAATATTCCTGAGCGTATTTTCAACGAGATTGTCCGCAGAAATTTACTGGACAGGCATGAGATGAAAATCCAGAACCCAGTATCGGTGACCGAGTTGAAAGAACCTGTTAGTAAGTACGGTTATCATGTTCCGGAGCGCTCTATCGCCTCCTCTGATCAGCTCTGCTGCTGACCAGCAGATAAAATGTTCTACTGTGCCAGACACCATTGCCACTCTTAATAGGTCTGGCTACAGCACCCTCACGCCGCAGGCGGCGTTGTCATTGCAAAGCTCTCACGCTGAAACAGCGTTTCCGCCAGCTTCACCAGTGCCGGACGCTCAACACACCAGTTAGGCACCACGCGGCGGAAATTGAGATAGCCAATCATGCAGCCGGTGGCGATATCCGCCAGATTGAGCTGACCGTTGTTGAGCCATTTTCCCTCTGCGGCTTTCGCTTCCAGCATGTCGAGGCTGCGCTGAATCTTTTCCCGATTGCGCACCAGCACCTCCTCTGACTGCAAATCCCCCGGCCGCAGCTGCTCGCGCACGATCACCAGCGCGGCATCGCAGATGCCATCCGCCAGCTTCTCCAGCTGACGGATGTTAAGCGACGCAAGCGGATCAGCAGGCAGCAGGGCAGGCTCTGCCCCGCGCAGTTCCAGAAATTCCGCGATGATGCTGGAGTCGAACCAGATTTGCTTATCGTCAGCGACCAGCGCCGGGACTTTGCCCAGCGGATTGTAGTGCGGTACGTGGCTGTCATCGCTGTAGGGCGAGGCGTTGACAAATTCAAACGTAATGCCTTTTTCCAGCATGATAATCGAAATCTTACGCACAAACGGGCTGGTATAGCTGCCAATCAGTTTCATCGGGTTCTCCGGATTCATCGCCTATTCGCCAGGAAACATAAAGGGGTTGAGACTGCTGCGAGCAAAACCTTCCTGCTCCATCCGGGCATCCAGTATCAGCGACGCCAGATCGTCGGCCACCGGTTCGATGGCCGGATCTTTCTCCTGATAGAGCATCTTCAGGTAGGTGCCACAGTCGCCGCAGCTCTCTGCCTTCACTGCCGCCAGCTCGCTGTTGAGCGACCAGTAGTGCAGATCGCGGGATTGCTCGCACTGGGTACACTTACTGCGTACCACATGCCATTCACTTTCGCACAGATTACAGTGCAGGTAACGCGCGCCTTCATCACTGCCCATATGGACCACGCTGGCGACCGGCATACTGGCGCACACCGGACAGAACTGCCGCTGATCGCCCATCTCCGCCCGCGCTTTGCCCGGGATCAGGGCCGCCATCTGCGCCCAGTAGAGCGAGAGCGCCGCCCAGATAAAGGGCGCTCTGTCGCTGCTGACCTGCGCATAATCGACGGTAAACAGCGCACTGGCCAGCGTCTCCAGCTCGGTGGCGGAGGCTTTTTCCAGATTCTCCAGCACCGCCAGCGCCTGACCGCTCATCTCCGGCTTCAGTTCGGCAATCAGCGAGTGCAGCAGCCGCTGCCAGTGCGGATCGCGCGGCAGGGTGTGGATGTTCAGCGGCGGCTTACCCTCGCTGGCGCTCTGCGCCAGTCGGGCATGCAGATCGATATGCAGCGGGTGGTCATACAGCACAATCTCCTGCGCTTCGGCGATCGTTGCCGCAAAGCGCAGATAGTCGCCGAGTGGATTTTTCGCCGCCAGGTCGCGCAGTCGCGCAGCACGACGGCTGTATAAATTTTTCAGCCGTGGAAAAAGTAACGGCGGAATCCTCTCCGCCGTGTTCTTTTCGCCTTTCTCCAGCTGATCTTGCGGGATTATGCGAATACTCATCAGGGGCGTTTATCCTGTTTTTCTGGCAGTTTACGCTGCTCACGAAACCAGCGGGGATGGTGATGTCTGGCCCAGTCGGCGCTGACCCAGCCCTCAACCATCGCGGTCAGTGTGCCTTTGACCCACAGTGCAGCATAAACATGCACCATGATGACGATGATCAGTACCACTGCTGACACCGAATGCACCACCAGTGCCAGACGAATCAGCGGAATGGCGAAGGCATCAGCAAAGTAAGGTCGCCAGATCACAATGCCGCTGGCAAGCAGCAGGACTAAGCTGATGATAGCAGCCCAGAACACACACTTCTGACCAAAGTTATATTTACCGGTATCACCCACCTCTTCATTGCGTGCAATCCGGTGAATATTTCTGGCCCAGCAGAGGTCATCACGATTGATCAGGTTCTCTTTCCAGTAGCGCAAAAACATCAGCATAAAAGCGGCAAACATCACCACACCGGTGAAAGGATGCAGAATACGCGCCAGTTGTGGCGTGCCGAATATCTGCATCAGCCAGTTGAAGGAGGGAAAGAAAAAACCCAGACCGCTTAAGGCCGTGATGACAAAGCAGATTGCGACGATCCAGTGATTAATGCGTTCCGGTGCGCGGTAGCGCACCAGACGATCGGGCTTGTTCATTATTTACGCTCCTCAGGCTGATCGTCGTTATCGTGCGCGTCGGTGACGCGATTCGGACCGACGCCGACATAGTGGAAAATGGAGGCGGCGAACGTGGCGGCAAAACCCACCGCCGCCAGCGGTTTCCAGATCCCCTTCCAGAAGGTCACGGTGGGGCTGATGCCCGGATTCGCCGGCAGGCCGTGATAGCGCTGGGGCTTGTCAGCATGATGCAGCACATACATCACGTGGGTGCCGCCTACGCCTTCCGGGTTGTAAAGACCCGCCTGTGCAAAGCCGCGCGACTTCAGCTCTGCTACGCGCTCCTCCGCCAGCGTCAGCATGTCGCTTTTGCTGCCGAAATGAATGGCACCGGTCGGACAGGTCTTCACACAGGCGGGTTCCTGGCCGACGCTGACGCGGTCCACGCACAGGGTGCATTTATAGGCGCGGTTATCCTCTTTATTGATGCGGGGCACGTTGAAGGGACAGCCCGCGATGCAGTAGCCGCACCCGATGCACTGCTCTGACTGAAAATCGACGATGCCGTTAGCGTACTGGATGATGGCGCCTGCTGACGGACAGGCCTTCAGGCAGCCGGGATCGGCGCAGTGCATGCAGCCATCTTTGCGGATCAGCCAGGCGAGCCTGCCGTTCTCTTCCACTTCTGAAAAGCGCATCACCGTCCAGGATTTGGCGCTCAGATCGGTGGGATTGTCATAGACCCCGATGTTATGACCGACCTCATCGCGGATGTCGTTCCATTCGGAGCAGGCAACCTGGCAGCCTTTGCAGCCAATACAGGTGGTGACGTCAATAAGCTTCGCCACTTCGCGCTGATGATCGCGCGCCTGCGGCGGCGGGGTAAAGCCACTGGTCGCAGAGCGACGGATAATATCTTGTGATTGATAAGCCATGGTCATCCACCGTTACGCTTTTTCGACTTTCACTAAAAATCCCTTGTACTCCGGGGTCTGCGAGTTGGCGTCGCCAACGGAAGGCGTCAGCGTATTGGCGAGGAAGCCCTTACGCGTGGTGCCCTCAAAGCCCCAGTGACAGGGAATACCCACGGTATCCACCGGCCTGCCATCAATCATCAGGCGCGGGAGACGGCGGGTGACCACCGCTTTGGCCTCGATATAACCCCGGCGTGACGAGACTCTGACGCTGTCACCGGCCTGAATGCCTTTCTCCTCCGCCAGTTCGGTGCCGATTTCGACAAACTGCTCCGGCTGCGCAATGGCGTTCAGCAGGGCGTGCTTGGTCCAGTGGCGGAACAGCTCAGTGATGGAGTAGGTGGTGGCGACGCAGGGATAGTCAGCGACCTCGCCCAGTTGTGCGACGTCACTGCTGAACAGACGAACGACCGGGCTGTGACGCTGCTGCGGATGCAGGGGGTTGTCGGCGAGGGGACTCTCCATCGGCTCATAGTGTTCCGGGAACGGGCCATCCGCCATTTTATCCAGCGCAAACAGGTGACCCATGCCGTCGGGCTGCATGATAAACGGCCCGGCCTGCTGCTGAGGTGGCAGCGTGACCGGATAGTCCGGCACATCGATGCCGTGCCAGCGTGCGCCGTCCCACTCAATCAGGCGGCGCTGCGGGTCCCAGGCTTTACCCTGCGCATCCGCAGAGGCGCGGTTGTAGAGAATGCGGCGGTTGGCCGGCCATGACCAGGCCCAGCCGGAGACCGCGCCCAGCCCGGAGGGATCGGCATTGTCGCGCCGCGCCATCTGGTTACCGTCCGGCGTCCAGCTGCCGCTGTAGATCCAGCAGGCGCTGGCGGTGGTGCCATCGTTACGCAGCTCTGAAAAGCTGTTGAGCTGCTGCCCTTTTTTCAGCATCAGTTTGCCACTGGCGTCATAAATATCGGCCAGCGCCTGGCCGTTGCTCTCCTGCGCCACCTCTTCCGGCTCAGGATTGAACGGATCGCGGTAGTCCCAGCGCATGGCCATCAGCGGCTCAGGGTTTGCTCCGCCTTCGAGACGATAAAGTTCGCGCAGCCGCATAAACAGATTGCCGAGAATTTTTCCGTCGTGCAGCGCTTCTCCGGGCGGCTCGGCGGCAGCCCAGTGCCACTGCAGCCAGCGTGACGAGTTTGCGACCGAGCCCGACTCTTCCGCGAAGCAGGAGGAGGGCAGGCGGAACACTTCGGTCTGGATTTGCGCCGGGTCGACGTCGTTGAACGCGTCGTGATGTTGCCAGAAGCTGGCGGTTTCCGTGCTGAGCGGATCGATCACCACCATAAACTTCAGCCGGGAAAGGGCCCGCACCGCCTTATTTTTGTCCGCGAAGGCGGCCAGCAGGTTAAAGCCCTGAATCAGACAGCCATTCAGCGCGCCCTGCTCCATCATCTCCGCCTGCGCCATGCAGTCGTAACTCTTGTCCCATTTCGGCAGCCAGTCGTAGCCCCACTGGTTTTCCGCCGTGGCCTTATCGCCGTAAAAACTCTTCATCAGGCTGACAAAAAATTTATCGGTGTTCTGCCAGTAGTTGACCTGCCCCGGCAGAGGCGCAACCGGCGTGGCCTTCTCCAGCCAGCTGGCCAGTGTGGTCATCTTCTCGGAGGGCAGCGGCAGATAGCCCGGCAGACTCTGTGACAACAGGCCGAGATCGGTAAACCCCTGTACATTGGAGTGACCACGCAGCGCATTGATGCCGCCACCCGGCATACCGATATTGCCCAGCAGCAGCTGGATCATTGCCGCCGTGCGGATAATCTGCGAGCCGTTAGTGTGGTGGGTCCAGCCCAGCGCATAGAGGATGGTGGCGGTGCGATTCGGCACGCAGGTCGACGCGAGCTGTTCGCACACCGCGATAAAGGCGTCCTGCGATGTGCCGCACAGGCGCGTCACCATCTCCGGCGTATAGCGGCTGGCATGGGTTTTCAGCAGGTTCAGCACGCAGCGGGGATGAGTGAAGCTCTCATCCCGTCGTGCATGGCCGTTTTCATCCAGCTCATAGTGCCAGCTCTGGCGATCGTACTGACGGGTGTCGGCATCGTAGCCGCTGAACAGACCGTCGCTGAAGCTGAAGCCGTCACTGACGATCAGGGCCGCGTTGGTGAAGGCGCGAACATACTCCTGCTGGATCAGGTTGTGCTGCAGCAGATAGTTAATCACCCCCATCAGGAACACGACGTCGCTGCCCGCCCGCACGGGCGCGTAAAAATCGGCAACGGCGGCAGAGCGGTTAAAGCGCGGATCGACCACAATGACCTGCGCCTTGTTCCGGGTTTTCGCTTCAATGACCCATTTAAAGCCGACCGGATGCGCCTCGGCCGGGTTGCCGCCCATGATCATCACCACATTGGCATTTTTGATGTCGTTCCAGTTGTTGGTCATGGCTCCGCGACCAAAGCTGGGGGCAAGTGCCGCCACGGTCGGGCCGTGACAGAGACGCGCCTGGTTCTCCAGCGCCAGAATCCCCAGCGAACGGGCAAACTTCTGGTCGAGCAGGCCGGTCTCATTACTGGCGGCGGAGGAGCAGAACATGGAGGTGGTTGGCCAGCGGTTTACCGTGACCCCTGCGGCGTTTGTGGTCTGGAAGTGGGCATCGCGATCCTGCTTCATCAGGCGGGCAATACGATCAAATGCCTCCTCCCAGCTGATGCGCTGCCATGTGTCAGAGCCCGGTGCACGGTATTCCGGGTACTTCAGCCGCTGCTCGCTGTGAATAAAGTCGATCACGCCCGCGCCTTTGGGGCAGAGCGATCCGCGACTGACCGGATGGTCCGGGTCACCTTCAATATGGTAAATCGAGGCGCTGGCATTTTTAGCGCCATCCCCCAGGCTGTAGATCAGCATGCCGCAGCCGACGGAACAGTAGGTGCAGTTATTCCGTGTCTCTCTGGCGCGAATGAGTTTGAACTCCCGGACACTGGCTAAGGCTGCGGTGGGGGCAAAACCGAGCAACGCCGCGCTGGTTCCCGCCAGTCCGCCCGCACAGATCTTAAAAAAACTCCGTCTGTTAATTTGCATGTTATCGTTCTTCTTTTCCGGCTCCATTGCGAAGCCCTGCAAAATAACAGCCCTGATTGCCTGTAAGTTGACCGGGGTCAACAGGTTAGCGATTAGTAATTCTTTTTCTAAATTTTGTTAAAAACCTGCGGCGGCGGAGCGGCATTGCAAGTCCATTTTCAGCGTCAGCCGCGGATGGCTGGGGTGATTTGCTCCCGGATGTTAATGCCGGAGCCGTGCCCCTTCTCATTTTGCACACCCGCGGCCGTGGCTGCGCCCCTGGCACACCTCAAACCGCATGAATTGCCCCGCTGTTTATTTGCGCTGTGCCGGGCCTGCAGGCAAAATCAGACGATGTCAGCCCCTCGCCGTGCAGCCGCACCGGCAATTATTTTTTAACAACAGGTCCTATTTTTTGAAAGCTATCCAGCCTGACTCAGGCGAAGATTTAACAATTCAGGCCGGCGTCAGCACAGCGCAGGTCTGGCAGCGTGCCGATCTGATGACGGCTCAGCCTGACTGGCTGGCGGATGAGGTGCCGGTGGCGCTGGTCTATAACGGCATCTCTCATGTGGTGATGATGACCACCCCCAAAGACCTGGAGGCGTTCGCGCTGGGTTTTTCGCTGTCAGAGGGCATTATCGACGCGCCGGGCGATATTTTCGGCATGGACATCGTGCCGGGCTGTCACGGTATTGAAGTCCAGATTGAGCTTTCCAGCCGCCGCTTTATGGCGCTGAAAGCGCAGCGTCGTGCGCTGGCGGGCCGGACCGGCTGTGGCGTGTGTGGCGTTGAACAGCTGGATCAGATCGGCAAGCCGCTGTCGCCGTTACCCTTTACCCAGACCTTTGCGCTGGATCAGCTCGATCGGGCGCTGGGACAGCTGAAAGAGTTTCAGCCTGTCGGACAGAAAACCGGCTGCACCCATGCGGCGGCGTGGATCCAGCCCGATGGTCAGCTGGCCGGCGGCTGTGAAGATGTGGGTCGCCATGTGGCACTCGATAAGCTGCTGGGCTATCGCAGCCAGGCCGCGTGGGGGCCGGGGGCGCTGCTGGTCTCCAGCCGCGCCAGCTATGAGATGGTGCAGAAGTCCGCCATGTGCGGCGTCGAGATCCTGTTCGCCGTCTCTGCCGCGACCCGTCTGGCGGTTGAGGTGGCTGAGCGCTGCAACCTGACGCTGGTCGGCTTCAGCAAGCCGGGCCGGGCCACGATCTACAGCCACCCGCAGCGGCTGCGTTAAATTACCTGCCGTTGCCGCTTCGCTAAACCACGATCAACCGGGGCAGCGCCTGCTGCAACGCATCCAGTTCGGCACCGTTATCCCCGCCGCTGTCGGTAATCAGCAGGCTGATCGCCTGCGGCGGCGCGTAGATTGTCCGGCTGACCACGCCCAGCTTGGTGTGATCGGCCAGCAGATAGCAGGCGGCGGATTGCTGAACCATTGCCCGGGCGATGGCCGCTTCATGCGGATGAAAACTGCTGGCACCACAATCGGCCTCGATGCCAACCGGCGACAGCAGCGCCACATCGGCGCGGTAGCGGATGATTTCGCCCACGGTGATCTCACCGCGCGTCTGTTGCGCCCCGGCGGACATATTCCCGCCCAGCAAAATAATCTGATTATTCAGAGGCTGGTCTTCCTCTCCGGCGCTCAGCGCCAGCGCGGCCTGCAGGCTGTTGGTCACGATCGTCAGGCCGGACAGAGCGTGCAGCTCTTCTGCCAGCAGCGTGGTGGTACTGCCCGCATCAAGGAACAGCGTCTGTCCGGGCTGCAGCAACTGCGCGGCGGCGCGGGCGATCGCGCGCTTCTCCCGGGTCTGCGTACTGCGACGTTCCGTCAGCGGCGGCTCCGCCGAGGGTTCTATCGCCACCAGTCCGCCATGAACGCGGCGCGCCAGCCCCAGGGCTTCCAGCTCGATGATATCGCGGCGCGCGGTTTCGCGTGAGACCCCCAGCTCCCTGATGATGCGCTCGGTACTGACCTGATTGAGTCGGGTCAGCAGGGCGCGGATGCGATGAAGGCGCGTTTCCTGCAGCATAGCGGTTTCCTTTTTAAGCGCGAAGAGCACGGATAATACGCCAGTGAGGCGCAGGAGTCCGTCTGAATCAGGCATCAGCTTAACGCGGCGATCTCCCTGCGTCATGTGTATTTTGTTGTATTTGTGTATTTGGTTGCATTTTATTTTCAGGCAGGCATGATGGAGGGGTCTGATCTTCCTCCTTCATCCTTGTCACGGGAGTCATTATGGCCACGCGTTCCACCATTATGGATACCAACAGTTTTCGTGCCGAACATGCCGATGCGCTGGACAGCGACACGCGCAAACTGACCGATAAACGCAGCAAAGTGCTTGGCGAATCCTATCGTCTGTTCTATCGCAAACCGGTTCATCTGGTGCGGGGTGAAGGGCAATACCTGTGGGATGCCGCAGGTGATAAATATCTCGATGTGTATAACAACGTGGCGAGCATCGGCCACTGCCATCCGGCGGTGATCGAGGCGGTGACGCAGCAGATGAAAATGCTGAACACCCACACCCGTTACCTGCATGAAAATATCCTCGATTACAGTGAAGCGCTGCTGGCGACCACACCTGCGGCGATCGATCGTGCGATGTATATGTGCACCGGCTCGGAAGCGAATGACCTGGCAATCCGCGTCGCGCGCGCCTTCAGCGGCGGCACCGGCATCATTGTCAGCAAGGAGGCCTATCACGGCACCAGTGAGCTGACCTCCGGTGCGTCGCCGGCGCTGGGCAGCGGACAGCCGCTGGCCCCCACCACACGGCTGGTGATGCCGCCGGATGCCTACCGGGTGGATGCGCCCGACCTTGGCGACTGGTTCGCTGACCAGATTCAGCAGCAGATCGATGACATGGCGGCGCACGGCATTAAATTTGCCGGTTTCCTGGCGGACTCGATTTTCTCCTCGGACGGTGTGCTGCCCAACCCACGCGGCTTCCTGAAAAAAGCGGTCGATGTGGTGCACGCCAACGGCGGGATCTTTATTGCCGATGAAGTCCAGCCTGGCTTTGGCCGCACCGGCGACGCCTTCTGGGGCTTTGGCCGCCACGATGTGGTGCCCGATCTCATTACCACCGGCAAGCCAATGGGCAATGGCATCCCCGTTTCCGGGCTGCTGGCAAAAAGTGATGTGCTGGCCGCCTTCAGCGACTCGATTCCTTACTTCAACACCTTTGGCGGCAATCCGGTCGCCATGGCCGCGGCGCAGGCTGTGCTGAAGGTGATCACTGAAGAGGGGCTGCAGGAACACAGTCGGGTCGTCGGCGCGAAGCTGCTGGCTGAGCTGAAAACCCTGATGGATCGTTATGAGTGCGTAGGGGATGTGCGCGGTGCCGGACTCTTTATCGGCTTCGAGCTGGTGACCGATCGACACAGTAAAACGCCGGATAAAACCCTGGCGCTGGATTTAATCGAGAAGCTGCGTGAACATCGCGTGCTGACCTCGGTCGCGGGCCCCTATGGGAATGTGCTGAAACTGCGTCCGCCATTGGCATTCCAGGAGGGTGACATCGACTGGCTGGTCGGCGCACTCGACAGCGCACTGCGCGAGCTGGGCAGGTAGTCCGCAGGCCAGGGCTGACGCGGCAGGCGGGCGGACAGACCGCCTGCTCTGCGTGCGGGATCGGCATCCCGGTCCGGCGGACGGAGAGGGTCAAAAAGGCAGGGTGAAGCACAGCATCTTGTAAAAACAACGGGTTGCTATTGCCGGATTTCTCAATTCCTTAGGTTTTATAGGGCATTGATTACCCTTTTACGCTACATGAATTTAACTATAATGATTCGACTGCTTACGCGGCACGTCCTGAATCCGTCGTGCTGCACCCACTAAATGGAGAGGAAGAACATGAGTTATTCACTGCCATCCCTGCCTTACGCATACGACGCACTGGAACCGCATTTCGACAAGCAGACGATGGAAATCCATCACACCAAACATCACCAGACCTATGTGAACAACGCTAACGCGGCGCTGGAAGGCACTGAATTTGCCAATCTGCCGGTTGACGAGCTGATCACCAAACTGGATCAGCTGCCAGCAGACAAAAAAGGCCCACTGCGCAATAACGCAGGTGGTCACGCTAACCACAGCCTGTTCTGGAAAGGCCTGAAAACCGGCACCACGCTGCAGGGCGACCTGAAAGCCGCGATTGAGAAAGATTTCG
Source organism: Pantoea sp. EKM101V (assembly GCF_011800325.1). NCBI lineage: Bacteria > Pseudomonadati > Pseudomonadota > Gammaproteobacteria > Enterobacterales > Erwiniaceae > Pantoea > Pantoea sp. EKM101V. The sequence goes on from NZ_JAALFP010000012.1 coordinate 18,782, forward strand.
GCAGCGTAGAAAAATTCCAGGAAGAGTTTGAGAAAGCGGCAGCCACCCGTTTCGGTTCTGGCTGGGCATGGCTGGTTAAGCAGGGTGACAAACTGGCTGTGGTGTCGACTGCAAACCAGGATAACCCACTGATGGGCGAAGCGGTTGCCGGCGTGTCTGGTTTCCCGATCATCGGTCTGGACGTGTGGGAACACGCTTACTACCTGAAGTATCAGAACAAACGTCCTGATTACATCAAAGCGTTCTGGAACGTTGTTAACTGGGACGAAGCGGCTGCGCGTTTCGCTGCTGCTCAGTAAGTTAACCAAACGTAAACATAATGAAGATAAACCGGTAAATTCTATTTTGCCGGTTTTTTTTATCTCTATTTTATGCAGTCTCAAATTGAGCCAGAAATCGTAAAATATCCGCTTTAATGTTATCCGATATTAACCTGCCGTTGATATTGGCCATGTTATTTTCAGTGACATCGTTGCTTAACTCTTTGTGTGTCGCTGATTATGTCAATTATAACTACTCATGAATCCACGACCGATTCAACTGCCTCGCTTTTTTTCCAGTTAATCAGTGGGAAATATGTGCCGGATAAACTCTGGCTGAGTAAACGCTTCCGGCTGAAATTTGTGTTAAGAACATTAATATCGCCGCTGACTACGCTGCATTATCTGGATGCGCTGTCGCAATTACCACAGCGCGCCCTGCTGATGAGCACCCAGGGACTGCTGCCAGCCAAGCTGCACCGGCCCTATCTGCGCTCGGGGATGAGCATTGCGGCCCGCGCACAGGCCATTCTCGATCACTACACCCTGATGAATAATCTGGCGAATCCGGCGCTGCGTCAGCTGCTGCAGAGCGCGTCTGATAATCCGCTGGCGACGCTGACCGGTAAAAATGGCGAGAAATTCCTGCTCTCCTGCAGCTCGGGTTATTTCGACCGTGAAGGTGAAGTGACGCTGGTATTGCGTTATAACGACGACGTGATCGCCTCGCTCTCTTTTTCTATTCTGAACGAGAATAACCAGCGCACCTTATTAATTGGCGGATTACAGGGCCCGCGGAAACATATCAATAATGAGGTGATCCGCGAGGCGACCAAAGCGGCGCAGGGTCTCTTTCCGAAACGCCTGTTAATGGAAGCGGTATTTATTGTGGCGAAGCAGTGCGGCGTGGAAGCTATTCTGGCGGTGGGCGATGAGACGCACGTCTTCCGCAGTCTGCGTTATCGTCACAGCAAAGGGGATAAGTTCTTTGCCAGCTACAGTGAGTTCTGGCTGTCGCTGAGTGGCGAGGCTCGCCCGGACGGGATGTTCAGACTGCCGCTGAGCCTGCCGCGTAAAACGCTGGAGGAGATCGCCAGTAAGAAGCGGGCAGAGTATCGCCGTCGCTATGAACTGCTGGATTCGCTGGCGGAGCAGGTTTATGCCGCCGCCGGCGAACACCAGGCCGATGTCGATCAGGCTGCCGCCTGATCGCGGGCTCAGAATGCGGTTCTGGCGAAGCCGGTCATTACTTTCAGACCCATTTCACGTCCCAGCGCGGTCATTGGATGCACCACGACCAGGCCGCGCACGCTTTTCTTCAGCGCACCCAGATTTGCCTGCTCTTTTTTGGTAATTTCGCGGCTGAAGCCCATCTTTTGCAGCTTCTGCGCTTCAGCACTCAGCTTTTCAACCCGCTGATTGCGCAGACGCTCAATTTCCGTGACCAGCGTTTCTTTCTCTTTTAGCAGCGCGCCCAGTTTTTCAGCATCACCCGATTCCAGTAACTGCGGCTCTTTGCGGTTCAGTGCGTCCAGCTGATCGCTGAGACGTTTGATTTCGTTCTTTTCTTGCTCTTTCATGACAACAACTCGTTGAGGAAAACAGGCCAAGGATACACCAAATCTGGCGCCGGTTCCCGACAGGTTAAGGCAAAAAAAGCGCCGCAAGGGCGCCTGACAGGATTAGCTGCCGGACTTTTTAAACGCCTGCTTCATACTGATGCGGGCGATAAGCTCGGTGAGGGAGAGAACCATGGTGGATCGCACCATCTGCAGATAGCGCTGCTGCTGCATGCTGCGCAGTTCTGCATCGTCGGTGTGAAACACCGGTGCGGGCGGCCAGGCGGTCACGCAGTGCAGCTCGCCAAAGGGGCCCAGAATTTCATCGTCGGTAAAACGATACTCTCCGGTGTCGTGATTCAGCTCTTCGCGGAGCGCCAGCAGCAGCTCAGCATCTTCATATTCGTGCCGGCTGATGACGCCCAGGCCGTAGATCAGCTTCAGGCGAACCGAGAGTTCGCCTAGAGGCCCATCGCCCAGCAGCAGCGGTTCTACCGCATATTTGACCGCATAGTCATCTTTGCGGAACACCTGCAGCACCAGCAGATTGACGGCTTCCGCCAATAGCTCAACGGCGGCGATCAGAAAGCTTCTCACCGAACGACCGGCGTTCAGGCGCTCAAGCACCCGGTTCTCAAAAGCTTGCTTCTCTTCCATTATTGCCTGCATGGGTTCAATACCGCCGTTGGGCGCAGGCGAACTGCGCCCGGCTTGCGTCACTAACACGCGCGCATTATGCCATAGCGTGCCAGGCGCTCACCACCGAAGCCACGACCTCGCTGTCAGCATCCAGCCCTGAGATCTCCGCCAGCGTCGCCTGTGGACCTTTCTCTGCCAGCAGCGCAGCCAGCTCCTGCGCCTGCGGGTCCTGGTCGCTGTGATAGTGCATCGCCGCCGCAATTCCCTGCACCAGGCTGGCGTGCGGTAACCCGTACTCCAGCGTCCCCAGCGTCGGCTTGATCAGGCGATCGCCCGCACTGAGTTTACGCAGTGGCTGACGTCCGACGCGCTCAACCTCATCTTTCAGATAGGGGTTTTCAAAACGGCCGAGGATCTTGCGGATGTAAGCCGCATGTTTCTCTGCGTCAAAACCGTAGCGCTTAATCAGGACGGCGCCGCTCTCCTCCATCGCGCCTTTCACCACGGCCCGGATTTTTTCGTCAAGAATGGCATCGCGAATGGTCTGGTGGCCCGCCATCTGGCCGAGGTAGGCGGTAATCGCGTGGCCGGTATTCAGGGTGAAAAGCTTACGCTCGACAAACGCCATCAGGTTGTCGGTCAGTTCCATGCCCGGAATAGCTGGCAGGTCACCTTTGAACTGGGTTTTATCCACGATCCACTCGCTGAAGGTTTCAACCGTCACCTCCAGCGGATCGCTGCTGCCCGCTTCGGTTGGCGGCACGATGCGGTCAACGGCAGAATCCACGAAGCCGACATGCTGCTCCAGCCAGGCGTGATACTGTTCGGGCAGCGCCTTGAGCACATGCTGTTTCAGCTGGCTGGTGCCGCGCACCATGTTCTCGCAGGCGATGATATTTAACGGACGGGTATTACCGTTGTCGCTGCGTTTTGCCAGCCCTTTGGCTACGCTACCGGCGATACGCTCCAGGATTTGCGGCCCCACGGCGGTGGTGACCAGATCCACCTCCGCAATCAGGGTGACGATCTCATCACTGGTGCTGTTTACCGCACTGACGCCTTTAACGGTTTCTGTTCTGGCCTGCTCGCCAACCACATGAACGGGATACTCATGACGCGCGTTCAGTGCATCCAGCACCGCCTGATTCACATCAGCAAAAACCAGTTCGATACCTGCATCAGCCAGTAATTTGCCGATAAAGCCGCGACCAATGTTTCCTGCTCCGAAATGTAACGCTTTCATAATTTTTGACCCATATCAAATGACGATGGGGCGGGCAAACCCGCCCCAGGAAATCGGGACGGGCATGACCGCCCCAGGGAAAAACAGCCTTGAATTACGCGAGTGCCGGTTTGCCTGACAGCAGATCCAGCACTTCCTGCACGCTGCTTGTGTTCGCCAGCTTCTCAATCACGCTGTCATCATCCAGCGCATTGGTCAGGCTGGTGATGACCTGAATGTGCTCGTTGTTGCGGGCAGCAATACCAATCACCAGGCGCGCCACATCATCCGCATCTTCGCCGAACAGGACGCCTGCCGGATACTGGCAGAACACCACGCCGGTTTTCAGCACGCGATCTTTGGCTTCAACCGTGCCGTGCGGCACCGCGATCGACTCGCCGAGGTAGGTCGGCGTCAGTTTTTCACGCGCCAGCATCGCCTCAACATATTCAGGCTCAACGTAACCGCCTTTCACCAGCTGCTCACCCGCAAAGCGGATGGCCTGCTCTTTGTTGCTGGCGCTCAGGCCGAGGAAGACGTTATCCGCGCCCAGCTTAAATAGATGTGCGTTGCCTTCATCGTAACTGTCAGACAGGGCAGTGTTGACCGTTTCACGATGGAGGTCGCTGCGGTTTGCCGCCACCAGACGCTCGGTCAGGGTGCTGTAGAGCGCGCTGTCGAGGAAGTTGTTCAGCGAAATATGCTGTGCATGCGGAGCCTGGCGAATGGCGCGTTCGGTCAGGTCGCGGTGGGTGATCACCAGGTCGACATCGCCTGGCAGAGCGTTGATGGCGGTATTGGTTACCGAAACATTGCTCAGACCCGCGTCCTGCACTTTCTTGCGCAGCACGCCTGCGCCCATGGCGCTGGAGCCCATACCGGCATCGCAGGCGACGATGATTTTACGGACGTGATGCAGATCGACGCTCATGGCATCGCTGGCGATAGCGCCACCTGCGGCACCCTGACCTTTCGACTGCGCTTTCATCTCATGCATGCGCTGGGTTGCCGCTTCGATATCGTCATCTTCTTTGACTTTGCTGGTTTTCAGCAGGATCGCAGAGACCACGAAGGAGACAGCGAAGGCGGCAGCAATCGCCGCGATGTTGGCGAAGTAGGCACCTTTTGGCGTCATCGCCAGCACCGCCAGGATAGAACCGGGTGAAGCCGGAGAGACCAGGCCGCCGTTCAGCACGGTCAGCGTGAAGACACCGGTCATCCCGCCCAGGATCACCGCCAGCAGCAGGCGAGGGGCCATCAGCACATACGGGAAGTAGATTTCATGGATGCCGCCCAGGAAGTGGATAATCGCCGCACCCCCCGCAGACTGCTTGGCACTGCCGCGACCAAAGAACATGTAGGCCATCAGCACGCCCATACCCGGACCCGGGTTGGCTTCGATCAGGAAGAAAATCGACTTGCCCGCTTCACTCGCCTGCTGGATACCGAGCGGCGAGAAGATGCCGTGGTTAATGGCGTTGTTCAGGAACAGAATTTTCGCCGGTTCAACGAAGATGGAGGTCAGTGGCAGCAGGTTGTTCTGCACCATCAGGTTCACGCCGGCGGCGAGAATGTGGGACAGACCTTCCACCAGCGGGCCGATGGCCAGGAAAGCCAGCAGCGCCAGGATCATCCCGATAATACCGGCCGAGAAGTTGTTAACCAGCATCTCGAAGCCGCTTTTGATTTTGCCGTCGATCGCCCGGTCAAACGAGCGAATGGCCCAGCCACCCAGTGGACCGGCAATCATCGCGCCGAGGAACATCGGCATATCGGCACCCACGATCACACCCATGGTGGTGATAGCACCGACCACGCCGCCGCGATCGCCGCCCACCAGACGCCCGCCGGTAAAACCGATCAGCAGCGGCAGCAGGTAGGTGATCATCGGGCCGACCAGTTTGGCCAGCGTTTCGTTAGGGATCCAGCCGGTTGGAATAAACAGTGCAGTGATGATACCCCAGGCGATAAACGCCCCGATATTTGGCATCACCATATTACTCAGAAAGCGACCAAAGCTCTGTACTTTGACCTTGACTGATGAGGACATAAACCCACCCCTTATTGAGACGCGCTGCAATAGGAGAGCGCGTTTGTTTTTGTTTAGCCACCCCGACCAGAGCCGGTGGTATTACTGTATGCACGCGGACTCTATCACGCGAATCTGGCACTGCGTAGGGCCCGGAATAAGTGTGATCCACATCACTCATTTGCGGTGGGGACGGGGGCTATTAGCGTGACTTTGATCACAAATACAGAGGCGGGCACGGTGACTTTGCCTGAATTATGACCGGTGCACCGGCTTATCTGTGATGAATATCACATTCGTGATGGCAGGGTTTGTTATGTAAATGTGACTGAGATCACAAACTATTTTTGGTCGAAAATGCGCCAGATCACACTTTAGTCAGCGGGGGATTCAGGGGCAGAAGAGGCGGGGAAAAAAAGGGGCAGGGAGAGGGGCAGGCGATCGGTGCCTGCCCGTAAAAAGTGTTACTGCAGACCCGCCTGAACGGCGGCCTGAGCCTGAGGCAGAGCCTGCGCATTGGCTGACACGGTGCTCATCAGCGCATTGTATTGCGAAGCCTGCTCCTGGGTCGGGAACTGCACACCGCCATCATTGAAGCTGACGCGGGTTCCCTGCGATTGCAGGAAGTCACCGGCCTGGACCGCGCCCTGACTCAGCGCCTGCAGCTGAGGCAACAGCGGGATCAGCTGATTGGCAGGCACCGTCACCACTTTGTTGTAGGCGCTGTCGTAGACCTTTTTCAGATCATCCTGCTGCTTCAGGGTCGCTTTGCTGCTGTCCGCCTGCATTTTGGCGCTCTCAATCTGCTGCGTGACGATCACCAAAGCGCTGGTGGCCTGGCGGAGTGAGTCACGACGGCTGAGGTAATCCTGCGGCACGCGAATGGCAGACAGCTCATCGACCACCGGGCGCATCCCCTGCTCAACGGCTTTATTCGCCTGCTGTGAGAAGCCATACAGGATGGCGTAATCGCTGGCGAAGTTGCCAAAACTCTGCTTCTGATTTTCGCTCAGGCTGGGCAGATGCTCGCCGCTGCGCATAACGGTATTCTGGAGGAAATCGATAAATGCTTTGCGCTGCTCGCCTTCTTTATCACCGCACGCGGTGAGTTGCAGCACGATCAGCACGCCAGCGATCATCATGCCGCTGCGTGCCAGGATGCGGGTAAGTCCTGAAGCCATGGGTTCAACTCCTGTCGGTGATACTGTCTGATATCCAGGTAAGAATGGCCTAAAGAATAGAACAATCCCTGGTCACGGCACAATGTGAAACCACACGTGAAACAGAGACTTTCTGCAACCCGCGCCGTTGCACCTCCGCGCCGGGGCGTCAGGGCGTGCCGGGCAGCACGCCCTCAGTGATGCTGAGCAGGCTGAACCTCGCTTCAGAACACCACCGCCTGACCATCTTTGCGGCTCTCGCTGGCCGCAATGTAGAAGCCCTGAGGATCGCGCACGATTGCCTGCGCACCGCCAAAATTGTAACTGCTCAGCGGATCTTCCAGCACCACGTTGTGTCCCATGCGGCGCAGGGTGCTCAGGGTGTTGCGATCGATCGTTGACTCAAACACCACCTCGCGTCCCTGCACCACCCGCCAGCGCGGCGCATCAATCGCCGCCTGAGGATTTTGCCGGTGAAGCATGATGCGCAGCGCCAGCTGGACATGCCCCTGCGCCTGCATCGGGCCGCCCATTACGCCAAACGCCATCAGCGGCTGGCCCTGCTCATCCCGCGCAAAGGCCGGAATGATGGTATGGAAGGGGCGCTTACCCCCCGCCACAAGGTTGGGATGAGAGGGGTCGAGTGAAAACCCGGCACCCCGGTTCTGCAGGCTGATGCCCGTGTCAGGCACCACCACCCCGGAGCCAAATCCCATGTAGTTAGACTGAATAAATGAAACCATCATGCCGCTGGCATCGCCGGTGGCCACATAAACGGTGCCGCTTTGCTGCGGCGAACCAAAGCGAAAATCGCCCGCCTGGCCGGGGTCAATCAGCGCGGCGCGCTGGCGGAGGTAGTCGCTGCTCAGCAGGCGGTCAGCCGGAAATTCGAGGTGATCTTCATCAGTGACATAGCGCTCCAGATCGACCAGCGCCAGCTTCATCGCCTCAATCGACAGATGCAGCCACTGCGGAGAATCGGGCGCGTAGCGATGAATCTCCCACTCCTCCAGGATGCCGAGCGCAATCAGGGTGGCGATGCCCTGACCGTTAGGCGGCAATTCCTGAACCGATCCGCCGGCAAACGGATGGGAGAGCAGGGTGACCCAGTCGGCGCGATGATTTTTCAAATCCTCCAGCGTCAGGGCTGCGCCATGCTCGCGGGCAAAGGCTGCCATCTTCTGCGCCAGTTCGCCGCGATAAAAACTCTCTCCCCGGCTCTCAGCGATCGCCTGCAGGGTGGTGGCCTGCGCCGGGTTGCGGAAAATGTCACCCGCGCGCGGCGGGCGGCCCTGCGGCGCAAAGCAGCGGCTGAAGCCAGGCTGATCCCGCAGCTTGTCATAGCCGCGCTGCCAGAGCTGAGCAATCAGCGGTGAAACCGGAAAACCGTCGCGCGCATAATCGATCGCTGGCTGCGCCAGGGTGGTCAGCGGCAGTGTGCCGAAGCGCTCAGCCAGGGTGACCCAGGCCGAGACGGCCCCCGGCACGGTGACGGACTCCCAGCCGGTTTCAGGCATGGTGTCTGAAGCGGCAAAGCGTTCAGGATGCCAGGCGGCGGGGGCGCGACCGGACGCGTTCAGCCCGTGCAGCGTGTGGCCGTCCCAGACAATGGCAAAGGCATCGCTGCCGATGCCGTTTCCGGTCGGCTCCAGCACGGTTAAGGCCATGGCCGTGGCGACCGCCGCATCCACGGCGTTACCTCCCTGTTGCAGCATACGAAGACCGGCCTGCGCCGCCAGCGGCTGGGAGGTGGCGACGGCGTTACGTCCCATCATCGGTACGCGATAAGAGGGATAGCCGACATTGAAATCTGTTTCACGCATCGCTTTTCCTTAGAGAGTTCAGCTCCCGGTCTGGCCGTCATCGGCGTGCCATAGCGCCTGCACTTCTTTCGCGCAGGCGCATCAGCATTGACGGAGCGCTGCACCGGCAGAAGGCAGAGACCGTTTCATCAGGGAGTCTGCTGTTTTATCCGGTGATGTCTGGCCGTGCAGAATAGGTGATTCATTCACAATCTGCTGTGAGCCGCCGCGCGGCCGCGCGCAGGGGGTTGCCAGGACTATTCTTAATTTCATAAAGGCAGTGAATATAAGTGTTCAGGAAGTAAACCATTGGCGTATATTTTGCACTCACTATCTGAAGAGGCAGACCGCCTCACAAAATTGAGAAGATGCCCGCGAAAAGCATGACGGCACCCGCATAAATAGCAAACAGCATTTGATTTTTTTGTCCGCTATGAGGGCACAAAAACCAGTTGCCTCAGCGTCTTAGAGGCGTCGGAACAACTCCGGCAAAAGATAGTGAAAAAATAATGAGAAATTGCGCGGCAAATAGTCAGGTCTCTATCCATACTTAGTCTCCCGGCATTTGTTGCATTGAACTGACACCTTTTAAAGCAGTGCACAGCAGGCTGCGTCCCGTAGTGGTTTCAAAAATAACAAAAACAAACCCTTGCGGGATCCAGCCTGTAACAGGCCCGGTTTCAGAGCCCCAGGTTGAGGCTCTTACCTCTCTACTTTCACGTGCTTCATAGCGAGTTTTAAGGAGTTCTCTATGGAATTAAAAGACCCGATGTTTGAATTGCTCAGCAGCCTTGAGCAGATTGTTTTGACACGTGATGATCGCGCCGCCGACTTACTGATTCAGCGTCAGCAACCCGCTCAGCCAGAGCCACAGCGCCTGCGCGAAATGACCGGCATGCAGGTTGATGAGTTTGCTAAAGTGATGGGCGTGAGCGTTTCTTCCGTGAAAAGCTGGGAAGCCCGGCGCACCCGTCCTTCTGCGACGGCACAGAAACTGATGAAGTTGTTACATGCCAATCCCTATCTGGGACGGCAGTTGCTCGACTAACTCTGCTTCAGAAAAGAACCCGCCGCTGGCGGGTTTTTTATGCGCGTAATTCGCTGTATTTGGCGGCCTGCTTCACGAACCAGCTTTCCGGGACGTTATAGGGTGATTCGCGCAGCTGTGCGATCCCACTCTCTATAATGGTGGAAGCCTGCTGCCATAACTGCGCATCGCCCTGTTTCAGCAGCGTAATCTGTATCTGCTTTTCCACCAGATAGACGCGGGCAAAGTCAGGATCGAAGCGCACAATCGCGCGGGTATTGTCGATGATATCGGCCAGTTTTATGGTTTGCGCCTCAGGACTGGCGCTGGCAGTATGGCGAAAGTGCGCCAGTTTACGGGCCGCCCGATTTTTGGCCGTGGCAGGTGCGCTGTCGGTCAGCATTTCTACCAGGCTGGCCACGCGCGCGCCGAAGTGGGCTTCTATATCGCCCGGCGTGGTCGGTGTATCTTCTACGGTGTCGTGCAGCCAGGCGGCTGCCAGCAGGGCATCATCATGGCTGACGCTGCGGACCAGCTCCACGACCGCCGCCGGATGAACGATGTAAGGCTCATCGGTATATTTGCGGCGCTGACCGGCCCGGGCATGCGCCTCGGTGGCGAAACGACGCGCCTGTTCTTCCAGTGAATTCTGCATGCCTGTTCCCCTGATAAAAGTTTGCTTGCAATTATCTAGTGCGCTACCTATATTAAACACCATGAACAGTGATCAAGATGACAAAAAAGTGAAACCGATGCCACTGTTGGTCGATCAGCAGCTCTGCTTTGCGCTTTACTCTGCCAACCTGGCGATGAATAAAGTCTATCGCCAGTTGCTGAGCCAGCTCGACATCACCTATCCACAGTATCTGGTGATGCTGGTGCTGTGGCAGAAAGATGATGTCACCGTCTCAGAGATCGGCGAGCAGCTCTTTTTAGACTCCGCCACCCTGACGCCCCTGCTGAAACGACTGGAGAGCGCAGGTCTGATTAACCGGCAGCGTACCCGTCAGGACGAGCGTCAGGTTGCTGTGACGCTCACCGAAGCGGGCGAGGCGCTGCGCATTAAAGCCGCCTCTATTCCTGAAGCGGTGAAATGCGCCACAGCCTGTGACGATGAGACCCTGCTGGCGCTGAAAACAGAGCTGGATGGGCTGCGGGATAACCTGAACCAGTCCCGATAAAAATTGCTGACGGGTGCGTGGCACCCGTTAAACCTCATCGCCTGATACTGCACAGATAAGTAGCGGGCGATTAAATAGCGTAACGGAGAAATGTCATGTCTTTAGAACAAGTGGTTTACCGCGCCAAAGCCAAAGCAACCGGTGGTCGTGATGGTCGTGCAACCTCTTCTGACGGTGTACTGGACGTGAAACTGGGTGTCCCGAAAGAGATGGGTGGTGCAGGCGGCGAAGCGACTAACCCTGAGCAGCTGTTTGCTGCGGGCTACTCTGCCTGCTTCATTGGTGCGATGAAGTTTGTGGCGGGCCGTGACAAGATCGCCATGCCAAAAGATGCCTGGATCGAAGGTGAAGTTGGTATCGGTCCTATTCCCAACGGCTTTGGTATCGAAGCGACCCTGAACATCCATCTGCCAGGCATGGATGAAGCAGAAGCGCAGAAGCTGGTTGATGCGGCGCATATCGTTTGTCCTTACTCAAACGCGACCCGCAACAACATTGACGTGACGCTGAATATTATTCGCTAAGCGAACAGAGGGCCTGAGTCTCTCAGGCCCTCTTTTTTCCATCCCCGATTCCGCTCTGCCACCCTCTGTTTGCCCGCTACGATCTGTCTTGTACAAAAAATGTGCTAATCAGGTCGACAAAGATTATTTTCTGGTCTATCAAACGCAGCCATGTTTTACTGGGCCACCTCGCGTTATAGCCCATAAACCCGTTCAGAATTTTCCTTCATCTTGTCCGGCCCGCTTATTCAGCGAACTCTGCCGCGTTTCGGCAGTCACATTAAAGATTTGTCAGGCGCTTCACACCGGAGAAACCCCCTTTTTCATGAATTACATTAAAACGCTAACGCAGCAAAAGTTATCGCTATTGCTGGCGCTCTATCTCGGTATCTTGCTGAATTTACCGATTTTCTATCGTCGTTTTGACGGTTTTCTGAAGCAATCTACAGTCACGAACTGGCTGACGGCGGTCACTGAGGTTGTGGCGATCGTGCTGCTGACATTCTTCCTGATGCGCCTGCTGTCGCTGGGAGGCAAGTGGTTTTATCGCGTGCTCGCCACGCTGATTGTGCTGATTTCTGTTGCCGCCGCCTATTACATGGCGTTTTTCAACGTGGTGATTGGCTACGGCATTGTGGCGTCGGTGATGACCACCGACACCGATCTCTCTAAAGAGGTGATCGGCTACCACTTCGTTCTGTGGATGGTGCTGGTCAGTGCGTTACCGTTGCTGATGATCTGGCGCAACCGGCTGAGCATGACGCTGAATGAGCAGCTGCGTACGCCGGGACAGCGTCTGAAACCGACCCTGATTATGCTGCTCTGCGTGGCGCTGGTCTGGCTGCCAATCCGTTATTTCGACAAGCTGCAGAAGCATAATGAAGAGATCACGAACATCGATCTGCCGAGCTACGGCGGCGTGGTCGCGCACTCTTATCTTCCTTCCAACTGGCTGGCAGCGGTCGGACTGTTTGCCTGGACCCGCATGGATGAGTCGCTGCAAAGCGAGGAGCTGCTGGATCCGGCGAAGAAGTTTACCTACGTCGCGCCTGCCGGGCTGGATGATACCTATGTGGTGTTTGTGATTGGTGAGACCACGCGCTGGGATCACATGGGTATGCTGGGTTATGAGCGTGACACCACGCCTAAACTGTCGAAAGAGAAAAATCTGGTCGCGTTCCGGGGTGAATCCTGTGATACCGCAACCAAGCTGTCGCTGCGCTGCATGTTCGTGCGCGAAGGCGGCACGATGAATAATCCGGGCCGTACGCTGAAAGAGCAGAATGTGTTTGCGGTGATGAAAGAGCTGGGCTTCACCTCTGAGCTGTTTGCGATGCAAAGCGAAGTCTGGTTCTACGACAACGTTAATGCCAATAACTTTGCCTTCCGTGAGCAGATCGGTTCCGAGAAGCGCAATCAGGGCAAAGCCGTGGATGATATGCTGCTGGTGCCTGAAATGAAGGCGTCGCTGGATCGTTTCCCGAAGGGCAAGCATCTGGTGATCCTGCATACCAAAGGGTCGCATTATCTCTATTCACAGCGTTACCCGCGCAGCTTCGCGAAGTATCAGCCGGAGTGTATGGGGGTGGATGAGACCTGCAGCAAAGCGCAGTTGATTAACGCTTACGATAACTCGGTGCTTTATGTGGATAGCATGCTGGACAGCGTGCTGGATCAGCTGCGTGATAAGAAAGCGATTGTCTTCTATGCCGCCGACCACGGGGAGTCGATCAGCGAGAATATGCATCTGCACGGCACGCCGCGTGAGATGGCGCCGCCTGAGCAGTTCCGCGTGCCGATGATGGTCTGGGCGTCCGATAAGTATCTGGAAGACAGCCAGAACCGCAGTAATTTTGAGCGTCTGCAGGCGCAGCAGCGTGTGGGGCGAACCCATCGTCACGTTGAGCTGTTCGATACCATCCTGGGTTGTCTGGGGTATACCTCGCCAGATGGCGGCATTAACCCGGCCAATAACTGGTGCCAGGCACCGGCGAAAAGTCAGGCTAAATCGCTGTAATGGTGTACGAAAGGGGAGGGCAGGCGGCTGATTTCCGGTAACCGCATGCTTTCCAGGCGATCGGCGGCAAAAGCTTAAAAAGCGGTTGACGCTAATCCGGGGTAGCAGTAACATGCGCCCCCATCGGCGAGTAGCGCAGCTTGGTAGCGCAACTGGTTTGGGACCAGTGGGTCGGAGGTTCGAATCCTCTCTCGCCGACCATATTTAAGAAACCTGTCTGAAAAGACAGGTTTTTTTTCGTCTGTTGAAAGGCAAAGAGTGATTTTTGAGCGGGCTTCAGGATACGTGTTTTCAGCAGCCGCAGATTAACTCAATGCGCAGGTAACCCGGTCAGAAGAGGAAAGCGTCCCACGCCAGGGACAAAAACGCCGGGAGCGTTTTTGAACAACGCAACGCGTTGGCCCGTTTACGGGCGCACCTCAGGATGAGGTGCGTAATCGCGTGGGCCGAGCGTCCAGGGATGGTTTAAGCGACTTTCCGATCTGACCGGGTTTCCTGAGCAGGCTCGATCTCCCTCGCGAATCTGCCCAGTCACCCCGCTGAGCCGGCTTCAGGGAGCATACGCCTTTCGCAAAGACGCAAAACCCGCCATCCCTGGCGGGCTCAGCGCGTGCCATCCCTGGCCCGCTATGCTTTGCTACAGGCGTATGCTCCCTTCGCTTCACGTCCTGCAGTCGCATTCTGTTTCACGAAGGCCGCTGCAGATAAATCCTTAGCAAGCCCAATCTCCCCTACTAACCAGACGCGCTCTCACAGCGAACCGGCTCACCGCGTCCTTCACTGCTGCACGTTTTATCTGTCCTCTTCCAGAAAGTTCCAGAAAAAGGCATTCGCCGCGCCAGATGCTTACCAGCCGTTATTATCGCCGTTTTCCTGCTCGCAGGCCTTGCCACATCAGAGATGCCACCATAATTCGCGACACGTTCTTCTTATGACCGAAAGCAGCAACATGCTGATTTCTTATACATCAAAACCAGCATATTCCGCTGGTTGAACGTCATAACGCACGGTGAATCGTTCAGTTATTCAACATTTGCCGGTAAAAGTTTTAAGTTTTTTAGCGGTGAGAATCACTAGCGATAAAGCTGGCATCCAGCACAATGCACGGATATCGGGGCTGCAGCACTGTGCATTGTATGGCTTTTGTGCGGAAACGGTATTTATTACCGTTGCATGCTATTCCTCACACTCTGTGTAAATAAGTAACCCTTGTATTGACGTTCTTTGCAACTGTTGACAAATTGATGCGTCAATAAGCCGCAGTTACGGAATTTTCTGAATGCCCAACCCGCTTCGGAAAAACAAAAAAAACGTAGCGCGATTTAACCACCTGTTCGGTGGTACGCCTGAACCGCATAAAAAAACCAGAGGTCAGGCAATACACACAACATCACATCACAATGGAGCAAAAGCATGATCAACTCCCTGGCTAAATCCGGGATGCTGAAGGTCGGTCTGAGCCTGATTGCTATGACTGTCGCCGCCGGTGTTCAGGCAAAAACCCTGGTCTACTGTTCTGAAGGTTCTCCGGAAGGCTTTAACCCGCAGTTATTCACTTCGGGCACCACCTACGATGCCAGCTCACGTCAGATCTACAACCGACTGGTTGAGTTCACTGTCGGCACGACCGAACTGCATCCTGCGCTGGCAGAGAAGTGGGACGTCAGCGACGATGGCAAAACTTACACCTTCCACCTGCGCAAGGGTGTGAAGTGGCAGACGACCAAAGATTTCAAACCTACGCGTGACTTCAACGCGGATGATGTGGTGTTCACCTTTGAGCGCCAGCTGGATAAAAACAACGCCTATCACGGCGTCTCCGGCGGCAGCTATGAATATTTCGAAGGCATGGATATGCCGAAGCTGATCAGCAAAATCGAGAAGGTGGACGACAACACCGTACGCTTTGTGCTGACCCGCCCTGAATCGCCGTTCCTCGCCGACCTCGGCATGGACTTCGCCTCTATCCTGTCCAAAGAGTATGCGGACAACATGCTGAAAGCCGGCACGCCGCAAAACGTCGACCTGAACCCGGTCGGAACCGGTCCGTTCCAGCTGCTGCAATACCAGAAAGATTCGCGCATCCTCTACAAAGCGAACCCGAACTACTGGGGCGAAAAGCCAAAAATCGACCGCTTAGTCTTCTCCATCACCCCGGATGCGTCAGTGCGCTACGCCAAACTGCAGAAGGGTGAGTGCCAGGTCATGCCTTATCCGAACCCGGCTGACATCGCACGCATGAAGCAGGACAAAAACATCAACCTGTATGAGCAGGCTGGCCTGAACGTCGGCTATCTCTCTTACAACGTTGAGAAAAAACCGCTGGATAACCTGAAAGTGCGTCAGGCACTGACCATGGCCGTCAACAAAAAGGCCATTATCGACGCGGTTTATCAGGGTGCAGGCCAGCCGGCTAAAAACCTGATCCCGCCAACGATGTGGGGCTACAACGACGCGGTCAAAGACTACGCCTACGATCCTGAGAAAGCCAAAGCGCTGCTGAAAGAAGCGGGCATGGCCGACGGCTTCTCCATCGACCTCTGGGCGATGCCGGTTCAGCGTCCTTACAACCCGAACGCACGCCGCATGGCGGAAATGATCCAGAGCGACTGGGCGAAGATTGGCGTGAAAGCCAAAATCGTTACCTACGAGTGGGGCGAATACCTGAAACGCGCCAAAGCGGGTGAACATCAGACCGTCATGATGGGCTGGACCGGTGACAACGGAGATCCGGACAACTTCCTGGCGACCCTGTTCAGCTGTTCAGCCGCGAAAGATGGCTCTAACTACTCGCGCTGGTGTGACAAATCCTTTGAGGATCAGATCCAGCCTGCGCGCGCCACCGCCGACCAGGCGAAGCGTATCGAGTACTACAAACAGGCACAGGTTGTGATGCATGACCAGGCACCGGCGCTGATGATCGCGCACTCTACGGTATACGAACCGGTCAGCAAGAAAGTCACCGGGTACAAAGTCGATCCGCTGGGCGGACACTACTTTGCTCAGGTAGACATTCAGGAATAATTGTCGCCTTTTCCGGGGCGGCCCTGCGTCGCCCTGGCTTTTTCTCCCTGTTTTACTGGAAACGGTAGAGGCGCAGTCTGACTGCGTCGCGGTCGGACCTACCCGATCGTCAGATGTAAGCAATAACAACCCTCGCGGCGACGGTCGCGCGGAGAAGAGAGAACCCGGATTATGCTGCAGTTCATACTCCGACGTCTGGGCCTTGTCATCCCAACGTTCATCGGTATTACATTACTCACTTTCGCATTTGTTCACATGATCCCCGGCGATCCGGTGCTGATCATGGCGGGCGAACGCGGGATTTCTCCTGAACGTCATGCACAGTTAATGACGCTGCTGGGTCTGGATCAGCCGCTGTGGAAACAGTACCTGAACTACATCAACGGCGTACTGCATGGCGACCTGGGCGTTTCACTCAAGAGCCGCATCCCGGTCTGGGATGAGTTTGTTCCGCGCTTCAAAGCGACGCTGGAACTCGGCATCTGCGCCATGATATTTGCCGTTGCGGTGGGCATCCCGGTTGGGGTCCTGGCCGCCGTGAAGCGTGGCTCCATTTTCGATCACACCGCCGTAGGCATCTCCCTGACCGGCTACTCCATGCCGATCTTCTGGTGGGGCATCATGCTGATCATGCTGGTCTCAGTGCAGCTTAACCTGACGCCGGTTTCCGGGCGGGTCGGCGACACCGTCTTCCTGGATGACAGCATGCCGCTGACCGGCTTTATGCTGATCGACACCTTCTTCTGGGGTGAGCCGGGCGACTTCCATGACGCGGTCATGCACATGATTTTACCGGCCATCGTGCTGGGCACCATTCCGCTGGCGGTGATTGTGCGTATGACGCGCTCGGCGATGCTGGAAGTGCTGGGTGAAGATTACATCCGCACGGCGCGCGCCAAAGGCCTGACGCGGATGCGGGTGATCGTAGTGCATGCGCTGCGCAACGCCATGCTGCCGGTGGTCACGGTCATCGGTCTGCAGGTCGGCACGCTGCTGGCCGGGGCGATTCTGACCGAAACCATCTTCTCGTGGCCGGGTCTGGGTCGCTGGCTGATTGAAGCGTTGCAGCGCCGCGATTATCCGGTGGTGCAGGGCGGTGTGCTGCTCACGGCAGTACTGATTATCCTGGTCAACCTGCTGGTTGATCTGCTGTATGGCGTGGTGAACCCGCGCATACGTCACAAGAAATAAGGGGGCATCATGTCTGTTGTTGATCCCGGCAGCGTTACCGTTGCACCCAAGCCGATGACCCCGTTTCAGGAATTCTGGCACTACTTTAAACGTAACAAAGGCGCGGTAATTGGCCTGGTGTACATCATCATCGTGTTGCTGTGCGCCATTTTTGCCGATGTGCTGGCTCCGCATGCGCCAGCTGAGCAGTTCCGCGATGCGCTGCTGCATCCGCCGGTCTGGCAGGACGGGGGCAGCTGGAACTTTATTCTGGGCACCGATGATGTGGGCCGCGATGTGCTGTCGCGCCTGATGTACGGCGCGCGCCTGTCGCTGCTGGTGGGCTGCCTGGTGGTGGTGCTGTCGCTGATTTTCGGCGTGATATTCGGCCTGCTGGCCGGTTATCTTGGCGGCCTGGTCGACGTCATCATCATGCGTGTCGTTGATATCATGCTGGCGCTGCCCAGTCTGCTGCTGGCGCTGGTGCTGGTCGCCATCTTTGGCCCCTCGATCGTCAACGCCTCTATCGCGCTGACCTTTGTCGCCCTGCCGCACTACATCCGTCTCACCCGTGCGGCGGTGCTGGTGGAGGTGAACCGCGACTATGTCACCGCCTCCGGCGTGGCCGGTGCCGGTATGCTGCGTCAGATGTTCGTCAATATTCTGCCTAACTGCCTTGCGCCGCTGATCGTGCAGGCGTCATTAGGCTTCTCCAACGCCATCCTGGATATGGCGGCGTTGGGCTTTCTCGGTATGGGTGCGCAACCGCCAACGCCGGAGTGGGGCACCATGCTCTCCGACGTGCTGCAGTATGCGCAAAGTGCCTGGTGGGTGGTGACCTTCCCTGGATTGGTCATCCTGCTCACCGTGCTGGCATTTAACCTGATGGGCGATGGTTTGCGTGATGCACTCGACCCGAAACTCAAGCAGTAAAGAGGCACCGAGATGGCGTTATTAAATGTAGACAAACTGTCGGTGCATTTCGGCGACGACAAAGCACCGTTTCGTGCGGTTGACCGCATCAGTTATCAGGTTGAGCAGGGCCAGGTGGTCGGCATTGTCGGCGAGTCCGGCTCCGGTAAGTCGGTGAGTTCACTGGCGATCATGGGGCTGATCGATTTCCCCGGCAAAGTGATGGCGGAAAAGCTGGAGTTTAACCAGCGCGATCTGAAGCGTATCTCCGAAAAAGAGCGCCGTCAGCTGGTTGGCGCAGAAGTGGCGATGATCTTTCAGGACCCGATGACCAGCCTTAACCCCTGCTACACCGTGGGTTTCCAGATTATGGAAGCGATCAAGGTGCATCAGGGCGGCAACAAACGCACCCGGCGTCAGCGGGCAATCGACCTGCTGACCCAGGTGGGAATTCCCGATCCCGCATCGCGGCTTGATGTCTATCCTCACCAGCTGTCGGGGGGTATGAGCCAGCGTGTGATGATCGCGATGGCGATCGCCTGCCGGCCTAAGCTGCTGATTGCGGATGAGCCGACCACGGCGCTCGACGTGACCATTCAGGCTCAGATCATCGAACTGCTGCTGGAGTTACAGCGTCAGGAGAACATGGCGCTGATCCTGATTACACACGACCTGGCGTTAGTGGCGGAAGCCGCGCACCACATCATCGTGATGTATGCCGGTCAGGTGGTGGAGAGCGGTAAAGCGAGCGATATCTTTAAAGCGCCGCGTCATCCTTACACGCAGGCGCTGCTGCGCGCGCTGCCGGAGTTTGCGGCGGATAAAGCGCGTCTGGCCTCGCTGCCTGGCGTGGTGCCGGGCAAATATGACCGCCCAACGGGCTGTCTGCTTAACCCACGCTGCCCCTATGCGACCGATCATTGTCGTCAGGTGGAACCTGAATTGCGCACCATTCCAGGACGCCAGTCCAAGTGTCACTATCCGCTGGACGATGCCGGGAGACCAACGTATGAGTCATGAAACAACCAGAGATCAGTTCCTGTTGCAGGCGATTGATCTGAAGAAGCACTACCCGGTGAAAAAGGGTCTGTTTGGTCAGGAGCGTCTGGTCAAGGCGCTGGATGGCGTCTCCTTTAATCTGGAGCGGGGCAAGACCCTGGCGGTCGTGGGCGAGTCGGGCTGTGGTAAATCCACCCTTGGCCGTCTGCTGACGATGATTGAAACCCCGACCGAAGGGCAGCTCTACTGGCACGGTCAGGATCTGCTGAAACACGATCCCCAGGCGCAGAAGCTGCGCCGTCAGAAAATCCAGATCGTGTTCCAGAACCCCTATGGCTCGCTCAACCCGCGTAAAAAGGTGAGTCAGATTCTGGAAGAGCCGCTGGTGATCAATACTCAGCTGACTAAAGCGGAACGCCGTGAGAAGACGCTGGAGATGATGGCGAAAGTCGGCCTGAAAACCGAGCACTACGATCGCTATCCGCATATGTTCTCTGGCGGACAGCGTCAGCGTATTGCGATTGCGCGCGGGCTGATGCTCGATCCGGACGTCCTGATCGCCGATGAGCCGGTTTCGGCCCTCGACGTCTCGGTGCGCGCCCAGGTGCTTAACCTGATGATGGATCTGCAGCAGGAGATGGGGCTCTCCTACGTCTTTATCTCGCACGATCTGTCGGTGGTGGAGCACATCGCCGATGAGGTGATGGTGATGTACCTCGGCCGTTGCGTTGAGAAGGGCAGCAAAGAGGCGATTTTCAGTAATCCGCGTCACCCTTACACCCAGGCGCTGCTCTCCGCGACACCGCGACTGAATCCTGACGATCGGCGTGAGCGGATTAAGCTGACCGGCGAGCTGCCCAGCCCGCTCAATCCGCCGCCGGGCTGCGCCTTTAATGCGCGCTGTCACCGTCGTTTTGGCACCTGTGTTCAGCTGCAACCGAAGCTGAAAAACTACGGCGGACAGGAGATTGCCTGTTTTGCGGTGGATCAGGATGAGAATCAGCCGGTCGGTGTGGCAGAAAAGGTCAGTTAAGGATCGGCAGGCCCCGTCGGGGGCCTGCGTTTCCTGATATCGCACGGGCTCAGCCCTCTTCAGCCTGAACCGGCAGAGTCATGGCCTGACGATCAGTCCCCCCGCTTTATTTTCCCTATCCCTTATCGCAGCCCGTCGCTGTTATTCGCCAGCAGCGCTGCATTATCCCTCAGCGGTGCCATCGTTATATTAGTGCGGCTGGCTGTACCAGGAAATGTCTGAGCCCTCTCTGCTGAAACATTATTCAGACAGGAATAGCCAGTTTAACTTAAGTTTAATTTATTAATTTTAAGTGCCGGTTGGCTATTAAAGGCGTCATCGGGAGATTAGCGAATCTGTATGATTAAAATAGTTAATTAAATATGCTTTTTTTATAATCAGGTTTTCCTGACTGCGAATAAAAGGATGTGGTATATTCCAGGAAAATTCCCCCCTTGTGGCAGGCCACCTCAAATGAAGAATTATGATGATTTGCAGCGTTTTAAAGAAAAAACACAAACGCTCGACATCGCCTTTAAAGATATGTCTGGCCAGACGCAGGAACCGGCGGAACAGAGTAAATGGGCACTGCTTCGTCAGCTGGCGAAGGAGGAACATCACACGCCGTTCGGTGGCGGTCAGCGAATAGACCTGCCACAACCGCAGCCGCTGCGCGGTGATGAGTTTACGGCACCTCCGCCAGAGCCACCGCGCCCCGCAACGCTCTCTGCGTCGCCGGCAGAGGCACAGCCCCGTTACGCCGCGCTCAGTGCGCAACCGGCGGCAGCCCGCAGTTCGATTCTCGACAGCCTGGCAGGCAGCAGCGCCCCTGCGGCCACGCCAGCGTCTGAGCGTGGCCCGTCGTCCTTATTTCCGCCACCCCCGCCGCCAGAAAAAGCCATCGTCGCGGAACCTGTCGCCGCGTCGGTCCGGCCCGCCAGCGTGGCTGGACTTCAGCCCGCGGTGGCACCGTCTGCGCCTCATGCTGAGCCGGGACGGTTTGGCGCGCTGTTCCGCTCACGCGAAGTCAGCCTGCCGAAAGAAACCTTACTGAAACCGTTACTGGAGAAGATTGCGCTATGCCGTTAGTTTGTGTGTGCTCGCCGAAGGGGGGCGTGGGGAAAACCACGCTGGCGGCGAATCTGGCCTGGAGCCTGGCGCGATCCGGTAGCAAAGTTCTGGCCATCGATTTTGATGTGCAGAACGCATTACGTCTGCATTTTGGCGTGCCGCTCCACGACGGCCGCGGATTTGTAGCGCGTTCAGAAGAGCAGGCGGACTGGAGTCAGTCGATTCTCACCACCGGCGGCAATATTTTTGTTCTGCCTTATGGCGACGTCACAGAGCCGCAGCGCGAACGGTTCGAAGAGAACCTGATGAAAGATCCCCACTTTATTCAGCGCGGTCTCGACACAGTGCTCAATTATCCCGGCCTGGTGATTGTGGCTGATTTTCCGCCCGGCCCCGGTCCGGCCCTTAAAGCCATGACGGCGCTGGCCGATATGCATTTAGTGGTGATGTTAGCGGATACCGCATCGGTCTCGTTATTACCGCAGATAGAAGAGAACCGGATGATCGGTAAACCGCTTAATAATAAGCAGGGGCACTATTTTATCCTGAACCAGTGCGATAACCGCCGCAATATTAATCGTGATGTGACGGCCTTTATGCAGCAGCGACTGGGGGATAATTTACTGGGCGTGGTTCACCGTGATGAAAGTGTTGGCGAAGCCAACGCGTCTCAGCAGTCTGTTTACGATTTCAGCCCCGCTTCCGCCGCGGCATTTGATATTGAACTGATCGCGAAACGCGTCAGCAGCATTCTCAATATCACCGTAGGCAATGGCGAAGTTCAGGCACCTATCCGTACTCACCATTTTTAACCGGCTGGTTTCGCCAGACAGCTGATTTACACAGCGCTTCTCAGGGTGAATCATGAGTAAAATCGGGTTTTACCTGCTGCTGCTGGTGCTTGCACCCGTTGCGGCGGTGATCATCACTACGCCGATGGACAGCCAGAAACAGTATATTTTTGGTCTGATCAGCATTGGCATGATGTTTTTATTGGGTTTCAGCAAGAGCCGCAAAATTACCGTGGTGATGGTGATCCTCTCGGCATTAATGTCCAGCCGTTATATCTGGTGGCGGACGACAGAGACGCTGCATTTTAATTCCGAAGTCGAGGCTATCTTAGGGATTGGCTTATATCTGGCGGAGCTTTACGTCTGGCTGATTTTAATTCTCGGCTTCCTGCAAACCACCTGGCCTTTAAAACGCACCATCGTTCCGATGCCGGACGATACCCGGTTGTGGCCGACGGTGGATATTTATATCCCCTCCTACAATGAAAGCCTGGAAGTGGTGCGCGACACCGTGCTGGCGGCGCAGTGTATTGACTACCCGCGCGACAAACTCAGGGTCTACCTGCTGGATGATGGCAAGCGCAGCGAATTTGCCCGCTTCGCGGCCGATGTGGGGGTGGGCTATATCACCCGCGACGACAACAGACACGCCAAGGCCGGTAACCTTAACCATGCTATGAAAATCACCAAAGGTGAGCTGATCTGCATTTTCGACTGCGACCACGTCGCAACCCGCACTTTCCTGCAGGCGACGGTCGGCCCCTTTCTGAACGACCCAAAGCTGGCGCTGCTTCAGACGCCGCACTACTTCTACTCACCCGATCCCTTCGAGCGTAACCTGCGCGCCGCGCGCAGCATGCCAAACGAAGGGTCGCTGTTTTATGGCCCGGTGCAGCAGGGCAACGACAACTGGAACGCCACCTTCTTCTGCGGCTCCTGTGCGGTGATCCGCCGTTCCGCGCTGGAAGAGATTGGCGGCTTTGCCGTTGAAACCGTGACGGAAGATGCGCATACCGCCCTGAAAATGCAGCGGCTGGGCTGGGGGTCGGCCTTTCTGTCGATCCCGCTGGCGGCCGGTCTGGCCACAGAACGTCTGGGGCTGCACATCATTCAGCGTACCCGCTGGGCGCGCGGCATGACGCAGATTTTCCGCGTCGATAACCCGCTGTTTGGCCGGGGTCTGAAGTGGCAGCAGCGTCTCTGCTATCTCAACGCCATGCTGCATTTTCAGTTTGGTCTGCCGCGCGTCGCCTTCCTGACCGCGCCGCTGGCTTACCTGCTGTTTAACCTCAACATTATTCACTCCTCGGCGTCGCTGATTTTCGCCTACGTGCTGCCGCATCTGGTGATGTCACTCTACGTCAACTCCCGCATGAATGGCCGTTTCCGCTACACCTTCTGGGGCGAGATTTATGAGACGGTGATGTGCTTCCACCTGGTGATCCCGACCATCCTGACCCTGTTGTCGCCTAAACATGGCAAATTTAACGTGACCGATAAAGGCGGCGTGCTGGATCAGGGCTTCTTCGACTTCCATATTGTGCGTCCGCACGTGATCGTGGCGCTGCTGCTGAGCATCGGCATTGTGGCTGGCGTGGTGCGGGCGGTGATGCATGACTACTTTGGCGTCGATCCCTACGTGATTGCCCTGAACGTCGGCTGGGCGATTTTCAGCCTGATCATTCTGATGGCCGCAATTGCCGTGGCGCGCGAAACCAAACAGGTGCGCAAAACCATCCGTATTGAGGTGCAGATCCCGACGATTATTCACTACGCCAGCGGCATTTCATCGCGCACGCTGACCAGTAACCTCTCCATGGGGGGCGCGCAACTCGACGCGCCCGACGGGCGTCACGAGTCTGATGAAATCGAAGAGATCGATCTGCTGCTGAAGTCAGGCGCGATTACGCTTCCGGTCACGAAGATTTCCGGCGATGCGGAGAGCATTCGTCTGCGCTTTGAAGCGATGCCGCTGGCGCGCCGTCGCGAGCTGGTGCGCGTGGTGCTGGCGCGTGCCGATGCGTGGATTCAGCCGGAGTATAAACAGGACAACCCATTGATCTCGCTGGGCACCATTATCCGTACCGTGTTTGAGCTGTTCTGGCTGACCTGGAAGGGCCGCCACGATAAACGTAAAAATGTCGACCCGGTTGCCGCGGCGGCGAAAGAGGATGGCGCGGCATGAAGATCCTGACGCAGACATTGCTGGCCAGTTCACTGACGGCGGCATTGTGGCTGACGCCTGCCGGTGCGGAAACGCCAGCGGCGGCGGACAACAGCGGCGCGGCGCCGGTAAACAGTTCAGCCCCGACGCCGCCCGGGGCGGCTCCGGTCACGCCGTCTGTCACAGACGCTACGCCGTCTGCCACGCCGGGAACCGATTCCGCACAGGCTCCGGCCAGCGAGACGCCGTCAGCCGCGCCAGCTGCGGCAGCCGGGAACAGCGCAGCGTCTGCCACGCCGGGAACCGATTCCGCGCAGGCTCCGGTCAGCGAAACGCCGTCAGCCGCGCCAGCTGCGGCAGCCGGGAACAGCGCAGCGTCTGCCGCGCCGGGAACCGATTCCGCGCAGGTTCCGGCCAGCGAAACGCCATCAGCCGCGCCCTCTGTGGCACCAGCGACCGGCGCGGCCCAGCCATCCGCCAGCGATGCGCCCTCTGCCGCACCGGTGAACAGTGCGGCCCCGGCCAGCGGAGCGGTTCCCTCCGCGACACCACCATCCGCCTCACCCGGTGACACGTCAGGATCAGCGCCAGCCGCAGCCGTTCCCTCTGCTGAGGCGACAGCCGCTCAGCAGAATCCTGCCGCGACGGGCGATGCTGCGACCCCGACGGCGCACAGCGGAGCCGTCACGCAGGACAGCAGTGCGCTGTCAGCGGTGCCGTTGCCGCAGGGGCTGAGCAGTGCGGACCCGGCGCTGGAAGCGGCCGCCAGCGCGCTGCCCTATGCGCCAGGCCAGGCGACAGCACCGGCGGCAGACGCGCCGTTACCGGTCATGGCGGCGATCAATCAGCCGATCAGCAGCACCCTCTCCGTGGCGCAGATGGGCCAGACGCGCGGCATCACGCTGACCGGCGGCCAGTTGCAGTCAGGCATTACCTTTACCCTGCCCAGCGATGAGGTGATTACCAATGCGCGGCTCAATCTGTCGCTGCGCGTCTCAGCCGCACTGGCAGCGCGGAATACGTCGCTGCAGCTGATGCTGAACGGTCAGCCGCTCGGCACACTGCCGCTGGGCGCGACCGACAGCGATGTCAGCGACTATGAGCTGGAGATTCCGGCGGCGATGGTGGTCTCTGAAAACAACCTGAGTTTTAAAATCAACGATGCGGACAAGTTGCTGTGTGAGAAAGAGAGCGCACAGCAGTATCAGGTCACCATCCTGCCGCAGACCTCCCTGCACCTTGAGGGGCAGCAGCTGAATATCGGCACCCGCCTGCGCAATTTCCCGCGACCGTTCCTCGATCCTCAGCGGATGACCGCCGCCACCGTGACCATCGGCTTCGCCAGCAACCTCTCTCCCGATGCGGTGAGTGCGGCGGCGCTGGTGGCATCCTGGCTCGGCATCCAGAGTGATTATCGCGGGATTCGTTTCCCGGTGGTGCGCGGTGAGCTGCCGGAGAACAACGGCATCCTGTTTGGTCATCCCGGAGAGCGCATCGGCACGCTGACCTTCCCGGCCAGCAACGGCCCGATGCTGCAGCTGGTGGATAACCCCATCAATCCGGTCTACAAACTGCTGCTGGTCAGTGGCAACAACGCGGATCAGCTGCGTCAGGCGGCAAACCGGCTGACGCAGCCCCTGGCGACCGATGAGAGCCAGCTGCCGGTCTCTTCGCCGCTCCCTGACAGCCGTAAGCCTTACGATGCTCCGCGCTGGATTAACACGGACCGCCCGGTACGGCTGAGCGAACTGCTGCGTAAAGATCAGAGCCTGACCAGCAGCGGTATCTGGCACGACGCCCTGCGCGTGAACTTCCGCGCCGCGCCTGACCTTTTCCTGTGGGATGGCGACACGGTGCCGGTCAATCTTCACTATCGCTTCCCGTCGGAAACCTGGATTGATGAGGAGAATTCGTTCCTTAACGTCATGCTTAACGGCACCTTCCTGCGCAACCTGACGGTGAACAAAGTCGGTCTGCTGGAGAATGCCTGGCACCGTTTAGGCGGGGATGCGCGGCAGGAGCAGTATCGGCTTAATCTCGAACCCTATCTGATCTACGGCGATAACCAGCTGGCGCTCTACTTCAATATCAAACCGCGCGCGGACGCGCCCTGCGGCGTGCTGCTGAATAACAACATCAAGAGCCGGATTGAAGAGGACTCGTGGATCGATCTGAGCCATACCCGCCACTTCAGTATGCTGCCGAACCTCTCTTACTTTGTCGGGGCCTCATTCCCGTTCTCGCGTCTGGCCGACTTCGGTCAGACCACGCTGCTGCTGCCGGAAACCCCCAGCAACGCCGAGCTGTCGACGCTGCTGGATCTGGCGGCGCGCGCCGGGAATGCTACCGGCGTGGCGCTGACGCAGAATCAGGTCATGTTTGGTCTGCCCGCAGGTGGCACCCATCTGGCACGTTTACAGCAGAGCGATCTGCTGGCGGTCAGCACCACCGGCAACAGCGCCTTTAATCAGGCGATGCTGGCGGCGTCACCGTACGACGCCAGCGGCAACACCTTTGGCGTGAAAGAGCCGGATACGCTGGAACAATTACGCGGCTGGCTGACCGGCGACTGGAGTCGGCAGCAGCTGGATGCCGATCGCTACTTCTCCTCCAACGAGGCGTGGCGCGGCTTCCTCAGCTATCGCTCGCCGTGGAACCCCGATCGACTGGTGGTGATGACGGTCGCAACCAGCGACGACCAGCTGCTGCGACTGCACAACGATTTAAGTTCGGCGCAGATCAACGCCGCCGTGCGCGGCGATACCGCGATCATTACCGATGAAAACGGCATTCGCAGTTTCCGCGTCGGCGCACAGTTCCCCAGCGGCGAGATGCCCTGGTACATGATGGTGGTGTGGTACGCCAACCAGCACTCGGTGCTGCTGGCACTGGCGGCGCTGCTGGTCTCTGCGCTGGTGGGCAGTGCGGCCTGGGCGATGCTGAAGCGCCATGCCTGGCGGCGTCTGCATCCAAAGCAGGACCGTGATTCCGGCAGGAAGTAAGGATAAAAAGAATGAAAACGACTCTGATAAGTGCCGGAATCCGCCATGCGCTGCTGCTGGGCAGCACGCTGATCTTCTCTTCGCCGCTGCTGGCGGCGGAAAGCAGTAACCCGGCGTTGCAGGCGCTGTTCGACCAGGCTTCTTACTGGCACCAGAAGGCGCATGACGATCTGGCGAAGGCTTCGCTGCAGAAGGTGCTGATGGTGGAACCCGGCAACACCCAGGCGCTCTACCTGCTGGCGCTCTATTCCCAGCAGGGCGGCGACACGGCGGCGGCGGCGCAGTATCGCGCCCGCCTGAGTCAGGTTGCCCCTGGCGATCCCCATCTGAGCGAGCTGGATAATGCGCGCCAGATGCAGACCATTCCGCAGGCGCAGCTTTCGCTGGCGCGTCAGCAGGCGCGCAGCGGCAATATACCGGCGGCGTTACAGACCTGGCGCAACACCTTCAGCGGCAATGAGCCGCCCGCCAGCGTGGCGGCGGAATATTATCTCACCATGGCCGGCGACCGTACGCTGCTGCCGCAGGCGGTCGAGGCGCTGCGGCAGTTTGCGGCGCAGCATCCGCAGGACACGGGTGCGCAGCTGGCGCTGGGGAAAGCGCTGACTTATCAGGAGTCGACCCGCCGTGAAGGCATTGAAGTGCTGAGCGCGCTGGCGAGCGGCAATCAGGATGCTGACCGTTCACTGCGTCAGGCGCTGCTGTGGCTCGGCCCGCAGCCCGCCGATGCGGCGCGTTATCAGACCTGGCAGCAGCGTCATCCGCAGGACACAGCGGTCATGGACTACTACCGTAAGAATGTGGGTGGCGCAGAAAAAGGGGCGGGCTTCAGCGCGCTCAACAGCGGGGATGTCGGCGGGGCGCAGGCCAGCTTTGAAAAAGTGCTGGGTGCCAATCCTCAGGATGCGGATGCGCTGGCGGGCATGGGCTACGTGGCCCAGCGTGACGGACGTTATCAGGAAGCGGCCGATTATCTGCAGCGGGCGGCGCAGCTTGGCGGCGATCAGAGTGCGTCGCGTCAGCAGCAGGCCGACGATGCCCGCTTCTATGCGCAGCTGGCCAGTGCGCAGCAGGCGCTGAAAAACGGCGACAGCGCACAGGCGCTGACATTAAGCGAACCACTGATGCAGGCGCAGGGCGAAAAAGGGCTGGCCGCCAGGCTGTTCCGCGCCGACGTGCTGCGCCGCACGAATCAGCCCGTCCAGGCAGAGCAGATCTACCGCGAAATCCTGCAAAGCGATGCGGATAACCGCAGCGCCAAAGAGGGGCTGTTTTACGTGCTGCGCCAGCAGAATCGTACGGCTGAAGCTGGCAGCCTGCTGGGCTCCCTGCCGGAGAGCGTACGCCAGAGCGTCGCACCGCGGGCGAATGAAGCCGATGCGCTGCGCCAGCAGGCGAAGCGTCAGCTGGCCGCCGGTAACAGCGCCGCGGCGATGGCGACGCTGCAACAGGCTATTCAGCGCTATCCCACGGAGGGGTGGCTGCGGCTCGATCTGGCCCGGCTCTACCGCCAGCAGGGGGATACGCTGCTGGCCGCTAACGTGATGCAGCCGGTCATGCGCAGCGGTGCCAGCAGCAGCGAGCTGTATGCTGGCGCACTCAACGCCAGCGAAAGCGGCGGCTGGCAGCAGGCCAGCACCTTACTGTCACGCATTCCCGCCAGCGCACAGACCGCAGCGATGCGTGAACTGGCGCAGCGGGTCAATTTCAACCTGCAGATGAGCACCGCCGATCGCTATCTGGCGCAGGGGGCCACGGCCGCCGCTGCCAATACCCTGAAAGCGCTCACGGTCAATCCGCCCGCGAATCCGGTTGATGCCGGTAACCTGGCGCAGAAGCTGGCGCAGGCGGGCGATCTCCCCAGCGCCGTCTCGCTGGTGCGGGCGAACCTGCAGCGCGGCGTGCAGGGGAATGCGGGCGACTATGCAGCGCAGATGGCGGTGCTGAATCAGGCGGGCCTCGGCAGTGAGGCACAGCGCTTCCTCAGCAACCCTGAGCTGCAGGCGCGCAGTACCCCGACCCAGCTGGCCGGCATTCGCAACGGCTATCTGATTAATGAAGTGGATCGCCTGCGGCAGCAGCGGCAGTATGCGGTGGCCTATGACAAGCTGATTGGTGCCCTGCAGCAGGATCCTCAGAACCGCGACCTGATGTTCGCGATGGCCCGTCTTTACCAGGACGGTAAGATGAACCGGGATGCCGGTGTGGTGTATGACTACCTGATGACCCAGGATACCCCGACTCAGGATGCCCGCGTCGGGGCCATCAACGTGGCACTGGCGCAGAACGATGTGCAGCGCGCCAGTGCGCTGAGTCGCGGCCTTAACCGCACCGCGCCGTCGGCCGATCGCCTGCTGCTGCTGGCGCGCGTCGCGGAAGCCAATGGCGACCATACGCAGGCGATGGGCTATCTGCGTTCCGCGCGTGGTCAGCTGATCGGCCTGCAGGGCGCGCAGCCTGGCAGCGTGCCGACGATAGGCGGGCTGGCGCTGGCGGATAACCCCTTTATCAATCGCCACACTTCGCCGGTAGGACGCACCGCGTCCAGCTACGGCACCGTGCTGCCGTGGCAGGCAGCGCCTGCCGGGGTGACGGCACAGGGCGAACCGGCAGCGGGCAGCGAAACCGCGTCCCGACAGGCGCAGACGCTGCACGAGATCGACACCATGATGGATTCGCTGCAGGAGAAAACCGGCACCTGGAGTCAGGGTATGGTGCAGGTGCGCGGGCGTGATGGCGAGTCAGGCCTGAGCAAACTCACCGAAGCCAAAGCGCCGCTGACGTTCTCTACCGTGCCGTTTGAAAAGGCGCGCTTTGACTTTACCGCCACGCCGGTCTCGCTCACGGCGGGCAGCGGCGCGGCCGATGCGTGGCGTCGTTTCGGCACCAATGCGCTGAGCCAGGGCAATGTGGTCGCCGCAGGCGGTGCCACGGTCAATGATCTGCCGAACGCCACCACCGATTCGCAAACGGCGTCGGGCGTGGAGCTGAATCTGGCGCTGAAGGGCGACCGTTACAAGGTCGATCTCGGCAGTACGCCGCTGGGGCAGGATCTCAGTACCCTGGTGGGCGGCGTTCAGTGGTCACCGAAGCTGACCGACTTCCTGACGCTGATCCTGACCGGCGAGCGCCGCGCCATTACCGACAGCCTGCTCTCATACGTGGGCGCAGAGGATAAGAGCAGCGGCAAACGCTGGGGCCGCGTCACGAAGAATGGGGCTAACGCCCTGTTAAGCTATGACAATGGCGATGCGGGCTTCTACGCCGGGGCAGGCGCTTACAGCTATCTGGGCGAAAATGTTGCCAGCAACAACAGTCTGCAGGCGACGGCAGGCGCTTATGTTCGTCCGTTCCACAGCGACGATCGCGAGCTGAAAGTGGGGATGAGCCTGTCGTGGATGGACTTCTCGAAAAACCTCAGCTATTTCAGCTACGGGCAGGGCGGCTACTTCAGCCCGCAGAACTACGCGGCGGTCTCTTTCCCGGTGGAGTTCTCACGCCGGTTTAACGATCTGAAAGTGAACATCGGCGGTTCCGCCGGTTATCAGAGCTACAGCCAGGATAAGAGTGCGTACTTCCCGGCCGATGCCCGGCTGCAGTCGCAGCTGGAGGCGCTTGCCGCCGGTGGCAGCGTGAAAGAGGCGTACTATTCGGGTGGCAGTAAAAACGGCGTCGGCTATAACCTGCACGCGGGGGCTGACTATAAACTCAATAAAGATGTGACGATTGGCGGCCAGCTGGGCTATGACACCTTTGGTGACTACAACGAAAGCAGCGCGCAGCTCTATGTCCGCTATCTGTTCGGAGAGAAGTAATGAGTGAGCATTCGGGCGGTTCGCATCCCTGGCAGCCGGGCTGGTTTGACCTGGTCAGCGTGTTGATTGAGGGGATGATCGCCAACGCCGGTCAGCAGGAGGCGGAAGCCTTCCTCTACCGCATGGGGGAGTCGCTGGCGACCCGCTATCCGTTGCCAGCGGCACGCACCGTGCAGGATCTGGAACGCGAGTGTAATCTGCAGCTGGCGCGCTTTAACTGGGGGTTTGTGCAGCTTCAGCCGGAAGAGGCGGCGCTGCGGATTACCTGTCACGCTACACCGGCAGGCGACAACATCCTTTCACCGGCTGAGTGGCAGTCGGCGTTTGGTGCGGTGCTGGCCGGTCTTTTTTCGGGCTGGCTGCAGGAGCAGGGCGGCAGCAACCGGGTGCCGGTGACGGCTGAACGCAGTGAAGGCAGTACGCTGTACTATCGATATCAATAGGATCAACTATGAAACGTAAGCCATTCTGGCTGGGCTGGATCTGCTCAGTGTTACTGCTGGCCTGCAGCGCGCAGGCCAGTGCCAGCGGCTGGGACACTTTTAAAAGCCGTTTTGTCACCCCTGAAGGGCGGATCATCGACACCGCCAATAACAATGTCAGTCACACCGAAGGTCAGGGGTATGGCATGCTGCTGGCGGTCGCTAACGATGACCGTGCCACCTTTGATCGGCTGTGGCAGTGGACGCGCACCCAGCTGCGTAATCCGCAGACCGAGCTGTTCTACTGGCGCTATGTGCCGGGCAGTGACAATCCGGTTGCCGACAAAAACAACGCCTCGGATGGTGATGTGTTGCTCGCCTGGGCGCTGCAGCGTGCCGCGCAGAAGTGGCAGGCTGAGAGCTATCAGCAGGCCTCTGACCGCATCCAGCGTGCCATCATCCGGCTGGATGTGGCGAATTTTGGCGGGCACACCGTGCTGTTGCCGGGGGCGCAGGGCTTTAACAAAGGCAGCTTTGTGGTGCTGAACCCCTCCTACTTCCTGTTTCAGGCCTGGCATGAGTTTGGCGAGCGCAGCCATCTCCAGGTCTGGGATAAGCTGATCAATGACGGCTTCGATCTGCTGGGTAAGCTGAGCTTTGGGAAAACCGGGCTGCCGCTGGACTGGGTGGCGCTGAATGCTGACGGATCGGTTGCCCCGGCAGTCGGCTATTCCAGCCGCTTCAGCTACGACGCCATTCGCGTGCCGCTGAACATCTGGTGGTATGACCCGCACAGTCTGGCGCTGGTGCCGTTTCAGCGCGTCTGGCAGGGTTACAGCCGGATGCTGACGCCAGCCTGGTTTGACGTGCTGGCGAATACCCCGGCCCCTTACCATCTTGAGGGCGGTCTGCTGGCAGTTCGTGACCTGACGCTGAATGAGACGGGCTATCTGAGCGATACCCTGGCGGCGGATCAGAACTACTTTTCGGCCAGCCTGCAGTTACTGACCTGGCAGGCTTTTCAGGAGAAGCGCTGATTGCTCAGCGCCCTGTTGCGGATAGCAGCGGGTTCATTCCGGTTCAGGCGCGTCGCCGCGCCTGAACCCCTCCATCGCTGCGCTACTGCGGGTAGGCGACCCAGTCGCCGCCGTTAAGCCGGATCCAGGGTTTGCCCTGATACATCATCACCACCGCACCATCATTCTCCGACACGACAGGCGTCTGAGGCAGCTTGTCCGTCAGCACCGACATGTTCACATTCGGCGCATTAAACACCTGACCATCGACCACGCGCGAGACAAGCTCTGAGACAGCCAGCAGGCTGGTTGGTGCATCAATATTCAGGGGCTGTCCCTGATGCGGTGCCTTCATGCCGACAAACTTAATTCCCACCGGCACGTGCGTGATGTCGGGGCTGGGGATATCGCGCAGGCCGGACATCTGCATTTTATCGCCCTGCAGCGCGGCACCATGCTCCGGCACCACCAGAACCATCACCCGGCGGCCCGATTTCTCCAGCTGCGTCAGGAAGGCGTCGATCTGGTCAAACAGCAGCTGAGCGCGCGGCTTCCACGGGGCCGTTTTCGTGCTGCCCAGGTCGCGCGTGCCGTCGTGCAGCGGGATCAGATTGTAGAAGGTGGCGCTGCGGGCATCGCTGCTCTTGCTGCGGTCATCCAGCCAGCGCTGCATCACCTGGGCATCGTTAAGCACCGGCGAGCCGTCGAACGAGGTCAGTTCCGGCGCAATGCCCGCCTGGGACATCAGCGGAGCCTGAATATCGCCTGACTCGCGTAACTCCTTGAGATAGTTACCGAACACACCGGTATGATCCATCATCAGCTGCTCTTTAAAGCCCAGTTTCGCCAGATTATCGAACAGATAGCAGCGTGAATCGGTGGGCTTATAGAGGTCACTGTGCGAGGTCTGACCGCAGCTGGCGCGCAGCAGGCGAATCCCCGCCGGGCCGCTGTAGCTGGTGGCCGAGTTGAAGTTGGTCAGCATGATGTCGAAGTGCTGCCACAGCGGGTGATTCCGCAGCTGGGATGCATCCATATCAGACCAGGCGAGCGAACAGATATTGATCACCAGTATGTCGAACGGCTGCGAATCGGCTGGCAGGCTGTCAGGGAAGTGGGTGACGCGCTTGCGTTCACTCTCATAAAAGCGGCTGAGCCAGGCGGTCAGGCTGGCGCTGGTGGGGGCAGCCGACTGATCGAGCCCCTCCGCTGCCGCCGCGGGCTGGCTGGCGGCGGCTGGCGTCTGGTTCAGAACCACCTGCGGCGTGGCGGCGCGCGTGGGCAGCAGCGACATCGCCGGGCCGGCGATAGTCAGCACGTTGAGCCAGATCATCATCAGCGACACCAGCACGGTGATGCGGATCCAGGGCGAAACAAACAGGTAGATCACCAGCAGCACAAATAGCGCACCTAACATCTGCCAGTTAATAAAGCGGTCAGCCAGATCGAGCAGGTAAGCGGCAGAGAAGCCCGCCAGCTGGTCGCCCTGGCTGAGCAGGCTGCTGAGCCCGGGCAGCCAGGTGTCATGCCAGAACAGCCCGATCCCGATGGGGAGGGAGATCCAGTGACGGAGGCGATGCAGGCGCAGCGACGGCAGCGGGAAGAGGAGCCAGGCGAGAAACACCAGATTGCTCAGGGCGTGAAAATTAAGATAGCCGTACCACAGCAGGGCAAACTTCACTAAGAAGTAGAAATTCCAGCCGCCCAGGCCGCGCCAGCAGGACCACAAACGGGAAGCGTGGGCCGCAGCGGGTTGATCATTTTTCATTAATGTTGGCATCCGTTTTTGAAGATTGACGCTGCCAGTGCCCCTCAGACTTCAGCGCACGTGCAGGTAACAGGCGATTCAGCAGACCGTTCCAGCGGCGCGGCAGCCACTGCTGCCACACGGGTCTGGCGATCAGCAGAATGAACAGCAGCAGCAGCGCAATCTGCACCCAATCCATCAGGTTCATCAGGACTCTCTCTCCGGCAGTAATGTAATGGGCTGCGGAACCGGGCGCTCCGGCGCGGCCACTGGCGGGGTCTCCGCGGGGCGCACCGAATCGGAAACCGGCGTCAGCACCTGCAGCGCCATCGGCGTCATTTTTTTAATGTTGCCGATCTCGGCGAGGATCTGGTTGTCCTCAAACCAGATAATCCGGTTGGCAAACAGCTCATCGTGCGGCAGTGAAAAGATAAATTTCAGCGCTTTATCCAGGTCGTTGTAGCGGCAGGAGGAGAGGAACAGAATCACCCGATCCTCCAGCACCGTGACCAGATCGCCAAAGCGGCGCGGTTTACAGAGTGTCAGAACCTGCTGAGGGGTGAGCTGCGGCACCGGGCGCAGGGCGACCAGCAGGCCTTTGTCATTTTCCGGCAGCAGGGTGTTGCTGATTAACTGGCTGACCGCCTCACAGAACGCATCCAGGCGCAGATAGCCCTTTTCATGCAGCGGCTGCAGGGAGGCGATCAGCGCATCCAGGCTGGCGGGCACGCGACGACTGAACCGCTGCCCCTGAATCCCTTCAAGCATGGTGAGAAAGCGCGACATCGCCGCCGTGGTAGGCACAATGGTGTTCACGCCGCAGGCCTGCAGCAGGCGCTCATCGCTGTAACGCAGGCTGACGCCCATCTCACGCACCACAATTTTCAGCCCGTTGCCGCGCGCGCGGCGCAGGCTGTGCACCATTTTTGCCAGTTCACCGATCTGTTCACTGTGATTCAGGCTGAAGATCACGGTGGCCGCATGGGCCTGCTGCGCCTGTAACCAGACCTGCTGATTATCATCAAACAGCTGCCACTGGCGGGAAAGCGGCGGCGCGCCTTCAAGCACGCTTTTATCGGCCAGATAGTGTTGCTCGTCATTCAGGCTCAGCGGTTCCTGCGTTTCTTTTAACGCAAAGAAATGCGCATCTTCATAGCCCAGACGAAGCGTGCGATCGGCAAACAGTCTTTCGCCGGTATACCACCAGCTTATTTGATACAGCCAGCTATCCTGCTCAACGGTTAAATAAGCCAGTCCATCTATCTGACGATAATAACGCTGAAGCGAGCTGGTCTGATTAAAAAGAGTAATACCGGTGGTGACGATGAGAAGTGTAATATTTCGTTTGCGCAACATTCTGCGCATGCGTGTTATCCAGTCACGCAACTCCGCTTCGTTTAATTTATCCCATTGCGCCGTACTGCTGCTGAAGATCACCAGCCCACTTTTATGACTGAGCGTGCGGGATAAATCCCTTTCCAGTTGCAGCAGACTTTTTTTATTTGCCGGCAGAGAAAAGAGCGGGATACGGCCGGGGCCGCCCGTCAGGTCGGGCGTCAGCAGCTCGCGGGGCGGCAGCCCGGCGCTGATGAGCGTGGCGGCATGCTGCTGGGAAATAACCTGTCGAATAAAGGCACGCATATCCTGCTGACGTGCGCAGGTGACCCAATAAAAACCGGGATTTTGCAACGTTATGACTTCAGGCTGAACCTGTCGCAGCCCCAGTGAAAAAGAATTTTTCATAATGAATTCGATATTGTTCCAGCCCAGGCTAGTTTATTATAGTCAGCACAGGTTGTAACCTGACGAATTAAAAATTACTGCGACAGGCCAATTACGCTTTTCTGATAGCGTCCTTATTCTGGAAACCCCTTTTCAGAAAAAAGGCGAAGAGGCCACTGTCCTCAATCCGACACTGTTTGTTCGTGGCGAAAAATAATGACAAACCCGAATGTTTATACGCCGGTCGCCGTTGAGGGTGGACCTCAGGATGATATCAGCGCACTGCGTGACGCCTTTTCTCTGCACGCGTTCCGTTATATCGATATTGCCCGCGAAGAACGGCTGGCAGAGATCGTATCGCGCTGGCCATTATTAACCGAAACCGTTGCCGCACAGCCGGAGCCGCATCGCTGATGGCGCTGATGGCACTTCAGGGCATCCGGGGCGGTGTCGGCACCTCCTCTCTCTGCGCGGGCCTCGGCTGGGCGCTGTCGGCACTGGGTGAACAGGTTCTGCTGATTGACGGCTCGCCGGTCAGCCAGCTCGGCATGCATTTTAATCTGCCGGTGCAGGCGGAGCAGGGCTGGATGCAGGCGCTGTGTCACGGCGGCGACTGGCTGCAGAGCGCCCGGCGCTATCCGCAGGGGCCGGATCTGCTCCCCTATGGTCAGCTCTCCGCTTCCGCCTCCGCTGCGGTTCAGGACAGCACGATTGCTGCCCCGCTGCTGGCGGCGTTACCGGCGCTGCGGGGGCGCTACGGCTGGATAATTTTTGATCTGCCCGCCGAAAGCGCGCCGTGGCATACGGCGCTCTATGCGCAGCTGGATGGCCTGCTCGGCGTCATTACGCCCGATGCGAACTGCCATTTGCGCCTGAGTCAGCAACGCTTTCCTGCGGCGACCCGTTTTCTGATCAACCAGTTCAACGCCAACAGCCGGCTGCAGCAGGATCTGCATCAGCTCTGGATGGCGTCGCTGAATCCGCTGATCCCGCTGCTGATCCACCGGGATGAAGCGCTGTCAGAAGCGCTGATGATGAAGCAGCCGGTCGGAGAATACCGGCCCCACGCGCTGGTCAGCGAAGAGCTCACCACCCTGGCGAACTGGCTGCTGCTTCATCTGAAAGGCGATCGCGTATGAACCCGCTGCGCTGGCTGCTGACCCGACCCGCCTGGCTGGCGTTGCAGCGTCGCTACAGCACCGCCCGGAACAACGGAGCATCCCGCTTCGCCAGCGCGCTGCATCTCTTCTGGTGCGGGCTGGCGGTGACGCTGTTGCGGCTGGAGGCACCGGGCTGGCAGCAGATTATTCAGCAGCGCCGCCGCCTCTATCCGCATATTTCGCCCGAACGCCCGCAGCCGCTTGATCCTGTGCGCTATCTGATCCAGACGCTCTGGCTGGTGTTTATCCTGCCGGGTGATGGCCGCCGCCGCGTGAACGGCTTCGCCACGCTGGCTGGCTGGCGGCAGCGGGTCTATCGCTGGCTCGACAGGCGTGGCAGGCAGGCAGAGGCGCAGGGGCTGGGCGCGCGGGCGGAAAAACGGCTGAAGAGACTGCCGCCCCTGCTGCGTTACGCTCTCCTGGCCGGAATGGGCGTGATCGCGTCGGTACTGGCGCTGCTCTGTATCAGCCAGCCCTTTGACCTGCTGACGCAGTTTATCTTTGTGCTGCTGCTCTGGAGTCTGGCGATGGTGGTGCGGCGCGTGCCGGGTCGCTTACCGACCATGATGCTGATCGTCCTGTCGCTGACCGTATCCTGCCGCTATCTCTGGTGGCGTTACACCTCGACACTCAACTGGGATGACCCGCTCAGCCTGGTGCTGGGTCTGCTGCTGATCGCCGCCGAAACCTATGCCTGGGTGGTGCTGGTGCTGGGCTATTTCCAGACGCTATGGCCGCTCAACCGTCAGCCGGTTTCGATGCCTGCCGATCGTGCGCTGTGGCCGTCGGTGGATCTGCTGGTTCCGACCTATAACGAACCGCTCAGCGTGGTCAGGCCGACGCTTTACGCCGCGCTGGGTATCGACTGGCCGAAAGATCGGCTTAACATCTATCTGCTGGATGATGGCAACCGGCCCGAATTTCGCGCGTTCGCCGCCAGCATTGGCGTTAACTATGTGGTGCGTCCCTCGAATGAACACGCCAAAGCGGGCAACATCAACCATGCGCTGAAAAAGCACTGCCGCAGCGACTTCGTGTCGATCTTTGACTGCGACCATGTGCCGACGCGCGCCTTTTTGCAGATGACCATGGGCTGGTTTATCAAAGATCCCCGGCTGGCCATGCTGCAGACGCCGCACCACTTCTTTTCGCCCGATCCGTTTGAGCGCAATCTGGGCCGTTTTCGCCGCACGCCGAATGAGGGATCACTCTTTTACGGCCTGGTTCAGGATGGCAACGATACCTGGGATGCGACCTTCTTCTGCGGCTCGTGCGCCATTCTGCGCCGCACCGCGCTGGAGGAGATTGGCGGCATCGCGGTCGAAACCGTAACGGAAGATGCGCATACCTCGCTGCGCCTGCACCGGCTGGGTTACACCTCGGCCTATATCCGTATTCCTCAGGCCGCCGGACTGGCGACCGAGAGCCTGTCGGCGCATATCGGACAGCGAATCCGCTGGGCACGTGGCATGGTGCAGATCTTCCGTCTGGATAACCCTCTGTTCGGTAAAGGGCTTAAGTGGGTGCAGCGACTCTGTTATGCCAACGCCATGCTGCACTTTCTCTCCGGCATTCCGCGGCTGATCTTCCTGCTGGCTCCGCTGGCGTTTCTGCTCTGCCACGCCTACATCATCTACGCGCCCGCGCTGGCCATCGCGGTCTATGTGCTGCCCCACATGCTGCACACCAGCCTGACCAACTCGCGTATTCAGGGGCGCTGGCGACACTCGTTCTGGAGTGAAGTCTACGAAACGGTGCTGGCGTGGTATATCGCCCTGCCCACGACCGTTGCGCTGATCAATCCCCACAAAGGCAAGTTTAACGTCACCGCCAAAGGCGGGCTGGTGGAGAAGCGGCATCTGGACTGGGTCATCACCCGGCCTTATATGCTGCTGGTGTTGCTTAACCTGGCGGGGGTAGGGATGGCGTTCTGGCGCATGCAGCACGGCCCGGCCAACGAAGTGTTAACGGTGTGGGTCAGCCTGGTGTGGGTCATCTACAACATGGTGATTCTGGGGGGCGCGGTGGCGGTCTCGGTTGAAGCCCGGCAGATCCGCGAGGCCCATCGCGTGGAGATTGCGATGCCTGCCGCCATTGCGCGCGAAAACGGCCACATGCTGCCCTGTACGCTGCGGGACTACTCCGATGGCGGGGTGGGTCTGGAGCTGCGCGAGCCGGATGCGTTGCGGGAGGATGAAAAGGTCTGGCTGCTGCTGCGTCGCGGTCAGCAGGAGTTCAGCTTCCCCTGTACGGTGCAGCGCGTCTTTGGCCGTCGGGCGGGCGTTCGCCTTGAGTCCCTGACCACCCGGCAGCACATCGATTTTATCCAGTGTACCTTCGCCCGTGCCGATACCTGGGCGTTGTGGCAGGACGGTTTCCCGGAAGATAAACCGGTGCAGAGCCTCACCGATATCATGATCCTCGGCTTCAAAGGTTATCTGCGCCTGGCGGAATATGGTCCGCCGCAGTTACGTCGGTTGTTTAACCTGCTTACCGCTGGGGTAAGCTGGCTGGCTTCGCTGTTGCCGCAAGGCATCGGACGCGTGCCCGCCTCAAAAAATCTGCATTGAGTTGATGATATGACGACAACGAGAATAAACAGGTGGGTCGCTGCGCTGTTGCTGGGTTCCGCAACATTAAGCTGCGCTGCAGCAGAGGAAAATGCACCGGTCAGCGCGGCCGGAGAGACGGCGCAGCAGGCCGTGCCGCAGCCGTCGGCTGCGCCGTTGCGAAACAGCCAGCTGAGCTTTGCTAAGCTGGCACCGCCGCCAGGCAGCATGACGCTGCGCGGAACGCGCACCACCGGGCAGATTGAGTTTGGGGTGCGCAGCGACGAAGTCGTCACTAGTGCTATGCTGAACCTCAGCTATCGGCCATCGCCTGCGCTGCTGCCGACCCTGTCGCAGCTGAAGATCTATCTCAACGATGAGCTGGTGAGCCTGATTACCCTGACGCCGGAGCAGATCGGCAAAGAGAATCAGACGCAGCTGGCGCTGGACCCCCGGTTTATCGCCGATTTTAACCGCGTCCGCTTTGAGCTGGTCGGTCACTACGCCAACATCTGTGAAAACCCGGCCAACAGCACCATCTGGCTCGATATCGGTAAAGCCAGCAGCCTGGATCTGACGCTGCAAAAACTGCCGCTGAAAAACGACCTGTCACACTTCCCGGAGCCTTTCTTTGATGCGCGCGACACGCGGCCGCTGACCCTGCCGATGGTGTTTGCCGCCCAGCCCGATGTCGCGCAGCAGCGGGCCGCCGCCATCCTCGCCTCCTGGTTTGGCAGCAAAGCCGCCTGGCGCGGCCAGCGCTTCCCGGTCCTCTACAACCAGCTGCCGCAGCAACAGCACGCGGTGGTGTTTGCCACCAACGATGCGCGCCCGGCATTCCTGAAAGATCTGCCGCCGGTGAGCAAACCGACCGTAGAGCTCGTCAGTCAGCCTGACAATCCCTATGAGAAAATGCTGCTGATTCTGGGCCGCAACGATGACGACCTGCTGACGGCCGTGCAGGGCATTGCGCAGGGCGAGTTACTGCTGCGGGGCGATACCTCCACCATTGACCGCGTCACGCTGCTGGCCCCGCGCCAGCCTTATGATGCGCCAAACTGGGTACGCACCGATCGCCGCACGACTTTTGCCGAGCTGACGCAATATGAAAATCAGTTGCAGTCTGATGGTCTGCAGCCTAATCCGATCAGCCTGACGCTGAATCTGCCACCCGATCTCTTCCTGGTGCGGGCGCGCGGTATCGATATGGATCTGAACTATCGTTACACCTCGCCCACCCAGCCGGACGGCTCCAGGCTGGCGGTCAACCTGAACAATCAGTTCATTCAGGACTACCCGCTGCAGCCGAAAAACACGGCCGGACAGCAGCTGCTGCACCTTCCCCTGCTGCAGGGGACGACAGACAAGAGTCATGAGCTTAAAATCCCGGCGCTCCGTCTGGGCGTGATGAATCAGCTGCGTTTCGATTTCGACTATGCCACCACCTTTATGGGCGGCACGGCGGACGGACGCTGCGAAACCGTCACCCCGGTGAGCAATCATGTGGTGGTGGACGATAATTCCAGCATCGACTTCTCCGGTTATCGCCACTACATCGAAATGCCGTCGCTGCAGACCTGGGCGAATGCCGGCTTCCCGTTCAGTCGCTACGCCGATCTCTCCCAGACGCTGGTGCTGGTTCAGCCGGATCCGGATGCGCAGCAGGTCGCTACCCTGCTGAATGCGGTGGGCAATATCGGCGCGCAGACCGGGTATCCGGCGCTGCGCGTGCAGCTTACCGACGACTGGCGCACGGCGCAGAAGCAGGACGCGGATCTGCTGCTGATCGGCGACATCCCCAAAGATCTTCAGGACGACCGCCGGATCAGCGCGCTGGTTGACGCCACCGCCAGCTGGCTGAAAACCCCGGCGCGACGGGCATCTTTGCCGGCTCAGACTCTCAGCGAGGCGGAACGCAGCGCAGAAAGCACCACCGCCATCGGCTCCCGGGGTCCGCTGGCCACCGTGATTGGTTTTCAGTCGCCGTTCTACGATCAGCGCAGTGTGGTTGCGCTGCTCGCCGATGGCAGTCCGCGCAGCTGGCAGCTGCTCGATGAGGCGCTGGCTGACAGCGGCAAACGTGCGGCCATCTCAGGCTCTACGGCAATTGTCCGTGAGTCGGGTGTGAACAGTCTGCGTGTCGGCGAGACCTACTATGTGGGCCACCTCCCCTGGTGGGAGCGGCTCTGGGCCGCGCTGGCTACCCATCCTTTCTGGCTGGCGCTCTGCTCGGTGGGTGTCGTGGTGCTGTTTGCCATGCTGGTCTGGCGTCTGATGCGTCTTATCTCGCGCCGCCGTCTGCTTGATGATGAAGATGAATAAGTCGCTTCTGCTGCGGGCAGGTGTGCTGATCGGCCTGCTGGGTGCGCTGCCGGGGCAGGCTGCGCCTGTCGCCGGTCCGCAGGTTTCACCGGTTGACTGGCTGCTGACCCAGGTGCGCATCGGCGAATCGACCAACAAGTATGAGCTGGTGCAGCAGTCGCTCTACCGGCTGGAGAAGATTGACCCGGAGAATCCCCAGGTGCTGGCGGCGCGTCTGCGACTGGCGCTGCATCAGGGCGATCTCACTACCGCACAGACCCTGCTGGATCAGCTCAACCGGCTGGCGCCCGACTCCGCAGCGGCGCGGGAATCTGCCGCCGGCCTGCGCATGATGTCGTCTGACGGACGGCAGCAACTGCAGCAGGCGCGGCTGCTTGCCACCTCAGGACGACTGGCGGAGGCGAAAAGCGCCTACGATGCCCTGTTTAACGGCATCTTCCCCGATCCCAATATTGCCCTGGAGTACTGGCGGCTGGTGGCGCGCCTTCCCGGCCAGGAGGATCTGGCCTGGCAGCAGCTTCAGGTGCTGGAGCAGCGCTATCCTGGCAACGTCGGGGTCGGATTACAGATCGCCCGCATGGCCTTTGCGCGTCAGCAGCCGGAGCAGGCAATTACACAGCTGAAGCGGCTGGCGGAGCGCGGCGGCGGGCGTGAGGCCGCCGCCGACCTCTGGCTGCAGCAGATCACTGACCAGCCGGTCAGTGACAGCAGCGTGGCGCAGCTGAAGGCCTATCTGGCGGTATTTACCGACGGCGAGCCTTATCAGCAGGGTGTGGAGGCGTTATCGAAGCAGCAGAGCCAGCTGGCCGATCCCGCTTATCGCGACCGGATGCAGGCGCTGGCGCGGGTCGATGCCGGTAACGCTGACAGCGCCATGCGCGCCCTTGAACGGGCGCTGAAGAGCAATCCCGG
Organism: Pantoea sp. EKM101V; assembly: GCF_011800325.1. NCBI lineage: Bacteria > Pseudomonadati > Pseudomonadota > Gammaproteobacteria > Enterobacterales > Erwiniaceae > Pantoea > Pantoea sp. EKM101V. The sequence continues at coordinate 61,991 of NZ_JAALFP010000012.1, forward strand.
GGATGCCGAACTGATGGGCGCAATGGGGCAGATTCAGGCCCGCGCGGGCCATCGTGAGGTGGCCATTCGCTGGCTGGAGCGCGCGATTCAGGCGGGTCAGCAGAGCACGCTGATTGGCAAATGGCAGTCGCTGCTGCAGACCAGTCATTACTGGCTGGCGATTGAGCAGGGCGATAAAGCGCTGGCGCAGCACGATATCGACGGGGCTGAAAAGGCCTACCGCGCGGCGCAAACCTATGACAGCAGCGACAGCTACGCCCTGATTGGTCTGGGTGATGTGGCGATGGCGCGCAACGATGCCCCCGGCGCTGAACGGTTCTGGCAAAAAGCGCGCCGGCTGGATGGCACCAATATCACCGCGGTGCGGCGGCTGGCAGGATTTTACCGGACGGTATCGCCCGCCCGCGAGATGGCGTTTATCGATACGCTGCCCGCCGACCAGCAGCGCGCACTGGCCGACACGATTCGCACGCTGCGCAGCGACAGCCTGCGTGCGGAGGCCGATGCGCTGGCGCAGCAGGCGCGCTGGCCCCAGGCCACCGATCGCTATCGCCAGGCACTGGCGCTGACGCCGGATGACGTCTGGCTCAGCTACCGGCTGGCGGGAGCGCTGCGTAACAGCGGTCGTGCGCAGCAGGCGGAGGCGGTGATGCGCGGCGTGGCGCAGCAGCACCCGCAGGATAGCACCGCGCTCTACGCCGCCGCCCTCTGGTTCTCGGGCAACGATAACGCCGCTGAGGCCCGCGCCACGCTGCATCGTCTGCCGGAAGCACAATGGAGCAGCGATATGCGCCAGCTGGCTGAGCGCCTGACGCAGGATCAGCGCTTTGCCGAGGCCGATGCCCTGCGCGAGGCGGGCGATGAGCCTGCCGCAATCGCGCTGCTTCGGCAGCAGCCGGATTCCAGCCGCCGCGATCTGACCCTGGCCGACTGGGCGCTGGCGCGGGGGGACGCGCAGCAGGCGCTGCAGGGGTATCAGCAGGTGCTGTCGCGCCAGGCGGACAACCGCGATGCGGCGCTGGGACGGATTGAGGCGCTGGTGGCGCTGCAGCGCAACGGCGAAGCCCGTCAGTCGCTGGAGACGCTGCCGCCGCAGCAGAGCACGCTGAATGCGGATCGCCGCGCGGCGCTGGCGTGGCAGGCGGTGGGTGAAACCACGCGGGCCGCGGCGCTGTTGACCGATCTGAAACAGCGTGCCGCCTCGCTGCCCCCTTCGCAGGATAAAGCGCTGGTCTATCGTGACGCGGCACGGCTGGAAGGGGCGCAGCAGCAGCCTGAACAGGCACTGGCAGACTATCGTCAGGCGATGACGGCCAGCGGCATCGCGAGCCGTGGCAATATCAGCCGCGCAACCCGCAACGATCCCCAGGATGACTGGCTGAAGCGCAGCCTGCGCAGCGACACGGCCGATCTCTACCGTCAGCAGCAGACCACGCTCACGGTGCAGCAGGACTATTCACGCAACAGCGGCACCGGCGGCATCTCCGATTTTACGGCGCACACCACCATGCTGCAGGCGGAACATCCGTTTGCCGATGGCCGGGGCTTTTTCCGTCTTGATCGGGTGGATGTCTCCGCAGGCACCTTTACCACCCGGAACGGCAGCATCGACGCCCTGTTTGGCAGCTGCGACGATGCCAATTCTGGCGGCTGTAATCGTGACAACCGCCAGCGCGATAGCGGGACGGCGCTGGCCGCGGGCTGGCATAACGCGACCTGGTCCGCTGACCTCGGAACCACGCCGCTGGGTTTTGAAGTCACGAACTGGACCGGCGGCCTGAGCTGGAAAACTGATGTGAAACAGCTCGGCGTCACACTGACGGCCTCACGCAGGCCGATCGCCAGTTCGCTGCTCTCCTATGCCGGGACGCGCGATCCCGCAGCCAGCGGCGGCAAAAGCTGGGGCGGCGTAGTGGCCACCGGCGGCAGCATCGGGCTGAGTTACGATCAGGGCGGCGCGCATGGCGTCTGGGGCGACATCAGTGCGCATCAAATCACCGGCAAAAATGTCGCCGATAACAGCCGCGAGCGCCTGATGGGCGGCTATTACTATAAGCTCATCAACAGCGACAACCGCCGGGCGACCGTCGGGCTGAACAGCATGCTCTGGCACTATCAGAAGGATCTCAGCGATTATACCTTCGGCCAGGGTGGCTACTACAGCCCGCAGCAGTATCTCTCTTTTTCCGTGCCGGTCACCTGGCGGCAGCGGACAGAGAACTGGTCGTTTGATCTGGGCGGCTCTGTCTCCTGGTCCCATTCGCAAACCCATGCCCAGCAGCGCTATCCGGTTAATCCGGGCTATACCCTTGCCAGTAACCCCTCTTCTGCCAGCAGTTCCGGCGGCGGTACCGGCTATACGCTGCAGGCAGTGATTGAGCGACGGCTGACGTCGAACTGGTTTATCGGTGCCGGTGTGGATATCCAGCAGGCGAAAGATTACACCCCGAGTCATGGTCTGCTTTATGTGCGCTATGCTGCCGGTGGCTGGGAAGGGGACCTGGATATGCCGCCACAGCCGCTGACCCCTTACGCGGATTTTAAATAATCCTGACCGGGAAAAAGCCGGACTTTTCAGACGGTAAAAAAGTCAGTTTATGGGATATACTGGCTGGCATTGTACTGTCTGCTATCTGGGCTTTTTTCATCGTCAGGAGAGAATTTTTTGCGCGTAAGCCGGTCACTTACGATAAAGCAGATGGCGACGGTTTCGCTGGTTGCGGTTATCACCATCAGTATTTTTATCGTCATCCAACTGTTTCATTTTGTGCAGCAGCGCAGGATTGACTACGCGCAGCAGATGGAGAATATCGCCCACACCGTTCGTCAGCCGCTGTCGGAAGCGGTGCTGCGGGCCGATATCCCCCGGGCCGAACACATTCTTCACTCTCTGAAACCGGCCGGTATCCTGTCGCGCGCCGATGTGGTGCTGCCCAATGCGTTTCAGGCGCTGCATGCTGACTTTGAGACAGAAAAACCGGTGCCGCGTCTGGTGGCCCGCCTGTTTGAGCTGCCGGTGCAGATTACGCTGCCGCTCTACTCGATAGAAAATACCAGAATGCCAAAACCGCTGGCCTATCTGGTGCTGCAGGCGAACTCAACGCGCGTCTACCAGTTTATTCTCAGCACGCTCTCGACCATGATCATCACCTATCTGCTGCTGGCGCTGATCCTCTCCGTGGCGATCAGCTGGTGCATCAACCGGCTGGTGGTGCATCCGCTGCGTCATCTCTCGCGCGAGCTGCAGGAGCTGCCGCCGCAGGCGATTCTGACCCATAAACTCTCCCTGCCGCACAGCCATCACGATGACGAGATCGGCATGCTGGTGCGCAGCTACAACCGCAATCAGCAGGTGCTGGAGTCGATTCATGATGAGATGAGCCGGCTGACCACCCACTTCCCGGTCACCGACCTGCCCAACCGCACCCTGTTCCTGGCGCTGGTCGAACAGTTCATGTGCAATCCTGAACGGTCGCTGGGTCTGATGGTGATCCGCATTGAAACCCTGCAGGAAGCCAACGGCATACTCAGCGATGAGCAGCGCGACACGCTGATGCTGACGCTGGTGGAGAAGATCCGCCATACGCTGGATGACCACACCCTGCTGGCGCAGACCGGCGTCAGCGATTTTGTCCTGCTGATGAAGCGCGCCAGTAATCCGTTCCGCGCCCTGCGTCTGGCGCGCAATCTGATGATTCGCCTTAATCAGCCGGTCAGCCTGCACCAGCTGCAGCTGCGCCCTAACGTCAGCATCGGTCTGGCGCTGCGCGACGATCAGCCGCTGAGCGCCAGTGAACTGCTGGACAGGGCGATCTCGGCGATGATGTCGGCCCGTCATCAGGGCAAAAATCAGATCCTCTTCTTTGACGCCGCGCTGACCGAGCGCGCACAGAAACGCCTGACCCAGGAGCATGACATTCTGCAGGGTCTGCACGATGAGCAGTTTGCTCTCTACCTGCAACCGCAGGTCGATATGCGCACCGGGGCACTGGCGGGCGCGGAAGCGCTGCTGCGTATGCGCCAGCCGGATGGCAGTTACGGCCTGACGGAAGAGTTTATCGCCAGCGCCGAAGAGATAGGCGTGATTAGCGCAGTGGGACGCTGGGTGTTTGAAGAGGCGTGCCGCATTCTGGCTGGCTGGCAGCGGCAGGGTATGATGCTGCCGCTGAGCGTGAATATCTCGGCGGTACAGTTGCGCGATACGGGCGTGGTCTCCCATCTGCAGTCTCTGCTGACCCGTCACCGCATCGCCCCCGGCACTTTTGTGCTGGAAGTGACCGAAACGGCGCATCTGGATGATGCAGAACAGGCGATAGCGATGCTGCGACTGTTGCAGCAGGCCGGGGTGGCGGTGGCGCTGGATGATTTCGGCATGGGCTACTCCAATCTCAACTATCTGCATCAGCTGAAAGCGTTGCCGGTCAACAAGCTGAAGATGGACCGCAGCTTTGTGGCGGCGCTGCCGCATGACGACACCATGGTCTGCATCGTGGCGGCTATCGCCGAGATTATCCACCTTGAGGTGATTGCCGAGGGCGTGGAAACCGCGGAGCAGCGTGACTGGCTGCTGGCGCGCGGCATTCACATCGGGCAGGGCTACCTCTACGCGGAAGCGCTGCCTCTGACCCGATTCAATCAGGCCTGGATAGAAAACTCCTCACTGCCGCAATAATTGCCTGATTCATTGATTTTGCGAGAATTTTAGTTACAAAACCCCTTGCTGAAGCGTTTCAGTTCAGAATTACGATCCTGACATTTCCTGGGGGTTTGTCGCCCTGTATTAATCACGTAAACACAGTGTTATTTTCGGGTTACTGTCAGGCGCCACCTCTGTTGCCCGCCAGTCACAATAACGAATCCGACAACATCACCTCACGGCGTTAGTGGACACCTGTTTATGAAAACCTCACTTTTTAAAAGCCTTTATTTCCAGGTGCTGATGGCGATTGGCATCGGCGTTTTGTTAGGCCATTTTTACCCGGAGCTGGGGACCCAGATGAAGCCGCTGGGCGATGGCTTTGTTAAGTTAATCAAGATGATTATCGCCCCGGTCATCTTCTGTACCGTGGTGACCGGCATCGCCGGTATGGAAAGCATGAAAGCCGTCGGGCGCACCGGCGCTGTCGCGCTGCTCTATTTTGAAATTGTCAGTACCATCGCGCTGATCATTGGTCTGATCGTGGTTAACGTGGTGCAGCCAGGCGCAGGAATGAACGTTGATCCCGCCACCCTGGATGCCAAAGCGGTGGCGGTCTATGCGCAGCAGGCGGAACAGCAGGGCATCGTCGCCTTCCTGCTGGATGTCATCCCTAACAGCGTGATTGGCGCCTTTGCCAGCGGCAACATCCTGCAGGTGCTGCTGTTTGCCATTCTGTTTGGTTTTGCCCTGCATCGTCTGGGTAACACCGGCACGCTGATCTTCAACGTGATTGAGAGCTTCTCGAAAGTCATTTTCGGCATCATCAACATGATCATGCGTCTGGCACCGATAGGGGCCTTCGGCGCGATGGCGTTCACGATCGGTAAATATGGCGTGGGGTCACTGGTGCAGCTCGGCCAGCTGATCGTCTGCTTCTATATCACCTGTGTGCTGTTTGTGGTGATTGTGCTGGGGCTGATTGCGCGTCTGTTTGCCGGATTCAGCATCTTTAAGTTCATCGCCTATATCAAAGAAGAGCTGCTGATTGTGCTGGGCACCTCCTCGTCCGAGTCGGCGCTGCCGCGCATGCTGGATAAGATGGAGAAGCTGGGCTGTAAGAAGTCTGTGGTCGGGCTGGTGATCCCCACCGGTTACTCCTTTAACCTCGACGGCACCTCGATTTATCTGACCATGGCGGCGGTGTTTATCGCCCAGGCGACCAATGCTCACATGGATATTTTCCATCAGATCACGCTGCTGGTGGTACTGCTGCTCTCCTCGAAGGGCGCGGCGGGAGTGACCGGCAGTGGATTCATCGTGCTGGCGGCGACGCTCTCGGCGGTCGGCCATCTGCCGGTGGCGGGTCTGGCGCTGATTCTGGGTATCGACCGCTTTATGTCCGAAGCGCGTGCGCTGACTAACCTGATCGGAAACGGTGTGGCGACCGTGGTGGTGGCGAAATGGGTCGACCAGCTGGATCACAAACAGCTCAATGACACGCTCGCCGGCCGGAATAAAGAGAATAAAGCGTCCGAATCTTCAGTTTAATCATTGAATTTCACTTAAATCCCCTCAAATGCCCGCTGTCGCTTGCCCTGACAGCGGGCATTTGCATAATAAACCCCACTTGTTTTTTTTGACGTTTTTCACTTCGTTGCGCGACATCCTGAACTTCCTGTGGTCAAACACGTTGTTGTTGGATAACAGCGCGATTCGGCGCCAGCCGATTCGTTAATAACAGCGGCACGTCGCGCCAGTGATAACGATATTTGAATTATTTGAGTAGGGGTTCACATGCAGGGCACCAGAATTCGGCTTTTGGTTGGTGGATTAGTGCTGGCAGCAAGCAGCTATGGTCTCCAGGCAGAAACGCTGCAACCGGATCCGGCCTGGCAGGAAGGCAAGCTGGATAACGGATTTAACTGGCAGTTACTGGCCACACCGCAACGCCCCAGTGACCGCATCGAACTGCGGCTGGTGGTCAACACCGGCTCACTGGTGGAGAGTGCGCAACAGACCGGCTTCAGCCATCTGCTGTCGCGTCTGGCCATGGTGCACAACACCGCGCTCGACACCCAGCAGCAGCGCGCGCTATGGCAGCAGGCGATGGATCCTCAGCGCCCCCTGCCGCCCGTCATCGCCTCTTATGATTCCACCCAATATAATCTGAGCCTGCCGAACAACCGCCCTGAGCTGCTGAAAGAAGCGCTGAACTGGCTGGCGGCCACGGCGGGCAATATGGCGATTACCGAACAGGTGGTGAGCACCGCGCTGACGGCCTCCGATCCGGTCGCCACCTGGCCGAAAGATACGCAGGATGTCTGGTGGCGCTACCGCCTGAAAGGCTCGGCGCTGCTGGCGCACGATCCTGCGGCGCAGCCACGCGCCCCGGTTGATTTAACCCAGCTCAACGACTTTTATCATCAGTGGTACACCCCGGATGCGATGACGCTCTACGTGGTCGGCAATGTCGACAGCCGCAACCTCTCTGAGCAGATCAACAAAACCTTCTCGGCACTGACCGGCAAACGCGAAACACCTGCGCCACTGCCCACCCTCTCCCCGCTGCCGCACGAGCCGGTGAATCTGGTCAGCAGCAACATGACGCAGGATCGCCTCTCACTGGTGTGGGATACGCCGTGGCAGCCGATTCGTGACTCGCAGAATCTGCAGCGTTACTGGCAGGGCGATCTGGCCCGTGAAGCGCTGTTCTGGCACGTTCAGCGCGCGCTCAGTGACAGCAAAGCGCAGGGCATACAGGTGGGATTTGACTGCCGCGTGCTCTATCAGCGTGCGCAGTGCTCGATCAATCTTGATGGACGCAACGACAGTCTGGCGCAGAATATGAATCTGGTGGCTCGCGAGCTGGCTAATGTGCGCGATAAAGGCTTACCGCAGGAGGAGTTTGATGCGCTGATGGCGCAGAAGCTGCTGGAGCTGAATAAGCTGTTCACCACTTATGCCCGCACCGACACCGATGTGCTGATGAGTCAGCGGCTGCGCTCCCAGCAGAACGCCGTGGTCGATATTGCGCCTGAGCAGTATCAGAAGCTGCGGCAGGCCTTCCTGGCGGGTCTGACCCGCGAGCAGTTAAACCAGGAGCTGCGCCAGCAGCTGACCCAGGAACTGATGATGGTTCTGATCCAGCCGGAAGGCGAAGCGGAAACCAACGTGAAAAGCCTGCAAAACAGCTGGGATAAAGTGATGGCACCGTCAGCGGCACCGGCGGCCAGCAATGAAGCCACGCCGCCGGACAGCAACGTCAAAGACGTGCCGCCTGCGGCTTAAGATCAGGTCTTTGCCCTGAGCCACTCGGTCACTAACATCGGCCAGCTGGCGAGGGGCAAATCTGCCACACCGCGGATACCGAATCCGTGCCCGCCTTTCTGATAGAAATGCACCTCTGCCGGGACCTTATGCTCCCGCAACGCACTGAAAAACGCCATGCTGTGATTCACCGAGACGGCTTCGTCGTCGGCGGCGTGGATCAACAGCGTTGGCGGCACCAGCGGGTGAACCCGGGTTTCCAGGGAGTAGGCCTCAATCGTTTTCTGATCGGGCCAGGCACCCAGCAGGCGGGTTCGGGCGCCTTCATGGGCAATGCCATCACGCATGCTGATCAGCGGATAGACCAGGATCATCGCATCCGGGCGAGGTGAGAAGTTTTCTGCGCCATCCTGCACCGGATAGAGTTTTTCCGCGAAGCGTGTGCCCAGACTGGCCGCGACGTGGCCACCCGCCGAAAAGCCCATCATCACAATGTACTTTCCATTCAGGCCACGCTGCGCCCGTTCACGCAGCACACGCACGGCGCGCTGTGCATCGGCCAGCGGCGCATCGGGGCCTTCATGATGACCATCATAGGGCAGGCGGTAGGTCATGACCGCCAGGGTATAGCCCATTGAGGTGAAGAAGGTCGCCAGGGCGCTGCCTTCACGGTCGATCATCACACGCTGATAACCTCCGCCTGGCGCGACCAGCAGGGTGATCCCGTTGGATTCGACCGGATGCCAGATCGCCATCTCCGGGCAACGTACGCCGGTGGCAGCGCGATCGTAAGGCTCATACTCTTTTGCCATATCGACGATCTGCGGCTGTGCCCGCGAATCGCTGGCACCTGGCGCATCACCGTGTGGCCAGATATTAATGATTTCTGTGTGCATAAATAGGTCCTGATGCGGAGAATATTTTAGTTGTTTTGTTCACGGCCGGAGAGCACAGCGTCCTGCTGTTGTTGATTAAAAGATGGTCTTTTTTACGGCGAACGTCCATCCGAAAAGGGCCGAATCGGGCAGATTCGGACTATGCCTGGTGGCGCTCAGGTGGTTATAACTGGCTAATTTTATTCAATAAATTATAAGTCTGGTTGAAGGGGATGGCCGGGTCGCCTGTGCGATTAACCACAATTTTTCAGCGTAAGGGAAATGAGTGGCATGGCCCGCTTTACTAGCCGCAATTTACCGGATATCACACTGCGGGCGCTTAAGAGGCGATAATGATTTTATCCCCGCCAGATCCGGGCCTGGAGGCAGGGGAGAAGTACCAGTCTCATTTGAGACTGTTTATGATTCCTGGCGACAGGGCAGTTTCCGGTTGGTTGATACGGTTTAACATATCATCATCCGTTTCTACACAACGGTAAGATGCATGCCATGTCTGAACCCACACTCTCTGCCAGACAGACGTTTACGCGACTGTGGCCCACCATTTCACCCTTCAGGCTGGGCCTGGTGGTCGCCGGGATAGCCCTCATCGTCAACGCCGCCATAGACCCGTTTATGCTGACATTGCTGAAAAGCCTGCTGGACGATGTGATGGGCAGGCGGCATACGGGGATGCTGCTGTGGATGCCGCTGGTGATTATCGGGCTGATCCTGATCCGCGGCGTCAGCGGCTATATCTCCGGTTACTGTATCTCCTGGGTCTCCGGTAAAGTGGTGATGAGCCTGCGCCGTCGTCTCTTCAGCCATATGATGGGGATGCCGGTGGCGTTCTTTGATCAGCAATCAACCGGCACGCTGCTCTCCCGCATCAGCTACGATTGCGAGCAGGTCGCCTCCGCCTCTTCCGGCTCGCTGGTCACGGTGGTGCGTGAAGGTGCCTCTATCCTTGGCCTGTTTGTCATGATGTTTTACTACAGCTGGCAGCTTTCCCTGATCCTGCTGGTGCTGGCGCCCGTGGTGTCGCTGGCGATCCGCATCGTCTCCCGGCGCTTTCGCCGTATCAGCAGGAACATGCAGGACACCATGGGGCAGGTCACCTCCCATGCTGAGCAGATGCTGAAAGGGCATAAAGAGGTGCTGATGTTCGGCGGTCAGCGGGTGGAGACAGAGCGGTTTGGGCAGGTCAGCAACAGGATGCGTCGCCAGGGGATGAAAATGGTGTCGGCCACCGCGTTGTCCGATCCGCTTATCCAGCTGATCGCCTCTTTCGCACTGGCTTTTGTGCTCTATGCGGCCAGTTTTCCGTCGGTAATGACGACGCTGACGGCGGGCACCCTCAGCGCGGTCTTTTCCGCCATGCTGATGCTGATGCGTCCGTTAAAGTCCCTGACCAGCGTCAATGCGCAGTTCCAGCGTGGCATGGCTGCCTGCCAGACACTGTTTGCGATTCTGGATACTGAGCAGGAAAAAGATGAGGGCACCCGCGTTATCGGACGCGCCGCCGGTCATATCGCGTTCCGCAACGTCAGCTTCACCTATCCCGGTTCGGAAACGCCCGCCCTGAACGCAATCAATATTGATATCCCGGCCGGGAAAACGGTCGCCCTGGTAGGCCGTTCCGGCTCAGGTAAATCGACCCTCGCCAGCCTGCTCACGCGTTTTTACGATATCGACAGCGGCGAAATTTTGCTGGATGGGCACGATCTGCGTGACTACACCCTGGCCTCGCTGCGCGAGCAGATGGCGCTGGTCTCTCAGCATGTTCATCTGTTCAATGACACCATTGCCAACAATATCGCCTATGCCCGTCGTGATCTCTTCAGCCGCGCCGCGGTCGAACAGGCGGCGCAGATGGCTCATGCCATGGAGTTCATCAATAAAATGGAGAACGGGCTGGATACGATGATTGGGGAGAATGGGGTGCTGCTGTCGGGTGGACAGCGCCAGCGCATTGCCATTGCCCGCGCCCTGCTGCGCGACAGTCCCGTTCTGATCCTCGACGAAGCGACCTCGGCCCTCGATACCGGCTCAGAACGGGCGATTCAGTCTGCGCTGGAGACGCTGCAGCAGAACCGCACCACGCTGATTATTGCGCACCGGCTCTCAACCATTGAGAAAGCCGATGAGATCCTGCTTATCGAAGAGGGCCGGATCGTTGAGCGCGGCTCGCATCAGCAGTTACTGCAGCAGAATGGCGCTTATGCCCGGCTTTATCAGATGCAGTTCAGTCAGGCATCGCCTCTGCCGGAATAATCGCGCCACGATGCTGAATCACCGTGCTGGCGATCAGATGCCCGCGCTGTGCGGCGGCTTCAGCCGATGCGCCGGTCAGGCGGCGCGCCAGATATCCGGCGCTGAACGAATCGCCCGCGGCCGTCGTATCCACCACCTTCTCCTTCGCCAGCCGGACCGCAGGCACCTCAATCAGCGGCGCATCACCTATGGCGACCAGGCAGGCCTCCGCACCCCGTTTAATCACAATTTCGCTGGCGCCTGCTTCGCGGGTTCGCGCGATAACCTCCTCCAGCGGCTGCTCGCCCCACAGCAGATGTTCATCATCCAGGGTGAGAAAGGCGATATCGGTACAGCTGAGCATGGCGCGATACGCGCTCTGCGCACTGGCCCGATCGGCCCATAAACGCGGGCGATAGTTATTATCGAAAATCACCCTGCCGCCCTCTGCCCGGCAGCGGGCCAGAAGCTGCATCAGTTTTTCCCGGCTGGCAGCGGGCAGAATCGCCAGACTGATGCCGCTGAGGTAAAGATAGTCATAGTGCGCCAGCTGGTCGGCGATCGCCTCTGACTGCAGGCTGTCGAGCCAGTAGCGGGCCGCGGCGTCGCTGCGCCAGTACCAGAAGGTGCGCTCGCCCTCCGCATCGGTTTCAATCACATACAGGCCTGGCATTTTATTATCGAGACGCTGAATCAGGCCGGTGTTGACCTTCTCCTGCTGCCAGGCGGTTATCATCTGATCGCTGAACGAATCCGTTCCCAGCGCCGTGACGTAATCGACCCGTAACTGCTGCTCATCCACCTGGCGGGCGAGATAAACCGCCGTGTTCAGCGTATCGCCGCCAAAACCCCGTTTGATGTTCTCACCCTTTTCCGACAGCTCAATCATGCATTCGCCGATAATGGCAATTTTCTTCTGCGTCATGGTTTGCAACCCGTAGTGAAAGAGTGCTCAGTCTCGCGTCTGGTATGGCAGTCGTCAACGCTTTTAAAACGCTGTTTTGATTTAGCTTAAGGTGCAGGAGAGGGCTAATCTGGCGGATAAGAGGCGCTAATTTCGGCTTTTTTTACCGATTATGCGGGCGACGCAGCTGATAGACTTTCCCTTTTTGTGGCCGGGTCGTTCATCTCTTTACCACAGACACTCACGATAATCGCAGCTGCGTCACCCGTTTTGGGGACATATTATCAACCAGGAAAATACCATGGTGATGGAGAGTATTAGTCAATGGCTGCCGTCTTCGATTGACCCTGATTATCAAACGGAAACCCCGCTCTTCTGGCAACAGTGCCAGCGGCGCTATCGGTTCCAGCCTATCTATCGGGTAACCGGTCGGTTACTCGCCATTGAACTGCTGACCGCCGTTTCTCATCCTGCCCAGCCGGAACGGAATCTGTCACCCGAGGCCTGGTTTGCCGGGCTCGATATCGCCCAGCGCCTCAATGTGATCTATGAGCAGCTGGAACTGCTGACGCAGTGGTCCGCCTTCTTCGAGCGCAACGGTGTGGTCGCGTCGGTCAACATCGATGGCCCCTCGCTGCTCTCTATTCAGCACCGGCCCGCCATTCGTCGCCTGATCGCTCGCCTGCCCTGGATCCGCTTTGAGCTGACAGAGCATCATGCGCTGCCACAGGCGGAGAGAGTCGCTAAGATCCCGGAACTGGGCCCGCTGTGGCTGGATGATTTTGGTTCTGGCATGGCCAATTTCTCCGCGCTGACCGAACTGAAATATGACTACATCAAGCTGTCGCGCGACCTGTTTATTCTGCTGGGCAGTTCTGATGAAGGGCGCAGCCTCTTTTCGATGCTGCTGGCGCTCATCAATCGCTACTGCAACGGCGTGATTGTCGAGGGCGTGGAAACGGAAGAGCAGTGGCAGCAGGTCAGGCATTCCCCGGCCATCGCGGCTCAGGGCTACTACTTTTCGCGGCCTGTCCCGTTTTCTGAACTGAATCATCTGACTCTCCAGCTTCCCTGATGCCGTTGCCCGCCGTCTCGACTATCTTTAACGCAGGCCGTGAAAGAGCAAGGAGAAAGCGACATGTCGCGTACCGGGAAAATCGTCAGTTGGGTTGCAGGCATTCTGGTGTTGTTGATTGTGGTGATTATTGTGGTGATCGCGACATTTGACTGGAACCGTCTGAAGCCCACCATCAATCAGAAAGTCTCAACCGAACTCAATCGTCCTTTTGCCATCCGCGGGGATCTGGGGATCGACTGGGTGCGCCATCGCGACGAGTCGGGCTGGCGGCGCTGGGTGCCGTGGCCGCAGATACACGCCGAAGATATCATGCTGGGTAACCCGCCCGGCATTCCTGATGTCACCATGGTCCATCTGCAACGAGCCGACGCGACGCTGGCACCGCTGTCGCTGCTGCACAAAGAGCTTTTCATCCCGTGGATTAAGCTGCAGCGACCCGATGCGCGCCTGATTCAGACGGCGGATAAAAAGAATAACTGGACGTTCGATCTCGCCGGTAGTGACAAGGATGACAAGGACAGCGCGCCTTCGGCCTGGTCCTTCCGGCTGGATAATATCCTGTTTGATCAGGGGCAAATCCGCTATCGCGATGCGGTTAACCGCGCCGATGTCACGGTACAGGTGAATCCGCTGGGCAAACCGGTGCCCTATGGGCAGATTGCCGGCGGTGACGACCAGCAGAAGGGCGCGGGAGACTTCGTCTTTGGCTGGCAGGCCAGTGGCACCTACAACAATGAAAAGCTCAGCGGTGAAGGCAGGATTGGCGGCATGCTCTCGCTGCGCAGCCAGAACACCCCTTTCCCGGTGCAGGCCGATGTGCGAAACGGCACCACGCGGGTTCAGGTAACCGGGGGCGTGCAGGACCCGATGAACCTGGGCGGACTGAATGTGCGTCTGCGCTTCTCCGGCGATACGCTGGCGAACCTCTATGGCCTGACCGGCGTTCTGCTGCCTGATACTCCGCCTTATGAAACGGACGGCCATCTGATCGCGAAATTCAGCGGCGAAAAGGGCGCGGTCTACCGCTATGAGAAATTTAATGGTCATATCGGCGACAGCGACATTCATGGCTCGCTGATCTACACCCAGGGCAAACCGCGTCCCACCCTCACCGGGGAACTCACCTCTGAGCAACTGCGCATGGCCGATCTGGGGCCGCTGATTGGTGTGAACTCCGGCAAAGGGAGTGAGAAGACCGCCCAGGCCAAAGCCCGGCGCGGTGAGAAATCGAATCAGCCTGCTGACCGTGTACTGCCGCACGACAGGTTTGAAACCAAAAGCTGGGATGTCATGGATGCCGACGTGAAGTTCAGCGGCAAACGTATCGAACACAGCAACTCACTGCCGCTGAGCGATCTCTATACCCACTTACAGCTCAAAAACGGCGATCTGCTGCTGGATCCGCTGCGCTTTGGTATCGCGGGCGGCAATCTCAACAGCACTATCCGGCTGGAGGGCGATCGCTCACCAATGCGTGGCCGGGTTGACCTGCATGCACGCAAGCTGCGTTTGCGTCAGCTGTTCCCGGATGTGCAGGCGATGAAGAACAGCCTGGGTCAGCTCAACGGTGATGCCAGCTTTACCGGCACCGGCAACTCGGTCGCCGACCTGCTGGCGACCAGCAACGGTCAGCTGAAGCTGCTGATGAATGACGGGCTGATCAGCCGCAATCTGATGGAGATCGCCGGACTCAACGTGGGTAACTACGTGGTCGGCAAACTCTTTGGCGACGATCAGGTGCGCATCAACTGCGCGGCCACCGATATCAGACTGCAGAATGGTCTGGCGACGCCGAACCTGTTTGTGTTTGATACCGAGAACGCGATTATCAATGTGTCAGGAAACGCCAACTTCGCCAGTGAGCGACTGGACCTGTCGATCAATCCGGAGAGTAAAGGTGTGCGCATCGTCACGCTGCGCTCCCCGCTCTACGTGCGCGGCACCTTTAAGAATCCGGATGCGGGCGTGAAAGCGGGGCCACTGCTGGCCCGTGGGGCCGCTGCCGTGGCGCTGGGTGCGGTCGTGGGACCGGCAGCGGCGCTGCTGGCACTGATCTCCCCCAGCGACAACGAAGACAACCAGTGCAGCAACGTTCTGCAGCAGATGAAGCAGAAGAAGTAACTAGTTGCGGTAGAGCACTTTGATAATGTGATAACCAAAGCCGGTCTTTACCGGCCCGTAAGGCGTCAGCAGCGGGCAGGTAAAGACCGCTTTATCAAAGGCCGGTACCATCTGCCCCTGCCGGAACTCGCCCAGATCGCCCCCCTTACGGCCGGAAGGACAGGTCGAATGCTTCTTCGCCAGCTGCTGGAAATTGCCGCCCTTCGCCAGTTTCGCCAGAATCTCTTTTGCCAGCGCTTCCTCTTTGACCAGGATGTGTAAAGCCGCCGCGGTTTTCGCCATGTTGGTATCTCGGTTGTGTATAATTGCCGCCCAGTATAAACCCCTTTCTTTTGATTCAATCAGGCGATTTCTTCTATGCGTTTAAACCCCAGCCAACAACGTGCCGTCGAATTTGTTACCGGTCCCTGTCTGGTACTGGCGGGCGCGGGATCGGGCAAAACCCGCGTAATTACCAATAAAATCGCCCATCTGATTCGTGAGTGCGGCTATCAGGCGCGACACATCGCTGCGGTGACCTTCACCAATAAAGCCTCGCGCGAAATGAAAGAGCGTGTGGCGCAGACGCTGGGTCGCAAAGAGGCGCGCGGGCTGCTGATCTCCACCTTCCACACGCTGGGCCTGGAGATCATCAAGCGTGAAACGGCGGCGCTGGGCATGAAGTCTAACTTCTCGCTGTTCGACGATCAGGATCAGCTCGCCCTGCTGAAAGAGCTGACCAGAGAGTGGCTGGAGGAGGATAAGACGCTGTTGCAGCAGCTCATCTCCACCATCTCAAACTGGAAAAATGACCTGATCGATCCGCAGGGCGCGGCCGCGCAGGCGCGTTCACAGCAGGAGAATATTTTTGCCCACTGCTATGGCCTCTACAGTCAGCATCTCAAATCGTGCAACGTCCTCGATTTTGACGATTTAATCCTGCTGCCGACGCTGCTGCTGCAGCGTAATCAGGAGGTGCGCGAACGCTGGCAGCAGCGTATCCGCTATCTGCTGGTGGATGAGTACCAGGATACCAACACCAGCCAGTATGAGCTGGTTAAACTGCTGGTTGGCGCGCGGGCGCGCTTCACGGTGGTGGGTGATGATGACCAGTCGATCTACTCCTGGCGCGGCGCGCGGCCTCAGAATCTGGTGCTGTTGAGTCAGGACTTTCCGGCGCTGGAGGTGGTGAAGCTGGAGCAGAACTACCGCTCCTCGCAGCGCATTCTGAAAGCGGCGAACATCCTGATTGCCAACAATCCGCACGTCTTTGAAAAGCGGCTCTTCTCCGAACTGGGGCAGGGCAGCGAACTCAAAGTGGTGACCGCCAACAGCGAAGAGCATGAAGCGGAGCGGGTCACCGGCGAACTGATTGCGCATCACTTTATCAACAAAACGCAGTACAAAGATTACGCGATCCTCTACCGGGGTAACCATCAGTCACGCACCTTTGAAAAGTTTCTGATGCAGAACCGCATTCCCTATCGCATCTCTGGCGGCACCTCGTTCTTCTCACGGCCGGAGATTAAAGATCTGCTCGCCTATCTGCGCGTGCTGACTAACCCTGAGGATGACAGCGCGTTCCTGCGCATCGTCAACACTCCGCGTCGCGAGATTGGTCCGGCGACGCTGCAGAAGCTCGGTGAATGGGCGAATCTGCGCAGCAAGAGCCTGTTTCATGCCAGTTTTGATGTCGGGCTGGGTCAGACGCTCAACGGACGTGGCCTGGAGCATCTGCAGCGCTTTACTCACTGGCTGAATGAGATCATCCAACTGACCGAACGCGAGCCGGTCAACGCCGTCCGCGATCTGATTCGCGGCATCGATTACGAAAGCTGGCTGTTCGAAACCTCCGGCAGTCCGAAAGCCGCAGAAATGCGGATGAAGAACGTCAACACGCTGTTTCAGTGGATGACCGAAATGCTGGAGGGCAGCGATATCGACGAGCCGATGACGCTGGCCCAGGTGGTCACGCGCTTTACCCTGCGCGACATGATGGAGCGCGGTGAAAGTGATGAAGAGCTGGATCAGGTGCAGCTGATGACGCTGCACGCCTCCAAAGGGCTGGAGTTCCCCTATGTGTTCCTGGTGGGCATGGAGGAGGGGCTGTTGCCGCACCAGAGCAGCATTGATGAGAACAATATCGAAGAGGAGCGTCGTCTGGCCTACGTCGGCATCACGCGGGCACAGAAAGAGCTGACCTTTACCCTCTGCCGTGAACGGCGGCAATATGGTGAGCTGGTGCGACCGGAGCCGAGCCGTTTTCTGCTGGAGCTGCCGCAGGACGATCTGCAGTGGGAGACGGAGCGCAAAGTGGTCAGTGCCGAGGAGCGGATGAAAACCGGGCAGAGCCGGGTTGCCGGTCTGCGGGCGATGCTGGATAAAGCCAGAAAAGGGTAAGCGCGTCGGGCGGAGAGGCGAAGGCGATTCGCCTCAGACGCAGGTATTACGACAGGGTTAACAACCAGTGGACATAGGACTGATAGTGGCTCTCCTGCTCCAGCAGCTCGCTGCGCAGCGGATGCGCTTCCAGCCAGCCAGCGGGCAGGGTCAGATGCAGGGCATCATCGTCCGCCTGGAGTCGCACCGCTGGCAGGGTGTCATCGCGGCGGCGGGTTGAGAAAATAATCGCCAGCCGCAGCAGACGGCACATCCGTTCCGCCAGACGCGGCGGCAGGGCGTTTTGCTGGGTCAGCAGCGCCAGATCGATGCTGCCGCTCTGGTTTTGCAGCAGGCAGGCCAGCAGCTTCTTCTGCGCCGGGGTGAAGCCAGGCAGGTCCAGATGACGCACCAGGTAAGCCGCATGCTGTGGCGCATGCCGGAAGTCGACGCTGAGGCCGATTTCGTGGATCGCACAGGCGCTGAGCAGCAGCTCACGACAGCGCTGATCCAGCTTCCACGAGGTGGAAACCTGACGGAAGAAGCTCTCCGCCAGCTGACGCACACGATCCGCCTGTTCAACATCAATGCTGAACCGGCGCTGGACGTTGTGAAGTGTGCGGGTGCGGATATCGCGGTCAACGGGCAGATGCAGCATGCCGTAGACCAGCCCTTCACGCAGCGCGCCGCCCGCCAGGGTCATGCTATCGATACTGAGCGTCTGGAAAATGGCGATCAGGATCGACAGACCGCTGGGAAACACCAGCGCCCGTTCCAGTGTCAGCCCTTCGATTTCAAGCTCTTCCAGTTTGCCGCACTGGATTGCGCGCTGTTTAAGCTGCTGCAGCTTGCTCAGCGTGATGCGCTCATCCATGCCCTGCGCCACCATAATCTCCTGCAGCGCCTGCACCGTGCCGGACGCACCGACACAGGCCTGCCAGCCCTGCTGACGCAGCTGCGCGGCGACAGGCTGGATCATCTCGCGGGCAGCCTGCTCCGCCTGGTCAAAATTCTCTTTTGCCAGATGACGATCGCTGAAGAAGCGCTCCAGCCAGGTGACACAGCCCATCGACAGACTGAACAACACCGACGCGTGCGAACCATCGCCGGTTGCCAGCTCGGTACTGCCGCCACCGATATCCACCACCAGACGCTGGTCGGAGCCGCCCGTGGTGTGAGCCACGCCCTGATAAATCAGGCGCGCCTCTTCTTCACCGCTGATGACGTTGATGGTGCAGCCAAGAATCTGCTGGGCGGTATCGAGGAAGGTCTGCGCATTCGCGGCCAGACGCAGCGTGGCGGTCGCCACCACGCGAATCTGATCGGGGGGAATATCCTGCAGTTGCTCAGAGAAGAGCCGGAGGCATTGCCAGCCACGCGCCATGGCTTCGGCTGACAACTGATTACTGGCATCCAGACCGGCGGCAAGGCGAACCTTGCGCTTAATTTTTGCCACGGTCTGAATACTGCCAGAGACCTCGCGCACCACCAACATATGAAAGCTGTTAGACCCTAAATCAATCGCTGCATAAAGTGACGACGCGCTGAGCATGGTGGCCTAACCTGAACGTTTACGGTTGTTGTTGCGTGGCGCACCGCGACGATTAGCGTTATTGCCTCCACGGCGTGGGCCATTGCCGGAACGGCTGCGCTGCAGACGCTTAGGCGGCGGTAAATCGGTTAACAGGGCTTCGCTGCTGTACTTACTGACCGGAATGCTGTGGCCAATGTACTCTTCAATCGATGGCAGATTCAGCGCGTACTCTTCACAGGCCAGGCTGATAGAGTGTCCGCTGGCACCTGCACGACCGGTACGGCCAATGCGGTGAACGTAATCTTCACAGTCATCAGGCAGATCGTAGTTAAAGACGTGGGTGACCGCCGGGATGTGCAGACCACGGGCAGCAACGTCAGTCGCGACCAGAATATCCACGTCCCCTTTGGTGAAATCATCAAGAATGCGCAGGCGCTTCTTCTGTGCCACATCGCCGGTCAGCAGGCCAACGCGGTGACCATCAGCGGCCAGGTGGCCCCAGATATCTTCACAGCGGTGCTTGGTGTTTGCGAAGACAATGGCGCGATCCGGCCACTCTTCTTCCAGCAGGGTCTGCAGCAGGCGCATTTTCTCTTCGTTAGACGGATAGAAAAGCTCTTCCTGGATGCGATGGCCGGTTTTCTGTTCCGGTTCCACTTCAACATATTCCGCGCTGTTCATGTGCTCGAACGCCAGTTCACGAACGCGATAAGAGAGCGTTGCTGAGAAGAGCATGCTCAGGCGCTGCGTGGCAGGCGGCATACGGCGGAACAGCCAGCGAATATCTTTAATAAAGCCGAGATCGAACATGCGATCGGCTTCGTCCAGCACCATGACCTGGATGGCACCGAGGTTAACGTGATTCTGCTTCGCGTAGTCGATCAGGCGACCGGTGGTGGCCACCAGAATATCTACGCCCTGCTCCAGCACTTTCAGCTGTTTATCATAACCGTCTCCGCCATAGGCGAGACCCAGTTTCAGGCCGGTTGAGGCGGTAAGGGGTTCGGCATCTGCATGAATCTGCACAGCAAGTTCACGCGTTGGCGCAAGAATAAGTGCCCGTGGCTGATTAACCTGACGACCTTCCGCCGCAGGATAAGAGAGAAGATGATGAAACGTTGACGTCAGAAACGCCATCGTTTTGCCGGTACCGGTTTGCGCCTGGCCTGCAACATCACGCCCTGAAAGCGTAAAAGGCAGAGCTAACGCCTGAATCGGCGTGCAGTATTGAAAGCCTTTACTATCAAGGGCTTCAACCACTTTAGGGTGCAGGGCGAAGTCGGAAAACTTCTGTTCAGTTAAGTGTGTTTTGCTCATAGTGTGGTAGAATATCAGCTTACTATCGCTTTACGAAAGCGTATCCGATGAAATAAAGTCAACCAACATTGGTATATATTACGCCAATTCGCCAGGCATAATCTTGTGGAGTAAAACATGAGCAGCGATAAAATCGTTCATCTGACTGATGACAGTTTCGACACCGACGTGCTGAAAGCCGACGGCGTTACACTGGTAGATTTCTGGGCTGAATGGTGTGGTCCTTGCAAAATGATCGCGCCAATCCTTGATGAAGTTGCAGAAGAGTATGATGGCAAGCTGACCATCGCTAAGCTGAATATTGACGATAACCCAGGCACGGCACCGAAGTATGGCATTCGTGGTATCCCGACGCTGCTGCTGTTCAAAAATGGCGAAGTCGCCGCGACCAAAGTGGGCGCGCTGTCTAAAGGCCAGCTGAAAGAGTTCCTGAACGCCAACCTGGCGTAATGCAGGACTGAATGTCTGGCAGTGGTGAATTTATCTCCTGCTGCTGGACGTTCGCTTTCAGGCGTGCTAATTTACTCACACTGCATTACGAACTTACCTTGTAGTTAGCATCTAAAGTTTTCCCTTGTTGAACCCATTCGCCCTGTACCTTATAAAGATAGAACGGTTCAGCAATCTTACGGTTAGCTCCAACTCTGGCATTACATTCGGACATCTCCCTGCATACCGATCGCCATTCCATTCGATGATCGTCGGGAAGAGCCGAAAAGAGCCATTAACGGCATGGATTAGTTGCCATACCATTCACGACAAACATTCCGAGTATTACCCCGAGTTTAAGAACCCATCACTATGAATCTTACCGAATTAAAGAATACGCCGGTTGCTGAGCTGATTACTCTCGGCGAAAATATGGGGCTGGAAAATCAGGCTCGCATGCGCAAGCAGGACATTATCTTTTCAATCCTGAAGCAGCACGCGAAGAGCGGCGAAGACATCTTCGGTGATGGCGTGCTGGAGATTCTTCAGGATGGATTTGGATTCCTCCGTTCCGGAGACAGCTCCTACCTCGCCGGCCCTGATGATATCTACGTTTCCCCCAGCCAAATCCGCCGCTTCAACCTCCGCACTGGTGACACCATCTCTGGCAAAATCCGTCCACCGAAAGAAGGTGAACGCTATTTTGCGCTGCTGAAAGTTAACGAAGTTAACTACGACAAGCCGGAAAACGCGCGTAATAAGATTCTGTTCGAAAACCTCACGCCGCTGCACGCCAACAAGCGTCTGCGTATGGAACGGGGTAATGGTTCAACGGAAGATTTAACGGCCCGCGTTCTGGACCTGGCGTCACCGATCGGTCGTGGTCAGCGTGGTCTGATCGTTGCACCGCCAAAAGCCGGTAAAACCATGCTGCTGCAGAACATCGCGCAGAGTTTGGCGTATAACTACCCGGACTGCGTGCTGATGGTCCTGCTGATCGATGAGCGTCCGGAAGAAGTGACCGAGATGCAGCGTCTGGTCAAAGGTGAAGTCATTGCCTCAACCTTCGATGAGCCGGCGTCACGCCACGTTCAGGTTGCGGAAATGGTCATCGAGAAAGCCAAGCGCCTGGTTGAGCACAAGAAAGATGTCATCATCCTGCTCGACTCCATCACCCGTCTGGCGCGTGCTTATAACACCGTGGTGCCGGCGTCAGGTAAAGTCCTGACCGGTGGTGTGGATGCCAACGCCCTGCATCGTCCAAAGCGTTTCTTTGGTGCTGCACGTAACGTGGAAGAGGGCGGCAGCCTGACCATCATCGCCACCGCGCTGGTTGATACCGGTTCGAAGATGGACGAAGTGATTTACGAAGAGTTCAAGGGTACCGGTAACATGGAACTGCATCTCGCCCGTAAAATCGCTGAAAAACGTGTCTTCCCGGCGATTGACTACAACCGCTCCGGTACACGTAAAGAAGAGCTGCTTACCTCTCAGGAAGAGCTGCAGAAGATGTGGATCCTGCGTAAGATTATTCACCCGATGGGCGAAATCGACGCAATGGAGTTCCTCATCAACAAACTGGCGATGACGAAAACCAACGATGAATTCTTCGACATGATGAAGCGTTCATAATCTGATACGGCCAGGCCGGACCACTGATTCGGCTTTTTTAATCCAGATTTGCAGAAAATCGCCCTTACGCCACGTCCCGACGTGGCGTTTTTCATTTGTGAGCTATAGGATTGAACACTGGCAGGAGCATTTATAATGACTGTGGTAGCGATGGCGAATTTTTGACCGTTCGTCTGTCTCTTGATGCAGAATTCGGAATCCGACACAGCGATAAACGCGCTTTTTCGCGTATTGTTGTGCGGGATGTTAGCTGAGAGCGTTTAACGTGAATTTACTCACTATGAGTACTGAGCTTGGTTTAATTTTTCTCTTTTCACTGGCTTTCCTCTTTTTTGCTCGAAAAGCAGCTAAAAAAATTGGTTTAGTTGATAAGCCTAACTCACGTAAACGCCATCATGGCGCGATTCCGTTGGTGGGCGGCATTTCCGTGTTCGCAGGGATCTGCTTCACGTTCGCGATTACCAACTACTATCTGCCACACGCGCTGCTCTATCTGGGCTGTGCCGGTGTGCTGGTGCTGGTCGGGGCGCTCGACGATCGCTTTGATATCAGCGTTAAAATCCGCGCGGTGGTGCAGGCGCTGGTCGCTGTCGTCATGATGGTGGGGGCAAAACTCTATCTGCTGAGTCTGGGCTTTATCGTCGGTCCGTTCGAGCTGATCGTGGGGCCCTTTGGCTATGTGCTGACGCTGTTCGCCGTCTGGGCCGCGATTAACGCCTTTAATATGGTGGATGGCATCGACGGTCTGCTGGGCGGCCTCTCCTCAGTGACCTTTGCCGCTATGGGCATCATCCTCTATTTCGACGGCCAGACCAGCCTGGCGATGTGGTGCTTTGCGATGATCGCCGCCACGCTGCCCTATATTCTGCTCAACCTGGGCTTTCTTGGCCGCCGCTTTAAAGTCTTTATGGGTGACGCCGGCAGCACCATGATCGGCTTCACCATCATCTGGATTCTGCTGGAAACCACGCAGGGTCTGAGTCACCCCATCACGCCGGTGACCGCCCTCTGGCTCATCGCCATTCCCCTGATGGATATGGTGGCGATCATGTATCGCCGTCTGCGCAAAGGCATGAGCCCGTTCTCGGCTGACCGTCAGCACATCCACCATCTGATTATGCGCGCCGGCTTCAGCTCGCGTCAGGCCTTTGTGCTGATTACCGTCGCGGCCGCGATTCTCGCCGGTATCGGGGTGCTGGGTGAGTATCTGGCGTTTATCCCTGAGTGGGTGATGCTGCTGCTTTTCCTGGGCGCGTTCATGGTTTATGGCTACTGCCTGAAACATGCATGGCGCGTGGCGCGGCGTATCCGTCGCATCAAGCGCCGTCTGAGCCATCATCGCGAAGCAAAAAATAAATGAACCCGATGCTGATTAAAGGATATCTCTGCCATGCCTTCTGACGTTGTGGACAACGAACTGGATCTTCGCGGCTTAGGCTGCCGGTTATGGCGTGGCAAGCGCTGGATTGTGGGGCTGGCCCTGCTGTTTGCCCTGGTCGCCTGGCTGGCGACGCTGCTGCTGAAACAGGTCTGGAGCACCACGGCGATCACCGATCGTCCGACGGTGAATATGCTGGGCTCCTACTATGCACAGCAGCAGTTTCTGACCAACCTGGATGTGCGGAATAACGCGTTAACCCTGGCGGCGCCCTCGCCAACGGTGATGGATGAGGTCTATCAGGAGTTCATCATGCAGCTCGCCTCGTGGGATACGCGTCGCGAGTTCTGGCAGCAAACCGACTACTACAAGAGTCGTAAAACCGGCAACGCGCACAACGATGCCGCGCTGCTTGACGACATGATCGGCAACATTCTCTTCACCCCGGCGGACGCGGCACATAACCTGCCGGACAACGTCAGACTCAAAGCGGAAACCGCAGGCGACGCCAACAACCTGCTGCGTCAGTATATTGCCTACGCCAGCGAGCGTGCCGCACGTCATCTGAATGATGAGTTAAAAGGGGCCTGGCAGGCGCGCACCGATCAGTTGCAGGCGCAGGTAAAACGTCAGGAAGATGTGGCGAACGCCGTATTCCAGCGCCAGCAGCACCGTCTGGAGCAGGCGCTGAAGATCGCCAGTCAGCAGGGTATCAATGAGAAACAGACGCGCGAAGCGGGTGAAAATCTGGCGGACAGCGATCTCTTCCTGCTGGGCCAGCCCGTGCTGCAGGGACAGCTTGAAACCCTGCGTGCCACCGGTCCCAGCTTCGATATCAGCTATGATCAAAACAGAGCTATGCTGGCCACGCTGCAGACCGGCCCCAGACTGAACAGCCAGTTCCAGACCTACCGTTATCTGCGTACGCCGGAAGAGCCGGTATCACGTGACAGCCCGCGACGTCTGTTCATGATGATTATGTGGGGTGCCGTTGGGGCATTAACCGGCGCGGGCGTGGCGCTGGCACGTCGTCCGCGTCTGATGTCAGACACGCATGATTGAGAGAAACAGTGTGAAAGTTCTGACCGTATTTGGTACTCGCCCCGAAGCGATAAAAATGGCCCCGCTGGTTCAGGCGCTGGCGCAGGATCCCGCGTTTGAATCACGGCTGTGCGTCACCGCCCAGCATCGCGAAATGCTCGATCAGGTGCTGCGTCTGTTCAGGCTGCAGCCGGACTACGATCTCAACATCATGCGGCCTGAGCAGGGGCTGACGGAGATCACCTGTCGCATCCTGGAGGGCATGAAAACCGTTCTGCTCGACTTCCGGCCCGACATCGTGCTGGTGCACGGCGACACGACCACCACGCTGGCGGCGAGTCTGGCCGCCTTTTATCATCAGATTCCGGTTGGCCATGTGGAAGCCGGGCTGCGCACCGGCGATCTCGCGTCGCCGTGGCCGGAAGAGGGCAACCGTAAGCTGACCGGCCATCTCGCCCGCCTGCATTTCACCCCGACCTCGCGCTCGCGACAGAATCTGCTGCAGGAAAATCTCGCCGACTCACGCATTATCGTGACCGGCAATACGGTTATTGACGCGCTGCTGTGGGTACGTGATCGGGTGCTGGATGACACCAATCTGAATGCGCAGCTGGCCGCGCGCTATCCGTTTCTCGATCCGGAGAAGAAACTGGTGCTGGTCACCGGTCATCGTCGTGAAAGCTTTGGCGGCGGGTTTGAACGGATCTGCAGCGCGCTGGCGCAGATTGCCCGCCAGCATCCGGAAGCGCAGATTGTCTATCCGGTGCACCTCAATCCCAATGTCAGCGAACCGGTTAACCGGATACTCAGCGGCATTGAAAATATCATTCTGATCGAACCGCAAGAGTATCTGCCTTTTGTCTGGCTGATGAACCGCGCCTGGTTAATCCTCACCGACTCCGGCGGTATCCAGGAAGAGGCGCCGTCGCTGGGTAAACCGGTGCTGGTGATGCGCGACACCACCGAGCGGCCGGAAGCGGTCGATGCCGGCACCGTGAAACTGGTGGGAACCGATGTCGCCACTATCGTGGCCAGCGTGAGCGAACTGCTGAGCGACGATGAGGCCTGGCAGGCGATGAGTCATGCCCATAATCCTTATGGCGATGGCAAAGCCTGCGGTCGTATTTTACAAGCCTTAAAAGATAACCGAGCCGAATTATGAGTTTTGAAACCATCTCCGTGATTGGACTGGGATACATTGGGCTGCCGACGGCAGCCGTTTTTGCCTCAAAGGGAAAAAAAGTGGTGGGCGTGGATATCAACGCGCGCGCCGTAGAAACCATCAACCGTGGCGCGATCCACATCGTGGAGCCCGATTTAGATCAGGTGGTACATGCTGCCGTCACGCGTGGCGACCTGCGTGCCACCACCCAGCCTGAGCCTGCGGACGCCTTTCTTATTGCCGTGCCGACTCCGTTCAAAGATGACCATCAGCCCGACCTGCGCTTTGTGCAAGCCGCCGCAGAGTCGATAGCTCCTGTGCTGAAGAAGGGCGACCTGGTGATTCTGGAGTCGACGTCGCCGGTTGGCAGCACGGAACAGATGGCCGACTGGCTGGCGGCGGCGCGTCCCGATCTGCGTTTTCCGCAGCACGGTGAGACGCCCGATGTCTTCGTCGCCTACTGCCCGGAGCGCGTACTGCCGGGTCAGGTGATGGTCGAACTGATCAATAATGACAGGGTCATCGGCGGCATGACACCCGCCTGTTCCGCCCGCGCCAGCGAGCTGTATCGCATTTTCCTGAAAGGCGAGTGTGTGGAAACCAACGCCCGCACCGCCGAGATGTGCAAGCTGACTGAGAACAGCTTCCGCGATGTGAACATCGCCTTTGCCAATGAGCTGTCGCTGATTTGCGCCGATCAGGGGATCAACGTCTGGGAGCTGATTGCGCTGGCGAATCGCCATCCGCGCGTCAACATTCTGCAGCCAGGGCCGGGCGTCGGGGGACACTGTATCGCCGTCGATCCCTGGTTCATCGTGGCGCAGAATCCCGAATTAGCCCGCCTGATCCGCACCGCGCGTGAGGTCAATGATGCCAAGCCGCAGTGGGTGCTGGACCAGGTAAAAACCGCGCTGGCGGAGTGCCTGACCCAGACCGGCAAGCGCGCCAGCGATATCACCATCGCCTGCTTCGGCCTGGCTTTTAAACCCAATATTGACGATCTGCGCGAAAGCCCGGCGGTGGGCGTAGCGCAGAAGATTGCGGAGTGGCACCGCGGCACAACCTGGGTGGTTGAGCCTCACATTGCGCAGATCGCTGACGCGCTGGCAGGTAAAGCTGAGCTGGTTTCGGGCGAGCAGGCGCTGGCCCAGGCCGATATTCTGGTGATGCTGGTGGATCATCGCGCCTTCCGCGCCATCGATGCCGCTCAGGTACAGCAGCAATGGATTGTCGACACCAAAGGTGTGTGGCGATGAGGCGTTTTAGCGTTTAAATAACTGACATGTGCGGTTGCCTGGCGTAACGGCTGGCTGAGTGACGAGCAGCTGCGCGCCGCGGGTGACGCGTTGACGAAAACCGGCTACGGCCAATACCTGCTGGATTTATTACATGCCCGTCCACGTCAATATTAACCCCCTCAGCTGGGAGAGCGCATTCTTCGGTGTTGAGACGGTGCGGCTGGAGCTGCAAGGCGACACCCCACTGGAGCAGGCGCTGCGCCATCCCTGTGCACTGATGCAGATGAAAGTCGCTACGGGTGAAACGGCGCTGATTGATACGCTGCAGCAGCATCAGTTCCAGCTGGTGGAGGGCGAGGCCGATCTGACGCTGGCGATTGACCAGACGGAACGGCAGGCGGGTATTCGCATTGCGCGTGAGGCACAGATCCCCTCTCTGCGTGACGCCGCGTCGCAGCTCTTCAGTCAGAGCCGCTTTCGTGCGCCCTGGTATGCGCCGGACGCCAGCGGTCGCTTTTATGCGCAGTGGATTGAAAATGCGGTGCGCGGGGCGTTTGACGATCAGTGCCTGG
The DNA here is from genome assembly GCF_011800325.1 of Pantoea sp. EKM101V. Classification (NCBI taxonomy): domain Bacteria; kingdom Pseudomonadati; phylum Pseudomonadota; class Gammaproteobacteria; order Enterobacterales; family Erwiniaceae; genus Pantoea; species Pantoea sp. EKM101V. The sequence goes on from NZ_JAALFP010000012.1 coordinate 89,789, forward strand.
TCGCCTGCGATGCCGCGGGTGGAGTGCAGGGCTTTGTTTCGCTGCGTGCGGTGGAGGGCGATGCCCGCATTGGCCTGCTCGGCGTCCTGCCCGACGCACAGGGACAGGGACTGGGTCAGCGACTGATGCTGGCGGCGGCGGACTGGGCGCGGGTCAGGCAGCTCGCGCAGCTTCGGGTGGCGACTCAGCTCAGCAATCTTACGGCGATGCGCCTCTATTTACGCAGCGGTGCCCGGCTCGACAGCACCGCCTACTGGTTTTACAGGAAAGGTCATGATTCCATTTAATGCGCCGCCCGTGGTGGGCACAGAAATTGAGTATATGCAGTCGGCGATGAGCAGCGGCAAGCTGTGCGGCGACGGCGGCTTTACCCGCCGCTGCCAGCAGTGGATGGAGCAGCGTTTCGGCAGTAAAAAAGTGCTGCTGACCCCCTCCTGCACCGCTTCGCTGGAGATGGCGGCGCTGCTTATCGATCTGCAGCCTGGCGATGAAGTGATCATGCCGAGCTACACCTTTGTCTCTACCGCCAATGCCTTTGTGCTGCGCGGCGCGCGTATTGTCTTTGTCGATGTCCGCCCGGACACCATGAATATTGATGAAACCCTGATTGAAGCGGCCATCACAGAAAAAACCCGTGCCATTGTCCCGGTGCACTACGCAGGCGTCGCCTGTGAAATGGACACCATCATGGCGCTGGCGGCAAAACATAAGCTGTTTGTCATCGAAGATGCGGCGCAGGGTGTGATGTCACGCTACAAAGGCCGTGCGCTGGGTACCATCGGCCATATCGGCTGCTTTAGCTTTCATGAAACCAAGAACTACACGGCGGGTGGCGAAGGGGGGGCAACCCTGATTAACGACGCCAGTCTGGTCGAGCGCGCCGAAATCGTGCGGGAAAAGGGCACGAACCGCAGCCAGTTCTTCCGCGGTCAGGTCGATAAATACACCTGGCGCGATATGGGGTCGAGCTTCCTGATGGCCGATCTGCAGGCGGCCTACCTCTGGGCACAGCTGGAAGCGGCTGAACGCATTAACCAGCAGCGTTTACGTATCTGGCAGCGTTATTATGAGGCGCTTCAGCCACTGGCGGCACAGGGACGCATTGACCTGCCCGTGATCCCTGCCAGCTGCGAACATAATGCGCATATGTTTTACATCAAGCTGCGCGATCAGGATGATCGTCAGGCGCTGATTAACTGGATGAAAGAAGCCGAGATACTGACGGTGTTCCACTATATTCCGCTGCACAGTTCGCCCGCCGGTGAGCGTTTCTCGCAGTTTGTCGGGGAGGATCGCTTTACCACGGCGGAAAGCGAACGCCTGCTGCGCCTGCCGCTGTTTTATAACCTGTCGGATAATAATCAGAGCACGGTTATCAGCTCACTGCTGAGCTTCTTTTCCTGATGTCATTAGCCAGAGCCTCAGTGTGGACCGCGTCGTCCACGCTGGTAAAAATTGTGTCTGGTCTGCTGGTGGTGAAACTGCTGGCGGTCAGCTTCGGTCCTGAAGGTGTGGGGCAGGCGGGGAACTTTCGTCAGCTGATTACCGTGCTGGGTGTACTGGCCGGGGCGGGCATCTTCAATGGTGTCACCACGTATGTGGCGCAGTATCAGCAGCAGCCCGTCCAGCTGCGGGCGCTGGTGGGTACGGCGTCGGCCATGGTGCTGGGCTTTTCCGGCGCGCTGGCGCTGCTGTTTCTGCTGGCGGCGGCCCCGATCAGCACGGCGCTGTTTGGTCACGACCGCTATCAGGGCGTTATCCGCGTGGTCGCTTTCCTTCAGCTCGGCATCGCCTGGGCCAACTTTACGCTGTCGCTGCTGAAGGGGTATCGCGACGCGCGCGGCAATGCGCTGGCGCTGATCGCTGGCAGCCTGATTGGGGTCATGGGCTATCTGGTCTGCTGGTGGCTGGGTGGCTATCAGGGCGCACTGACCGGCCTGGCGCTGGTGCCGGCCCTGCTGCTGCTGCCGGCACTGGTGATGCTGAAACGCCGCGCGCCGCTGCCGCTGAGCTGGCTGCGTCCGCAATGGCATCCTGAGCTGGCGCGCAATCTGGCGAAATATACCCTGATGGCGCTGATCACGGCGGTAACCCTGCCGGTGGCCTGGGTGCTGATGCGTAACCTGCTGGCAGAGCAGCAGGGCTGGGCGCAGGTCGGCCTGTGGCAGGGCGTGACCAGCATTTCCGATGCCTATCTGCAGTTTATTACCGCCACCTTCAGCGTCTGGCTGTTGCCGACCCTGGCACGGCTCGATAACAAGCGCGACGTCGCGCGGGAGATTGGCCGGGCGCTGCGCTTTGTGCTGCCTGCCGTGGCCGTCGCCAGCCTGGCTGTCTGGGTGCTGCGCGATTTCGCCATCAGCCTGCTCTTCTCCGAAGCCTTTCGCGGGATGCGCGATCTCTTTGTCTGGCAACTGTGCGGCGATGTTTTTAAAGTTGGCGCCTATGTTTTCGGATATCTGGTTATCGCCAAAGCCTCGCTGCGCTTTTATGTTCTGACTGAGATCAGCCAGTTTCTGTTACTGACCCTGTTCTCTCGCTGGCTGATCCCGTTACATGGCGCAACGGGGGCCGCACAGGCCTATATGCTGACCTACATGGCTTACTTTGCCCTGTGTTGTGGCGCTTTTATTGTTTACTGTCGGAAAAAATGAGTTTAATTCACGTTCTGGGATCGGATATTCCCCACCACAACCTCACGGTGCTGCGCTTTTTTAACGACGTTCTCAGCGTTGAGCAGCCTGCGGCTTCGCCACGCCATTTTATGGTGGTGACCGGGCAGCCCGAGAGTCTGGCAACGTTCAGTGCGTTACAGATCGAGTGCTTCGCCAGCAAGAAAGCGCTGGCGCAGGCGGTAGTGCAGCGGGCAAAAAACCGTCAGCAGCGTTTTTTCTGTCACGGCCAGTTTAACCCGTGGATCTGGCTGGCACTCCTTAGCGGTAAGCTGCGCCGTTCACAGCTGTTCTGGCATGTCTGGGGAGCCGATCTTTATGAAGACTCACGCAGCCTGAAGTTTCGCCTGTTTTATCACATTCGCCGGTTAGCTCAGGGACGGGTGGCACAGGTTTTTGCCACCCGTGGAGACCTGCACCACTTTCAGCAGCGGCATCGCCGGGTGCCGGGTTCACTGCTCTATTTCCCGACCCGAATGCCTGCCGCCGCCGTGCAGGCCGATCCGACGGAACCGTTCACGCTGCTGCTGGGCAACTCGGGCGATCCGAGTAACCGCCACATTGAAGGCTTAAAAGCGATTCACGCGCAGTTTGGTGAGCAGGTGCGTATTGAGGTGCCGCTGGGTTATCCGCCGGGCAATGAGGCTTATATCAGCCAGATTCAGGCCGCAGCGGATACGCTATTCCCGCAGGGGCAGGTGAACCTGATACGCGAAAATATGGCGTTTGAAGCCTATCTGGCCCTGCTGGCGCGCTGCCACGTCGGCTATTTTATGTTTGAACGTCAGCAGGGGGTAGGCACACTCTGCCTGCTGATTCAGGCGAACGTGCCGTTTGTGCTGACCCGAAAAAATCCATTCTGGCGCGATGTGGCAGAGCAGCAGTTGCCGGTCCTGTTCAGCGAAGATACGCTGTCGCCTGCTGTTATCGCCGAGGCGCGTCGCGAGCTCATGACCTGTGATAAAGCGGCGATCGCCTTTTTCGCTCCCGGTTATCTGGCGGGCTGGCGGGCAGCGTTACAGCTCAGCGAAGGGGAAAAGTCATGAGTCTTATGCAGTTTGGCGGCCTGCTGGTGGTCTATCTGCTGTCGCTGGGTTTCATTCTGACCCTGACCTGGCGGGAGTTTAAGCGTGTCCGTTTTAACTTCCACCTCTTTTTCACGCTGCTGTTTTTACTGACCTTCTACTTCGGCTTTCCGCTGACCTCCCTGCTGGTGTTCCGGTTTCATGTTGAGGTGGTGCCGGTGGAAAACCTGCTGGAGGCGCTGCTCTCGGCCACGGCGTTTTATGCCATCTATTACGTCAGTTATAAGGTGCGGCTGAAACCGGCCAATGCACCGCCTGCAAAGCCCTGGCTGCAGATGAACCGGGTCGAAACCCACCTGACCTGTGTGATTCTGGCGCTGGTGGCGCTGGGCACCGTTACGGTGTTCTTTATTCACAACGGTTTTCTGCTGTTCCGCCTGACGGCCTATAACCAGATCTTTTCCAGCGAAGTGTCGGGCGTGGCGCTGAAGCGCTTCTTCTATTTCTTTATTCCGGCGATGCTGATCCCCTATTTTCTGCGTCCGACGCGTCGCAACTGGCTGCTGTTTCTGGTGGTGACGGTGGCCTTTGGCCTGCTGACCTACGCGCTGGTGGGCGGGACTCGCGCCAATATCATTATTGCGTTTGCTCTGTTCCTGTTTATCGGTATCACGCGCGGCTGGATCACCCTGTGGATGTTGGCAACGGCGGGGGTGATGGCTATCGCGGGAATGTTCTGGCTGGCGCTGCGCCGCTATAACCTGGACGTTATGGGCGATGAAGCGTTTTACACCTTCCTTTATCTGACGCGGGATACATTCTCGCCGTGGGAGAATCTGGCCCTGCTGCTGGATAACTACGCCAGAATAGAGTTTCAGGGGCTGGCACCGCTGTGGCGCGATTTCTACGTGTTTATTCCCACCTGGCTGTGGCCGGATCGGCCGCTGACCGTGCTGAACAGCGCGAACTATTTCACCTGGGAAGTGCTGGATAACCATTCGGGCCTGGCCATTTCCCCGACGCTGATCGGCTCGCTGGTGGTCATGGGCGGCGTCTGGGCGATTCCGATCGGTGCCGTGGCGGTGGGGATGATTATTAAAGCCTTCGATGCGATCTACCAGCGTGGCTGCCGTGAGGCCAACCGCTACAGCGGTGCTATCCTGCAAAGCTTCTGTTTTGGTGCGGTCTTTAACATGATCGTGCTGGCACGCGAAGGGCTGGATGCCTTCGGTTCACGCGTAGTGTTTTTCTGCATCATTTTTGCTGCCTGTCTGGGCCTGGCTAAATTACTTTTCTGGTTACTGGATCGCGCAGGTTTAATTCGCGACCGCAGTGGACGGGTGCTACACAGCCCGCTCTGATTAACCTCTGGGATTAACGGAAGATATGACACAGTTAACGGATACGCCGCAGTACCGCATCCGCGGCGTTGACCTGTATGGCTTCGAAAATATGTCGTCGGCGGTGAGCTTTCTGATGCCGCCGCAGAGCGTACGCAGCGGCATTCTGGTGGCGATCAATGCGGAGAAGATTTTGACCGCCGAGCGGGATGAGGGATTACGCACGCTGCTGGCGCAGGCGGAGTATGCGTATGCCGATGGCATCAGCATTGTGCGCTCGATCCGTAAAAAGTATCCGCAGGCGTCAGTGCAGCGTATTGCGGGCGCAGATTTGTGGGAGGCGCTGATGGAACGCGCCGGGCGGGAAGGGACGCCGGTGTTTCTGGTCGGCGGTCGCCAGCAGGTGCTGGATGAGACCTGTGCGAAGCTGCGTCGTCAGTGGAATGTGAATATTGTCGGGGCGCAGGATGGCTATTTTGCGCCAGCGGATCAGGATGCCCTGTTTGCCCGGATTGCCGCCAGCGGCGCGAAGCTGGTGACCGTGGCGCTGGGGTCGCCGCGTCAGGAGCTGCTGATGCTGGCGTGCCGCGCACACTGGCCGGATGCGCTTTATATGGGGGTAGGGGGAACCTACGACGTCTTCACCGGCCATGTGAAGCGCGCGCCCAGAATCTGGCAGCGGCTGGGACTGGAGTGGCTCTACCGTCTGATTCGGCAGCCGAGCCGCCTGCGCAGGCAGTTAAAACTGCTTAAATATTTGCGCTATCACTGGCGCGGCGATCTCTGATATCGCTGATAAATGCCGCATTTTTACGCACGGCGAGCGCGGAAATGTACTATTTGTCGACGAAATGCACAAAGCGTAATCAAACGCGCCTTTTTATTTAAAAAGCACTAGACACGATGGGCGCTTATCTCTAGTATGCACATCCGCAACGGCGCTACGCGCCCGTAGCTCAGCTGGATAGAGCGCTGCCCTCCGGAGGCAGAGGTCTCAGGTTCGAATCCTGTCGGGCGCGCCATATCGTTTGTGCGCATGAGCTTCGGTGGTTGATTTACCGCGGTTGGCAGTAAAGATTTACATGCTGCAGGTCTTTGACTTGTAACATTAAGTACAGTGGTGGCTATAGCTCAGTTGGTAGAGCCCTGGATTGTGATTCCAGTTGTCGTGGGTTCGAGTCCCATTAGCCACCCCAGATTTTGCTGGGATACGCGAAGGTGGCGGAATTGGTAGACGCGCTAGCTTCAGGTGTTAGTGTCTTAACGGACGTGAGGGTTCAAGTCCCTCTCTTCGCACCAGGCAAAACAGTTAAAAAAATCGGCGAGTAGCGCAGCTTGGTAGCGCAACTGGTTTGGGACCAGTGGGTCGGAGGTTCGAATCCTCTCTCGCCGACCATTTTTAGAAACCTGTCTGAAAAGACAGGTTTTTTTTCGTCTGAAAAAAAGAGGATGAGAACCTCCGAAGGAGGTTTGAGCCGAGCGTAGCGAGACAACGTTGCTTCAGCAACGGCCCGGAGGGCGCTGCTCGCAGAGCAGTGTAATCCTCTCTCGCCGACCATTTTTAGAAACCTGTCTGAAAAGACAGGTTTTTTTTCGTCTGTAGAAAAGTGGGTGAGGACCTTTGCAGAAGGTTCAGGCAGGTACGGCGAGATAAGTTTGCTGTAAATCTGAGCCTGCGAAGGGAACACGGTCAGATCGGAAAGTCGCTTAAGCCATCCATGGCCGCTCGGCCCACGCGATTATGCACCTCATCCATGAGGTGCGCCCGTTGCCGGGCCAACGCGTTGCGTTGTTCAAAAACGCTCCCGGCGTTTTTGTCCCTGCGTGGGACGCTTTCCTCCTCTGCCCGTGTTACCTGTACGTTGAGCTTCTTCATTGCTGTAAACCCTCTGAAGCTTATGTCAGTACTTAATGCGTCTGCCACACTTAAAGCGAAGGGAGCATACGCCTGTAGCAAAGCATAGCGGGCCAGGGATGGCCCGCGCTGAGCCTGCCATGGATGGCGTCTTTTGCGTCTTTGCGAAAGGCGTATGCTCCCTGAAGCCCGCACTGTGGTGAGAGCCGGCGTGCTCGTTAGCGTATTGTTTGATGCCAGATTACCCGCTTTGAGTGAGTCAGTTGTCAGAGAAGGTTGCTGAAGCAGAATCGCTAGCGTCGTGAATTGCCGACAAATAAGTTATTGTTATTTATAGATTCATAAAGAGTCCGGGCTCGCTGTCTCCGTTCAGAGACAGAGAAAGTCTCTGCTGTCGCCGGATACCGACACTTACCCGCCATCTGCTCCGCTGGAGCACTCAGCCTCTTCGATAACCGAATGATTTAAAATAATTTTTAAAATAACCTTCAAACTGGCACGGCTTGTGCAATACTCCTGCTGTAGATGCTCATTCCACCTCTTATGTCTGCTGATGCTGCATAAACCTGGGAATGATGCAGAGCCAATTTTAGGTACCTGTTGTCTGCCTGCCTGTATCGCGAAAGCCTTACAGGATTACCAGACACCACGTTGAGTCGGGTACCTCCCGGTTGTCTTACCGACCTGATCTTACACCTGCCACTGGCAGGTGTTTTTTTTTGCCTGAGGAGAAGGAGCGGCAGATTGCGGGCACAAAAAAGCCGGGCGAGCCCGGCTTAGTTAGCTTTGCGCCTGTCAGGCGCCAGGATTATTTTTCAGCGTCAGCAGTAAGCCTTCACGGCGCATCTTCGCGGCCTCTTCCGGACGATGCAGACGATCATACACATCCGCCAGCCACGCATAATCGAATGCGTCAGGACGCTGTGCCAGCGCCTGCTGCAGAGCATCCGCTGCCTGCTGCCACTCTCCATGACGCATCAGCAACTGTCCCAGCGTGCTGTGCAGCAGCGGCGTTGCGCCATGCTGTTTGATCTGCTGACGTAAGGCCTTCTCAAGTGCTTCCGGATTGCCGCTTTTAATGCGGGGCATCAGCAGCACCAGACGATCGTCATAATGACGCTTGAGGCCTTCCAGCACGATCGACTGCGCGGTGTCATGATCGTTGCACTCAATCAGGTGATCCGCCATGGCGACCTGCAGCGTGGTATCCTGACGGGTCTTACGGCTCAGCGTATTCCACCAGCGTTTCAGACCGTCACTGCCCTGATCGGCCATCGCCTGATTCATCAGGCCCAGCCAGGCCTGCTGCTGCAACGCGTCGCGATGGAGGTCGTCGCCGACCTGCGCTTTCTGCATCGCAGGCAGAATATCCAGCAGCGCACTCCAGGCGCCGGTACGGACATAGGCCTGTTCAGCCAGACGCAGCACTTCAGGATGACGTGGTGCCACTTCCAGCAGACGATCGATGCTGTGACGTGCAGCGTGATCTTCATTGCGCGCCAGCTGAATACGTGCGCGGGCAATTTCTACCGGAATAGTATTGTTTTCGGACAGCTCTGCCGCGCGTTCAAGATGCTGATTGGCACGCACTTCATCACCGCGCTGCTGCGCGGCTTCCGCAGCCAGCAGGTAGTTTGCTACCGGCACATCCGCGTGGTCGGCATCTTTAGAGAGCAGTTTTTCCGCCTGACGGTGGTCACCTTCCGCCAGCTTCATCAGCGCAGTCTGCGTATGACGCTGGGCGCGGCGGCGTTTACGTCCGGTAAACCAGCCCCGGGTGCGTGCGCCGGTTCGCAGCACGCGACGCAGCAGCCACTCCACGGCCAGAATCACCAGCAGGCTGAGAATAAGGATAATCACCAGCCCGGTGACGCTGGTTTCGATATTCCAGTTATCAGTCTGAATCAGCACATAGCCCTGATGACCGGCAATCATCGGTCCCAGTACCACGCCCGCAATCAGCAGGATAAAGAGGATAAATACCTTAAGCATGCTTAGCCTCCCTGCTGAGTGGCAGCGGCAGAGGGCTGTGCTAACAGGTTCCGCACACGGGTCTGCATCAGCTGTTCCAGCAACGGCTGGCTTTCCAGCGTGTCAGGCAGATCCATATTGATGTTCTGCTGGCTCAGCTCATCCAGCTGGGCAAGAAAGGCTTTCGTTGCCGCATCGTTAGTGTCATACCAGGCGCGAACCCAGGCGGAGACGGTATCGATAGATTGTTTGTAAATCTCATCCTGATGACGCGGCACAGCCTGCGCTGCGATCAGCAGACGCGAGCGGATATTCTCCCGCAGATAGACATCCTGATTCGGGGCCAGCAGCGGCTGGGCGGTATTATCGCGGCGGCGGATGGTAATAAAGTCATCCATAAAGTTGTGCCAGCTCTTCACCAGATTCTGACGCCACTCGCGCACGGAACCCGACAGTTCGCCGCCATCGCTGTCCATCGGCGCATCATCGCTATCGTTGTCTGCCAGACGCAGATTATCGACGTTGTTCGACAGCTGATTCAGCTTGAGGATCACGCCGTCATAATCGACCTGCGTCACGGAGGAGAGATTGCTGATATCCTGGGTCAGGGCGCGACGCACGTTCATTACGCTGGGATCGTTCATGTCGGCCAGGCTGGCATCGGCGCTTTTCAGCAGCGCAGCGGCGGTCGTGACATCCTGATCGCTCCAGAGCTTGCGGCCAGCCAGTTTCACCAGATAATCGGCCTGGGCCAGCAACCAGCTGCGCACGTCATTGCCGGAAATCACGGCCATTTTTTCACGCAGGGTTTCCAGCTCTTTGGCTGACGCGTTCTGCTGGGCCTGTGCCGTCTGCAGTGCGGTTTCAGCGCCGCTCAGCTGCTGGGTCAGCTGCTGTTTGTCGCTGCTGGCCTGCTGCTGCAGCGCACTCAGCTGGTCACTCAGCTTCTGATTGGTTTGTGCCTGTAAATCAGCCTGATGTTTCCCGTAAAGGTATAAACCTGCACCCATCGCCAGCGCAATGACGATCGCCACTGCCCCCAGCGCCATGCCACCTTTATTCGCATTGCGCGGAGGCGTGTCGTTGCTGGAGAGAGAGCGGTCGACCGCTGGGGTGGTTTCTTCAACCATGGCGGAGGAATCTTTTTGTTCCGTCATATGTGGCACATCCCATTGTTAAGTTCATCGTAACGCGCGCAGCAGCGCATCGTTATCGGCACCATCGGCTACCTGAATATCCTGCCAACCCAATCCTGCGGCCAGGGTAGCCAAACGTTCACTGACGACAATCAGTCGGCAGTTGAGCAGCCATTCCTCGCGATCGACTGCGGGGAACAGCGAAAAGAGCTGTTGTAACATTTCACCGCTGGTGACCACCAGTACCGAGACGCCGCGATCGCGCCAGCGGCGGCCTTCGACCGGTCCGTCGTAATGCTTCTGACAGCGCTGGTAACAGGCAGCAAACGTCACCTCAGCACCACGCCGGGTTAATGTCTCTGCCAGCAATTCGCGTCCGGGGTCGCCGCGCAGGATCAGCGCACGTTTACCGGCAATCTGCTGCAGCGTATTCAGCTGAATCAGTTCTTCACTGGTTTCATGAGCATGGGGCCATGTTACCTGCCGGCCGCTGGCGGTGTGAAACGCCAGCGCAGTGCTGCGACCAATTGCATAATAGTCCAGCTCGCCGGGCCATGCTTTGATCGCGTGCTGCGCGTAGTGAATAACCTGCTGAGAAAGAATGAAAATCAGGTCGCCCGGGCGGAGGGCGGCGAGCTTCTGAGGCAGAAAGGGGAGGTCCGCGCCCGGTGCGAACTCGATTAGCGGCAGGCTCCACGCCTGCCTGCCAAGGGCATGCAGGCGTGACACCAGCTCTGCCGCGGCGGGTTCCGGGCGCGTCACCAGAATGGTCATGCCGGTGGCTGCCCCTGGTAAACGTCCTGCAGAATCTCACGGGCGCCACCGTCCAGCAGCTCGTCGGCCAGGGAAATGCCCATCTCGCGGGCCTGATCCCGCGGACCACGACGCTCGCCGCTGACCATTACATGACCATCCGGTGCACCGACCATGCCGCGCAGCCAGAGTTCATCGCCTTCCAGCACGGCGAAACTGCCGATAGGCACCTGACACCCCCCTTCGAGACGGGTATTCATGGCGCGTTCCGCTCTGACACAGACTTCCGTGTCGTCGTGATTCAGCGCCTGCAGCAGGCCGATCAGGGTGGTGTCATCCAGACGGCATTCAATACCGACTGCGCCCTGGCCCACGGCGGGTAAGGAGACTTCAGCAGGCAGGGCCTGACGAATACGATCTTCCAGTCCCAGACGTTTCAGCCCGGCAACGGCGAGAATAATCGCGTCATATTCACCGGCATCCAGTTTGCTCAGACGGGTGCCCACATTGCCCCGCAGCGAGCGGATTACCAGATCCGGGCGGCGAGCGCTAATCTGGCACTGACGACGCAGGCTGGAGGTGCCGACAATAGCACCCTGAGGCAGCGCGTCCAGGCTGTCATAATGATGAGAAACGAACGCATCGCGCGGATCGTCGCGCTCGCAGATGGTTACGAGGCCCAGACCTTCAGGGAAATCGACCGGCACATCTTTCATTGAGTGCACCGCCATATCGGCCCGGCCATCCAGCATCGCCAGTTCCAGCTCTTTGACAAACAGCCCTTTACCGCCGACTTTCGCCAGCGGCGTATCAAGAATAATGTCACCCTTGGTGACCATTGGCACCAGTTCAACGCGCAGTCCCGGATGGGCGCTCATCAGGCGTTGCTGTACATAATGTGCCTGCCATAATGCGAGCGGGCTTTGTCTTGTAGCAATTCTGAAAATTTTGTCTAACATGCTGTTAACCATTTTTATCGTTCACTGAATATCCTATCATCTCTGGGTGAATACTGTCAGTTTCAACGGATTGAAAACGGCCTGTGAGCGGTTTCAGGCCCGGTTTATCAAGCCATCACGTGGGAACCAGTGCTGAAAAGGCGGGAAGCTGGTAAGAACGTGCTAAACTGTTAAGTAGCGCAACTTTCTTTACGGTCAATCTGCCGGGTGTTAGATTGATCACGTTTCCAGCAATTATCTGCCCACTTTTTTACTTTTATAAGCGGCAGAGCGGGGAAACAGGGTGCTTAAACACTGGGACAATCAGGCGAAACGTCTTGTACCTCTACATTGAGACACTGAAACAGAGACTGGATGCAATCAACCAGCTGCGCGTTGATCGTGCGCTGGCTGCCATGGGACCCGCTTTTCAGCGCGTCTACAGTCTGCTGCCAACCTTATTACATTATCAACATCCGCAGATGCCGGGTTACCTTGAAGGTAACGTTCCACATGGCATCAGCTTTTTCACGCCTGATGAAAACCAGCGTCAGCTGCTGGCCGATCTCACCGGTGACAGCGACCTGCGCCATGCTGATGCGCCGAAAGGCGAAATGCCGATCACGGCGATCTACTCCATGGGCAGCACCTCCTCTGTCGGGCAGAACAGCGTCTCAGATCTCGATATCTGGGTCTGCCATCAATCCTGGCTGGATAATGAAGAGCGGCTGAATCTGCAGCGCAAATGCACGCTGCTGCAGAAGTGGTGCGTCTCGATGGGCGTGGAAGTGAGCTTCTTCCTGATCGACGAGAACCGCTTCCGTCACAACGAAAGCGGCAGTCTGGGCGGGGAAGATTGTGGCTCAACGCAACACATTCTCCTGCTGGATGAGTTTTACCGCACCGCGGTGCGTATGGCGGGTAAACGCCTCCTGTGGAATATGGTGCCGGGCGAAGAGGAGCATCACTACGACGATTACGTGATGTCGCTCTATGCCAAAGGGGTGCTGACGCCTAACGAGTGGCTCGATCTGGGCGGCCTTGGCACCCTGTCGGCGGAAGAGTATTTCGGTGCCAGCCTGTGGCAGCTCTATAAGAGCATCGATTCGCCCTATAAAGCGGTGCTGAAGACCCTGCTGCTGGAAGCCTACAGCTGGGAATACCCGAACACCCAGCTGCTGGCGATGGACATTAAACAGCGTCTGCACGATGGCGAAATCATCTGCTTCGGGCTGGACCCTTACTGCATGATGCTGGAGCGCGTGACGCACTATCTGACCAGCATCGACGATCAGCCGCGTCTCGACCTGGTGCGGCGCTGTTTCTATCTCAAAGTGTGCGAAAAGCTCAGCACGGACGACCATCCGCAGCGCAGCGGCTGGCGTCGCGAAATTTTATCGCAGCTGGTGAAAGAGTGGGGCTGGAACGACGAGAAGCTCGCTATCCTGGATAACCGCGCCGGGTGGAAAATCGAGCGCGTGCGTGAAGCCCACAATGAACTGCTGGATGCGATGATGCAGAGCTATCGCAACCTGATCCGCTTTGCCCGCCGTAACAATTTAAGCGTGAGCGCCAGCCCGCAGGATATCGGCGTGCTGACCCGTAAATTGTATGCCGCCTTTGAGGCGCTGCCGGGCAAAGTGACGCTGGTGAACCCGCAGATTTCACCCGATCTCTCTGAGCCGAACCTGACCTTTATTCATGTGCCGCCTGGCCGTGCCAACCGCTCCGGCTGGTATCTCTATAATCAGGCGCCGGATATGGATTCGATCATCAGCCATCAGCCGCTGGAATATAACCGCTATCTCAACAAGCTGGTGGCATGGGCGTGGTTCAATGGCCTGCTGACCCGCAAAACCCGGCTGCATATCAAAGGCAATGACACCTGCGATCTGGCGCGCCTGCAGGAGCTGGTTAACGACGTCTCCAGCCACTTCCCGCTGCGCCTGCCTGCGCCGACGCCCAAAGCGCTCTACAGCCCGTGCGAAATTCGTCACCTGGCGATTATCGTGAACCTTGAGCACGATCCGACGGCGGCCTTCCGCAATCAGGTGGTGCATTTTGACTTCCGCAAACTCGATGTCTTCAGCTTCGGTCAGCAGCAGCAGTGTCTGATTGGCAGCATTGACCTGCTCTACCGTAACTCCTGGAATGAGGTGCGAACCCTGCACTTCAGCGGTGAACAGGCGATGATCGAGGGACTGAAAACCATTCTGGGCAAGATGCACCAGGATGCCGCACCGCCAGACACGGTAGAGGTCTTCTGCTACAGCCAGCATCTGCGCGGTCTGATTCGCACGCGCGTTCAGCAGCTGGTGTCCGAGTGCATTGAGCTGCGCCTCTCCAGCACGCGTCAGGAGCCTGGCCGCTTCAAGGCGCTGCGTATGGCTGGCCAGACCTGGGGACTCTTCTTTGAACGCATGAGCGTCTCCGTGCAGAAGCTGGAAAACGCGGTAGAGTTTTATGGCGCGATCTCCAATAACAAGCTGCACGGGCTATCGATCAAAGTCGAAACCAACCAGACGCCGCTGCCGCCGGTGGTCAACGGCTATGCCAGCGAAGGCATTATTCAGTTCTTTTTCGAGAACACGACGGACGACCAGGGCTTCAATATCTATATCCTGGATGAGTCCAACCGGGTTGAGGTTTATCATCACTGCGAAGGCAGCAAAGAGGAGCTGGTGCGCGACGTCAGCCGGTTCTACTCCTCCTCGCACGATCGCTTTACCTACGGGTCGAGCTTCATCAACTTTAACCTGCCGCAGTTCTACCAGATAGTGAACACCGGCGAGCGTTTTCAGGTGATACCGTTCCGCAGTCAGACGCTGACTCAGCTCTGCACCAGCCAGCCTGACAACGACAACAGCGACTATCAGCCACGCTATCAGGTGCACTGATGCCGACCGGCTGCCTGCGCTCAGCAGGTGGCCGCGCGCTTCCTGACCGCTTATCAGGTTCACGCTATTTGCGGGGATTTCCTGTTGCTTTTCCACCTTCAACTGCGATGATAAGCATCCAGGTAAAGGACATGAAGAGCATAAAGAATGAAGAAAGTGATAAGCCTGTTTGCCATGACACTGGCAGTAATCAGCCTTGCAGGTTGTGGTCTGAAAGGGCCGCTTTACTTCCCGCCGAAGGATCAGCCGAAGAAACAACAAGCGCCGACCGAACGCCAGAAAGCGGACGCCTCTAAAGCCGATGTGGGCGGGCTGGTAACCGGCAATTCAGGCGTAAAAGCGAACTAATCTGATGGCTTACCCGGCGGAGCAAAAAATGCAGTTCTCCAAAATGCACGGTCTCGGCAACGATTTTATGGTTGTGGATGCGGTGACGCAAAACGTCTTCTTTTCGCCGGAATTGATCCGCCGGCTGGCCGATCGTCATCTGGGGATCGGCTTCGATCAGCTGCTGATTGTTGAACCGCCCTACGATCCCGATCTCGATTTCCACTACCGCATTTTCAACGCCGACGGCAGCGAAGTGGCTCAGTGCGGTAACGGCGCACGCTGCTTTGCCCGCTTTGTGCAGCTGAAAGGGCTGACCAACAAAAGCGATATCCGGGTCAGTACCCAGAATGGCCGCATGGTGTTAACCGTGACGCCGGACGATCAGGTGCGCGTGAACATGGGCGAACCGAACTTTGAGCCGCAGCAGGTGCCGTTCCGTGCCAATAAAGCGGAAAATCTCTATCTGCTGCGCGTGGCCGAACAGACGGTGATGATGGGCGCGGTGTCGATGGGCAATCCGCACTGCGTGATTCAGGTTGAAAGTGTGAAAACCGCACAGGTTGAACTGCTGGGTCCGATTCTGGAAAGCCATGAGCGCTTCCCGGAGCGGGTCAATGTGGGCTTCATGGAGATCGTCAATCCCGAACACATCCGCCTGCGCGTCTACGAACGCGGCGCGGGAGAAACGCAGGCGTGCGGCAGCGGCGCCTGTGCTGCCGTGGCATGCGGCATCCAGCAGGGCATTCTGGCACCCAAAGTGCGTGTCGATCTGCCCGGCGGAACCCTGCATATCACCTGGAAAGGGGCCGGACAGCCGCTCTACATGACCGGTCCTGCGACACACGTCTACGATGGGTTTATTCATCTATGAAAAATATCGAAGAGCAGGCTGACAGTTCGGTTCTGCTGGACGATCAGGCCGTCAGTGATTATCTGCGGCAGAATCCCGATTTCTTTATCCGTAACGCCCGCGAAGTGGAACAGATGGCCGTGCCGCATCCGGTTCGCGGCAGCGTCTCGCTGGTGGAGTGGCATATGGCGCGTCAGCGCAACCACATCCAGCGGCTGGAAGAGGAGATCACGCTGCTGATGGAGCAGGCCAGCGCCAACCATGAGCTGTTTGATCGTCTGCTGTCGCTGGAGAGCCATCTGGCTGCGGCTGACTCCCTGCAGGATATGCTTAACCGGCTGCATCGCTGGGCGCGAGAGCTGGGGCTGGCGGGTGCCAACGTGCGGCTGTTCAGCGATAAATGGCTGCTGGGTGCCCCCTCCGATTTCTTCCAGCTGAGCCTGTCACGTCAGGCCTTCGAACCGCTGCGTATTCAGCGTTTCGGTCATCAGCATCACTATCTCGGCAACATCAACGGCCCGGAACTGCTGCTGCTGCTGCCGCAGGCTAAAGCGATCGGCTCGGTGGCGATGTCGCTGATGGGCGAAGCGGGCGACCTCGGCGTGCTGATTTTCAGCAGCCGCGACAGCCAGCACTATCAGTCAGGCATGGGAACGCTGCTGTTGCAGCACCTGTCACAGATGATGCCAGGTCTGCTGTCGCGCTGGGTTGAACGCGCATGAGCAGCGCGCTGCAGGAGGCCGTTGACGGATTTCTGCGCTTCCTGAAAGTGGAACGCCAGTTAAGTCCGTTGACCCAGAGCAGCTATGCGCGCCAGCTGGCTGCGCTGGTCGCCATTGCGGATGAGATGAAGCTCAGCAGCTGGGCCGCGCTGGAGCCCGCCCAGGTGCGCAGTATGGCGGCGCGCAGCCGCCGCGCCGGACTCTCGGCCAGCAGCCTTGCGCTGCGTCTCTCAGCCCTGCGCAGTTTCCTGGACTGGCAGGTCAGTCAGGGTATGCTCGCCGCTAACCCCGCCAAAGGGGTGATGACGCCGCGTAAAGCGCGCCATCTGCCGAAGAATATCGACGTTGACGAAGTGAATCAGCTGCTGGAGATCGATCTCAGCGATCCGCTGGCCGTTCGCGACCGGGCGATGCTGGAGGTGATGTATGGCGGCGGGTTGCGTCTCTCTGAACTGGTCAATATGGATTGCCGCCACGTCGACCTCGATTCCGGTGAGGTGTGGGTGGTGGGTAAGGGCAGTAAAGAGCGCCGGGTGCCGATTGGCCGCACGGCCGTGACCTGGATCGAACAGTGGCTGCCGCTGCGTGAGACCTTCGGCTGTCAGGATGATGCGCTGTTTCTTTCAACGCGCGGCAACCGCATCTCGCCGCGCAGCGTGCAGAAGCGCTTCGCCGAATGGGGCATTCGCCAGGGCGTCGCCAGTCATATCCATCCGCATAAGCTGCGTCACTCCTTTGCAACGCATCTGCTGGAATCCAGCGGCGATCTGCGCGCCGTGCAGGAGCTGCTGGGGCATGCGAACCTGTCGACCACCCAGATCTATACCCATCTCGACTTCCAGCATCTGGCTTCGGTGTATGACGCCGCGCATCCCCGCGCCAAACGAGGAAAGAACGAATGAAGTTTTATCGTCCGCTGTCGGCCATCAAAGCCATGACTTTCGACCTTGATGACACGCTTTACGATAACTACCCGGTGATCCGCCGCACCACGCTGGAGTCTCATGCCGCGTTACAGGCTTTTCATCCGGCGCTGCGCGACTTTACGCCGCAGGATTATCAGCAACTGCGTGATGAGCTGTTGCAGCGAGAGCCCGACATCTTTCACGACGTTTCGGAGTGGCGCCGCCGTTCGGTTGAGCTGGCGATGCTGAATATCGGCCTCTCTGCAGCGGAAGCCACGGCGGGCGCGGCAGAGGTGATGGCGGTCTTCCACCAGTGGCGGAGTCAGGTTGTGATGCCGGAGGAAACCCATCAGACGCTGAAAGCGCTGGCGGAGAAGGTGCCGCTGGTGGCGATCACCAACGGCAACGCCAGCCCGGAAAAAATGGGTATTGCCGGCTATTTTCAGTTCACTCTGCGCGCCGGGCCCGACGGGCGCGCCAAGCCGTGGCAGGATATGTATCAGCTGGCGGCGCAGCGTCTTGCTATCGCGCCTCACCATATTCTGCATGTGGGCGACGATCTCACTACTGACGTGGCGGGTTCGCTGCGCGGCGGGCTGCAGGCGTGCTGGATTAACCTGCGGCAGGGCAACCTGATGCATATCCCGGACGCGCGCCTGTTGCCGCATGTCGAAATTTCGCGGTTGGCATCACTCACCTCACTGCTATAATGGCTGTAAATTTATCCAGTCGTTGCCGCTTTCAGCTTTGCCGCCAGCCTTGTCTGTGGCAGGCGCAATACCGCGCGCGATGACGGCGTTTTCTCTTTGGTAACCGGTGCTTATGGACGTTTCTGAACTGCTCGATGGGTTAAATGACAATCAGCGTGAGGCCGTAGCGGCCCCGCGCAGTAACCTGCTGGTGCTGGCAGGCGCGGGCAGTGGCAAAACGCGGGTGCTGGTGCATCGCATCGCCTGGCTGATGTCGGTAGAGAACTGTTCACCCTATTCCATTATGGCGGTGACCTTTACCAACAAAGCGGCGGCGGAGATGCGTCACCGTATTGAGCAGCTGATTGGCACCAGCCAGGGCGGGATGTGGATCGGGACTTTCCACGGTCTGGCGCATCGCCTGCTGCGTGCTCATCATCTTGACGCCGGTCTGCCACAGGACTTTCAGATCCTCGACAGTGAAGATCAGCTGCGCCTGCTTAAGCGCCTGATTAAATCGATGAATCTGGATGAGAAGCAGTGGCCTGCGCGCCAGGGCATGTGGTACATCAACGGCAAAAAAGATGAAGGCCTGCGGCCAAAGCATATCGAAAGCTACGGCAATCCGATTGAGCAGACCTGGCTGCGCATCTATCAGGCCTATCAGGAAGCGTGCGACCGCGCCGGTCTGGTGGACTTTGCCGAGCTGCTGCTGCGCGCGCATGAGTTATGGCTCAACAAGCCGCACATTCTGAATCACTACCGCGAACGCTTCACCAACGTGCTGGTGGATGAGTTCCAGGATACCAACAACATTCAGTATGCCTGGATTCGGATGCTGGCGGGTGACAGCGGCCGGGTGATCATTGTGGGTGACGATGACCAGTCGATCTACGGCTGGCGTGGCGCGCAGGTCGAAAATATCCAGCGCTTCCTGCAGGATTTTCCCGGCGCGGAAACCATCCGTCTGGAGCAGAACTACCGCTCAACCAATAACATCCTGAAAGCCGCCAACGCCCTGATCGCCAATAACAATGGCCGGCTGGGTAAAGAGCTCTGGACCGATGGCAGCGATGGGGAACCGATCTCTATCTACTGCGCCTTCAATGAGCTGGATGAAGCGCGCTTCGTGGTTAACCGCATCAAGGTCTGGATGGAGAACGGCGGGGCACTCAATGACTGCGCCATTCTCTACCGCAGTAACGCCCAGTCGCGTGTGCTGGAAGAGGCGCTGCTGCAGAGCAGCATGCCCTACCGGATTTATGGCGGCATGCGCTTCTTTGAACGTCAGGAGATCAAAGATGCGCTCTCCTATCTGCGTCTGATCGCGAACCGCAATGACGACGCGGCGTTTGAGCGTGTGGTCAATACCCCGACGCGCGGCGTGGGCGATCGGACGCTCGACGTGGTGCGTCAGACTGCCCGCGAACGTCAGATGACCCTGTGGCAGGCGACGCGCGAACTGCTGCAAACCCGTGCGCTGGCTGGCCGGGCCGCCTCGGCGCTGCAACGCTTCTGTGAGCTGGTCGATTCCCTGGCGACCGAAACCGCCGAATTACCGCTTCATGTTCAGACCGATCGGGTGATCAAAGACTCCGGTCTGTGGCTGATGTATGAGCAGGAGAAAGGCGAGAAGGGTCAGGCGCGAATCGAAAACCTTGAGGAGCTGGTGACGGCAACCCGCCAGTTCAGCTATCAGGACGAAGATGAAGATCTGATGCCGCTGCAGGCGTTTTTATCTCATGCGGCGCTGGAAGCGGGCGAAGGTCAGGCAGACAAATGGCAGGATGCGGTTCAGCTGATGACGCTGCACTCGGCAAAAGGGCTGGAGTTCAGCCAGGTCTTCATCGTCGGCATGGAAGAGGGGATGTTCCCGAGCCAGATGTCGCTGGATGAGGGGGGCCGGCTGGAAGAGGAGCGTCGTCTCGCTTATGTCGGCGTCACCCGTGCGATGCTCAAGCTGACGCTGACCTATGCTGAAACCCGCCGACTCTATGGTAAGGAAGTGTATCACCGTCCTTCCCGTTTTATCGGTGAGCTGCCCGAAACGTGCATTGAAGAAGTGCGGCTGCGCGCCAGCGTCAGTCGTCCGGTCAGCCATCAGCGGATGGGAGCACCGGTGACCAAAAATGACAGCGGATTCTCGCTGGGCCAGCGTGTTCATCACGCCAAATTTGGTGAAGGCACCATCATTAACCTGGAAGGCAGCGGCGAGCACAGCCGCCTGCAGGTGGCGTTTCAGGGGCAGGGAATCAAGTGGCTGGTGGCGGCTTACGCGAAGCTGGAAACGCTTTAGCGTGCGGTTGACGGCTTTTTCGTCTCAGCGTAACATGCGCCCACTATTATCATGAGAGGACAACGCCTTGGACACGCCCAGTCGATGCTGGCTCAATGACCTGGATACCAGGCATAACATCTAAGGCTACCTCTTTACGCGGGTAGCCTTAGCGGTTATCAGCGACCTCCCTTTTTGATCCCGTCGCACGAGTCAGCACTGATTTACCTTTGAAACTCTGTTTCCGTGTTCAGGCCGCCCGTTCTGTGTTGAGGAACGGCGGATTGCCTTGTCCCATTTAGTCTGCAATGGGGAGTATTGCTATGCTGAGCGCATTTAAACTGGACCACAGCCGCCTGACGCGACTGGAGCTGGAAGACGAAAACGACAAGCTGACCACCTCCGTCTGGGTCGATCTGATCGAGCCGGAAGAGGGCGAGCGTGACCGGGTGCAGTGTGAGCTGGGCCAGAGCCTGGCAACCCGACCTGAGCTGGAAGATATCGAGGCGTCGGCGCGCTTCTTCGAAGATGAAGATGGTCTGCACATCCACTCCTTCTTCTTTTATGAAGATGCGGACGACCACGCCGGTAACTCCACGGTGGCGTTCACCATCCGTGAAGGCCGCCTCTATACCCTGCGCGAACGCGAACTGCCCGCTTTCCGTCTCTACCGCATGCGCGCCCGAAACCAGACCCTGATCGACGGCAACGCGTTTGAGCTGCTGCTCGACCTGTTCGAGACCAAAATCGAACAGCTGGCGGATGAGATCGAAAACATCTACAGCGCGCTGGAGAAACTCAGCCGGGTGATTATGGAAGGTCAGCAAGGCGAAGAGTACGATCAGGCGCTTTCACGCCTGGCAGAGCTGGAAGATATCGGCTGGAAAGTGCGTCTCTGCCTGATGGATACCCAGCGCGCCCTGAACTTCCTGGTGCGCAAAGCGCGTCTGCCGGGCAACCAGCTGGAGCAGGCGCGTGAAATCCTGCGCGATATCGAGTCGCTGCTGCCGCACAACGAATCGCTGTTCCAGAAGGTCAACTTCCTGATGCAGGCCGCGATGGGCTTTATCAACATCGAGCAGAACCGCATCATCAAGATCTTCTCGGTGGTCTCCGTCGTCTTCCTGCCGCCGACGCTGGTGGCCTCCAGCTACGGGATGAACTTCGAGTTTATGCCGGAACTGAAGTGGAGCTTTGGCTATCCGGCTGCAATTGGCCTGATGATCCTGGCGGGTCTGGCACCCTATCTCTACTTCAAACGTAAAAACTGGCTGTAAAAACGTTCCGGGCCATCGTCGATGGCCCGTTCTGCTGGCTCCCGTCGCCATTTCTGCGTACTCTGTCCCCCTTGTTTTTACAAATAATTAACTTTTATGGACGCTTTATCCTTACGCGCGCAGTGGGCGCTGCTGCTGCTGGTGTCGGTCCTGCTGGGGACGCTGCTGCACCACTTTCAGGTGCCCGCGGCGCTGCTGCTGGGCCCGATGGTGGTCGGCGTGGTGATGGGGTTATCAGGCGCAACGCTGCGCATCGACAGGCGGTTGTTCCTGCTGGCGCAGGCGGTACTGGGCTGCATGATTGCACAGAGCCTGTCGCTGTCGATTCTGACGCCGCTGATTCAGGAGTGGCCGGTGGTGCTGGCGGTGCTGCTGCTGACCCTGGCGGCCAGCGGCGTATCGGGTTTTCTGCTGGTGCGTTTCAGTCAACTGCCTGGCCCGACCGGCGCCTGGGGATCGTCACCGGGTGGCGCATCCGCCATGGTGGCGATGGCGGGCGACTTTGGGGCCGACGTGCGTCTGGTGGCGTTCATGCAGTATCTGCGGGTGCTGTTTGTCGCCTCGGCGGCGGCGCTGGTGGCACGTATCGGTCTGGGGGATGAGGCACACAGCGTCCCGCTGCTCTGGTTTCCCGCCCTGAATCGCGGCTTTGTCATCACGCTGGCGGTGATGCTGGCGGGCGCGTGGCTGGGCACCCGGCTGCGCATCCCGTCGGGGGCGCTGTTGCTGCCCGCGCTGGCGGGGGCGGCACTGAACGGCAGCGGTGTCGCGGTACTCCAGGTGCCGGAGTGGCTGCTGGCTCTGGCCTACGCGCTGATCGGCTGGAGTGTCGGGCTCCGGTTCACCCGTCCGATTTTCCTGCTGGCGCTGCGCACGCTGCCGCAGATGCTCGCTTCCATCTTCGGGCTGATGCTGTTATGTGGCGGGCTGGCGTGGATGCTGACGCAGATGCTGGATATCGATCTGATGACCGCCTATCTCGCCACCAGTCCGGGCGGGCTGGACACGGTGGCGATAATTGCCGCGGGCACCCAGGTCAACATGGCTTTTGTGATGGCGTTACAGACGCTGCGTCTGTTCACCATCCTGCTGACCGGTCCGGCGATGGCGCGCTTTATTTCACGCTACGCGCGCACGGGTGCGGAATGAAAACGCCACCGCATCGCAGACAAACACCAGCAGCGCCAGCCAGATGAAGCCAAAAGTGACCATCTTGTCTGGCGTGATGGTTTCCCCGTAGAAAACGACCGCCAGGATAAACATCAGGGTCGGGCCGAGATACTGAAAGAAGCCAACCGTGGAGAGACGCAGCCGGCTGCAGGCCGCCGCAAACAGCATCAGCGGAATGGTGGTGATAATCCCTGCCGCGACCAGCCTGAGGTTGAGGCTCAGCGGGTTAGCGGAGAGATGGCTGGTAGGGCTGTCGGCAAAGCCGAACAGATAGATGGCCGCCAGGGGGAACAGCCACAGGGTCTCAATCAGCATGCCGCTCTGAGCATCGACCTGAATCTTTTTACGCACCAGACCATACAGGGCGAAGCTCAGCGCCAGCCCCAGCGCAATCACCGGCAGCGAACCGAACTGCCACAGCTGCACCAGCACGCCGAGGGTGGCCAGCAGCACCGCCAGCCACTGGAGACGACGGAAACGCTCGCGCAGAAACAGCATGCCGAACACCACATTAATCAGCGGATTAATAAAGTAACCCAGGCTGGCTTCCAGCATATGCTGATTATTGACCGCCCAGATAAACAGCAGCCAGTTGCCGCCAATGGTCAGCGCGGTCAGCGCCAGCATCAGCACTTTTGCTGGCTGAGACAACACGCTGCGTACGACGGGCCAGCTGCGGCTCAGCGTAATCAGCAGCAGCATAAACAGCGCAGACCAGATAACCCGGTGCGTCATGATTTCCGTGGCCGGAACCTGCTTCACCAGTTTGAAGTAAGCCGGCGCGATGCCCCAGATAAAGTAAGCCCCCAGGGCGAAACCCACGCCCTGGCGGGTTTGTTGCGTATCCATATGAGATCCAGATGGCGTGCTTAGCCGATAAGATAGGTGGCGGTTGCAGTGGCGATATAGTCGCCCTGTTGGTTGTGCAGCTCGACGCGCGCCACGGCGACTTTGTTACCGGCACGCAGCAGGCTGCTGGTGGCAGTAAAGCGCTCGCCGCGTCCGGGGCGCAGATAGTCAACGCGCATATCGATGGTGCCCATGCGGGAGAGACGCTGGCGAAGCTCGGCTTCGCTGATGCTCTCCTGACGGGTCAGCGCGTTACTGACGCAGACCATGCCAGCCGCCACATCCAGAACCGACGCGATCACCCCGCCGTGCAGGATCTGTTGTGCCTGGTTGCCCACCAGCATGGTTTTGTTGGCAAAGCTGATTTCGGCGTAGTCCGCCTCCAGGCGCATCAGTTCCAGACCCAGCGCCTGATTGAAGGGCATGTGATAAACGAAAATTTCGCCGACCAGCTGGCGAGCGTCCTGCGGTGTCAGCACGGGTGATGACATGATGATGTGTCCTGAAAAAATCGGGCCAGAGGGGCGCGCAATCTGAATGAGTTGTGTATTCTATGCCGCCTGCGAGGGGGTTTCCAGTTTAAGAAATCAGCACTCTTGCTCACTGCCATTTGCGTGTAGAATGGCCTGCTTTTTACGACACCCTTTCAGTTGTTTTGATACGCAGCGCTCACCGGAGAATTTTATGCGTAAGCATCGCGCCTTGCTGGCGGCAATGTTGATAATTCCTGCGCTGGCGCAGGCAGATGAAGCTCAGATCAAAGAGGTTCATGACGCGCCACAGGTTCAGGGCAGCATCATTGCTAACCTGCTGGAGAAGCATGATAATCCGTTTGTTCTCTATCCTTATGAGAACAACTATCTGCTCTACACCTACACCAGCGACCTGAATAAAGAGGCGATCTCCTCCTATAACTGGGGAGAAAATGCCCGCAAAGATGAAGTGAAATTCCAGCTCAGCCTGGCGTTTCCGCTGTGGCGCGGTATTCTGGGTGATAACTCGGTGCTGGCCGCCTCTTACACCCAGCGCTCCTGGTGGCAGCTGTCGAATCGCGGTGAATCCTCGCCCTTCCGTGAGACCAATTATGAGCCACAGATTTTCCTTGGCTGGGCCACGGATTATTCGCTGGGTGGCTGGACACTGCGGGATGTCGAACTGGGTCTGAATCATGAGTCTAACGGGCGCAGCGATCCCACTTCGCGCAGCTGGAACCGCGTTTATGCGCGGCTGATGGCGGAGAACGGGAACTTCCTGGCGGAGATCAAACCCTGGTATCGCATCCCGGACGGGGCAAATAATGACGACAACCCCGATATCACCAAATATATGGGTTACTACCGTACCCGGCTGGGCTATAAGCTGGGCGACAGTATCTTCAGCGTTGAAGGCAACTATAACTGGAACAGCGGTTATGGCGGTGCGACGATGGCCTGGAGCTACCCAATCAGTGAGCATGTCCGCTTCTATACGCAGGTGTTCAGCGGCTACGGTGAATCACTGATCGATTACAACCATCGCCAGACGCGTCTGGGTGTGGGTGTAACGCTCAACGACTTGTTCTAATCCCTAACGTACGACAGGAATCGCGTGGCAACCTCGGCAGTTCTCAATCAGGAAGCGCTGGCGCAGCAGGTATTGCAGGATACCTTCGGCTACCAGCAGTTTCGTCCCGGTCAGCAGACGATCATCAATCAGGCGCTGAGCGGGCGCGATTGTCTGGTGGTCATGCCCACCGGCGGCGGTAAATCGCTCTGCTATCAGATCCCGGCGCTGGTGCGCGAAGGCCTGACGCTGGTGGTCTCGCCGCTGATCTCACTGATGAAAGATCAGGTCGATCAGCTGCTGGCAAACGGCGTAGCCGCGGCGTGTCTCAACTCCTCCATGACGCGCGAACAGCAGCAGACGGTGATGGCTGACTGCCGCACCGGTCGGGTGAAGCTGCTCTACATCGCCCCTGAACGCCTGATGATGGATAACTTCCTCGACAATCTGGCGCACTGGCAGCCCGTGATGCTGGCGGTGGATGAGGCGCACTGTATCTCGCAGTGGGGGCACGATTTCCGTCCGGAATATGGCGCGCTGGGCCGGTTGCGTGAACGCTTCCCGGAGGTGCCGGTGATGGCGCTGACCGCGACCGCCGATGAAACCACCCGTAACGACATCGTTAACCTGCTGCACATGCAGGACCCGCTGATCCAGATCAGCAGCTTTGACCGTCCCAATATCCGCTACACCCTGGTGGAAAAATTTAAGCCCACCGATCAGCTGCTGCGCTACGTTCAGGATCAGCGCGGCAAGTGCGGCATTATCTACTGCAACAGCCGGGCGAAGGTGGAAGACACCGCCGCGCGCCTGCAGAGCCGGGGGCTGAGCGTCGGGGCCTATCATGCCGGTATCGACAGCGAACAGCGCGCCAGAGTGCAGGAAGCGTTTCAGCGTGACGATCTGCAAATCGTGGTGGCGACGGTGGCCTTTGGGATGGGCATCAACAAGCCTAACGTCCGGTTTGTGGTTCACTTTGATATCCCGCGCAACATCGAATCCTACTACCAGGAAACCGGCCGTGCCGGCCGTGATGGCCTGCCCGCCGAGGCGATGATGCTTTACGACCCGGCAGATATGGCCTGGCTGCGTAAGTGTCTGGAAGAGAAAGTGCCGGGGCCGCTGCAGGATATTGAACGCCATAAGCTCAACGCCATGGGCGCGTTTGCGGAGGCGCAGACCTGCCGCCGCCTCGTGCTGCTCAACTACTTTGGTGAGGGGCGCCAGCAGCCGTGCGATAACTGCGATATCTGTCTCGATCCGCCTAAACGGTATGATGGTCTGGTCGAGGCGCAGAAGGCGCTCTCCGGCATCTACCGCGTGGGACAGCGTTTCGGCATGGGCTATATCGTGGAGGTGCTGCGCGGCTCCAACAATCAGCGTATCCGGGAACAGGGCCATGACAAACTGCCGGTCTATGGACTCGGCAAAGATCAGAGCCACGAGCACTGGGTCAGCGTGTTACGTCAGTTGATCCATCTGGGGCTGGTCACGCAGAACATTGCCATGCATTCGGCACTGCAGCTGACCGAAGCCGCCCGCCCGGTGCTGCGCGGTGAAGTCCCCCTGATGCTGGCGGTGCCGCGCCTGATTACCGCGAAGACGAAGAGCAGCAGTCCGGCGAAGTTTCACGGTGGCAACTACGATCGCAAGCTCTTTGCCAAGCTGCGTAAGCTGCGAAAAGCGATCGCCGATGAAGAGAATATTCCGCCTTACGTGGTGTTCAATGACGCCACACTGATTGAAATGGCAGAACAGATGCCGGTCAGCGCGTCAGAGATGCTCAGCGTCAATGGCGTGGGTCACCGCAAACTGGAGCGCTTTGGCAAACCTTTCCTGGTGATGATCAAAGAGCATCTCGATGAAGAGTAAAGGACACTGATTATGCTGATGTTATTTGCCACTGTGGCGCTGGTACACCTGGTGGCGCTGATGAGCCCCGGCCCGGATTTCTTTTTTGTCTCACAGACGGCTGCCAGCCGCTCACGCAAAGAGGCGATGATGGGCGTGCTGGGCATTACGCTCGGTATCGTTGTCTGGGCGGGAGTGGCGCTGATGGGGCTGCATCTGATTCTGGAGAAAATGGCCTGGCTGCACCAGATCATCATGGTCGGTGGCGGACTCTATCTGCTGTGGATGGGCTGGCAGCTGATGGGGTCGGCACGTCAGCGCCACAAACAGCCGCAGCAGGATGAACCGGTGGTGGAGCTGCCAAAACGCGGCATGAGCTTTCTCAAAGGGCTGCTGACGAATCTCTCAAACCCCAAAGCGATTATCTACTTCGGCAGCGTCTTCTCGCTGTTTGTCGGGGATGATGTCGGCGCGACGGAGCGCTGGGGTCTGTTCCTGCTGATCATCGCGGAAACTTTTGCCTGGTTTGCGCTGGTGGCGGCAATCTTTGCCCTGCCGTGGATGCGTGCGAAATATCAGCGCCTGGCAAAATGGGTGGATGGTATGGCAGGGGTGCTCTTTGCCGGTTTCGGCATCCATCTGATTATCTCCCGCTAAGCATCGCGGATGCCGGCGTGCACGAGGCGCGTCCGGCAGGGTTCTCACCTCCCATCGTCTCTTCCTCATGTGACAGCGATCACACTCTGCTTCACCGTTTATCCCGTTACCTTAACCGTCACTCAATCGTCACCCGGTGTTCATCCACCGAGGCATCACCTCTGGTAAGGTCGGTAACCGGGCATATTTTTGCAGGAACAGGATGATGAGAATGAAAGCGCTGCTGCTGCTGTTAATGAGTGCGGGCATCAGCGCCTGCGCGTCACCGGCGGCGACCCGTTATCCGGCATCGCAGCCGATCCGGACGGATAAGGTGACGTCGATGCTGGCGCAGCTTCCTGCGCCCGGTCTGCCGCAGGGTGACAGGATTAGCCGGATCTCTGCGGCTTTTCTCGGGACACCTTATCAGGCCCATACGCTGATCGGCTCGCCTGCGACGCCCGAAGCGCTGGTGATCAACCTCTATGGGGTAGACTGCTTTACGCTGCTGGATTATGTGCAGGCGCTGAGCCAAAGCCACGATCGCCCCAGCTTTGAAGCCAGCCTTATCCGCACCCGTTATCGGGATGGCGAGGTCAGCTACCTGAAACGGCGCCACTTTTTTTCTGACTGGGCTGCTGACAGCCCGCCGATTGCCGATGACGTCACCCGCACACTGAGCCCGGCGGCGGTGACGGTGATGAAGCCACTCAATCGTCAGGCCAGCGGAACAGAAAAAGTGCCGGGTCTGGGCGTGATGCCGCGTCCGATCACTTACATTCCGGCCCGCGCCCTTACGCCCCGGCTGCTTGACCAGATTCAGAATGGCGATTACGTCGGGGTTTATACGCCCGCGGCGGGGCTGGATGTCTCACATGTGGGGATTGCCGTCCGGCACGATGGCCGGTTGTGGTTCAGGAACGCCTCCTCGCGGGCTGAAAACCGCCGGGTTGTCGATGCGCCGTTCAGGGAATATATGCGGTCAGTGCCGGGCATCATCGTGCTGCGTGCCGTGCCGGCGGTGTGATGAGAGAGAAGCGATCGCGCCAGCCCTGGCGGGCCGGCGCGTCAGGATCAGGCGATCTTCCTGGCGCTGGCCAGCAGGGCGCCGACCGCCATAAACAGTCCGCCGAAAATACGGTTCATGAGCTTCATCTGTTTTGGCCCTTTAATCCAGCCCGCAATGCGGGTCGCCAGCGTGGCGTAGCCAATCATCACGATGATATCGACCACTACGGTCGTCACGCCCAGCACCAGATACTGCATAAAGAGTGGCTGATGCGGCTGAATAAATTGCGGGAAGAGCGCCGCCAGAAAGACGATGCTTTTGGGGTTGGTCAGGTTCACCAGCACGGCACGTTTGAACAGGCGACGGCGCGGCATCGCTTTAGCGACCGCGTCCAGGTCGATACCGCCCGCTGAGCGCCACTGCTGAATACCCAGCCAGACCAGATAGGCCGCACCGGCCCATTTCAGAATCTCAAAGGCGAGCAGCGACTGGGAAAACAGCGCCCCCAGCCCGATGCCTACCAGCACGATATGCAGCGCCAGCCCGACCTGCAGGCCGGAGATGGATGCCACCGTGCCGCGATAGCCGTGGCTGATGCCGGTACTCATGGTGTTAATCGCGCCGGAGCCGGGCGACAGGCTGAGAATTGTGGTGGTGAGCAGATAGGTCAGCCACCATTCGATGGTCATGGGTTGCGCTCTCTTTAGGGGCGGAAGTGTGACACAATACGCCAGAAATAAGCGCGGCGCTACGGCCTGCGTACGGCAACAGGGACTCTTTATCCGGTCATCAGGAGGGCGAATGAATCCACACAAAGCCAGCTGGCTGCGACGCGAAAAAGCCTTTGCTGCCTTTGCAACCGGTCCGCTGCTCGACTTCTGGCACAGCCGTGAAGAGCGTGAGTTTACCGGCGTCGGCAATCTGACATTACGTTACGTCCGGTTCACGTCACCGAAACACACGCGTGTCATCCTGATTGTGCCCGGCCGCATCGAGAGTTACATCAAATATCCTGAGCTGGCCTACGATCTGTTTCACTGTGGCTTCGATGTGGTGATCCTCGATCATCGCGGCCAGGGGCGCTCCGATCGTCTGCTGGAAGACTCACACCGCGGCCACGTGGTGGAATTTACCCACTATGTCGACGATCTCGAAACCCTCTATCTGAAAGAGATCGTCAGCGGACACTATCAGCAGCGTTATGCGCTGGCTCACTCGATGGGGGGCGCAATATTAACGCTGTTTCTGGCGCGGCAGCCGCAGGCTTTTCATGCGGTTGCCCTGGTGGCCCCGATGTTTGGTATTGCGCTGCCGTTGCCCGCCTTCCTGACCCACCGGATACTCGACTGGGCGGAGAAACGCCCGGCGGTGCGCGATGGTTATGCGCTCGGCACCGGACGCTGGCGCGCGCATCCATTTGGCATCAACCGGCTGACGCACAGTGCTGAGCGTTACCGGCGTAACCTGCGCTTTTATGCTGATGATCCGGCGATTCGCGTTGGCGGGCCGACCTATCACTGGGTGCGCGAAGGCATCCATGCCGGTCGCAACATCATCAGCCAGGTGGATAAGATCACCACGCCGCTGCTGCTGTTACAGGCCAGCGAGGATCGGGTGGTCGATAACCGTTCGCAGGACCTGTTTTGTGCCGCGATGGCTGCGGCGGGTCATCCGTGTGAGGGCAACACGCCGCGGGTGATCAACGGCGCGCGTCATGAGATCCTGTTTGAAAAAGACGCGATGCGTGCCGAAGCGCTCAATGCAGTGGTCGACTTCTTTTCAGCGCATCACTGACGTTATTTATCCGACCGGCGAAAGCCGGCAGACTCCGATACCCGAGGTTTTCATGTACCACATCGTTGCATCCGACCTGGATGGCACGCTGCTTTCTCCCGAACATCGCCTGACCCAATTTGCACGCGAAACACTGCAGCAGCTGGTCGCCAGAGATATTCACTTCGTTTTCGCGACCGGCCGTCATCATATCGATGTCGGACAGATGCGCGACAGCCTGGCGATTCCGGCTTATATGATCACTTCAAACGGCGCGCGCGTTCACAACGCGGCGGGCGAACTGGTCTTCAGTCACA
Source organism: Pantoea sp. EKM101V (assembly GCF_011800325.1). Lineage (NCBI taxonomy): Bacteria > Pseudomonadati > Pseudomonadota > Gammaproteobacteria > Enterobacterales > Erwiniaceae > Pantoea > Pantoea sp. EKM101V. Next base: position 120,571 of record NZ_JAALFP010000012.1, read on the forward strand.
ATCTGGATGCCGACATCGCCAGCGATCTGTTTGGCCTGCAATATCATCACAACGAAATCCTGACTCACGTCTACCGGGATGATGAGTGGTTTGTCAGCCGCTCAAGTCCGGCAGAACAGGATTACTTCCGCGAGTCGGTGTTCAATTATCAGGTCTATGAGCCAGGTCTGCTGCCAACCGATAACATCAGCAAAGTCTTCTTCACCTGCGAAAACCCTGAACATCTGATCCCGATGGAGCAGGCCATCGAAGCGCGCTGGGGTGATCGCGTTAACGTCAGCTTCTCATTACCTACCTGTCTGGAGGTCATGGCGGGCGGCGTGTCGAAGGGGCATGCGCTGGAAGCCGTGGCGAAGCAGCTGGGTCATTCGCTGCAAAGCTGTATCGCCTTTGGCGACGGCATGAACGATGTGGAGATGCTGAGCATGGCGGGTAAGGGCTGTATCATGCAGAACGCTCATCAGCGGCTGAAAGATACCCTGCCGGCGCTGGAAGTGATTGGATCAAATGCGGATGATGCGGTGCCGCAGACGCTGCGCGCACTCTACCTCGCATAAGTAAATGAATGAAAAGGGCCGGTTATCCGGCCCTTTTTTTATGCCGTCAGGCGATTTTCTGTTTGTGTCTGTGTTCGCTGACCATGGTCAGGAGCAGCAGAATAACGGCGAGCACGCAGCCTGCGATCATCACCAGGAAGCCGCCATCCCAGCCGAAGTAGTCGACGGTGTAACCGACAATGGCGCTGGCGGCCACCGAGCCTCCCAGGTAGCCGAACAGGCCGGTAAAGCCCGCTGCCGTTCCTGCCGCTTTTTTCGGGGCCAGCTCCAGCGCGTGCAGACCAATCAGCATCACCGGACCGTAGATCAGGAAGCCAATCACGATCATACAGGCCATATCGACGCCGGGGTTACCCGCCGGATTGAGCCAGTAGATGACGGTCGCGACGGTGACCAGCGTCATAAAGAACACCCCGGTCGCCCCCCGATTGCCGCGGAACACCTTATCCGACATCCAGCCGCAGAGCAGCGTCCCCGGTATCCCCGCATATTCATACAGGAAGTAGGCCCAGGAGGATTTATCCAGCGTGAAGTGTTTCACCTCTTTGAGATAGGTCGGAGACCAGTCGAGGATGCCGTAGCGCAGCAGATAAACAAACACGTTGGCCAGCGCGATGTACCACAGCAGCTTGTTCGGCAGCACGTACTTCATGAAGATCTGCTTTGCCGTCAGCTCCTCTTCATGGCTGGCATCGTAGTCGGGCGGATAGTCGTTTTTATACGCTTCAATCGGCGGCAGGCCACAGGATTGCGGGGTATCGCGCATCAGCGCAAAGGCCAGAATCGCAATGGCAATCGCGCCAAAAGCGGGCATGTAGAGCGCCGCTTTCCAGTCGTTAAACCACGCCATGCCCAGCAGAAACAGCAGCGGGGGGATACCGCCACCCACATTATGGGCGCAGTTCCAGACCGAGACGATCCGGCCGCGCTCCTTCTGTGACCACCAGTGAACCATGGTGCGTCCGCACGGCGGCCAGCCCATCCCCTGAAACCAGCCGCAGATAAACAGCAGTACAAACATCACCATGATGCTAGAGGTCGCCCAGGGCACAAATCCCATGATCAGCATCACCGCCGCGGCCAGAATCAGGCCAGCCGGCAGGAAGACGCGCGGGTTTGAGCGGTCCGACACCGATCCCATGATGAATTTTGAAAAGCCGTAGGCGATGGAGATGCCCGACAGGGCAAACCCTAAATCGCCCCGCGAAAAACCCTGCTCGACCAGATAGGGCATCGCGAGCGCAAAGTTTTTTCTGACCAGATAGTAGGCGGCATAACCGAAGAAGATCCCGATGAAAATTTGCCAGCGCAGACGACGGTAGAGGGGATCGACACGATCCTCTGCCACCTGTGGCTGGCGTGGCGCAGGTTTAAAAATGCTCAGCATCAGTGAGGCCCTCCAGGGCACATTATGGTTTTTGAATTCCCGGCAGGTTGAAGCAGGAAAAGAGGAGAAAATGGCCATCCGATGTTCCATTTCGCGCAAAGAATAGTGTTAGTTGCGCAGCGTTACTGTGATGAATGACACATTTGTTACAGTTTTATTACAGTTGAGAGCGAAAGTGTTCACCTGATGGATCATTTCGCGCATTTTGTCTGGCGGAAAAGCGGTTCTGTCGACAGTTATGTCAGTCTGTGTAAACGGTCTGCTGCTTAAAGATTCTGATCGAATGTTTTATAGTCAGATGTCAACCAGATTTCACAGCCTGATGGCAGCACATTGTTTACACTGGCGGCCTGTTAATTTCAGGGTCATGACCGTGTTCTTATTAATTATTACCACTATTCTGTGGGCCTTTTCGTTCAGTCTGATTGGCGAATACCTTGCCGGGCAGGTGGACAGCTGGTTTTCCGTTCTGATGCGTCTGGCGCTGGCTGCGCTGGTCTTCCTGCCTTTCCTGCGCTGGCGTGGCTACCGCCCTTCAACGCTGCTGCTTTATATGCTGGTGGGGATGCTGCAGCTCGGGGTGATGTATCTGCTGAGTTTTGAAGCCTATCTCTATCTGAGCGTTTCAGAATTCCTGCTGTTTACGGTGATGACGCCGCTGTATGTCACGCTGATTTACGATCTGATCAGCCGTCGTCCGCTGCGCATCGGTTATGTGTTCAGTGCGCTGCTGGCGGTGGCCGGTGCGGCGATTATCCGTTATGACAAAGTCAGCGATCATTTCTGGTTCGGGCTGCTGTTAGTGCAGCTGGCAAACATCTGTTTTGCGGCGGGAATGGTAGGGTATAAGCGTCTGCAGGAGACCCGTCCGATGCCGCAGCACACCGCCTTCTCCTGGTTCTATCTGGGTGCGGTTGTGATTGCCGTGATCGCGTGGTGCGCCTGGGGTAATCCGCAGAAGTTGCCGACCACCTCACTGCAGTGGGGCATTCTGGTCTGGCTGGGCGTTGCGGCTTCCGGTCTGGGCTATTTTATGTGGAACTATGGTGCAACGCAGGTCGATGCTGGCACGCTGGGCATTATGAATAACATGCACGTTCCCGCCGGGCTGCTGGTGAATCTGGCAATCTGGCAGGAGAAACCGCACTGGCCGAGCTTTATTGCGGGTGCGCTGGTGATCCTCGCCTCGCTGTGGGTGCATAAGCGCTGGGTGGTGGGGCGCAGCAGCCGAACCTAAAGGAGAATCGCACCTAATCAGTGGCTGTGGGTCAGGTGCGGCCTCCCGGGCTGGCGCGTCCGATCGCGAAGGAATCTCACCTCCCTGTGGATCGGCCGGGCCATCCCTGGCCCGGACGCTTCGCTCTTCTGACGCGCCAGCCCATGAGGCGCGACAGCCTCATCGCTGTTAAATGCGTGGCTCAGCGAGAGCATGAAGGAGTGATGCAGGGTAGTAAAGCCTGGAGGCGCAACCGCCTCATCGCTGTTAAATGTGTGGCTCAGCGCTAGCATGAAGGAGGGAATGGCGGGCTGAGAAGTAAAGCGTCCGCCGCATGGCTGGCCCGGTGCTGCTCTTGTCAAAGCCCTGATGAAGCGGGAGGGAAGGGGTGGCGCAGCTGAGGAGCAAAGCGTCCGAGCCAGGGATGGCGAGGCCGTGCTGCATGGATGCAGGCTTTCTTTGCGATCAGATGCGCCACCTCTGACCACGCAGGGGTCAGAAGCGATCAGAGATTAAGCCGGCTTATCACTCTTCGGACGCTGGATCATCGCCAGCCCCTTCAGGAAGTTACGCAGAATCTGATCGCCACACTCGCGGTAGTTCTTATGGTCAGGCTTGCGGAAAATCGCCCCTACTTCCGCCTGCGATACGGTAAAGTTTGCGCGCTTCAGCACGTCAGGAATGTCGGTCGTTTTCAGATCGAACGCGATACGCAGTTTCTTCATGAAAATATTGTTATTCATTTTGCGCTCGATCGACGGGGCTGGCGCCTCTTCACTTTTACCACGACGGTAAAAAATCAGGCCATTCAGAAAATACCCCATCAGCACATCAGGGCAGGGACGGAACGCGGCGTCGTCATCTTTTTTCAGCCACGCCTGAACATCCGTCTCGGGTACCTCACATTCCGCCAGCGCAAAAATCTTCACCATTCCGGCATCGCTCAGATTAAGCATGTAGCGCACGCTGCGCAGAATATCGTTATTAGTCATGGTGAGATCTTCTCATGGTCAGTCGACAGGCTGCGCATTATAGGGGATTTTGCCAGCGTTCGCGCAGGTTTGTGCCCGACCGGTTACCGCTGCAACACCGCACCGGGCAGCGCAGCATCACGCACAAACGGCAGATGCTCACAGGCGTGCTGACGGGCGAAACGGATAAAGGCTTCCAGCACTGGCTGCCGCTGTTCACCTTCGCGCACGGCGGCATAAAGACGACTCCAGAGCCCCTCACCCAGCGTGCGGGTCACGACCAGACCCTGCTTCTCAAAACTCTCCACCACCCAGTGCGGCAGCGCCGCGATACCCATGCGCGCGGAAACCATCTGAATCATCAGCAGGGTGTTATCGACGCTTTTCAGCGCCGGGCTGACGCCAGCAGGCTGCAGGAAGTGACGCCAGATATCCAGACGCTGACGCTGCACCGGATAGATCATCAACACCTCATCAGCCAGATCTTCCGGGGCAATCTGCTCCACCTGTGCCAGCGGATGATCCGTTGCCAGCACCAGCCGCACTTCATAATCAAACATCGGGGAGTAGAACAGGCCGGAGCGCGCCAGAATATCGGAGGTCAGCACCACATCCAGCTCACCCTGCTGCAAAGCGGGCTGAGGATCAAAGGTCACGCCCGATTTGAAATCCATCACCACCTGCGGCCAGCTCTGACGGAATTTATCCAGCGCGGGAGTCAGCCACTGAATACAGCTATGACACTCGATCGCCACCCGCAGCGTGGTCTGATGCGGCTCATGGCACGCCTGCAGGGCCTGCTGGATCTGCGGCAACACCTGCTCTGCCAGCTGCAGCAGAATATCGCCCTGCGGCGTAAACCGCAGCGGCTGACTTTTACGCACGAACAGGCGGAATCCCAGCCGCTGCTCCAGGTCGCTGAACTGATGAGAGAGCGCCGATTGCGTCTGGTGAAGCTGGGCCGCCGCCGCCGCCAGCGATCCCGTATTGCGCAGAGCCTGAAGCGTCCGCAGGTGCTTGAGTTCGATCATGAGGGTCCTTCACATCGAAAATGAACATATTGCGCTTGAGCCACATACAGTACCCGCAGATTATAGCAGTGTAAACATCTGGACGGCTAAACCTCTCTGGCTGCCTGTAAAAGCCAGCGTGAAAGATTATCTGGAGAACAGCACATGACTATCCTGAACCACACCCTCGGCTTTCCCCGTATTGGCCTGCGCCGGGAACTGAAAAAAGCACTGGAGCAGTACTGGGCGGGTGATATTTCGCAGCAGGACTTACTGGCGGTGGGCCGTGAACTGCGCGCCCGCCACTGGCAACAGCAGAAAGCGGCGGGTGTCGATCTGCTGCCGGTCGGCGATTTCGCCTGGTACGATCATGTGCTGACCACCAGCCTGATGCTGGGTAACGTGCCCGCACGCCATCAGAACCCGGAGGGCAGCGTTGACCTGGACACCCTGTTCCGCCTGGGCCGCGGTCGAGCCCCCAGCGGGGAACCCGCCGCCGCGGCAGAGATGACCAAATGGTTTAACACCAACTATCACTACATGGTGCCGGAATTTACCCGGGGACAGCGGTTTAAACTGACCTGGACTCAGCTGCTGGACGAGGTCGATGAGGCGCTGGCACTGGGTCACAACATCAAGCCGGTGCTGCTGGGGCCGGTAACCTATCTGTGGCTGGGTAAAGTGAAAGGTGAGCCGTTCGAGCGCCTGTCGCTGCTGGAAGCGATTCTGCCCGTCTACCAGCAGGTGCTGGCAGAACTGGCCAGACGGGGCATCGAATGGGTGCAGATTGATGAACCGGCCCTGGCCCTGGAACTGCCGCAGGCGTGGCGCGACGCCTTCAAACCGGCGTATGACGCGCTGCAGGGTCACAGCAGACTGCTGCTGACCACCTACTTTGACAGCATCGGACAGAACATTGAGGTGATTCGCGCACTGCCGGTGCAGGGCCTGCATGTCGATCTGGTTCATGGCCACGATGACCTCCAGCAGCTGAATCAGCAACTGCCCGCCAGCTGGCTGCTGTCACTCGGGGTGATCAACGGGCGTAACGTCTGGCGCGCCGATCTCAGCCGCTGGTTCAGCCGTCTGCAACCGGTGATTGCACAGCGGGAACAGGTCTGGATCGGCTCCTCCTGCTCGCTGCTGCACAGCCCGATCGATCTCAGCGTGGAAACCCGTCTGGATGATGAGGTCAAAAGCTGGTTCGCTTTCGCCCTGCAGAAGTGTGCTGAACTTTCGCTGCTTACTCACGCACTGAACCAGAACGATGCGGCGTCGTTGGAGGCCTGGAGTGCCCCGGTGCGCGCCCGTGCGCACTCGCGCCGCGTGCACAATGCCGCAGTGGGCCAGCGTCTGCAGGCCATCACGCCACAGCTCAGTCAGCGCCAGCGCGCCTATTCTGAGCGGGCTGCCCTGCAGCGTCAGCGTTTCAGACTGCCGGCCTGGCCCACCACCACTATCGGCTCTTTTCCCCAGACCACCGAGATCCGTGGCCTGCGCCTCGACTTTAAGCAGGGCCGTCTCGACAGCAGCCACTACCGCACCGGCATCGCGGCACATATCAGGCAGGCCATTACCGAACAGGAGCGGCTGGGGCTGGATGTGCTGGTTCACGGTGAAGCGGAACGCAACGACATGGTGGAGTATTTTGGCGAGCATCTGGAGGGATTTGTCTTCACCCAGAACGGCTGGGTGCAGAGCTACGGTTCCCGCTGTGTGAAACCGCCGGTCATCATCGGGGATATCAGCCGGCCGGCGGCGATCACCGTGGAGTGGGCCAGCTATGCGCAGTCGCTGACCGACAAGCCGGTAAAAGGGATGCTGACCGGCCCGGTTACTATCCTCTGCTGGTCATTCCCGCGTGAAGATGTGTCACGGGAAACCCTCGCAAAGCAGATCGCGCTGGCGCTGCGTGATGAAGTGAAAGATCTGGAGAAGGCGGGGATCGGGATTATTCAGATAGATGAACCGGCTCTGCGTGAGGGCCTGCCTTTGCATCAGTCGGAGTGGGCCGCCTACCTGACCTGGGCGGTAGAGGCGTTCCGGCTTACCGCGGCCGTGGCGCAGGATGACACCCAGATTCACACCCATATGTGTTACTGCGAGTTCAACGACATCATGGATGCCATTGCGGCGCTGGATGCGGATGTCATCACCATTGAAACCTCGCGCTCCGATATGGAGCTGCTGGAATCGTTTGAGCATTTCGACTATCCGAATGAAATCGGCCCCGGCGTCTATGACATTCACTCGCCTAACGTTCCCAGCGTTGAGTGGATAGAGGCCCTGCTGCAGAAGGCCGCACAACGGATTCCGGCAGCGCGTCTGTGGGTAAACCCGGACTGCGGCCTGAAAACGCGCGGCTGGACGGAAACACGGCAGGCGCTGGCCAATATGGTGACGGCGGCGAAGAAACTGCGTAGTGAGACGGCGTAAGCGGGTCCGGGTGGCAAAAAAAGGGGCGCAGACGCGCCCCTTTCAGACTGCTGACAAACCCAAATCAAGGCGAGTCTGGCAGCAATTAATAAGCTCAATGCGCAGGGAACACGGTCAGAGGAGGAAAGCGTCCCGCGGCAGGGATGGCGCGGGCCGAGCATGCCATGGATGGCGGTTCTTGCGTCTTTCCGATCTGACCGTGTTCCCTTCGCAGGCTCGGTCTTACCGCTACCGCGCTGGACTTTGTCAACAATCTCAAAAGGGGCGCAGACGCGCCCCTTTTTCAGTTACTGCGAGGTCACACCATATTGTCTGAACCAGGTCAGCATCCGCTGCCAGCCATCCTGAGCCGATTCTGCATGGTAGCTCGGGCGGTAGTCTGCATTAAACGCATGACCCGCTTCGGGATAGACGATGATCTCGGCGGTGGCATTGGCGGCATGCAGCGCCTGTCGCATCTGCTCGACGCTCTCCAGCGGAATGCTCTCGTCCTGTCCGCCATAGAGTCCTAAAACCGGCGCGTTGAGCGCGACGGCAATATCAATCGGGTGCTTCTGCTGCTTCAGGGTACGGTCGCCGGTCAGCCGTCCATACCAGGCCACGGCGGCGCGCAGCTGCGGATTGTGCGCGGCGTAGAGCCAGCTGATGCGGCCACCCCAGCAGAAACCGGTAATGCCCATGCGGCGGATATCGCCCCCGTTGCGTGCGGCCCAGTTGGCGGCATGGTCCAGGTCAGCCAGCACCTGAGTATCCGGCACTTTACTGACCAGCTCGCTGAACAGCGTCGGGATATCATGATACTCAGAGGGATCGCCCTCGCGGAAATAGAGCTCCGGTGCAATCGCCAGATAGCCTTCCAGCGCCAGACGGCGGCAGATATCCCGGATGTGTTCGTGCACACCAAAGATCTCCTGCACCACCAGCACGACGGGTAAAGGACCTTCCGCTGACTGCGGTTTTGCAAAATAGGCCGGCATGTTTTCGCCCTGACTGGGCACGGAAGTCTCACCTGCGTGAATGGCCGGACTATCGGTAATAATGGTGGTGTCGGCGGTGGGCTGCACGGCTGGGGCAAAGCCGCCCGTCGCCGGTTTTTGTGGCAAAGTATCACTGGGTTTCATTATTCTCTCCGTGCAAGCATTGGCGCAATCACGTAACTATAGCCTGGCCCGAAAGCGTGCGTGCCAGGTGTCGGGTAACAGAATCAGCAGCGAACAAACGCATCCACCTCTTTAACATTGCCCTGACCCCGACACAGCCCCGCCGGGCGTTATCCGGGCGAAGAAGATGTTAATGTGTGATTAATGTCGCATTTTTTCTTCCGGTAAATGTAACTTTCATTTTCTTAAGTGAATGCTGTCACATATTTATCGGGCGTGCTGGCGTAGAGTGGCGCGCTATCATCCCTTAACAGGAGTCTGCAAATGACACAGTCTGACGTTTTCCATCTTGGCCTGACGAAAGCCGATCTGCAGGGCGCCACCCTGGCGATTGTGCCGGGCGACCCGGAGCGCGTGAAGAAAATTGCCGGACTGATGGAGGATGCCACGCATCTCGCCTCACACCGTGAATTTACCTCCTGGCTGGCAAAACTGGATGGCAAGCCGGTGGTTGTCTGCTCAACCGGCATCGGCGGCCCTTCGACCTCTATTGCGGTAGAAGAGCTGGCTCAGCTTGGCGTGCGCACCTTCCTGCGCGTCGGCACCACGGGTGCCATCCAGCCACGTATCAACGTCGGCGATGTGCTGGTCACGACCGCCTCCGTGCGCCTGGATGGCGCCAGCCTGCATTTCGCGCCGATGGAGTTCCCGGCGGTGGCTGACTTCGGCTGTACCACTGCGCTGGTGGCCGCTGCAGAAGCCTGTGGCGCCACCACCCATATCGGCATTACCGCCTCCTCTGACACCTTCTATCCGGGCCAGGAGCGCTACGACACCGTCTCAGGCCGCGTCGTCAGCCGTTTCAAGGGATCGATGAAAGAGTGGCAGGAGATGGGTGTCCTCAACTATGAGATGGAATCCGCTACACTGTTAACCATGTGCGCCAGCCAGGGCCTCCGCGCCGGTATGGTGGCAGGCGTCATTGTGAACCGTACGCAGAAAGAGATCCCTGATGCGGTCACCATGAAACAGACAGAAAGCGACGCAGTGAAGATTGTGGTCGAAGCGGCGCGTCGCTTGCTGTAGGCCGCGTCAGGCCGCGGGCCCCTATCGGGCCTGCTGCTGTACAAGGCGCGTCATTTCAGTGAAACCTGAGAAGGCTTATGCGCAATACACTTCCTGTCCGACGACCGGCATTCAAAGCCGATCCCGCCGCCCTTAATGCCCGACTGGAACGCGGTGCCGAACGCTTCCGTGCCGCCATGCAGCAGGGTGACTATGCACAGGCCGCCCAGTGCTGCGAAGAGGCGCTGCGCTATCTGCCTCAGCAGATGCAGGTGCTGAGCGACTATGCACTCTGTCTGCTGCGTCTGGGTCAGTACCAGAAGTCCTATAAAATCTATCAGAAGATTGCACTCTCCCCGCCCGCGGTGCGCAGCACCGCCTCTGAAACCTGGCTGGATGGCCTGACGGAAGTCTGTGGCTGGCTGAATAAGCCGGATGAGGTGGCGCGCTATGGTCTGGCGTCGCTGATGCAGTCCGATGCGCGTTTCAGTCAGGGGCAGCGCGTGGCGTTTCCCGCTCCCCAGCCCGAACCTGCCGATCTCACGCAGCCGCACCAGAATGTCATTGCCTTCAGCCTGTTTGGTGACCAGCCGCGCTACTGCGAAACCCTGATTAAAAACGTCGAAGTCGCACCTGAACTCTATCCCGGCTGGGTCTGCCGCATCTACCTTGACGACAGCGTGCCGCAGCATGTCTGGCAGCGACTGGACCAGCCGCATGTGCAACGGGTCGATATGTCGCATGAGAAAACCCTGTTTCCCACCCTGTGGCGTTTTCTGGTGATGGACGATCCTGGCGTGAAGCGCTTTATCGTCCGCGATGCCGACTCGCTGCTCTCAGAGCGCGAAGCGGCGGCGGTCAGCGCCTGGCTGGCTTCACCTTACTGGTTCCACCATATGCGTGACTACTTTTCCCACACCGAACTGCTGCTGGCAGGGATGTGGGGCGGCTGTCATGGCGTCTTTCACAACGTGGAACAGGCGATGCGTGATTTTATTGCGCACTACCGGGGGAGCGAACGCTTCACCGATCAATATTTCCTCAAAGTGGCGTTATGGCCGACGGTACGTGAAAGCGTGCTGAATCATGATGAACTGTTTCACTTTCATCAGGCCCGGCCGTGGCCTGCCCATGCGCCGGTGCGCTGGCAGACGCCGCAGTTCCACGTGGGCAGCAATGCCGGCTTTGCCAGTATGACCGGGAAAGCCAGTGTGGCCGACGGCAGCAGACAGCGCGTGGCGATCACCGCGGGCGAAACCACCTGGCACTATCTGGCGCAGGTTAAGCAGGGTGAGTGGCTGTTGCCGATGCCCTTTTTTCTGATTGAGGAGTGGCAGGCGGGAAGGGTGACCGTGACCGCGCTCTAAGTTGCTGAGCGCGAATAAATTTATCTGGACATTCATACAGTGCGACTCTACCTTTTTCCTCAGCAGTGTAAGTCGCGGGGAAATCATGGATCAGCACATCATCATCAGCATCTGTCTGGCGCTTGCCGGGGTCGGAATCGGCTGGATGCTGGCACAGCTTCGTGCCGGGCACCAGGCCGCCAGTTTCCAGACTGAGCGCCGTCTGCAGCAGGAGGCGCAGCAGCGTCAGCAGCAGCAGACTGAACAGCTTCAGCAGCAGATCCGCGAGCGGGAACAGGAGCTGCGTCAGCTGCACGGTGCCCTGAGCGGAGCCACGGAGCGGCTGCAGCAGCTCGACTACTGGCGCAATGAAAGCGAGCAGCTCAATCGCGAGCTGCGCAATCAGCTGGAGGTCAATAGCGCGCAGGAAGCGGAGCTGCGTGAGGTGACCATCCGTCTGGAAGAGACCCGTTTTGCCGCCGAGGAGAAGCAGCGCCTGCTGACCAACAGCGAGCAGCGTCTCAGCGCCCAGTTTGAAAACCTCGCCAACCGCATTTTCGAAAACAGCGGCCGTCGCGTCGATGAGCAGAACCGTCAAAGCCTGGATAGCCTGATTGGCCCGTTACGTGAACAGCTGGATGGCTTTCGTCGTCAGGTGCATGAAAGCTTTGGCGCAGAGGCGCGCGAACGTCACACCCTGACCCACGAAATCCGTCAGCTTCAGCAGCTGAATGCGCAGATGGCGCAGGAGGCGCTCAACCTGACCAAAGCCCTGAAGGGTGACAATAAAATCCAGGGTAACTGGGGGGAAGTGGTCCTGAGCCGGGTGCTGGAAGCCTCCGGGCTGCGTGAAGGCTATGAATATGAAACGCAGGTCAGCATTCAGTCTGAACAGCAGGGCAGGATGCAGCCGGATGTGATTGTGCGGCTGCCACAGGGCAAAGATGTGGTGGTGGACGCCAAGATGACGCTGGTGGCCTATGAGCGCTACTTCAATGCGGATGATGAGATCGAACGTGAACAGGCGATTCAGGAGCATGTCAGCGCCGTGCGGGCCCATATCCGCCTGCTGGGACGAAAAGATTATCAACAATTGCCCGGTTTACGCTCGCTGGATTATGTGTTGATGTTCATTCCGGTTGAACCGGCCTTTTTACTGGCGATCGACCGCCAGCCTGAGCTGATTAGCGAGGCGCTGCAGCAGAATATCATGCTGGTCAGCCCCACCACGCTGCTGGTGGCGTTACGGACCATCAATAATCTGTGGCGCTATGAGCACCAGAGCCGCAATGCACAGCGTATTGCCGATCGGGCCGCACGCCTCTATGACAAGATGCGGCTGTTTGTGGATGACATGAGCGGTATTGGTCACAGTCTGGACAAAGCGCAGAACAGCTATCGCGAGGCGATGAAAAAGCTGGCAGAGGGGCGCGGTAACCTGATTGCGCAGACGGAGGGCTTCCGTGCGCTGGGCGTTGAAATCAAACGGCCGATCAATCCTCAGCTGGCCGAACGGGCTATGCCGGAAAACCGGATGGCAGATGACGACAGGGATGATGAGGATGCGGATGACAGTGACAGGCGTGTGAGACGCCTCCACGAATAGTATGGGCGCAGCGTGCCTGACTTCCGTGACTCTGATACACTTCGGAAAGTATTGTTTGTGGAGCAGGTAAAACCGATGGCAGATGAATCACAGCAGGAAACCACCCATTTTGGCTTTCAGACGGTCGCCAAAAGCGAAAAAGCTGACAAAGTCGCGGATGTGTTTCACTCCGTAGCGGCAAAATATGACCTGATGAACGATTTGATGTCCTTTGGCGTCCATCGTATCTGGAAGCGCTTTACCATCGACAGCAGCGGTGTTCGCCGCGGTCAGCGTGTGTTGGATCTGGCGGGAGGCACCGGCGATCTGACGGCAAAATTCTCTCGTCTGGTGGGTGACACCGGTCAGGTGGTACTGGCGGATATCAACAGTTCCATGCTGAAGATGGGCCGCGAAAAGCTGCGCAATCAGGGTGTGGTGGGCAACGTCAGTTACGTGCAGGCCAACGCAGAAGCTCTGCCTTTCCCTGATAACTACTTCGACTGCATCACCATCTCCTTTGGTCTGCGCAACGTCACGGAAAAAGAGAAGGCGCTGGCCTCCATGTTCCGCGTGCTTAAGCCGGGCGGACGCCTGCTGGTGCTGGAGTTCTCTAAGCCAGTGCTGGACCCGCTGAGCAAAGCGTATGACGCTTACTCGTTCCACATTCTGCCGCGTATCGGCCAGCTGGTGGCGCAGGATGCTGAGAGCTACCGCTATCTGGCCGAATCGATCCGTATGCATCCCGATCAGGAGACCCTGAAGGCGATGATGAACGATGTCGGCTTTGAAAATACCACTTACTCCAACATGACTGGCGGGATCGTGGCGCTGCATCGTGGATTTAAGTTCTGAGTGAGATGGTGATGAACCTGACTCCTTTGATTACGGCGGGCATGGAGACGGCGCTGAACCGTATTCTGTACCGCGATCGCGGCCTTAAGCCGGCGCGGCAACGTCTGAATGGCAAAGTCCTGACACTGCGCCTGAATGAGTTCTCGTCTCCCCTGGTGCTGGTGTTCAGTGAACAGCAGCTGGACGTGTTAGCTGACTGGCAGGACCGCAGCGACTGCACGGTGATCACCTCGCTGAAAAGTCTGCCAAAGCTGCGCGATCGCCAGCAGCTGACGCCGCTGATTCGCAGCGGTGAACTGCAGGTAGAGGGCGATCTGCAGGTGGTGCAGCAGTTCTCGGCGCTGATGGATCTGGCTGAGCTGGATCCGGCGGAATATCTGGCTCCCTGGGTGGGCGACATCGCCGCGCAGGGCATCAGTCAGCGGGCACAGCAGGCTTTCCGCTTTTTCAAAGGTGAAGCAGCGCGTCGTCAGGGATATCTCGGACAGGCCATGACCGAAGAGTGGCGTGTTGCGCCTGGCTCACTGGAACTGGCCTGGTTTTCTGAGGAGGTCGACGCGATGGAACGTTCGCTTGAGGCGCTTGATGCGCGTCTGGCGCAGCTGGAGGCAAAATGAGTTTAGGAGAGATCCGCCGCTTATATCTGATCATGAAGGTGTTTCTGACCTATGGCCTTGATGAACTGATCCCGCAGACACGTCTCACTTTCCTGTTCCGCCTGTGGCGTCGCTCAATTTTCTGGATCCCCAATCTGCACCAGCATGAACCGACCGGTGCGCGTATGCGTATGGCGATGGAGCAGCTGGGGCCGGTCTGGATCAAGTTTGGTCAGATGCTGTCAACGCGCCGGGATCTCTTCCCGCCGCTGATCGCCGATCAGCTGGCGATCCTGCAGGACCGTGTGGCGCCCTTCGATGGCGTCAAAGCGAAAGCACAGATTGAAGCCTCAATGGGCGCACCCATCGAGACCTGGTTTGATGATTTTGACATTAAGCCGCTGGCGTCTGCGTCGATTGCGCAGGTTCACACCGCCACGCTGAAATCTAACGGCAAAAAAGTGGTGATCAAAGTGATCCGCCCCGACATTTTGCCGGTGATCAAAGCGGATATGAAGCTGATCTATCGCCTGGCGCGCTGGGTTCCGCGTCTGCTGCCGGATGGCCGTCGTCTGCGTCCGGTCGAAGTGGTGCGCGATTATGAGAAAACCCTGCTTGATGAGCTGAACCTGTTACGCGAAGCCGCCAACGCCATTCAGTTACGCCGCAATTTTGAAGAGAGCCGTATGCTCTATGTGCCGGAAGTCTATTCCGACTATTGCAGCGAGACCATGATGGTGATGGAGCGCATTTACGGTATCCCGATTTCCGACGTTGCGACGCTGGAGCGCCACGGCGTGAATATGAAGCTGCTGGCTGAACGCGGTGTCCAGGTCTTCTTTACCCAGGTCTTCCGCGACAGCTTCTTCCACGCAGATATGCATCCGGGCAATATTTTTGTCAGCTATGAACACCCGGAAGATCCGCAATATATCGGTATCGACTGCGGCATCGTGGGGTCGCTGAACAAAGAAGATAAGCGTTATCTGGCGGAAAACTTTATCGCGTTCTTCAACCGTGACTATCGCAAGGTTGCCGAGCTGCACGTTGATTCCGGCTGGGTACCGCCCGATACCAACGTCGAAGATTTCGAGTTTGCGATTCGCACGGTGTGTGAGCCGATTTTTGAAAAGCCGCTGGCTGAGATCTCGTTCGGGCATGTGCTGCTGAACCTGTTCAACACCGCGCGTCGCTTTAATATGGAAGTGCAGCCGCAGCTGGTGCTGCTGCAAAAAACGCTGCTTTATGTGGAAGGCATTGGCCGTCAGCTCTACCCACAGCTCGACCTGTGGAAAACGGCCAAACCCTTCCTGGAAGAGTGGATCAAGGATCAGGTGGGTATCCCCGCCATTATCCGTGCGGTCAAAGAGAAAGCGCCGTTCTGGGCTGAAAAGCTCCCGGAGCTGCCAGAACTCTTTTACGACAGCATGCGCCAGCACAAGCTTTTACGGCACAGCGTCGATAAATTAGTGGGCGATCTCAATGCGCAGCGCGTCCGTCATCATCAGGCGCGTTATCTGTTTGGCGTCGGTGCCACACTGCTGCTAAGCGGAACGGCAGTTCTGCTCACCCGACCGGACTGGGATCTCTTTCCGGCGGTTCTGATGGCGGCAGGAATCGTTTCATGGCTAATCGGCTGGCGTAAGACAAACTGATTGTCACGTCTGTTTAAAAAAAGGTAATGTCGCTGGCTAAAGCCCGGCTAAAAAGGGCACTCTGTCCTGCATTACCTTATCGTTTTCACAGAATATTAGAGGCTATCTCATGGGCGGTATCAGTATCTGGCAACTGTTAATCATTGCCGTGATTGTTGTACTTCTGTTCGGTACCAATAAATTACGTAATCTGGGTTCGGATTTAGGTTCTTCGATTCGTGGCTTCAAAAAGGCCATGAGTGATGAGGACGACAAAAAGGATCAACCGAAAGAGCAGGACGCTGACTTCGCTGCCAAAACGCTGGCGGACAAACAGCAAACTTCGGCTAACAAAGAAGAAGCCAAGAACGACAAGCAGGTGTAAACCGTGTTCGATATTGGTTTTAGTGAACTGGTATTGGTGTTCGTTATCGGGCTGATTGTACTCGGCCCGCAACGATTACCGGTTGCGGTGAAAACCGTGGTCGGCTGGATCAGGGCGATTCGTTCGCTGGCAGCCAATGTACAACATGAACTGGCGCAGGAACTCAAACTGCAGGAGTTGCAGGAGAGCCTGAAAAAGGTGGAAGAGGCGGGCCGTGGCACCCTCTCCCCTGAGCTGAAGGAGTCGATGGAAGAGCTGCGTAAAACGGCAGATTCAATGAAGCGCTCGGTCAGTCAGAGCATCGACATTGAAAAAGAGGAAGACGAAGCGAACACCATCCACTCAGCACAGCACCGGTATGCCCCTGAGCCTGCTGCGACGGAAACCGCCGCGACGCCAGCCTCAGCAGAGCATCAGGCCAGCGCACCGGCACAGGCACCGTCTGCGGTAGCGGGTGCCGATGCCGCGGTGCAACCCGCACCGGCCGCGGCCGCACAGCGACCCTCTGCTGCGCCATCCTCTGCTGCGCCTGCTGCTGTGGCCAGCGCACCGGCACCGGCACAGGCACCCGCTGGCGACGCCGCCAGGTCATCAGAGTCTGCGCGTCCTTCCGCGACCTCCTCTTCTGCAGGTGATGAACGATAATGACCGTTGAAGATACCCAACCGCTCATCAGCCATCTGATTGAGCTGCGTAAGCGATTACTGAACTGCATCATCGCCGTACTGGTCATTTTCCTGGTACTGGTCTATTTCGCCAACGACATCTACCAGCTGGTCGCATCACCGCTGATCAGTCAGATGCCGGTGGGCTCCAGCATGATTGCAACCGATGTCGCCTCGCCGTTCTTTACCCCGATAAAGCTGACCATCATCGTGTCAGTGTTTCTCGCGGTGCCGGTGATCCTCTATCAGGTCTGGGCATTTGTCGCCCCGGCGCTCTACCGGCATGAGCGCAGGCTGGTGATGCCGCTGCTCTTCTCCAGCACCTTCCTGTTCTACTTCGGTGTGGCCTTTGCTTACTTCGTCGTTTTCCCGCTGGCATTTGGCTTTTTCACCAAGACCGCGCCCATCGGCGTGACGGTCGCAACGGATATCGCCAAATACCTCGATTTCGTCATGACTCTCTTCATGGCCTTTGGGGTGGCGTTTGAGGTGCCGGTGGCGATCGTGTTGCTCTGCTGGACCGGTATCACCAGCCCGGAAGATCTGAAAAAGAAACGTCCCTATATTCTGGTGGGCGCTTTCGTAGTCGGGATGCTGCTCACACCTCCGGACGTTTTTTCCCAAACTTTGCTCGCTATTCCGATGTACTGCCTGTTTGAAGTCGGCGTATTCTTTTCCCGTTACTATGTGGGTAAAGGCCGCTGGTCACAGGATGAGGATAAACATACCGACGCCTGACGCTGACCGTATGACCCGCACAGGCGGGAAGCGAGCCATCCAGACCGCCCCTCCGGGCGGTTTTTTTTTACAAACTGTGGGAAAAATTATGTTTGATATCGGTGTAAACCTGACCAGCACGCAATTCGCCTCCGACCGGCAAAAGGTGGTTAAACGCGCGCGTGATGCGGGCGTCACCGGCATGCTTATTACCGGCACCAACGCGCTGGAGAGCCAGCAGGCTCAGCGACTGGCTGAAGGCCAGCCCGGCTTTTGCTGGTCTACCGCGGGCGTTCACCCTCATCATGCCAGCGAATGGTCGCTGGAGATCGCCAGCACCCTGCGCCGGCTGGCGGAAAAACCGGAAGTGGTCGCCATTGGTGAATGCGGACTCGATTTTAATCGCAACCTCTCGGCCCATGAGCAGCAGGAGTATGCATTTGACGCACAGCTGGCGCTGGCCGCAGAACTCAATATGCCGGTGTTCCTGCACTGCCGTGAAGCCCATGCGCGTTTCGCTGCGGTGCTTGCCCCCTGGCTGCCAAAACTGCCGGGTGCGGTGATCCACTGCTTTACCGGCACGCGCGACGAACTGGAAGCCTGTCTGGAAATGGGGTTATCTGTGGGCATTACGGGCTGGGTCTGCGATGAGCGTCGGGGTCTGGAACTGCGTGAGCTGCTGCCGCTGATCCCGGCCGAACGCCTGCTGCTGGAAACGGATGCGCCCTACCTGTTGCCGCGCGACATGCGTCCGCGTCCGCCTTCGCGCCGCAACGAACCCTGCTTTTTACCGCATATTGTCAGTCAGGTGGCGACATGGCGAGGTGAAAGTGCGGAGGCACTGGCGGCCCGCATCGATCATAATGCGCGGACGCTGTTCAGACTGGCTTAAAGCTTGCGGAACTGCTTGTTATCGACGCTGCGCATCACCTGCTTGTTGAGGAGATTCAGCAACAGGATCGAGCGTGTTTCACCATCCGGCTCGGCAAAAATGGCGCGCAGCCCTTCAAACGTTCCTTCGGTGATGACAACCTCATCGCCGCTCTGTGGCGTTTCAGGATCGAGCAGGATTTGCGGGACGTCGGTTTCCAGCGCTTCAATGACCGCCGACGGCACGGTTGCCGGGGTGGAGCCGAAGCGGACAAAGTGACTGACACCGCGGGTGCTGCTGATGGTGGTGGTGTGAATCTCTTCAGGATCGAATTCGATAAACAGGTAGTTAGGGAACAGCGGCTCACTCACCGTGGTGCGTTTACCGCGCACGATCTTTTCCAGAGCGATCATCGGGCTGAGGCAATGCACCTCCTGCCGCTCGAGATGCTCCTTCGCGCGCAATAGCTGTCCACGTTTGCAATAGAGTAAGTACCAGGCTTCCATAACGGCTCCCATTGAATGGACGCTAAGAATAGCAAACCTGTTGCCAGAGTTATAGCGCAGGGGCAGGGTAAAGCGGCCCGCAGAGAAAATAAATTGAGACTTTTCTTAGCAGGCCGGAGGCGGGCAGAAACGGTAACGGGAAATTGACGTGCACCAGGGCTCTGTATCAGACTCGATAACCTTCACCCCTGCAAAAGGAACGTCTGATGGAACTCTTTCTGTTGAGCAATGGCAGGCTGGCGGACGATGCGCCGCTGCTGGGTTATGCGCAGCCGCAGCTGCACGCGATGATCGCCCGACGCGCTATCCGCTCGGCGGTCCTGATCCCCTACGCGATAATCCGGGGCGATCAGCAGCAGCGCGCCGCCGAACTCACGGCCTCTCTGGGCATCCCGGTCAGGCTGGTTCAATCCTTCGCCTCACCGGCTGAGGCGATTGCACAGGCAGAACTGATTCTGGTCAGCGGCGGCAACACCTGGTTTCTGAACCAGATGCTGCATGAGCAGGATCTCATCGTCCCGATCCAGCGTGCGGTACGTGAGCGACAGGTGCCTTATCTCGGCTGGAGCGCGGGCTGCAATGTGGCGACGCCCTCCATCCGCACCACCAACGATATGCCGGTGCGCAGCAGTGTAGTGCTGCCCGCGCTGGGACTCTTCCCGGTGCAGATCAATCCCCACTATCTTGATGCCAGCGTCAGCGGCCATATGGGCGAAACCCGCGATGAGCGTCTGGCGGAGTTCTGCGCGGTCAATCCGACGGAGTCGGTGATTGCCCTGCGTGAAGGCAGTTTTCTGCACCTGCATGACAACCAGCTGCGCTATCACAGCGTGCGAAACGAGGACTTTAAGCTGTTTCGTCACGGTGACCCGATTCAGGGAATGCACGATACCCGCGCACTGCAGCCGCTGGTTCCCTTTCAGTGCGTATGAGGCTGCGGTATAAACCTCAGCAACTCCGCGTAATCAGACCTATAATGGCCGATTCACTCTGGCCGGAATGTTAAAGCCGCATGAAATACCACGATTTGAGAGACTTCCTCGCGCTGCTTGAACAGCGCGGTGAGCTAAAGCGCATTACCCAGTCCATCGATCCCGAACTGGAAATGACGGAGATTGCCGATCGCACGCTGCGTGCCGGTGGCCCCGCCCTGCTGTTTGAAAACCCGAAAGGGTACGATATGCCGGTGCTGTGCAACCTGTTCGGCACCCCTAAGCGCGTGGCCATGGGCATGGGGCAGGAGGAGGTGAGCGCCCTGCGTGAAGTGGGTAAGCTGCTGGCCTTCCTGAAAGAGCCTGAGCCGCCAAAAGGCTTCCGCGACCTGTTCGATAAAATGCCGCAGTTTAAGCAGGTGCTGAACATGCCGACCAAACGGCTGCGTAATGCGCCCTGTCAGGAAGAGGTGTTCAGCGGTGATGAGGTCGATCTGACGCGTATTCCGGTCATGAAGTGCTGGCCAGGCGATGCCGCACCACTGATTACCTGGGGACTGACCGTTACGCGCGGCCCTCACAAAGAGCGCCAGAATCTCGGTATTTACCGTCAGCAGGTGATCGGTAAAAATCGTCTGATCATGCGCTGGCTGTCGCACCGTGGCGGTGCGCTTGATTTTCAGGAGTGGACGAAAGCGCATCCGGGTGAACGTTTTCCGGTTTCGGTCGCGCTGGGCGCCGATCCTGCCACCATCCTCGGCGCGGTGACGCCGGTGCCTGACACGCTGTCAGAATATGCGTTTGCCGGTCTGCTGCGCGGCAACAAAACGGAAGTGGTGAAGTGCCTGTCGAACGATCTCGAAGTGCCGGCCAGTGCGGAAATCGTGCTGGAAGGGTATATCGAAGCGGGCGATATGGCGCCAGAAGGTCCCTACGGTGACCACACCGGCTACTACAATGAAGTGGATAGCTTCCCGGTATTTACCGTGACGCATATCACGCAGCGTCGTCAGCCGATCTATCACTCCACCTATACCGGACGTCCGCCGGATGAACCCGCCGTACTGGGCGTGGCGCTGAATGAAGTTCTGGTACCGATTCTGATTAAGCAGTTCCCGGAGATCGTGGACTTCTACCTGCCGCCTGAAGGTTGCTCCTACCGGCTGGCGGTTGTGACGATTAAAAAGCAGTACGCAGGGCATGCCAAACGTGTCATGTTTGGCGTCTGGTCATTTTTGCGGCAGTTCATGTACACCAAATTTGTTATTGTGTGTGACGATGATGTTAATGCGCGCGACTGGAATGACGTGATCTGGGCGATCACCACGCGAATGGATCCGGCCCGTGATACGGTATTAGTCGAAAATACCCCTATCGACTATCTCGATTTCGCCTCGCCGGTTTCCGGGCTGGGGTCGAAGATGGGGCTTGATGCAACCAATAAGTGGCCGGGTGAAACGCAGCGTGAATGGGGTACGCCCATTGTTAAAGATCCTGCGGTCACGGCGCGCATTGATGCTATCTGGGATGAGCTAGGTATTCTTGATCAGCCGCCACAGCGTTGATGGCGAGCACAACCATAAAGACGACCCGACAGAGGGAACGCATGACAACGTTAAGCTGTAAAGTAACTTCGGTTGAGGCGATTACCGACACGGTCTATCGCGTTCGCCTGATCCCTGAAGCGGAATTCAGTTTTCGCGCGGGGCAGTATCTGATGGTCGTGATGGATGAGCGTGATAAGCGTCCGTTCTCACTGGCCTCAACGCCGATGGAAAAAGATATTATTGAGCTGCATATCGGCGCGTCCGATCTCAACCTCTATGCGATGGCGGTGATGGATCGGATCCGCAACGATCGCCAGATCACCGTCGATATGCCGCACGGTGACGCCTGGCTGCGCGAAGAGAGCAGTAAGCCACTGATCCTGATTGCAGGCGGCACCGGCTTCTCCTACGCCCGTTCGATTCTGCTCACCGCGCTGGCGGAACAGCCGGAGCGCGATATCGCCATTTACTGGGGCGGACGTGAGCTTAAGCATCTGTACGATCTGGACGAGCTGAATGCGCTGGCGGTGAAGCACCCGAACCTGAAAGTGATCCCGGTTGTTGAACAGCCTGAAGCGGGCTGGCAGGGACGTTCCGGTACGGTACTGACCGCGGTGATGCAGGATTTCAGCACGCTGAGCGAACATGAGATCTACATCGCCGGACGCTTTGAGATGGCGAAGATTGCCCGCGATCGTTTCTGTGCCGAGCGTGGCGCAGTCGAGTCACAGATGTATGGCGATGCGTTTGCCTTTATCTGATCGCCGGCAGCAGACAGAAAAAACCCGCCGGTAACGGCGGGTAAATCTGACAAAATAAACGCAACGTATTACAGACGCTCGAATACGGTTGCGATGCCCTGGCCCAGCCCGATACACATGGTGGCAAGACCCAGGCTGGCATCGCGTCGTTCCATAATGTTTAGCAGCGTGGTACTGATACGCGCGCCGGAACAGCCCAGCGGATGGCCTAACGCAATCGCGCCGCCATTCAGATTGACCTTTTCATCCAGCTGCTCCAGCAAGCCTAAATCTTTGATGCACGGCAGTGTCTGCGCAGCAAAGGCTTCGTTCAGCTCAAAGACGTCGATATCGCTGACGCTCAGTCCCGCCCGTTTTAACGCCAGCTTACTGGCCGGAACCGGCCCATAGCCCATGATTGAAGGATCGCAGCCCACCACGGCCATGCTGCGGATGCGGGCGCGCGGCGTCAGCCCCAGCTCGCGGGCGCGTGATTCACTCATCACCAGCATGGCGGCTACGCCATCTGACAACGCTGACGAGGAGCCCGCCGTCACGGTGCCATTCACCGGATCGAAAGCCGGTTTCAGCGCCGCCAGGCCTTCGGCGCTGGTCTCTTCACGGATCACTTCATCGAAATCATAACGTTTGAGGATGCCGTCGCTGTCATGACCATAGGTGGCGACAATCTCTGTCGCAAAGTCGCCGCGCCGGGTGGCCTGCCAGGCCCGCTGGTGCGAACGCAGGGCAAATGCATCCTGCTGCTCACGGCTGATATGATGCATCCGCGCCAGCATTTCTGCCGTCAGGCCCATCATCCCTGCGGCTTTGGCAACCGTCCGGCTAAGCCCGGGATGAAAGTCGACGCCGTGGTTCATCGGCACATGCCCCATATGCTCCACGCCACCGATCAGACAGCTCCGGGCATCACCGACCATAATGGCGCGGGCGGCATCGTGCAGCGCCTGCATGGAAGAGCCACACAGCCGGTTGACGGTGCTGGCTGGCACCGTGTGGGGAATTTCGGCCAGCAGGGCAGCGTTACGTGCGATATTAAATCCCTGCTCCAGTGTCTGCTGCACGCAGCCCCAGAGAATGTCATCCAGCTCTGCCGGGTTCACCGTCGGGTTACGGCTCAGCAGTTCACGCATCAGATGCGCAGAGAGATCTTCGGCGCGCACATGACGGAAGGCGCCGCCTTTTGACCGGCCCATTGGCGTGCGCACGGCATCAATAATCACCACATTTTCCATCTTCTTGCCCTCAGGCGCTTTTCAGCGCGGCTTCATCAATCGGTTTGGCGGCGGGATACCAGCTTTCATGCTGATGGGCTTTCTGCAGCAGCAGGGCAGGCAGGGCATACAGGCCACCGAGGCCGCTATAACGCCGGGCCTGATCCACCACGTTGCTGTTGCCCAGAGTATCGAGATAGCGGAAAGCCCCGCCACGGAAAGGCGGGAAGCCGAGGCCATACACCAGCGCCATATCGGCTTCAGCCGGTGAGGCGATAATCTTCTCTTCCAGGCAGCGCACCACTTCGTTCAGCATCGGCAGCATCATGCGGTTCAGAATCTCTTCATCGCTGAAGATTCGCGCGGGCTGACAGGCCTGTTGCAGCAGCGTATCGACATCGGCATCGGCCACTTTTTTTGGCTTGCCCTTTTTATCTTCTTCCCAGCGCCAGAAGCCTTTGCCATTTTTCTGGCCAAAGCGACCAGCCTCAAACAGCAGATCGATCGCGTCGCGATAGTCATGCTTCATGCGGTCCGGGAACCCGTCAGCCATCACGCTTTGCGCATGGTGCGCCGTATCGATGCCCACGACATCCAGCAGCCATGACGGCCCCATCGGCCAGCCAAACTGTTTTTCCATGACCTTATCTATCTGGCGGAAATCTGCGCCATCGCGCAGGAGCAGGCTGAAAGCGGCGAAGTAGGGGAACAGCACCCGGTTAACAAAGAAGCCGGGGCAGTCGTTGACCACGATAGGGGTTTTACCCATTTTGCTGGCCCAGGCCACCACTTTGCCGAGGGTCGCTTCACTGGTTTTCTCGCCCCGGATTACTTCGACCAGCGGCATACGCGGCACCGGGTTAAAGAAGTGCATGCCACAGAAGTTTTCCGGGCGCTGCAACGCCTGCGCCAGCTGGCTGATAGGAATGGTCGAAGTATTCGAGGCCAGAACGGCATCGTCACGCAGGTGCCGCTCTGTTTCAGCCAGCACTTTAGCCTTGATCTGCGGGTTCTCGACTACCGCTTCCACCACCACGTCGGCCAGTTCAAAACCGGCGTAATCCAGCGTGGGCTGGATGGTGGCGATGACGCTGGCCAGCCTGTTACCGTCAATTTTTCCGCGCGCCAGCTGGGTGTTAAGCAGCTTGCTGGCTTCATTCATCCCCAGCGTCAGCGCCTGTGGATTGATATCTTTCATTCTGACCGGCACGCCTTTCCAGGCAGACTGGTAGCTGATGCCACCGCCCATGATGCCTGCGCCCAGCACTGCCGCCTGAGCAGGTGCGCCGCTTTCGCTGGCGCGTTTTTTTGCCAGCCCTTTAACGTACTGATCGTTGAGGAAGATGCCGACCAGTGCGCGCGCTTCGTCAGACTGCGCCAGCGGCACAAATGCAGCCGTTTCAAGCTTCAGCGCATCATCGCGACCGAGACTGGCCGCGGCCTCAATGGTTTTTACCGCCATCAGCGGAGCGGGGTAATGTTTTCCTGCGGTCTGCATCACCATGCCCTTCGCAATGGTAAAACTCATCGCCGCCTCGATCGGACTGAGCTTCAGCGGGGCCAGTTTAGGCGCACGGCGCGCCTGCCAGCTGCCCTCTTCGGCGGCCGCTCTGAGCATGGTGATGCCCGCTTCGCGCAGTTTGTCACGGGCAACCACCGCATCGACCAGGCCCAGTTTCAGCGCGGCATTGCCATCCACATCTTTACCGGCGGCAATAATTTCCAGCGCGCTGTCGGCTCCCAGCAGGCGGGGCAACCTTACGCTGCCGCCAAAGCCTGGCATGATGCCGAGTCTGGTTTCCGGCAGGCCGATGCGGGCATCCGCAGTGGCGATGCGCAGGTCGGTCGCCAGGACGCACTCACATCCGCCACCCAGTGCATAGCCATCAATGGCTGCCAGGGTGGGCACGGGCAAATCTTCCAGACGGTTGAAGATGCTGTTGGCGTAACTCAGCCACCGGCTCAGCTTTTCGGTGGGGGCATCAAACAGGGAAAGAAACTCGGTAATGTCCGCGCCCACGATAAAGGCGGGTTTAGCGGAGCTCAGCAGCAGGCCGCGCAGTGCTGGCTGCTGTTCCAGGACCGCAATGGCCTCGCCCAGACTGGCGACCGTTTGCGTATCCAGCTTGTTGACTGAGCCTGTGGCATCAAAAACCAGCTCGGCGATGCCATCGTCCAGCCAGTGAAGGGTAAGGTTAGCGCCTTGGTAGAGCATGTGCGTCTCCTGAAACCGCGAAAGGTGATCTGGTCATACCAGATGATCGTGAGTGTGGGAGTGATGTTAATTTTTTGCAAACCGCTCTTTGCTTATTTGCTAACAAGATCACAGCCACGCCGGCTTCGGCATCTGAGCAAGGGGTATGCTAAACTGCGGCCATTTCGCGACACGGGAGAGACGGCTATGGATTCACTGAAGACCTTGTATCACGCGCACATCGCCACGTTGCAGCAACGGGCGCAGCAGGTGCTGGCACGCAATAAACTGGATGCGATGCTGATCCATTCCGGTGAGTTGCTGACGGTGTTTCTGGATGACCACACCTATCCGTTTAAGGTGAATCCGCAGTTCAAAGCCTGGGTGCCGGTCACGCAGGTGCCTAACTGCTGGCTCTGGATCGATGGCGTGAACAAGCCGAAACTGTGGTTCTACTCTCCGGTGGATTACTGGCATAACGTTGAACCGCTGCCGGACAGTTTCTGGACCGGAGATGTCGAGGTTATCGGCCTGAAAAACGCAGATGAGATTGCGCACCTGCTCCCTGCACAGCGTGATAATGTCGCCTATATCGGGCCGGTTAATGCACGCGCGGCGCAGCTCGGAATCTCCTCAGACAACATCAACCCTAAAGCGGTCATCGACTTTCTGCACTACCATCGCAGCATCAAAACCGACTATGAACTGGCCTGTCTGCGTCAGGCGCAGAAGCTGGCGGTTGCGGGGCATCGCGCGGCCAAAGAGGCGTTCTCTGCGGGCCTGAGCGAATTTGACATCAATCAGGCTTACCTGACCGCGACCGGCCATCGTGATACCGATGTGCCGTACGGCAATATCATTGCGCTGAATGAACACGCGGCGGTGCTGCACTACACCCGCCTGGATCATCAGCCACCGGCGAAACGTCACAGCTTCCTGATTGATGCGGGCGCCGAATATCTGGGCTACGCCGCCGATCTGACCCGTAGCTATGCGGCGCAGAGCAGCTCGCTCTATGCCAGAATGGTGGAGGCGATGAACGCCGAAGAGCTGGCTTTAATCGCCACGCTGAAACCGGGTGTGCGCTACACCGATTATCATCTTCAGATGCACCAGCGTATTGCGAAGATGTTGCTGAAGTTTGAGTTGGTGCAGGGAATCAGCGAAGAGGCGCTGGTGGCTGAAGATCTGACCGGGCCATTTATGCCACACGGTCTGGGGCATCCGCTGGGCTTGCAGGTGCATGACGTTGCCGGGTTTATGCAGGATGAGCAGGGCACCCATCTCGCCGCGCCTGCGCAGTATCCTTACCTTCGCTGCACCCGCGTGCTGCAACCCGGCATGGTCTTAACCATCGAGCCGGGCTTCTATATTATCGACTCGTTACTGGCGCCGCTGCGTCAGGGCCGTTTCAGTCAGCACTTTAACTGGCAGGCGATTGATGCGCTTCGGCCTTATGGCGGCATTCGCATCGAAGATAACGTGGTGATCCATCCAAACCGCGTTGAAAACATGACCCGCGATCTGCATCTGGCCTGATGGACGCTTTTGATATTCC
This sequence comes from Pantoea sp. EKM101V, assembly GCF_011800325.1. NCBI lineage: Bacteria > Pseudomonadati > Pseudomonadota > Gammaproteobacteria > Enterobacterales > Erwiniaceae > Pantoea > Pantoea sp. EKM101V. The sequence goes on from NZ_JAALFP010000012.1 coordinate 147,676, forward strand.
CGCGCTGGCCGTGAGCATCAGCGAGGAAACCATCAAAAAGAGTCGCTTTATTACGCTGCTGGCGCACACCGAGGGGACAGAGGCCGCGCGCGCCTTTGTCCAGCAGGTGAAAAGCGAGCATCCTGCTGCCCGGCATCACTGCTGGGCCTGGGTGGCGGGTGCGCCGGATGACTCTCAGCAGCTCGGTTTTTCGGATGATGGTGAGCCGTCGGGCACCGCCGGGAAACCGATGCTGGCGCAGCTGATGGGTGCCAGTATTGGCGAGGTGACCGCTGTGGTGGTGCGTTATTACGGCGGCATTATGCTGGGCACCGGTGGCCTGGTGAAGGCGTATGGCGGTGGCGTCCAGCAGGGACTGAAGCAGTTACCGCGGCAGCGCAAAGTACCGATGATGGTTTTCACGCTGCAATGCGACTATGCACAGCACAGCGATATCGAACGGCTGGTGCAGCGTTTTGAAGGTAAGGTGACCGACAGCCACTATCAGGATCGTATTGCGCTGACGCTGGCATTGCCTTATGGACAGATAGAGGGGTTCAAAAAAAATCTGTCAGACTTTAGCCGGGGCGCGTTGTCGCTGATCCCGCTCACACCATGATGTTCATCTCTCTTATTTAAAGGAACGGCTGAATGCACTTTCGCGCCATTACCCGCATCGTCGGTCTGCTGGTAATTCTTTTTTCAGTGACAATGATTCTGCCCGGCCTCGTCGCATTAATTTATCGCGATGGCGCGGGACGGGCGTTCAGCCAGACATTTATGATGGCGCTGGTGATCGGCTCGCTGCTGTGGTGGCCGAACCGTAAAAAGAAAACCGAACTCAAACCCCGCGAAGGGTTCCTGATCGTCGTCCTGTTCTGGACGGTACTGGGCAGCGTAGGGGCCATGCCCTTTATCTTTGCGGAGCAGCCGCATCTTTCCGTCACGGATGCGTTCTTTGAATCTTTCTCGGGCCTGACAACCACCGGAGCCACCACGCTGGTGGGGCTGGACTCGCTGCCTAAGGCCATCCTCTTCTACCGGCAGATGCTGCAGTGGCTGGGCGGGATGGGGATCATCGTGTTAGCAGTAGCCATCCTGCCGATTCTGGGCGTCGGGGGCATGCAGCTCTATCGCGCTGAAATGCCGGGACCGCTGAAAGACAATAAAATGCGCCCGCGCATCGCCGAGACGGCCAAGACACTCTGGCTGATCTATGTTCTGCTGACCGTAGCCTGTGCGCTGGCACTCTGGCTGGCGGGCATGCCGGCGTTCGATGCTATCGGCCACAGCTTTTCGACCATCGCCATTGGCGGCTTCTCAACTCATGATGCCAGCATCGGCTACTTTAACAGCAGCACCATCAATACTATCGTGGCGGTGTTCCTGCTGATCTCCGGCTGCAACTATGGCCTGCACTTTTCCATGCTAAGCGGACGTAACCTGCGCGTGTACTGGCGGGACCCGGAGTTCCGCATGTTTATCGGCGTTCAGCTGACGCTGGTTCTGATCTGTACGGTGGTGCTCTGGTTCCACAATGTCTATGCCAGCGGCTGGCAGACCCTGAACCAGGCCTTTTTCCAGGTGGTGTCCATGGCGACGACGGCGGGTTTCACGACCGACAGTATCGCTCGCTGGCCGCTGTTCCTGCCGGTTCTGCTGTTGTGCTCAGCTTTCATTGGTGGCTGTGCCGGTTCAACCGGGGGTGGCCTGAAGGTGATCCGCATTCTGCTGTTGTGCAAACAGGGTAACCGCGAGCTTAAGCGTCTGGTTCACCCGAATGCGGTGTACACCATCAAGCTGGGCAATCGTGCGCTGCCGGAGCGTATCCTGGAAGCCGTCTGGGGATTCTTCTCGGCCTATGCGCTGGTGTTCCTGGTGAGCATGCTGGCGATCATCGCCACGGGCGTCGATGACTTCTCCGCTTTTGCTGCCGTTGCCGCCACGCTGAATAACCTCGGGCCGGGCTTAGGCGTCGTGGCAGACAACTTCACGTCTATGAATGATGTGGCGAAATGGATACTTATCTCTACCATGTTGTTCGGGCGTCTCGAGGTTTTCACCTTGCTGGTGCTGTTCACGCCTACTTTCTGGCGTGAATAATTAATAAGGATGCTGACATGAAAGCGCTGATTCTCTATTCCACCCGCGACGGGCAAACGCAGAAGATTGCTTCCGCTCTTGCGGAGACCATCCGGCAGCAGCAGCCGTGTGATGTGCTGAACATCCAGGATGCCGCTGTGCCTGACTGGACACAGTATGATCGCGTACTGATTGGCGCCTCGATCCGCTATGGCCATTTTCAGCCGGTCGTCGAGACCTTCGTTAAGCAACATCTCCCTGCGCTGCAGCAGCGTACCAGCGGTTTCTTTTCGGTAAACCTCACGGCACGCAAACCTGAGAAGCGTACTCCTGAAACGAATGCCTATACCCGGAAGTTCTTATTGCAGTCTCCATGGCAGCCTGACTGCTGTGCCGTATTTGCAGGGGCGCTCTATTATCCCCGCTATCGCTGGTTTGACCGCGTGATGATTCAGCTGATTATGCGTATGACCGGCGGTGAAACCGATGCAACGAAAGAAGTGGAATACACGGACTGGCAACAGGTGAGCCGTTTTGCCCATGAATTTGCACAGTTACCAGGCAAATCGTAGCGAAATAGCGCGATTTGGTGAAAATTACTTCGAACAGTAATCTTTTCGCAATAAACGCTTGTCAGCCCGCGCGAACTCCCTATAATGCGCCTCCATCGACACGGCACACCGGCAACGGGAAACGGGTTGAAGGTTCAGGAGACTGAGCCGCC
>NZ_JAALFP010000013.1:0-123155 GCF_011800325.1 Pantoea sp. EKM101V
GGAATAGCTCAGTTGGTAGAGCACGACCTTGCCAAGGTCGGGGTCGCGAGTTCGAGTCTCGTTTCCCGCTCCAGATTTAACATCAACCTCATTGTGATCAGTTATCCGACGGTTTAGCGTCGTCTGATTTTGATTGTCAGCCTAAGGTTATCCACAGCACGGCACCCCATCGTCTGCGCCTTTTACGGCGATCTGTAAAATGTTTCTGAACAGAGTTATCCACAGCTTTATCGTTAAAACGAAGCGGTAGACTCATTATTAAATAAACACAACTTTTTCTTAAGTTGTTGATATTTATGATTATGAGGATATTTCAATTTGTTATTCCAGCGTGAAACGCCCGTTATTGCAGTTGAATGACAACAGCTTTTTATTTTTATTCACAGCGTGTGGAAAACGATAAACTGCCGGCTGGCTGGTTAATCACGCATCACGGGGTAAACCTTTTTCAATGGCACGCACCAGACGTTTCTGCTGAGCAGGCTGTACGTCCACGACGAGTTGCTGGCGTTTCTGCTGCTGACAGGCGACCGCCCACAGAATATGTTCATCCAGCAGTTCACTCTCTCCGAGCCGCTGTTCCAGTACTGGCACAATATCCGCTGACCAGGGCGCATTACCCAGCGCCACCGCAATATTACGCAGCCAGCGCAAATGACCAATCCGTCGAATCGCCGAGCCTTCGGTGATACGCAAAAACTTCGCCTCATCCCACTGAAACAGATCGATAAGCTCCGGTGCATGCAGGGCCGCGCGGGGAGAGAAGTCACTTTCATCGCTGAGTTGCCCGTAACGATTCCACGGACAGATCAACTGGCAGTCATCACAGCCATAAATCCGGTTGCCCATCAGCGGGCGAAACGCTTCCGGGATCGCCCCTTCCAGCTCGATAGTAAGATAGGAAATACAGCGCCGGGCATCCACGACGTAAGGCTCAACGATAGCGCTGGTCGGGCAGATGGTCATGCAGGCGACACAGCGGCCACACTGCTCCTGCTGCGGCGTATCAATCGGCAGGGGGATATCGATCAGCAGCTCGCCGAGGAAAAACCACGAGCCAGCTTCACGATTCAGAATCAGCGAATGTTTGCCGGTCCAGCCCAGTCCTGCTTTAGCTGCCAGCGGTCGCTCAAGCAGCGGGGCCGAGTCCACAAAGGGCCGGAAGTTAAGCTTGCTGCAATGCTGCTGGATCATTTCTCCGAGCTTTTTCAGGCGATTGCGCAATACTTTGTGGTAATCGCGGCCTAATGCATAACGGCTGACATAGCCCAGTCGGGGATTTTTCAGCGTGCTGGCAAAGGCGGCTTTGGCCGGAAGGTAGTTCATGCGAACGCTGATGACGCGCAGCGTGCCGGGAAGCAGTTCATGCGGACGCGCCCGCATCATGCCATGTCGCGCCATCCACTCCATCTCGCCATGATACTGCTTCTCCAGCCACGCCTGCAGGCGCGGCTCTTCCGCACTGAGATCGGTATCGGTGATGCCGACCTGCTGAAAGCCGAGATCTAATCCCCACTGTTTAATCTGTTGTGCGAACTGATGAAGATCGAGAGGGTATGACATGAGTGACCAGCATTCGAAGAGAAACGACCGCAGTTTACCATATTCTGTCTGGCCTGCGCAGGCGGTGGCGCAGCTTGAGCAGCAGGGAGCCGATGCCCTTGGCATTACCCTCTATGAACTGATGCTGCGCGCCGGGCAGGCCGCCTATGAGCATCTGAACCGGCACTGGCCTGACGCCCGCCACTGGCTGATTTTGTGCGGCCACGGTAACAATGGCGGGGATGGCTATGTGCTGGCCCGCATGGGGCAGGCGGCGGGTAAAACCATCACGCTGCTGGCGTATGACAGTGAAAAAGCGTTACCGGAAGAGGCGCAGCGCGCCCGGGACGCCTGGCTGGATGCGGGCGGCGAGATCCATGCGGCTGGTGCGGCATGGCCAGAGCAGGTGGATGTGATTGTCGATGCGCTGCTGGGCACCGGCACACAGCGCGCGCCTGCGGAACCCTATGCCACGCTGATTCAGCAGGCAAACGCCCACGCGGCACCGATCCTCGCCATCGACATGCCGTCCGGCTTATCCGCGCGAAACGGCACGACGCCCGGTGAGGTGATTAACGCCACGCATACCCTGAGCGTCGTGGCGCTGAAGCCAGGCCAGCTTACCGGCAAAGCCCGCGACGTTATCGGCGCGCTCTATTATGCCGACCTTGGCCTGGCGACGTTTCTCGCGGGAGAAACCGCGCCGATGGCGCGTTATGATGCCAGCGCACTGACCCGCTGGCTCAAGCCGCGCAAACCCACCTCGCATAAAGGCAACCATGGCCGTCTGCTGGTCGTCGGAGGCGATGCCGGAACGGCCGGGGCAGTGCGCATGACGGCTGAGGCCGCGTTGCGCACCGGCAGTGGATTGGTGCGAGTACTCACTCACAAAGATAACATTATCCCGATCCTGACAGCCCGCCCCGAAGTGATGGTCGATGAACTGACCGATGAACGTCTGAAAGAGGCGCTGGAGTGGGCCGATGTCATCGCGGTCGGGCCTGGTTTAGGACAGCGCGAGTGGGGTAAGCAGGCGCTGAAAGCAGTGGCAGGCAGTGAAAAGCCGATGCTTTGGGACGCAGATGCACTTAACCTGCTGGCAATCAGTGCGGAGAAACGTCAGAATCGCATCATTACGCCGCATCCTGGCGAAGCGGCACGTTTGCTGAATATCGAGACCAGTGAAATTGAGAGTGACCGCTTACATGCAGCGCAGAGACTGGCGCAGCAATATGGTGGCGTAGTGGTACTGAAAGGTGCCGGTACGATTATTGCCAGCGAGCAGGGCGAAATGGCCTTTGCTGATGTGGGCAATGCCGGTATGGCCTCCGGCGGTATGGGCGACCTGTTGAGTGGCATCATCGCCTCGCTGATGGGTCAGCAACTGCCGCTGTTCGGGGCGGCCTGCGCTGGCTGTGTGGCGCATGGTGCCGCAGCCGATGCGGTGGCGGCACAACGCGGCACGCGCGGTATGCTGGCAACAGATTTACTGGATCTACTGTGGCAGTTTGTTAATCCTGAGATGAATAAAGAAGCATGAAGACCTGTGTTATCTCTTTGCCCGATGAGGCGGCTACGCTCAGTTTGGGCGCTCAGCTGGCGCGCGCCTGTGGCAGCGCGGCAGTGATTTATCTCTATGGCGATCTGGGGGCGGGTAAAACCACCTTCAGCCGCGGCTTTCTTCAGGCGCTCGGCCATCAGGGCAACGTTAAAAGCCCCACTTACACGCTGGTGGAGCCTTATGCGCTGGGTGATCGCACCCTTTATCATTTTGACCTCTACCGCCTGGCCGATCCCGAAGAGCTGGAGTTCATGGGGATCCGCGACTATTTCAGCGGCGAGGCAATCTGTCTGGTCGAATGGCCGCAGCAGGGCGCTGGTTTTCTGCCGTCGCCCGATGTCACACTGACGCTGCGCTATGTGGGTGAGGCGCGGGAAGCGGAGCTGACGGCACAATCGGCAGCCGGGCAGCAATGGATTGAACACGTTGATCAGGGCAGGGATCAGGCATGATGTCACGGATGAAAATCGCGCTGGTGACACTGCTGCTGCTGGTCTGTACGCCGCTGTTTGCCGCCACGTTGTCCGATATTAAAGTGGCTAACGGCGACAGCCAGGCCACCATTACCCTGAACTTTGCCGGACAGCCTGTTTACGGCTTCTTCCCGCTGCGCAATCCCGATCGTGTGGTGCTTGATGTGCGCCAGAGCGGCGTGGTTCAGGGACTGCCGCTGAACTTCAGCGGGGAAAATATCGTAAAGCGGATTCGGACCAGTACCCCGAAAGATAAACAGAGCGTGCGGCTGGTGTTTGAGCTGACGCAGGCGGGGAAAACCCGTGCGGTTACCCAGCGCAATGGCAACAGCTACAGCGTGGTCTTCACGATTACCGGTAAAGCGCCGGCGGTGACGCGCAGCGCACCCGCTCCGGTGACGGCCCCGTCGCGAGCGCCTGTCCAGAGTGCCGCTGCCAATCCGTTTAACGCCAATCCGGTTACCTCAGTGAGCAGTTCTGCCAGTACGGTACGCCCTGGCGCGACGGTCAGCCACAATGACACGGTGATTGTGGCGATTGACGCCGGGCATGGCGGTCAGGACCCGGGCGCCATCGGACAGCGCGGGCTGCAGGAGAAGAACGTCACTATCGCGATTGCACGTAAACTGCGGGTGCTGCTGAACAACGATCCGATGTTTAAAGGCGTTCTGACCCGCGATGGCGACTATTTTATCTCAGTGATGGGCCGTTCTGACGTGGCGCGTAAAGCCAATGCGAACGTGCTGGTGTCAATCCATGCGGATGCAGCGCCGAGCCATGCAGCTACCGGTGCATCGGTCTGGGTCTTATCCAACCGCCGTGCCAATAACGAGATGGCTAACTGGCTGGAGCAGAAAGAGAAACAGTCTGAGCTGCTGGGCGGCGCAGGCGACCTGCTGGCTAACAGCCAGGCGGATCCCTACCTCAGCCAGGCGGTGCTGGACCTGCAGTTTGGTCACTCGCAGCGCGTCGGATATGACATCGCGCAGAAAGTGTTGCAGCAGCTGCGCGGCGTCACCTCGCTGCATAAACGGCTGCCTGAACATGCCAGCCTGGGCGTGCTGCGTTCACCTGACATTCCTTCTCTGCTGGTGGAAACCGGCTTCATCAGTAATTCCTCGGAGGAGCGACTGCTTGGCAGTAGCGCACACCAGGATAAGATTGCGCAGTCGATCTACAAAGGTCTGCGCACTTATTTCCTGGCGCACCCGCTGCAATCCATCCCAAAGGAGGAAAACCGGCCGCTGGGCTCGTCGCCGGCGGTTAGCGTCGCCAGCAACCCGGCGACCGGGGTGACGCAATATACGGGGGCAACGCAGCGTCATACGGTGACGCGCGGTGAGACGCTTTCCGGTATTGCCGCGAAGTATGGCGTCAGCATGACGACGCTGCGTGAGCTGAATACGCTGAAGCGGGATGTGGTCTGGGTCGGACAGCGGCTGAAGGTGCCCGCCACTGCCACGGCCAGCCGCACGACCCGCGCCCGGGGTGTTGTGCGGCACAAAGTGGTCGTCGGGGATTCCCTGACCGGTATCGCCGCACACTATGGCGTCAGTCCGAAAGCGATAATGCAGACCAACAATCTGAAGTCGACCAACGTAATGTTGGGGCAGAACCTGAAAATCCCTGCATCCTGATTGTTCGCCCGGCCACGCGCCGGGCTGTCAGCCAAAAGGATATCCACCATGCCGATACAAATTTTACCGCCTCAGCTGGCAAACCAGATTGCGGCGGGGGAAGTGGTTGAGCGTCCTGCATCGGTTGTAAAAGAGCTGGTGGAAAACAGCCTTGATGCTGGCGCAACGCGCATTGACGTTGATATTGAAAAAGGGGGCGCAAAGCTTATCCGCATCCGTGACAACGGTTGCGGCATCGTGAAAAGCGAACTCTCGATGGCGCTCGCCCGGCACGCTACCAGTAAAATTGCCTCGCTGGATGACCTGGAGGCGATCATGAGTCTGGGGTTCCGGGGCGAAGCGCTGGCCAGTATCAGTTCGGTCTCCCGCCTGACCTTAACCTCGCGTACTGCCGATCAGACCGAAGCCTGGCAGGCTTATGCCGAAGGGCGTGAGATGGCGGTGACGGTCAAGCCGGCTGCGCACCCCTGCGGCACCACGCTGGAAGTGCTGGACCTGTTTTATAACACCCCCGCGCGGCGCAGATTCATGCGCACCGAGAAAACCGAATTTGGTCACATTGACGAGGTGATTCGTCGTATTGCGCTGGCGCGGTTTGATGTCGCCTTTTCGCTCAGCCACAACGGCAAAATGATGCGTCAGTATCGGGCCGTCAGCGAGGAGAGTCAGCGCGAACGGCGGCTGGCCGCCATCTGCGGCACCACCTTTATGCAGCATGCGCTGCGCATCGACTGGCAACATGACGATCTTTCGCTGCGCGGCTGGGTCGCCGATCCGGCCGGGTCGCGTCAGGTCAGCGAGCTGCAATATTGCTACGTCAATGGCCGCATGATGCGTGACAGGCTGATCAACCACGCTATCCGCCAGGCTTTTCAGGACCAGCTGCAGGATGAGCAGCAACCCGCTTACGTGCTCTATCTGGAGATCGATCCGCATCAGGTGGATGTCAACGTCCATCCGGCCAAACACGAAGTACGGTTTCATCAGTCACGTCTGGTGCATGACTTTATTTATCAGGGCGTGGTCAGCGCGCTTCAGGCGGTTGCCGCACCAGCGCTGCCCGCGCTGAAAGCAGAAGAACCGGCCCCACGCTGGCAGCCGGAGAATCGTCAGGCCGCCGGGGGCAACCATTTTGCCCAGCCTGCGACCTCCGCCAGTGAGAACCGACCGGCCGCGCCCGCCCGTGAGCCAGCCCCCGCATGGCAAAACAAAGAGAACGTCTATCGTCAGCGTGAAGGCGCGGTTTATCAGCAGCTGCTGAAAACGCCTGCCGCCAGTGCGGCGGCGCCTGAAGCCCGCGAACCGGCTGCGCGGCGTCAGCCGGAGAAAGCCACGCCGCTGGCGGCCCATGCGCAGAGTTTTGGCCGGGTGCTGACCGTCCTGCAGAACCACTATGCGCTGCTGGAACAGGACCAGAAACTGTTCCTGATGGCGCTGCCGGTCGCGGCGCGCTGGCTGAAGCAGGCGCAGCTCGAACCGGGCGAAGAGGGGCTTAAACCGCAGCCCCTTCTGATTCCGGTGCGCCTGAAAATGGCGCGGGAGGAGTGTCAGGCCGCCAAAGAAAACAGCAGTCTGCTCAGTCAGATGGGTATCGAACTGCAGCCTGACGGTGACCACGTGACCCTGCGTGCGGTGCCTTTACCGTTACGAACACAAAATTTACAAATCTTGATTCCTGAACTGTTAGGCTATCTCGCCCGGCAGCAGGAGAACTCTGCGACGCAGCTGGCCCAGTGGCTGGCACGGCGTCAGGATGCAGCGTCCTCCGACTGGAATCACTCACAGGCGATCAACCTGCTGGCAGAGCTCGAACGGCTTTGCCCACAGCTACTGAAATCGCCACCTTCAGGCTTGTTACAGCCCTTAGAGATTGAGAGCGCGATTAACGCGTTGAAGCATGAGTGAACTGAACCAGGCTGGCCGGCCAAAGGCGATTTTTTTGATGGGACCCACTGCATCGGGTAAAACCGCATTAGCCATTGAACTGCGCAGGCAGTTACCGGTGGAACTAATCAGCGTCGATTCTGCCTTAATCTATCGTCAGATGGATATTGGTACGGCAAAACCGTCGGCTGAGGAGTTAGCAGTGGCCCCCCATCGTCTGCTCGACATCCGCGATCCCGCAGAAGCCTATTCGGCTGCGGAGTTCCGGCGCGATGCTTTAGCAGAAATGGCGGATATCGTTCAGGCTGGACGAATTCCGTTGCTTGTTGGTGGAACCATGCTCTACTTCAAGGCGTTACTTGAAGGATTGTCGCCGTTGCCCTCGGCCGATCCCGACGTTCGTCAGCAGATAGAGCAAACGGCGCGTGAAAAAGGCTGGGAAGCTTTGCACCGCCAGCTGTGTGAGATCGACCCGGTTGCTGGTAGTCGTATTCATCCGAATGATCCGCAGAGACTTTCGCGAGCACTGGAAGTTTTTTTTATTTCGGGTAAAACTTTAACGGAACTGACAAAAACCTCCGGTGAAGCGTTACCCTACGACGTGCATCAGTTTGCCATCGCCCCCGCGAGCCGTGAACTGTTGCACCAGCGCATCGCGTTACGTTTTGAGCAGATGTTGGCGTCAGGATTTGAAGCGGAGGCTCGGGCCCTGTTTGCACGAGGTGATTTGCATACGGACATGCCTTCCATTCGTTGTGTTGGCTATCGTCAGATGTGGTCTTATTTATCAGGCGAAATCGATTACAGCGAGATGGTTTATCGGGGAATTTGCGCAACCCGGCAGCTCGCTAAGAGACAGATGACCTGGTTACGTGGCTGGGAAAACGTTCACTGGCTTGACAGTGACGAGCCCCGGCTGGCGCGTGATACGGTGTTACAGGTTCTTAGTGCGAAGCATGGGTGATTGTGTACAATTGATGAGTTATCGTGCGCAAATTTTTACGCAGTTTTTTTCAGAACCATAGGTTCTACGAGCAACAAACAACAAGCATATAAGGAAAAGATAGAATGGCTAAGGGGCAATCATTACAAGACCCGTTTTTGAACGCACTGCGTCGTGAACGTGTTCCGGTTTCGATTTATCTGGTTAACGGTATTAAGCTGCAGGGTCAGATTGAGTCATTTGATCAGTTCGTCATTTTGTTGAAAAACACGGTAAGTCAGATGGTTTATAAACACGCCATTTCTACCGTTGTTCCTTCACGCCCGGTTTCTCACCATAGCAATAATACCGGTGGCGGCAGCAACAATTACCATCATGGTGGCAGCAACACATCTGCGCAGCCACAGCCACAACAAGACGGTGATAACGCAGAGTAACGCGTCGCCGTACAGCCAGGATCGGAGAACAGAGGTTTTCCGTCCTGGTCTTTTATTTTAGCGAGGTTATAGCTTGTTTGACCGTTATGATGCCGGTGAGCAGGCCGTACTGGTACACATCTGGTTCTCCCAAGACAAAGAAGTAGAAGATCTGCAGGAGTTCGAAACCCTGGTCTCTTCTGCTGGCGTTGAGGCGCTGCAAGTGGTAACTGGCAGCCGTAAAGCGCCACACCCCAAGTATTTTGTCGGTGAAGGAAAAGCCGTTGAAATTGCCGATGCGGTAAAAACAACAGGAGCATCGGTCGTCTTATTCGATCATGCCCTTACGCCCGCTCAGGAAAGAAACCTCGAGCGCCTGTGCGAATGCCGGGTCATTGATCGCACCGGTTTAATTCTGGATATCTTTGCCCAACGGGCACGCACCCACGAAGGTAAATTGCAGGTCGAGCTGGCACAGCTTCGCCATCTCGCCACACGTCTGGTGCGCGGCTGGACCCACCTTGAACGCCAGAAGGGCGGGATTGGTTTGCGGGGTCCGGGTGAAACCCAGTTAGAAACAGACCGCCGTCTGTTACGCGGACGCATCAGCCAGATTCTGTCTCGCCTTGAGCGGGTTGAAAAGCAGCGCGAACAGGGGCGTCAGTCACGTGCCAAAGCGGATGTGCCGACCGTTTCGCTGGTGGGGTATACCAACGCCGGCAAATCGACCCTCTTTAATGCCATGACCTCGGCCAACGTCTTTGCCGCAGACCAGCTGTTTGCGACGCTCGACCCTACGCTGCGCCGTCTGAATGTGGCTGATGTCGGGGAAGTCGTGCTGGCGGACACGGTCGGGTTTATTCGCCATCTTCCTCACGACCTGGTTGCCGCGTTTAAAGCCACGCTGCAGGAGACACGCCAGGCGACGCTGCTGCTGCACGTGGTTGATGGCGCCGATCTTCGCGTCACCGATAACATGGCCGCCGTCGATGCCGTCCTCGAAGAGATTGAGGCGGATGAGATCCCGACGTTACTGGTGATGAATAAAATCGATATGCTCGACGGATTTGAGCCGCGTATCGATCGCAACGAAGAGAATCTGCCGATTCGTGTCTGGCTCTCTGCCCAGACCGGTGCAGGCCTTCCGTTGCTCTGGCAGGCGCTCTCTGAGCGGCTGTCCGGGGAGATTGCTCAGCATGCATTACGTCTGCCACCGGAAGCGGGGCGACTTCGCAGTCGCTTCTATCAGTTGCAGGCGATTGAGAAAGAGTGGAATGAAGAAGACGGCAGTGTAGGATTGCAGATACGTATGCCCATTATTGAATGGATGCGTTTATGTAAGCAGGAACCGTCGCTGACCAGTTACATTGTTTGATATTGCCAAAACGCATTTACCTTAACATTAGACGATTGTCGCATCCGAAAAATGAAGGGTAAAAACCGTAATTACAATAAATGGAGTAGAACATGGCGTGGAATCAGCCCGGAAATAACGGACAGGACCGCGACCCGTGGGGAAGCAGCAATAATCAAGGCGGCAACTCTGGGGGGAATAAGGGAGGACGGGAATCCGGGCCTCCTGATCTGGATGATATCTTCCGTAAACTGAGCAAGAAGCTTGGCGGACTGGGCGGTGGCAAACAGAGCGATAACGGTCAGCGCGGCTCCGGCAGCGGTGGCAAACTGGCTGGCATCGTCGCGGTAGCGGCGGTCGTCATCTGGGCTGCAAGCGGTTTCTACACCATCAAAGAAGCGGAACGGGGCGTGGTCACGCGTTTCGGTAAGTTCAGTCACCTGGTCGAACCGGGTCTGAACTGGAAGCCGACCTTCATCGATCAGGTTCGTGCGGTCAACGTCGAGTCGGTGCGTGAACTGGCGGCGTCTGGCGTCATGCTGACCTCCGACGAAAACGTGGTGCGCGTAGAGATGAACGTGCAGTACCGCGTGACCGATCCGGAACGCTATCTTTATGCGGTCACCAGCGCCGACGACAGCCTGCGTCAGGCGACAGACAGCGCGCTGCGTGGCGTAATTGGTCGTTCTACCATGGATCGCATCCTCACCGAAGGCCGTACCGTGGTGCGTAGCGATACCCAGCGTGAAATTGACGAGACGATTCGCCCGTACAACATGGGCATCGCGGTACTGGACGTCAACTTCCAGGCGGCCCGTCCGCCAGAAGAGGTGAAATCTGCGTTTGATGACGCTATCGCCGCGCGTGAAAACCGCGAGCAGTACGTCCGTGAAGCGGAAGCCTACGCTAATGAAGTTCAGCCTCGTGCGAATGGTCAGGCGCAACGTATTCTGGAAGAGGCGCGCGCTTACAAAGAGCGAACCGTTCTGGAAGCGCAGGGTGAAGTGGCGCGTTTCGCCAAGATTCTGCCGGAGTATAAAGCGGCGCCAGAGATTACCAAGGAGCGTCTCTATATTGAGACCATGGAGCGCGTACTGAGCCATACCCGCAAAGTTCTGGTTAACGATCGCGGTAATAATCTGATGATGCTGCCGCTGGACCAGCTGATGCGTGGCGGTCAGGCTGCATCCGGCCAGCACGGTCAGAAGGGCGGAACCAGCTCGTCACTGCCTGCGCTCTCCGATCGCAATGCCAGCCGCAATGACACGTCGTCATACAGTCCGGACAACATCATGGATCAGCGCCGGGCGAATGCTCAGCGCAGCGACAGCCAGCGCGAAGGGAGAGAGTAATCGATGCGTAAGCCAATAATATTTTTAATTATCGTCGTGCTGGTGGCGCTCTATGCGTCGCTGTTTGTGGTGCAGGAAGGCGAGCGCGGCATCGTGCTGCGCTTCGGTAAAGTCCTGCGCGACGGCGAAAACAAGCCGCAGGTGTTTGAGCCGGGTCTGCATTTCAAGATCCCATTCCTGGAAACGGTTAAGACGCTGGATGCACGTATCCAGACCATGGACAATCAGGCCGATCGCTTCGTCACCAAAGAGAAGAAAGATCTGATCGTGGACTCCTACATCAAGTGGCGTATCAGCGACTTCAGTCGTTACTACCTGGCCACCGGTGGCGGGGATGTCTCTCAGGCGGAAGTGCTGCTGAAACGTAAGTTCAGTGACCGCCTGCGTTCTGAAATGGGCCGTCTGGATGTGAAAGATATCGTTACGGATTCCCGCGGTCGCCTGACCACGGACGTACGTGACGCGCTGAACACCGGTTCTGTCGGCAGCGATGATGAAGTGGCGACGCCAGCGGCGGATGACGCGATTGCCAGCGCAGCGGCCCGTGTTGAGCGTGAAACCAACAGCAATGAGCCCGCTCCGAATCCGAACAGTATGGCCGCGTTAGGTATTCAGGTCGTTGATGTGCGCATCAAGCAGATCAACCTGCCGACCGAAGTGTCTGATGCGATCTTCAACCGTATGCGCGCTGAGCGTGAAGCGGTTGCACGCAGCCAGCGTTCACAGGGTCAGGAAGAGGCGGAAAAACTGCGCGCCCAGGCGGACTATCAGGTCACGCGTACGCTGGCCGAAGCGCAGCGTGAAGCGCTGATCACCCGCGGTGATGGTGATGCGGAAACGGCCCGGTTGTTTGCCGATGCGTTCAGCAAAGATCCTGACTTCTACGCCTTTATTCGTAGCCTGCGCGCTTACGAAAACAGCTTCAGCGAAAATCAGGACGTGATGGTGTTAAGCCCGGATAGCGACTTCTTCCGATATATGAAGGCGCCCTCTAACGCGACACGCTAAGAACTGATATAACCTACAGGCCGACAATGTTGTCGGCCTTTTTTTTGGGTATCAGAATGAAAACAAGCATCTGGATGGCACTGGCGCTGGTGTTAGTGCTCGAAGGGTTGGGGCCGATGTTTATGCCACGCCTCTGGCGACGCATGATCCTGTCGATGACCCGCTTACCGGATCGTCTGCTGCACCGTTTCGGTGGCGGACTGGTGGTGGCCGGCATGGTCATTTACTGCATGCTGAGTCTGCACGGCAACGTCTGAAACCGTGGCTGAAACCGGCTAAATTGTGCCTTTTTGCGCCAGAATCCCCAACATGTTGTAGTGATCAAAACTCAGGCAAAAAAGCGCGCAATCGTATGCTAAAAGTGCTGAAAACAGCGGGATCAGATGGTAGAATCCTTTTTTAAGCAATCGGTGATTTTGAGAAATGGGTAAGAACGTCGTCGTACTGGGCACCCAATGGGGTGACGAAGGTAAAGGTAAGATTGTAGACCTTCTGACTGAACGCGCGAATTACGTTGTGCGTTATCAAGGCGGCCACAATGCGGGCCACACGCTTGTCATCAACGGTGAAAAAACCGTCCTCCACCTGATCCCTTCTGGCATTCTGCGCGATAACGTGACCAGCATCATTGGTAACGGTGTTGTGCTCTCTCCTGAAGCCTTAATGAAGGAGATGAAAGGTCTGGAAGCGCGCGGGATTCCGGTACGTGAACGTCTGCTGATTTCTGAAGCCTGTCCGCTGATCCTGCAATATCATGTTGCGATGGACATGGCGCGTGAACGTGCGCGCGGTGCCAAAGCGATTGGTACCACCGGCCGTGGCATCGGACCGGCTTATGAAGATAAAGTGGCGCGTCGCGCACTGCGCGTCAGCGACCTGTTCAACAAAGAAACCTTTGCTGCCAAGCTGAAGGAAGTGGTCGATTTCTACAACTTCCAGCTGGTGGAGTACTACAAAGAGCCAGCCGTCGATTTCGACAAAGTGCTGAGCGATGTGATGGAAGTCGCTGACATCCTGACTGGCATGGTGGTTGACGTCTCTGAACTGCTGGACAGCGCGCGTAAGCGTGGCGATCTGATCATGTTTGAAGGCGCGCAGGGTACCCTGCTGGATATCGACCACGGGACCTATCCTTACGTGACCTCGTCCAACACCACCGCAGGTGGCGTGGCGACCGGTTCAGGTATCGGCCCGCGTTATGTCGACTACGTGCTGGGTATTGTGAAAGCGTACTCCACCCGCGTAGGTGCAGGCCCGTTCCCGACCGAGCTGTTCGATGAAACCGGTGAGTTCCTGTGTGCACAGGGCAACGAGTTTGGTGCGACCACCGGACGTCGTCGTCGTACCGGCTGGCTGGATGCGGTGGCCGTTCGCCGTGCAGTTCAGATCAACTCCCTGTCAGGTTTCTGCATGACCAAGCTGGACGTGCTGGATGGCCTGAAAGAGGTGAAAATCTGTGTCGCTTATCGTATGCCGGATGGCCGCGAAGTGACCTCTACGCCGCTGGCAGCAGAGAACTGGGAAGGCATTGAGCCGATCTACGAAACGCTGCCAGGCTGGAGCGAGACAACGTTTGGCGTTAAGACGCTGGAAGGTTTACCTCAGGCGGCGCGTGATTACATCAAGCGCGTTGAAGAGGTAACGGGTGTGCCGATTGATATTATTTCAACCGGTCCCGATCGCAGTGAAACAATGATTCTGCGCGATCCGTTCGACGCATAATGATTGAGGCCGGACGCTGTCCGGCCCTTGTTTTTCCACTCTCTGATGCCACTTATCTTCCCTTCGCTTGTCAAACCCGGTGCTGACTGAAAAAAACGCACGGCCAATCACACTCTGGTTTATCATCGTAGTTAATCGAATGGCGATCCGATTTAATCCCGACACCCATTGTAAGGCGAACAATGTCATGCCACGCCTGAAGGTTCACTGAGGTTACTGTGCAGCTCACGAGTTTTACTGATTATGGCTTACGGGCCCTGATTTATCTGGCCTCGTTACCCGAAGGCCAGCAGACCAATATTACTGCGGTAACCGACACGTACGGTTTGTCGCGTAACCATATGGTCAAAATCATTAATCAGCTGAGCCGGGCGGGCTATGTCGCTGCAACACGGGGTAAAAATGGCGGTATTCGTCTGGGTATGCCGCCGCGTCAGATTGTGATTGGTGAAGTGGTCCGCAGGATGGAGCCGCTACAATTAGTCGATTGTCCCTCCTGCTCCATTTCGCCCGCCTGCCGTCTTAAACAGGCGCTGCATGATGCAGTACAGCGATTTTTGCAGGAGCTGGATAACTATACGCTGGCCGATTTGGTCGAAGGCAATACGCCACTTTATGAAATCATACTGTCCAAATCGCCGGCGGATATAAATATTAAATGACATCGGAGGAACCGTTATGTCAAAAGATCCTTTTCAGGATAGAGAAGCTGAAAAATACGAAAACCCTATTCCAAGCCGTGAATTTATCCTGGCTTTATTAGAAAAACGTGAAAAACCGGCCAGCCGTGAAGAGCTGGCTGAAGAGATGAATCTGCACGATGAAGAGCAGCTTGAGGCGCTGCGTCGCCGCCTTCGCGCCATGGAGCGTGATGGTCAGCTGGTCTTCACCCGCCGTCAGTGTTATGCCCTGCCAGAACGCCTCGATCTCCTGCGCGGTAAAGTTATCGGCCATCGTGATGGCTACGGCTTCCTGCGGGCGGAAGGTCAGAAAGATGACCTCTATCTTTCCGCTGAACAGATGAAATTCTGCATGCACGGTGACGTGATCCTGGCGCAGCCACTGGGTGCCGATCGCAAAGGCCGTCGCGAAGCGCGCGTGGTCCGGGTGCAGGAACCCCGCAATAATCAGATCGTTGGCCGCTACTTTACCGATGCCGGTGCCGGCTTCGTGGTGCCGGATGACAGTCGCCTGAGTTTCGATATTCTCATCCCGCCAGAAGAGACGATGCAGGCCCGTATGGGTTCCGTGGTGGTGGTGGAGCTGGTGCAGCGCCCGAACCGTCGCAGCAAAGCGATCGGTAAAGTGATTGAAATCCTCGGCGAAGATATGGGCACCAGCCTGGCCGTGGACATGGCGCTGCGCACCCATGAAATTCCGCACACCTGGCCGCCGCAGGTAGAAGCCCAGATCAGCCAGCTGAAAGAAGAGGTGCCGGAAGAGGCGAAAAAAGGTCGCGTCGATCTGCGCAAACTGCCGCTGGTCACCATTGATGGTGAAGATGCCCGTGACTTCGATGATGCCGTCTACTGTGAGAAAAAGCGCGGGGGTGGCTGGCGTCTGTGGGTAGCGATTGCCGATGTGAGCTACTACGTTCGTCCGGGCACGCCACTGGATGATGAGGCGCATCAGCGCGGCACCTCGGTCTACTTCCCGTCACAGGTGGTGCCGATGCTGCCGGAAGTGCTGTCGAATGGCCTCTGTTCGCTTAACCCGCAGGTGGATCGCCTGTGTATGGTGTGCGAGATGACCATTTCGACCAAGGGTAAACTGACCGGCTTCAAACATTATGAAGCGGTGATGAACTCCCATGCGCGTCTGACCTATAACAAGGTCTGGAATATCCTGCAGGGCGACAAAGAGCTGCGTCAGCAGTACGCGCCGCTGGTTAAAGATCTTGAAGAGCTACATAACCTCTATCAGGCGCTGGATGCTGCCCGCGAAGAGCGCGGCGGTATCTCGTTTGAGACGGAAGAGGCGAAGTTTATTTTCAACGCCGAGCGCCGTATTGAGCGGGTGGAACGCGTCTCCCGTAATGACGCCCACAAGCTGATCGAAGAGTGCATGATCCTGGCGAACATCGCCTCGGCACGCTTTGTGGAGAAAAATCAGGAACCGGCGCTGTTCCGCGACCACGATCGTCCGACCGATGAGAGCATCAAGAGCTTCCGTACCGTGCTCAATGAGCTGGGACTGAGCCTGCCAGGCGGCAACAAACCGCAGCCTGTTGACTATGCGGCGCTGCTGAAGCAGGTGGCCGATCGTCCGGATGCGGAAATGCTGCAGACCATGCTGCTGCGTTCCATGAAGCAGGCGGTGTACGATCCGGAGAACCGCGGCCACTTCGGTCTGGCCCTCTCCTCCTATGCTCACTTTACCTCGCCGATCCGTCGCTACCCGGATCTGACGCTGCACCGCGCCATCAAATATCTGCTGGCAAAAGAGCAGGATGAAGGCAAAGGGCTGGTTCAGCGCGCCATTAAGTACCTGATGCCGAAAGATCGCAGCGTCGCCAAAGATCTGACGACCGCGACCGGTGGCTATCACTATGACATGCCGCAGATGCTGCAACTGGGCCTGCATTGCTCCCTGACCGAGCGCCGCGCAGATGAAGCGACGCGCGACGTGGCGGACTGGCTCAAGTGTGACTTTATGCAGGATCAGGTCGGTAACGTGTTCAACGGCGTCATCTCCAGCGTCACCGGATTTGGCTTCTTTGTGCGCTTAAACGATCTCTTTATTGATGGTCTGGTGCATGTCTCCTCACTCGACAATGACTACTACCGTTTTGACCCGGTGGGTCAGCGTCTGATTGGTGAATCGGGCGGGCGCACCTATCGCCTGGGTGACACCGTGGAAGTGCGGGTAGAAGCCGTGCATATGGACGAGCGTAAAATCGACTTTGCCCTGATCTCCAGTCAGCGGCAGGTGCGTGGCGAAGGAAAAACCGCGCGCGACCGCGCAAAACGCGACGATAAAGCGCCAGCGAAGCGCCGTCGCGATGCGAGCCGTAAGTCTAACTTCGAGCCGGACGCCGCCTTCCGGGGAGGCAAAGGCAAATCTGCCGGGGCAAATAGCGAGAAAAAAAGTAAAAACGTCTCGGAAAAAACCCGTAAAATCGCCGCCGCCACAAAGGCGAAGCGCGCCAGAAGAAAGACCGAGTCTGACTGAGGCGCGTCACCGCCTTTTCTCTCCGGAGAAAGGGCGGTCATTCTTTTCATTTCCAACCACTGAGCAGATTGATGAGCGAAATTATTTTTGGTATCCATGCCGTGCAGGCGCTGCTGGAACGTGCTCCACAACGTTTTCAGGAAGTCTTTATCCTCAAAGGCCGCGACGATCGTCGCCTGCAACCCGTGGTCGCCGCGCTGGAAGCTCAGGGGATCGTCATTCAGCTGGCGGAGCGTAAATGGCTCGACAGTCAGGTCGAAGGCGGGGTGCATCAGGGCATTGTGGCACGGGTAAAACCCGGCCGTCAGTATCAGGAGGGCGATCTGCCGGATCTGCTGCAGAGCCTGGACAAACCGTTCCTGCTGGTGCTGGATGGCGTCACCGACCCGCACAATCTGGGCGCCTGTCTGCGCAGCGCGGATGCGGCCGGTGTGCACGCGATTATCGTGCCGAAAGATCGTTCTGCCCCTCTGAACGCCACCGCCAAAAAAGTGGCCAGCGGCGCGGCGGAAAATGTGCCGTTGATCCGCGTCACCAACCTGGCGCGTACGCTGCGTCTGCTGCAGGAGTACAACATCTGGGTTGTCGGCACCGCAGGTGAAGCTGACCATACCGTCTTCCAGAGCAAAATGACTGGCCCGATGGCGCTGGTGATGGGCGCAGAGGGTGAGGGCATGCGTCGCCTGACCCGTGAACATTGCGATGAGCTGATCAGCATTCCGATGGCCGGCAGCGTTTCGTCGCTCAACGTCTCGGTGGCCACCGGCGTCTGCCTGTTTGAAGCGGTGCGCCAGCGCAACGCCTGATCCCCGATGTGATCCTCGCCACAAATTAGTTTCTGTACCAGGCATAACCCCGCGTCCTTCGCATACTTACGGAGTGACATCCGCGAGGAGTGGTTATGACCTGGACAACACACACCGTTTTTAATCAGCCCCATCCTCTCAGCAACAGTAATCTGTTTCTTTCCGATACGCCGCTCAGCGAAGCCCTTTCCCGTGAGGGGGCCGGATGGGATCGGGAATGGCTGACCTCCGTTGGCTCACAGCTCGGCGGGGCCGAGTCGCTGGAGCTTGGCCGGCTTGCCAATACTGAACCCCCTGAGCTGCAGCGCTATGACGCCCGTGGCGTGCGGCTGGATGAGGTCCGTTTTCACCCCGCCTGGCACCTGCTGATGCAGGGCGTCTGCGCCAGCCGCCTGCACAACCTCAGCTGGCAGCCTGCGGTTCGGGAACAGGCGAGCGTGGCGCGCGCCGCGCGCTTTATCCTGCATGCACAGGTTGAAGCGGGCACGCTCTGCCCGATGACCATGACACACGCTGCCATTCCGCTGCTGCAGACCTGGCTGCCCGCCGCATTTGAGGGCTGGCTCGATCCGCTGCTCAGCGACCGCTACGATACCCATGCGCAGCCCGGCGACCAGAAACGCGGCCTGCTGATCGGCATGGGAATGACAGAGAAGCAGGGGGGCAGCGATCTGCTTACCAGCACCACCTTTGCAGAACCGCTTGAGGCGCGCGGCCCCGGCGAAGCCTGGCGGCTGACTGGCCATAAATGGTTTTTCTCCGTGCCGCAGAGTGATGCGCATCTGGTGCTGGCGCAGACGCCCGCCGGATTAAGCTGCTTCTTCCTGCCGCGACTGCTGCCCGACGGCACCCGCAACGCCATTCAGCTTGAACGGCTCAAAGAGAAGCTGGGCAATCGCTCGAACGCCAGTTGCGAAGTGGAGTTTCGCGAGGCGACGGGCTGGCTGCTGGGAGAAGAGGGTGAAGGGGTGCGGCTGATCCTGAAGATGGCCGGGATGACGCGCTTCGACTGCTCACTCGGCAGTCACGGGCAGATGCGGCGGGCCTTCTCGGTGGCACTCTGGCATGCTCACCAGCGTCAGGTGCAGGGGAAAAATCTGGTGGATCTGCCGCTGATGCGTCAGGTGCTGGCTCAGCAGGCGCTGCAGCTGGAGGGACAGACTGCGCTGCTGATGCGCCTGGCGCGCGCCTGGTCCCAGCCGGCGAAATCGCATGAGGTCACCTTTGCCCGCTTATTTACCCCGGCCGCTAAGTATCAGATCTGCAAAGCGGGCGCGCCGTTTGTAGCGGAGTCGATGGAGGTGCTGGGCGGGATTGGCTACTGCGAAGCGAGTGAGCTGCCGCGTCTCTATCGTGACATGCCGGTCAACAGTATCTGGGAGGGGTCGGGCAACGTGATGTGTCTGGACGTCCTGCGCGTGCTCGCCCGCCAGGCGGAGGTGACTGAGATGCTGAATCAGGAGTTTGAGGCGGTAAAAGGAAGTAACCGGCATTTTGATGCGCGCTGGCGTCAGCTGCGGCTGAGACTCAGCCGCATCCCTGAAGAGCAGGCGCGCGAGGTCACCCGCACGCTGCTGCTGCTGGCGACGGGCGCTCAGCTGCTGAAATATGCCGAGCCGCCGCTGGCCGATGCCTGGTGCCAGCAGTGGCTCGACCCGCGCGGTTCACGTCCGCTGGAAGCCGCAATGACCGATCGTTTACTGGCCCGCGCCTGTGGCCGGTGACGCACCATAAAGAATCGCACTGGCGTACCACAAGCCAGGCATCACCGTTTCACTCAGCGCCACGATCTGATAGTAAACCGCTCCGGCCTGATTGGCCCGGGCGGCCACCGCCCGCTGGGCGTCATCCGGCGAGCCATGCACATTCACGGTGATATTACCCAGCTTCGGTAAGCCGCCACTCTGCGACCGTGAAATCTCCTGTGCCTGCTGCGTTGGGGCAGGCGGCGCTTCTGGCGTTGTCTGAAGGGCGGAACAGCCTGCCAGAAGCAGGCTCAGGATCAGTAAGTAAGCGGAACGCATAGCAAAACCCCTTTTCAGGACGAGACAGTAAGTGTATGTCATCGTCCTGAAGGCGGTCAGGCTTTAAGGCTGAATACGCTGACCAGTTGGGTGAGATGATGACCTTTATCACTCAGCGTCTGCGCACTGTTTTCCGCCTGCGCCACCAGCTCGCTGTTCTGATGGGTCGCCTGACTGATCTGATTCATCGCCAGATTAACCTGACCAATGCCCGCCGCCTGCTGCTGCGCCGCCACGTTGATCTCGCCCATCAGCGCCTGCACCTGCTCGATGTGCGTCACAATGTCAGTCATCGCATCGCGCGTCTGTTCAGAGAGCTGATGTCCCTGTGCCACGTTGCCGATGGAGGTGGCAATCAGCCCATCGATCTCTTTGGCCGCCTGCGCCGACCGCTGTGCCAGTGCCCGCACTTCTGCCGCGACCACGGCAAAACCGCGACCCTGTTCACCGGCTCGCGCCGCTTCAACGGCGGCATTCAGCGCCAGGATGTTGGTCTGGAAGGCAATCGACTCAATCACATGGGTAATGTCCGCAATGCTTTGTGACGACACTTTAATCGCTGACATGGTGTTCACCGAGCGCTCCACCGTCTGGCTGCCGTGGCTGACGATTCCGCTGGCTTCCGCCACCAGGGACATCGCCTGACGCAGGCTGTCGGCGGTGTGTTCTACCGTTGCGCCAAACTGCTCCATGCTGGCGGAGGTCTGCTCGACGCTGCTGGCCTGACGTCCAATCTGCTCGCTGATATTATGGCTGCTGACGGCGATGGTATCCGTACCGTCACTGATCTCCTGTGCGGCAACGCGCACCTGGCTGACGATTTTTTCCAGACCGTTTCCAATACCGTTAATTGCCACGATCAGCTGGCCCACCTCATCAGAGCGGGTGGTCTTCAGGTTGACCTGCAGATTACCGGCGGCATACTGCTCCGCCAGATGGATCACCTGCTGCAGCGGATGGGTAATGGCCCGGCGGCTGTACCAGACAAACCCCAGCGCAAAGATCACCACCAGAATCAGTCCGGTCATCAGGAACAGGTTACGGCTGTGGGTAATCGGAGCCAGCAGGCTGGCACGGTTAACTTCGCCGGTGATCACCCAGTTCCAGCCCGGCAACTGCTGCCAGGCCAGGATTTTCTGCTCACCGTCAATTTCCACCTGCTGCATGCCCTGTGGCTGCGTCAATAGCGGCTGCAGGATAGCGCTATCCCAGCCGGGCTGTTTTCCTTCGTTGTGCTGGTCAAACAGATAGTTGCCCTGCGTCTTACCGGGCGTGCCGTTGAGCACAAAGAAATGACCGCTGTCACCCAGCCGGCGAGCCAGGATTTTTTCGCGCATCAGCGCATACTGCTTGTCAATGCCAACGCCGACGAAGAGGATGGCAACGACCCTGCCACTCTCATCCTTTACCGGCTGGTACTGCGTGATATAGCGGTGGCCGAACAGCGTGGCCAGTCCCTGATATGCCCTGCCTTCGTGAACGCTTTTCCAGGCGGCGCCGGTGCGATCAAGCTGAGTACCGATAGCCCGACTGCCATCCTCCTTTTTCAGCGAGGTGGAGATGCGGATAAAATCATCGCCATCGCGCACAAAAATCGTCGCCACCGCCGCGGTGCGGTCAGTGAAATCGTCGACGGCGACCTGATCGAGGTTCAGCGTTTTTAATCCGGCGCGCAGCACGGGCGTTGAAAATGCGCCCACCTGAATTCTGGCGCTGTCATCAAGGCTGAAACGCCTGGGTAAAAAGCTGATAAACAGATTGGTATAGTGGCTCACCTCTTCGGTGAGGGTGGCGTTGAACATGGAGGCCATTTCATTAATGCCCTGCACCTGATTGTGCACGTCATCGATGGCGAGATTTTCCAGCTGGCGTGAGGCGTTGTGGCTTTGAGTCAGGGTGAGTACCAGCAACAGCAGCGCAACGCTGAGAGACGTCAGTACAGACAGCTTAACTCCAAGACTCAGGCCGCTGAGAGAGAGACGCTTCATAAATTACCTTTGAACAAGTTATGGGGGTACACCATCAACGGCAGGGAGGGGGAAAAGTTTAGGGCGAAATCCGGTCGCTAAGCGCAGCGGCACGTTTCGTTAAATCATCCTCAGCACGTACACTGGAGCGGCACGCTTTCACCCCATCAGGAGAGACGATGATCGAACTCACGACAGAAACGCTGGCCGGTATTGAATGCCTGCACGCCACGCCTGCCGGACAGCGCCAGGCACCGCTGCCCACGGTGCTGTTTTATCACGGCTTTACCTCGTCAAAAGAGGTCTACGCCTACTTTGCAGTGGCGCTGGCGCAGGCAGGTTTTCGCGCGGTGATGCCCGATGCGGCGCGACACGGCGCGCGCTATGACGGTGATGCCGGGACACGCCTGGACCGCTTCTGGGAGATCCTGAAGCAGAACATTGATGAGCTGCCGCAGCTGGAAGCGGCGCTGCGAAATGAAAATCTGATCGCCGGTTCGCGTTTTGCGGTGGCGGGGGCCTCAATGGGCGGCATGACCGCCCTGGGGGCCATGGCGCGCTATCCACAGATTCACAGCGTCGCCTGCATGATGGGATCGGGTTATTTTATGCAGCTCAGTCACTCACTGTTTCCGCCCCAGCTTCCCGATACCCCCGATCGTCAGGCGAGATTTGCTGCCCGCATGGCGCCTCTGGCGGAGTATGACCCCAGCAACCGGCTCATGGCGCTGGCAGACCGGCCGCTGCTGCTGTGGCATGGCGAGGCGGATGAGGTGGTGCCCTGGGCGGAAACCGAGCGGCTGGAGAGGGCGCTGCGTGACAATGGCCTGGATCAGCATCTGACGTCGCTGTCGGAAAAGGGGATTGGGCATAAGATCACCCCCTCCGCCCTGACGGCGCTGGTCAGCTTCTTTCGTCATCAGCTGTAAAAGATGAACGGGCGGAGCATGATGCCGCCGCCCGTGACGCGTTACCAGCGCGCAGCCGATTTCTCAGCTGGACTGGCAGGCGCGCTGACCGGGTTTCGTTCCGGCCTGTCCAGCCGGTTAACATAGACATAACCGGATGCCGCTTCGCTGCTGTGACTTCTTATCTGCTGCGCACAGTCAGCATGGCTGGCAAGGGCGGGTGGAGACAGGAAGAGACCCAGGAAAGTGGCGATGACGAACGTTTTCATGCCCGACTCCTCACTTCAGGGAAGACACTCTGTGTGACGCCAGCGACCCTGTCGTGACGTCTGCTTTAATTTTAGCCACTGCCCCTGCGAACGCCAGATCGTCCCGCTGAACCTCTCTGTCAGCGTTTTTGAACGATCCCGCGTTAACCCGCTGTTTTTACACTGTTCCCTGCCTGACCCACCGACTCCGCGTCCCCAGCCGCATTTTATTGAAATGTGCGCTTGAGTTTAGCCACGGTCGCCAGTATGATTACGCGTCAATTTTTCAGCCGCATTCTCAGGCTGTGTCCCACAAAGGCTCGTTACGGCGAACGGTTGTGGGACACAGCCTATAACGTTCCTTGCTTCCATGGGCCGCGGCTGACCCCGACAGGAGGCTGAATAATCCGTAAGGAGCAATTTCGATGCGTCATTACGAAATCGTATTTATGGTTCATCCTGACCAGAGCGAACAGGTTCCTGGCATGATCGAGCGTTACACTGGTGCTATCACTGGTGCACAGGGCACGATTCACCGTCTGGAAGACTGGGGCCGCCGTCAGCTGGCTTACCCGATCAACAAACTGCACAAAGCTCACTACGTTCTGATGAACGTTGAAGCGCCGCAGGAAGCGATCGATGAGCTGGAAACGAACTTCCGCTTCAACGACGCCGTTATCCGTAGCATGGTTATGCGCGTTAAACACGCGGTAACTGAAGCATCACCGATGGTTAAAGCGAAAGATGAGCGTCGTGATCGTCGCGAAGATTTTGCTAACGAATCCGCTGATGAGTCAGATGCTGGGGATTCTGAAGAGTAATCCATCGTGACGGTTAATCGACTGCGCTTGTCCGGCACTGTGTGCAGGACGCCGGTTCGAAAAATTAGCCCGTCAGGAATTCCTCACTGTCAGTTTGTGCTAGAGCACCGCTCAGTGCAGGAGGAGGCCGGGTTTCACCGGCAAGCCTGGTGTCGTATGCCGGTGATTATCAGCGGCAGCACCCATCAGGTGATTACTCAACATATAACGGTCGGCACGCAACTCACACTGGACGGTTTCATTAGTTGCCATCAGGCACGTAATGGCCAGAGCAAAGTGGTGTTCCATGCCGAGCAGATT
This sequence comes from Pantoea sp. EKM101V, assembly GCF_011800325.1. Classification (NCBI taxonomy): domain Bacteria; kingdom Pseudomonadati; phylum Pseudomonadota; class Gammaproteobacteria; order Enterobacterales; family Erwiniaceae; genus Pantoea; species Pantoea sp. EKM101V. The sequence continues at coordinate 24,138 of NZ_JAALFP010000013.1, forward strand.
GAATTGATAGATTCTGGAGACTAGCCTAATGGCACGTTATTTCCGTCGTCGCAAGTTCTGCCGTTTCACCGCGGAAGGCGTTGTTGAGATCGATTACAAAGACATCGCAACGTTGAAAAACTACATTACCGAAAGCGGTAAAATTGTCCCGAGCCGTATCACCGGTACTCGTGCAAAATACCAGCGTCAGTTGGCTCGCTGCATCAAGCGCGCGCGTTATCTGTCTCTGCTGCCGTACACTGATCGTCATCAGTAATCGGCAACTGTCCATTAACGACTTTAAGAGGATAAGGTAATGCAAGTTATTCTGCTTGATAAAGTAGCAAACCTGGGCAGCCTGGGTGATCAGGTTAACGTTAAAGCGGGCTACGCTCGTAACTTCCTGGTTCCACAGGGCAAAGCTGTTCCTGCTACAAAGAAAAACGTTGAGTATTTCGAAGCACGCCGTGCTGAACTGGAAGCCAAACTGGCTGACGTTCAGTCTGCAGCGACTGCACGCGCTGAGAAAATCAATGCACTGGGCACCGTGACCATCACGTCTAAAGCAGGCGATGAAGGTAAGCTGTTCGGTTCAATCGGTACCCGCGACATCGCTGATGCAGTTACTGCTGCTGGCGTTGACGTAGCGAAGAGCGAAGTTCGTCTGCCGAACGGCGTTCTGCGTACTACCGGTGAGCATGAAGTAGACTTCCAGGTCCACAGCGATGTATTCGCTAAACTGACCGTGAAGGTTGTTGCTGGTTAATTTTATTAACTGAGCACGACAAAATCGCCGGCCCTGCGCCGGCGTTTTTGTTTTTATGCCTTGCTCAGCTACTGCGCGCGGATAAAGCTGCCGTCTGTCTGACGGGTAAACAGCACCGGGCCCTCTGCGCCCTCCACCGTCAGTCCCGTTACCACACCCTGTGCATCCTGTCGGATTTTGACCTGCTGACCACTTTTCAGTGAGCTGAGGGGCTGATCGTTGCCTTCCACCCGCGCCATCGCAAACACATCATTGACCGGCAGGCTGTTGTCACGAAACAGCTGCGCCAGCGTCTGGCCGGACGCGATGGTCAGACTGCGCCACGCGCCCTGAGAATCTGCTTTTGGCGTCTGCTGTGATGAGGAGGCCTGCCCGGAGCGGGTGTTATCGTAGATATCCGCCTGCATCGGCACCTCTTTCTCGGCGGAAGGCGTAACCGGCTGCTCGACCGGATAGCGCGGCGTCGTGGCAGGCCAGAGAAACGCCACCAGCATAACCAGCAGCGCCGCCACAATGCCGCGACGGTGCGGTGCGGGCAGCGGTGCCATCCAGCGGATGTCGTCGGTAAAATGCCAGATTCGCTGAAGCCATGTCGGCAGGCGGGATGACGTCTCAGAAGCCATGCGGGGTTCCTCCTCTCCGGCAGGCTGCGCTGGCCTGCGTGCGGCCAGCCAGGTCTGCAGCCGGGATATCATATGTGTTGCGCGCGTCCGGCGGCGTCGTGGGGCGATCTGGCCCATAGTTGCTCTCTTCTTCGTGTGCCACAGACGGGGGGTATTCCGTCGATAGTTATAGTATGGGCAATACTGGCGCGAAGTGCCTGCCAGCATTGATAAATCTGACGGCTCTATTGTTTCTCTTTCGCCGGGAAAAGTCATCTGCGATGCAGGGCATTTTACGCCAGCGGCCTGCGCTGCTATGCTGCCGGTTCGAATTTATCCGAGAGTGAAAGGAACGAAGATGACTACCCCTTCTTTCGACAGCGTCGAAGCACAAGCAAGTTACGGTATTGGTTTACAGGTTGGCCAGCAGTTGCTGGAATCTGGTCTGCAGGGGCTGCAGCCAGAAGCACTGCTCGCGGGCCTGCGCGACGCGCTGGAAGGGAACTCGCCTGCCGTACCGGTTGATGTCGTTCATCGCGCACTGCGTGAGGTTCATGAACGCGCTGAAGGCGTGCGTCGTGAGCGCACCGAAGCCATGGCAGCAGAAGGTCAGGCGTTCCTGCAGGAACATGCGCAGCGTGAAGGCGTGAACAGCACCGAATCTGGTCTGCAGTTCAGCGTGATTACTCAGGGCGAAGGTCCTATCCCATCGCGTCAGGATCGCGTACGCGTGCACTACACCGGCAAACTGATCGACGGCAGCGTGTTCGACAGCTCGGTGGCGCGTGGCGAACCGGCAGAGTTCCCGGTGAGCGGTGTGATCCCAGGCTGGATCGAAGCCCTGACCCTGATGCCGGTTGGCTCAAAATGGGAACTGGTGATCCCACAGAACCTCGCGTATGGCGAGCGCGGTGCGGGTGCCTCCATCCCACCGTTCAGCACCCTGATTTTCGAAGTGGAACTGCTGGAAATTCTGTAATTGCCGGACGCTGCAACCGCCCGGTTGCAGCGTTTTATCCTGCCTTACTTCTGCTGTAAATTCACCTGCCACAACGCGAAGCCAGTCGCATCGGTCCCTTTGGGCTGAAGCGGATATTGCGCATGCTGCTTAATAAACCCGGTGGCTTTCTCCCCCGGTGCCGTCTCAAACCGGATGTCCAGCGGCGTGGATGTGTTAATCGGGGCCAGCCGCCAGTTATTGTCCGCTTTTGGCTGGACTTCCCCGTGCGCCTTAGTCTCTGCACTGATATAGGCTGCCACCACCGAACGGTTCTCATCCGGCGAGGCAAAGGCGACATACTTATCGCCGGTGCCGGCAAATTTGCCGCCATAAGCACGATAGTTGTTCGTCGCCACCAGGAAGGTCGCCTGCGGGTCGATCGGCTTACCCTGCCAGCTCAGCTGACGGATACGGGAGGCATCAGGATGGATCAGCTGGCACTCGCTGTCGTAGCGCTCTGGCTGGGTGACATCGATCTGATAGGTGACCCCGTCGATCACATCGAAGTTATAGGTGCGGAAATCCCAGTTAATCAGCGACTGGGTTTTCGTACTGTGCGGATCGATCTGGTTAAACTGGCCTGCAGAGCACTCCAGCCACTCTTTAACCTGCGCCCCGCTGACCTTCATGACCACCAGCGTGTTGGGGTAGAGATAAAGATCGGCGGCGTTGCGGAAGGTCAGCGGCCCTTTCTCCACTTCGACATAGCTGGCCGGATCGTTTTTACGCCCGCCCGCCTTGAAAGGCGCCGCCGCTGAGAGTACCGGCAGACGGCCCAGATCGGGATCGCCCTGAATGAAGTGCTCGACATAGGCGCGCTGTGCGTTGTTGACGATCTGCACGGTGGGATCGTCCTGTACCAGCGACAGGTAGCTGTACATCACGTCGGCGGACTTGCCGATGGGTTTCGCCACAAAGGCGCGCGTGGCGCGGTGATCCTCAGCCAGGACCTTCACCAGCGCGGGATCTTCGGCGGCGAGAGACTTTTTCGCTGCGGTGTCATAGATCGGGCGCGCCTCAGCTTTGCCGCTCGTGACCTGCCACTTGCCGTTGTCATTGTTCAGCACCAGGTCGACCACGCCCAGGTGATCGCCCCACATGCCGGGCATTACTGCAGGCACACCATTCAGGGTGCCGTTCTTAATGTCTGCGCCTTTAATCGCGGCGAAATCTTTACCAGGGAAGACGGCGTGGGCATGGCCAAACAGGATGGCGTTGATGCCTTCAACCTGGCTGAGATAGTAAACCGAATTCTCCGCCAGGGTGTGATACGGCTCGCTGCTCAGGCCGGAGTGCGGAATCGCGATGACCAGATCCGCGCCCTGCGCACGCATCTCCGGCACATAGCGGCGCGCCGTTTCCGTGATGTCATCGACCCGCACCTTGCCCTGCAGATTGGCTTTATCCCACACCATGATCTGCGGCGGCACAAAGCCGATATAGCCAATCTTCAGGGTCCGGGTTTTGCCTTCACGATCAACCAGCGTGGTGGATTTGATGAGGTAAGGCGTAAACAGCGGCTTGCCACTCTTCACGTCAATGACGTTGGCATTGACGTAGGGAAAGCGGGCACCGGCCAGCGCTTTCTTCAGGTAGGGCAGGCCATAATTAAATTCATGATTGCCAAGGTTGCCGACGCTGTAATCCAGGGTGTTGAGCGCCTTGTAGACCGGGTGGATCTCCCCCTCACGCAATCCCTTTGCCGCCATGTAGTCGCCCAGCGGACTGCCCTGAATGATATCGCCGTTGTCGACCAGCAGGCTGTTTTTCACCTCCTGACGCGCGGCGTGGATCAGCGTGGCGGTGCGCACCAGGCCAAACTTTTCGGTTGGGGTATCTTTGTAGTAGTCGAAATCCATCATGTTGCTATGAAGATCGGTGGTTTCCAGTATGCGTAGATCGACCGTTGCGGCCTGTGCGGCGGCGGAAACGCCAAGTGCCAGTAAGACTATGCCGGGCTTAAACATGCCTGCTCCTGCTGCAAAATAATTGGGGATCTCAAAATAATGTAAAAGCCTGCCGGTGGGTCATTTTAAATCGTGATGGATATAACGTTTTGGCGCATCGGAGGCGGCACCGGATTCCGGCGGGCGCGCAAAGTGGCGCAGGCGTGGCGATAAACGGGTAACTATGATATTGATATATCTATAAATTGGCGCGCTGGTCAGCCTGTAAATGGGCAGATCAGGCGAAACTGCTAAAATGTCACTGTCTGACGGAAAGCTGATCCTGCAGCAGAAAGACACAACGAGGTGAAAAATGTTAGAGCAAATCTGCCAACTGGCACGCGAAGCAGGCGACGCGATTATGCAGGTCTATAACGGTGCCGCGCCGCTTGACGTTTCTCACAAATCGGATGATTCGCCGGTGACCGCCGCGGATATCGCTGCGCACGAGGTGATCCTCTCTGGCCTGCAGCAGTTAACCCCCGATCTGCCGGTGCTGTCAGAAGAAGATCCGCCCGCCTGGACAGAGCGTCAGCACTGGCAGCGCTACTGGCTGGTCGATCCCCTGGATGGCACCAAAGAGTTCATCAAACGCAACGGCGAATTTACGGTCAACATTGCGCTGATTGAGGCGGGCAAGCCGATTCTGGGCGTGGTTTATGCCCCCGCGCTGGGTGTGATGTACTCTGCGGCGGAGGGAAAGGCGTGGAAAGAGGAGGGCGGTCATCGTGAACAGATTCATGTGCGTGACGCACGACCTCCGCTGGTGGTGGTGAGCCGTTCTCATGGCGACGATGAGGAGATGAAAGAGTACCTGAAGCAGCTGGGCGAGCATCAGACCGTTGCAACCGGCTCCTCGCTGAAATTCTGCCTGGTAGCGGAAGGGAAAGCTCAGCTCTATCCCCGTTTCGGACCCACCAATATCTGGGACACCGGTGCAGGTCATGCGGTGGCGATGGCCGCAGGCGCGCATGTGCATGACTGGCAGGGTAAAACCCTGGATTACGCGCCGCGCGAATCTTTCCTGAACCCCGGCTTCCGCGTGTCGCTGTTTTAACGCGGGCTGAGCGTCTGCCTTCTGATGCCCCGGCGAGCTTCGCGCCCGCCGGGGCGTCTGCTATTTCGCCTTCAGCAGTGAGGTGACCAGAGCAATCACTCTTGTCACTTCATCCTGCGTCAGCGGGCCATCCTTCACAAATTTCACCGTACCCTGTCTATCCAGCACGACGATGGCGGAGCTGCCCGGCTGCAGCTGCCAGGCGTGCTGCACATTGCCCTTGCTGTCGACGATAAACTGCGACCAGGGATACTGCTGCTTATTGGTTTCAATGCTGCTGCGCACAAACATGCCGGTGCCGGGGATCGCATCATCGGTGTTAACGATGGTAGTGGTCTGATAGCGGTCATGCGGCAGCTTCGCGGCCTTAATCGCCTCTATCAGCGCGGCGTTCATCTCTTTGGCGGAGGAGCGCCCGGCAATGTGCTGGATCACGCGAACTTTTCCACTCAGCTGCGCGCTATTCCAGTTTTTATAGCTAAACTTCTCCTGCTGCAGTATCAGCTCGCCTTTGTCGTTGACGCCCGTGGCGGGCACGCGGGAATCGAGCCTGAGGTCGTGGGCCATGACGCCCGCCGGTATGAGTAATGACAGCGCCACGGCTGCCAGAATATTTCGCATCGCACTTTCCTTAAGTGATCAGACCAGTCAGTCATTTTACTGCAATAGTAAGCAGGGATGATGCGCCTGTCGTGGAAAGGTGTCAGGTTTGTTATGCCCGCCACAATTCCTTAACCAACGAAGGTTTATACTGTGTCATATGAGAGTCATAACAGACTGTTCTGTAATGATGTGTCAACTCAGTAAAAAAATTCATTTTTCGGAACACCAGTAGTGTTCGGTGTTCTATAGTTATCGCGAATTCGCGCTTCATGGGCTGGTACCTACTTTGGAAACGGCGAAGCGTGCTTTAAAAATGTACAGGAGTCAGTCAGTATGAAAATCTTCCAGCGCTATAATCCGCTGCAAATAGCGAAATATGTCAAAACGCTGTTCAAAGGAAGGTTGTATATCAAGGACGTTGGCGCGTTCGAGTTCGATAAAGGGAAAGTGTTAATCCCGCGCGTCAAAGACAAACAGCACCTGAGCGTGATGTCAGAAATTAACCGCCAGGTCGTTCGTCTCAAGCTTGAGTTCAACTAATCAAAAGGGCGCCGATGGCGCCCTGAGTGTTTTATAAGCCAGACCCTTCGCTATCCCTGCTCGTCTTCGCTTTTTGTCATGCTCAGCACCGGCGGTCGTTCATCGATGCGGGTGACCAGCAGCTGGTCGATGCGGTAGCTGTCAATATCCACCACCTCGAACTTGTAGCCGGCAAACTTCACAAAGTCGGTTCGCTTCGGGATCTTACGCAGCATATACATCATAAAGCCGCCGATGGTTTCGTAGTTGCCTGACTGCGGGAAATCGTCGATGTCCAGCACGCGCATCACGTCATCAATCGGCGTGCCGCCTTCAACCAGCCACGAGTTCTCATCACGCGCGACGATCTGCTCTTCCATGCCCTGACCGACCAGATCTCCCATCAGCGTGGTCATCACGTCGTTCAGGGTAATGATGCCCACCACCAGCGCATATTCGTTCATGATTACCGCAAAATCTTCACCGGCGGTTTTGAAACTTTCCAGCGCTTCAGAGAGGGTCAGCGTATCCGGCACAATCAGCGCAGAACGAATCTGCAGGCCGCTGTTCAGCGCCATACTCTGGTTGCCCAGCACGCGCAGCAGCAGCTCTTTGGAGTCGACATAGCCGACGATATGGTCGATATCCCCGCTGCAGACTAAAAACTTAGAGTGCGGATGTTCGGCGATTTTGCTCTTGAGGCTGGCCTCATCTTCATGCAGATCAAACCAGACGATGTTCTCACGCGAGGTCATGGAGGAGGGAACGGTTCGCGACTCCAGCTCAAACACGTTTTCAATCAGCTCATGCTCCTGCTTACGCAGCACGCCCGCCAGCGCACCGGCTTCCACCACCGCGTAGATATCATCGGAGGTGATGTCATCTTTACGCACCATTGGCAGCTTGAAGAGGCGGAAGAAGACGTTAGCCAGACCGTTAAACAGCCAGACCAGCGGACGCATCACCAGCAGGCAAAAACGCATCGGGTTGATGATGCGCAGCGCGATGGTTTCGGGGGCGACCATTCCAACCCGCTTTGGGGTTAAGTCGGCGAACAGGATAAACAGGCTGGTCACGATGGTGAAGGAGCAGATAAAGCTGAGCTGCTCGGCCAGTTCCGGCGGGACGAAGCGGCTGAAAAGGCCGCTGAAGACCGGTGAAAAGGCAGCGTCACCGACGATACCGCCAAGGATGGCGACGGCGTTAAGGCCAATCTGGACGACGGTAAAAAACATACCCGGCGTTTCCTGCATTTTCAGGACGCGCTGCGCGTTAACATTGCCTTCATCGGCGAGCAGTTTCAGTTTGATCTTGCGGGCGGCTGCCAGCGAGATCTCCGACAGAGAGAAAAAAGCACTGACGACAATCAGTAAAAGAATGACAAGTAAGCTATCTAACATAAGTGATCCAAAGGGTTATCCACTTGTCATTTTTGGCCTGGGCAGCGTGAGCAAGCGCGAACGGGGCGGTTACTCGTTAAACAGGGCTATCCGTGCCAAAAATGTCTGCGCCAGTTCGACAGGCTGAACGCTGCCGGGGCAGAAATGAAAACAGGCGGGATGCCTGTGGCTGCAGATTATAGCAGGAGCGCTTATCAGCCCGCCAGAGGGCAAACCGCCGGTTCGGGCGGCATTCACGGTCCGGGCGGTCAGTAGCCCGCTCAGATTTCTCTGAGTGACTCCATCAGGCGGGATCATTCCCCGTCGCAGGAGTTGTATCGACCTCCTCATTTACCGACAATAGCCCGGATATTTGACTTAGATGTTACTGCTACGCCGCCATTTGGCATAAAGTGCGGCTATGATAGGGGTGTTGCCGTTGCGGTAGTGCGGGCAAAGATGATTAATAAGCGCCCCGCGGAAAAGGGGCCGGCATGATTAACAGGAGTACAGGTGCCACGATTTCATATTTATTGCATGGCTGGCCTGCTGCTTGCTGCGCCTGCCCTTGAGGCGGCGACTGTGCGATTACAGGTAGACGGCTTAACCGGGGATCTGCAGCGAAATGTCAGAGCACGCCTCTCCACCATCGGCAGCGATGAAGTCTCCAATGATGGTCGCTTTCGTGCCCGCGTCTCTGTCGCGATAAAAGAAGGCCTGCGCGCGCTGGGTTATTACGAACCTGAGATCGACTTTGAATCCCGTCCTGCCCCCGCGCAGGGGGGACGGCCGGTGCTGATTGCGCACGTGAAACCGGGTCCGCCGGTTAAAATCGGCGGCAGCACCATCGTGCTGGAAGGGGATGCCCGCAATGATGCCGACTACAAAGAGTGGATAGCCCAGGGGCGTCCCAAAGTCGGCACGCAGCTTAACCACGGGCAGTACGATCGCTTTAAAAGCGGCTTCTCGAATCTCGCGCTGCGCAACGGCTACTTCGATGGCACCTTTAAAAAAAGCCAGCTGGGGGTGTCGGTCGAGCGGCATGAAGCGTTCTGGGATATCGACTACGACAGCGGCGAGCGTTACCGTTTTGGCGACGTGACGTTTCAGGGCTCGCAGATTCGCGAAGCGTACCTGCAGAACCTGGTGCCGTTTGAAAAGGGCGACTACTACAGCTCGCGCGATCTGGCTGAACTGAACCGTCGCCTCTCCGCCACCGGCTGGTTTAACTCCGTGGTCGTTGCACCGGAGTTCAGCAAAGGCCGGAAAACAAAAGTGCTGCCGCTGAATGCCGTGATGTCGCCGCGCACCGAAAACACCATCGAAACCGGGGTCGGCTACTCCACCGACGTCGGCCCGCGCCTGAAAGGCACCTGGAAAAAGCCGTGGGTTAATGACAGAGGCCACAGCCTGGCGGCCAGCGCCTACATTTCCGCGCCGGAACAGCAGGTCGATCTCAGCTACAAAGTGCCCCTGCTGAAAAGCCCGCTGGAGCAGTACTACACCTTCTCCGGCGGCCTGAAGCGCACCGACCTCAATGACACCAAAGCCGACACCACGACGCTGGCGATGTCGCGCAACTGGGACAGCAGCAGCGGCTGGCAGAAAGCGGTCAACCTGCGCTGGAGCCTGGATCACTTTACTCAGGGCAGCGTGACCAATACCACCATGCTGCTCTATCCCGGCGTCAGCGTGAACCGCACCCGCTCGCGTGGTGGCCTGATGCCGACCTGGGGCGACTCTCAGCGCTACTCAGCGGATGTGTCCGATACCACCTGGGGTTCAGACGTTGACTTCCTGATTCTGCAGGCGCAGAACGTCTGGATCCGTACCCTCGGCGACAGCCACCGCTTTGTGGCGCGCGGCAATCTTGGCTGGATCGAAACCAACGACTTTGAAAAAGTCCCGCCGGATCTGCGCTTCTTTGCCGGTGGTGACCGCAGTATTCGTGGCTACAAATATAAGAACATCTCACCGCGTGATGAGGATGGCAAACTCACCGGTGCGTCAAAACTGGCCACCGGCTCGCTGGAGTATCAGTACAACGTCAGCGGCAAATGGTGGGGAGCGGTATTTGTCGACTCCGGTGAAGCGGTCAACGACATCAAACAGAGTAACGTGAAAACCGGTGCGGGCGTCGGCGTGCGCTGGTCGTCACCGGTGGGTCCCATCAAATTAGACATCGCCAGACCTATCGGGGATGACGATGCACATGGACTGCAATTTTATATAGGACTGGGGCCAGAACTATGAAGCTGTGGAAAAAGGTCCTCATCGGCATCCTGATCTTTCTGGTGCTGCTGCTGGGTGGGGTGGCATTTTTAATCGGCACCACGCCGGGGCTGCATCTGGTGCTGAATGGCGCGTCGCGCTGGGTACCGGGCCTGTCAATCAAACAGGTCGAGGGCGGCTGGCGTAACCTGACCCTGAGCGGTCTGCGTTACGAAATGCCTGGCGTCAGTGTGGATGCCGGGCAGATTCATCTGGCGGTGAACCTTAACTGCCTGCTGCATTCGTCGGTCTGCGTGAATGATATCTCCCTGCGTGATATCAGCGTGGTGGTCGACAGTAAAAAGATGACGCCTGCCGCGCCAGCGCCGGAAGAGGAGAGCGGCTCGACCAACCTCAGCACGCCCTATCCGATTACGCTGCGCCATCTTGGCCTGCACAATATCAATGTCAAAGTGGATGACACCGCGATTTCGCTGCTCGACTTTACCACCGGTCTGCAGTGGCAGGATCGTGCGCTGACGCTCAATCCTACCCATATTCAAAGCCTGCTGATTGCGCTGCCGAAAGCAGCCAAAGTCGTGAACGAACAGGTGGTGGAGCCGAAAGTTCAGCAGCCGCATCCGGCTGAGAAACCGCTGGGTGAAACGCTGCAGGCGATGTTTGCACAACCGCTGCTGCCTGCGCTGCCCGATTTCCGTCTGCCGCTGGATATTGACATTCAGCAGATCCTGGGAGAACAGCTGCGCGTCACCGGCGACACCGATATTTCGGTCAGCCGCCTGCTGATGAAAGCGAAAACTGCCGACCGGCAGATGCAGCTGACCACGCTGGAGGTTGACTCTGACCTCGGCAATCTCAGAGGCAGCGGGCAGGCGACGCTGGCCGATAACTGGCCGGTCGATTTTGCCCTGAACGGCACGGTCAACACCGACCCGGTCAAAGGCGAAAAGATTGCGCTGAAACTTAACGGCGCGATGCGTGACGAGCTGAAGCTGGCGCTGAACCTCTCCGGCCCGGTGGATGCGCAGCTCAGCGCCGCGACCCAGCTGGCGGTGGCGGGGCTGCCGCTGTCGCTGCAGCTGACCAGCCCGAAACTGCGCTGGCCGCTGACAGGCCCGGTCGCCTATCAGGCCGATAATCTGGACTATCAGTTCAAAGGCAAAGCCACCGACTATGTGATGTCACTGCAGACCGCCGTGAAGGGGGAGTCGGTGCCACCGGCGACCGTCTCACTGACCGGTAAAGGCAACGTTGAGCAGTTCAGTCTCGATCGCCTGCGCGTGGCTGCGCTGCAGGGCAACATCGACCTCACTGCGCTGGTGGACTGGAGCAAGGCGATCAGCTGGCGCAGCGAACTGACGCTGGCGGGGATCAATACGGCTAAACAGTATCCCGACTGGCCGGCGCGGCTGGATGGCAAAATCACCACCCGCGGCAGTCTCTATGGCGGCAGCTGGCAGCTGAGCGTGCCGCAGCTGCAGCTGAAAGGGAATGTGAAACAGAACGCCGTCACCGCAGATGGCTCCCTGACCGGCAACAGCTACAACCAGTGGACGGTGCCGGGCATTAAGCTGGCACTGGGACGCAACCAGCTGGATGTCAAAGGGTCGCTGGGCGACCGTCTGGATCTGGATGCCAGCATCAATGCGCCGCAGCTCGACAATGCGCTTCCCGGTCTGGGCGGCGTCGTCAACGGGGCCATCAAAGCGCGCGGCACCCTGAAGGCACCGCAGCTGCTGGCCGATCTCAATGGCCGGGGCCTGCGCTGGCAGCAGATGCGGATTAATCGCGTGACGCTCAAGGGCGACGTGCGCTCTGACGAACAGGTGGCGGGCAAACTGCAGCTGCGCGTCGAACAGCTGCAGCAGGATGCGCTGAACATCAGCCTGCTGACCCTGAATGCTGACGGCAATGAGCAGCAGCATCAGCTGAAACTCAACGTGCAGGGCAAACCGGTCTCCGGCCAGCTGGCGCTCAACGGCAGCTTTGATCGCCAGACGCAGCGCTGGCGAGGGTCACTGAACGACACCCACTTCGATACGCCGGTAGGCGAATGGCGGCTGACCCGTGCGATGGCCATCGACTATCTCAACAGCCGTCAGACGGCGACCATCGGACCGCACTGCTGGCAGAACCCCAATGCCCGCCTCTGCGTGCCGGAACCGGTTGAAGCGGGCCCGGAAGGTCATGCCCATGTGGTGCTGAACCGCTTTGACCTGGCGATGGTGAAACCCTTTATGCCGGATGCCACCCAGCTCAGCGGCCTGTTCAGCGGCGACGTGCGCGTCAACTGGACGGCTGACGGGGCGCTGCCGACCGGAACGGTCGCGCTGAAAGGTAACGGCGTCAAGGTGGTGCAGGATGTGCAGGGCAATAACCTGCCGATCGCCTTTGATACGCTGAACCTCAATGCCGCACTGCGAAACGGTCGCGCGCAGCTCGACTGGCTGATCCGCATTGCCGGTAACGGGCAGCTGGATGGCAACGTGCAGATCGACGATCCGCAAAGCCGCCGCACGCTGGGCGGTAACGTCAACATCCGCAACGTCTCACTGGCGATGCTCAACCCGGCGCTGATGCAGGGCGAGAAGATCAAAGGTAGCCTCAACAGCAGCCTGCGTCTTGGCGGCAGCGTGCAGCAGCCGCAGGTCTATGGCCAGCTTGGTCTGACCGGGGTGGATGTGGATGGCAACTTTATGCCGGTTGACCTCACGGCCGCCAGCCTCAACCTGGTGTTCAATGGCATGAGCTCCACCCTGAACGGGCTGGTGCAGACCAGCCAGGGCAACATCAACCTCAGCGGTAATGCGGACTGGAGCCAGCTCGACAACTGGCGCGCCCGCGTCGCCGCCCAAGGCAGCCGGGTTCGCGTCACGGTGCCGCCGATGGTGCGCATGGATGTCTCGCCGGATCTGGTCTTTGAAGCGACGCCTGCCGCCTTTAACCTCGATGGACGGGTCGATATTCCGTGGGCGCGCATCACGGTGCAGGAAGTGCCGGAGAGCGCCACGGGCGTTTCGTCGGATGAGGTGATGCTGGATAAACAGCTGAAGCCGATTGCGCCACAGACCGCGGCGATTCCGATTAACAGTAACCTGGTGATCCACGTCGGCAACGATGTGCGCCTCTCCGCCTTTGGTCTGAAAGCGCGACTGAATGGCGACCTGAAGCTGGTGCAGGATCGGTCGGGCCTCGGCTTAAACGGTCAGATCAACATCCCGTCCGGCCGCTTCCACGCTTACGGTCAGGATCTGATCGTGCGTAAAGGTGAACTGCAGTTCGCCGGCCCGCCGGATCAGCCCTACATCAACCTGGAGGCGATTCGTAACCCGGATGCCACCGAAGATGGCGTTACCGCGGGTCTGCGCGTCACCGGCCTGGCGGATGAGCCGAAAGCGGAGGTCTTCTCCGATCCGACGATGTCGCAGCAGGAGGCGCTTTCTTACCTGCTGCGCGGTCAGGGACTCGGCAAAGATGGCGACAGTAATGCCCTGACTTCTGCGCTTGTGGGCTTAGGGGTTGCACAAAGTGGGCAGGTTGTGGGTAAAATCGGGGAGACTTTCGGTGTCAGTAATCTGGCTCTTGATACTGCGGGTGTTGGCGACAGCCAGCAGGTGCAGGTCAGCGGCTATGTACTGCCGGGTCTGCAGGTAAAATACGGTGTTGGCATATTTGATTCACTGGCGACGTTAACCTTGCGTTACCGCCTGATGCCCAAACTCTATCTGGAAGCCGTGTCCGGTGTGGATCAGGCTCTCGATTTGCTCTATCAGTTTGAGTTTTAGCAATGCGAATAATTGTCTACGGCAGTTTACGGCGCAAACAGGGAAACAGTCACTGGATGACGAATGCGCAGTGGCTGGGTGATCACCAGATTGAAGGCTTTGAGCTTTACAGTCTGGGCCATTATCCCGGCGTTATTGAGGGCAACGGCGCGGTACAGTGTGAAGTGTACCGCATTGATGCCTCAACCCTTGCGGAGCTGGATGCGCTTCGCACCAAAGGGGGAGAGTACAAACGTTTTCTGACTCAGACGCCGTTTGGCAGTGCATGGCTTTATGTCTATCAACGCTCAGTGGCAGGACGCCAGCGCATTACGAGCGGCGACTGGCTGAAGCGCGATGCGGAGCCAGAGGCCTGAACAAAAACACCGTCCTGATGGACGGTGTTTTTTTTTCGACTCACAAACGGGCAGCAGGCTTATTTCTTCTGTGCGCGCTCGAAAGAGGAGATGATTTCGGCTTTCGCGGCTTCGGCGTTGTCCCAGCCATCCACTTTCACCCATTTGCCTTTTTCCAGATCTTTGTAGTGCTCAAAGAAGTGGGTGATCTGCGCACGCAGCAGCTCTGGCAGGTCGTTCACATCTTTGATGTGATCGTACTCTTTAGAGAGTTTGGTGTGCGGCACGGCAACCAGTTTGGCATCTTCGCCAGACTCGTCGGTCATTTTCAGTACGCCAACCGGACGGCAGCGGATCACGGAGCCCGGTACCAGTGGGTACGGGGTCGGAACCAGTACGTCAACCGGGTCACCATCCAGAGAGAGGGTGTGGTTGATATAGCCGTAGTTGCACGGATAGAACATCGCGGTAGACATGAAACGGTCTACAAACAGGGCACCAGACTCTTTATCAACTTCATATTTGATCGGATCAGCATTCGCTGGGATCTCAATGACAACGTAGATATCTTCTGGCAGGTCTTTACCTGCTGGCACCTGGTTCAAACTCATCGGGTATTCCTTCAGTAGTCGTATGTTGAGTGTCGGCTATTATAGCCAACTGACTCTGAAAGTATGCCCTCTTTTTGGCGTTTCGGAATGCGCCCTAAGGCTACTTCGCCGACACAAACAGCGAAACGATTCCTGCGGCTATCAGTGGCCCTACCGGCACGCCACGGAAGAACGCCACGCCAATCACCGTACCAATCAGCAGGCCACCGATAACCGACGGCTGAACGCTCATAAAACTGACGCCACGACCGCCGAGCCAGGCCACAAAAATGCCCACCAGGATAGCCACAATCGACTTCCAGCTGGCAAAGGATTTGATCAGCGCAGCGGCCGGCAGAGAGCCGCTGGCCAGCGGGGCCATCACGGCCACCGTCAGGATAATGATGCCTAAGGTAATGCCCTGTTTTTCCACGTAGGGAAAGAACTGTGCCAGCGGGGTTACTTTGATTGCCAGCAGCACCAGAATCGACAGGGTGACCGCGTTGTTGTGCACGAAATAGCTCAGCACGGCGAGGCCAATCAGAATAAGCGTTGAAGCGTAAGCGGCCATGGTTTCTCCCTGAAGGTCAGTGAACGCGCCAGCCTCAGCCAGCGCAAAATCGGGTCAGATCAGCAGTCGTCGGGGTTAGCGCAACTGCCCCTTGCCATCGCCTGCAGCATCTGCGCCTGATTGCGCACCAGGCTCAGACGCTGGGCGCTCAGCGCCACACTGCCCAGAGAGCCCTGTGAACTGAGCTGGCTGTAGCCCGCCTCAAGCCAGCTGTCCCGATAGCTCAGCCAGGCGCGCTGAGCAGCACGCAGTTTATCCCGGGGTTCGCCGTTGAGGGTTTTCATCAGCCTGCCGTACTCCTTATTCATCGCCTGATCCCAGGCCTGAGTGGCGGCAGCGTAACACTGGTTCATGTCCAGCGTGGTCCGGGCGTTATTCAGGCAGCGGTCGAGCGAGGCATCTGACGGCAGATCCCCCGCTATCGTTATCGTGCTGGTCAGCAGCAGCGTCAGAAACAGGCCTGCTTTCATCGTGTTTCTCCGGGTCGGGGGTAAGCGGCGATTAGCTTGATTGATGTTTCCGTGATGATCAAGCTGTTAACACTCAATCAGGGTTAAAGTTTCGGTCCGTTACTGCCGATATCTGTTCCGTTTTAGGGCCGCTGGACATTTCGCCTATTCTCATAAACGGAAACGATCAAGATGAAACAGTTATCACTTCGCACGGGGTTGCTGGCACTGCTGGCATTTATGACACTGCTGCTGTTGGCGGTGAGTTTTATGGGTATTGTGGCAATTAACAAAGGGAACCGCTCGCTGGATGTTATCAACCGCATTCAGGGGATCGAGCTGAACAGTCTTTATCAGAGCAATGCAGATTTAATGCGGGCCCGCGCGAACGCGGCGCTGGCGGTACGAAAAATTGAAATCGGCATGCTGGAAGAGGGCGCCGCCGTCACCCGACTGTCGCAGGCGGATGTCGACTCCTCCCAGCAACAGCTCAAGCGCTTTATCGATGCCGGAACGGTAACGGCACACGGTAAAATGCTGGCGGATGCGATTTCAGCCAGCTACAAGGCCTATCTCGACCAGGGCATCAAGCCGATGATGAGCGCCCTGGACAAGCAATACACCGACGAGTATTACCAGCTGCTGGAAGGCAACCTGGCGACGCTGGCGGCCAGCTACAACAAGGCGGTCACGGACTTCAGCCAGTTCGCCGATCAGGTCACGGCGGCGCAGCTGGTGCAGGCGGCCCATAACGAAACCAAAATGAAAATCCTGATCGCCGTGGCGGTGGCCTTAACCCTGCTGCTGCTGGTGCTCGCCTGGCAACTGCTGCGCCGGATGCTGCTGCAGCCGCTGGATAGCGCGATTGTGCATCTTGAGCAGATCGCAGCGGGCGATCTCTCTCAGGTGCTGCCGCCGTCCAGCAACAACGAGCTGGGACGCCTTAACCATGCACTGACCGGGATGCAGCAGTCGCTGCGTCACTCCGTCAGTCAGGTGCGTGAGGCGAGTATGCAGATCGACCTCGGCAGCCGTGAACTGGCCGCCGGCAACGTCAACCTGTCACAGCGTACGGAAGAGTCTGCCGCTTCGCTTGAGCAGACGGCGGCCAGCATGGAGCAGCTGACGGCAACGGTGCGGCTTAACGCCAGCAACGCTCAGCAGGCCCATCAGCTGGCAAATGCGGTCTCCGATACCGCCGACCGCGGCGCGGAGGTGGTCTGCTATGTGATGGAAAAAATGCATGAGATTACCGACAGCGCCAATCGCATCGGCGATATTCTCAGCGTGATCGACGGCATCGCGTTCCAGACCAACATCCTGGCACTCAACGCTGCCGTTGAAGCGGCACGTGCGGGCGAGCAGGGCCGTGGCTTTGCGGTGGTGGCGAATGAAGTGCGTACGCTGGCGCAGCGCAGTGCTAATGCAGCTAAAGAGATCCGCACGCTGATCAGCGATTCACAATCGCGGGTCAAAGAGGGCAGTGAGATGGCGACGCGTGCCGGGGAAACCATGGATGAGATTTCCGGTGAGGTGATGCGCGTGACCTCGCTGATGAAGGAGATCTCCATGGCGTCTGACGAGCAGAGTCGTGGCATCGAGCAGGTGAATCTGGCGGTCACGCAGATGGATGTGGCGGCGCAGCAGAATGCGGCGCTGGTGGAGCAGGCGAAGGCCGCGACCGAGTCGCTGGAAGCGCAGTCCGATCAGCTTCAGGCAACCATGGCGCAGTTCAGACTGCAGCCAGCGTGATAAAAAAAAGGGCGCGATGATCGCGCCCTTTTTTATCTCTGCCGGATTAGCCCTGACGGCAATCCGGGAACTCAGCCAGGAAACGCTCAACGTCGTTGACCATCGCCTCATTGCCGCAGTAGAACGGGCAGCGCTGATGCAGCGTGACCGGTGGAATGTCCAGAATACGTCTCTGACCGTCGCTGGCTTTACCGCCTGCCTGCTCCGCCAGGAACGCCATCGGGTTGCACTCATAGAGCAGACGCAGCTTGCCCTGCGGATGGCTGGCGGTGCTGGGATAGAGGTAGATGCCCCCTTTCAGCAGGTTGCGATGGAAATCCGCGACCAGCGATCCGATGTAACGTGAGGTGTAAGGACGGTGCGTTGGCAGATCCTCTTCCTGACAGAACTTCAGATATTTCTTCACGCCCTGCGGGAAACGAATGTAGTTACCTTCGTTGATGGAGTAGGTGTAACCGGTCTCCGGGTAGGTCATACGTTCATGGCTGAGGCAGAAGACACCCAGCGACGGATCGTAGGTAAAGGCATGCACGCCTGCACCGGTGGTGTAAACCATCATGGTAGAGGAGCCGTAAACCACATAACCAGCCGCGACCTGTTTGTTGCCGGGCTGCATGAAATCCGCTTCAACCACCGGGGTGCCCGGTTCGCTGACGCGATGATAGATAGAGAAAATGGTGCCGACAGAGACGTTAACGTCGATGTTAGACGACCCATCCAGCGGGTCCATTAACACCACATACTTGCCGTTCTCCTCACCTTCGAAGATGACGAACTCGTCTTCTTCCTCAGACGCGATACCGGCGACGATGCCACGCGCTTTCAGTGCGGCCTTCAGTTTTTCGTTGGCAAACAGATCGAGCTTCATCTGCTGTTCACCCTGAACATTTTCCACACCACTGGCACCGAGGATATCCACCAGACCGGCTTTATTGATGTCGCGGTGGATAATTTTGGCACCCAGCTTGATAGCTGAGATCAGCGCCGTCAGTTCCCCTGTGGCGTGCGGAAAGTCGTGCTGCTTCTCGACGATAAATTCGCCCAACGTTTTCATAACACATTCCCTGAATCTGCGATGGAGTGGCAGCACGCGTAACAGTCTGCCAACGGATGCGTACGCAGTTTAGCCGATTGAACTTCAAAAACCATAGTCCTAATCCGTTTCTTCCGTCTGCGAGCAGGGTTACACTGTGCGCCGAACTTTAGAGTAATGGATCACGTTATGCGCATTCACATCCTCGGGATTTGTGGCACTTTTATGGGCGGTCTGGCCGTGCTGGCCCGTTCACTTGGTCATCAGGTGACCGGTTCAGACGCCAACGTTTACCCGCCAATGAGCACGTTGCTCGAACAGCAAGGCATTGAATTAACAGAAGGTTACGATGCGAGCCAGCTCGACCCGGCCCCTGACCTGGTGATTATCGGTAATGCGATGACGCGCGGTAATCCCTGTGTGGAAGCGGTGCTGGAACGCAACATTCCTTACCTCTCCGGCCCACAGTGGCTGCACGATTTCGTG
Organism: Pantoea sp. EKM101V; assembly: GCF_011800325.1. NCBI lineage: Bacteria > Pseudomonadati > Pseudomonadota > Gammaproteobacteria > Enterobacterales > Erwiniaceae > Pantoea > Pantoea sp. EKM101V. The sequence goes on from NZ_JAALFP010000013.1 coordinate 43,222, forward strand.
TTACGCGACCGCTGGGTGCTGGCGGTGGCGGGAACCCACGGGAAAACCACCACAGCCGGCATGGCAGCGTGGATTCTCGAGGCCTGCGGCCTGGAACCCGGCTTCATTATTGGTGGGGTGCCAGGAAACTTCGATGTCTCGGCAAAATTAGGAAAAAGTCCATTCTTCGTCATTGAGGCGGATGAGTATGACTGCGCCTTTTTCGACAAGCGTTCCAAGTTTGTCCATTACTGCCCGCGAACCCTGATCCTCAACAACCTTGAGTTCGATCACGCCGATATCTTTGACGACCTGCGGGCGATCCAGAAGCAGTTCCACCATCTGGTCCGGATCGTGCCGGGCCAGGGCAAGATCCTGCTGCCGGAGCATGACGCCAACATCAGGCAGGTGATGGCGATGGGCTGCTGGAGCGAGCAGGAGAGCGTGGGCGACCACGGGCGCTGGCAGGCGAAGAAGCTGACGCCCGATGCCTCGCACTGGGAAATCTGGCTCGACGGCGAGAAGGTCGGCGAGGTGAACTGGGCGCTGGTCGGCGAACACAATATGCATAACGGGTTGATGGCGATCGCCGCGGCGCGTCATGTGGGTGTGAAACCGGAAGATGCAGGCCAGGCGCTGAACAGTTTTATCAATGCGCGTCGCCGGCTGGAGCTGCGTGGCGAAGTGAACAGCATCAAAGTGTATGATGACTTTGCGCACCATCCGACCGCGATTCTGGCAACGCTGGCGGCCCTGCGCAGCAAGGTTGGTGGCAGAGCGCGCATTCTGGCTGTTCTGGAGCCGCGCTCGAATACCATGAAGATGGGCGTCAGCAAAAACGATCTGGCGCCGTCACTGGCGCGGGCGGATGAGGTCTTTCTGTTCCAGCCGCACCACATTCCGTGGCAGGTTTCTGACGTCGCCGAAGCGTGCATTCCGCCTGCGCACTGGAGCGCAGATATCGATACGCTGGTCGAGATGGTGGCGAAAGCCGCACAGCCAGGCGACTCGATTCTGGTGATGAGCAACGGCGGGTTTGGCGGCATTCACCAGAAGCTGCTGGACAGACTGGCCTGAGATGACGGGCGCCCGTAACGGGCGCTCATTTTCCGGTGACGTTCTGACGTGCTTCCTGCTACCGGCCACAACAGACCGGCTATCCGGGCTATCAGGCTTCGGCCAGTTCGCGCAGGTACTGGAAAATCTGACGGGCTGACTTCGGCGGCTTGTTGCCCGCTTTCTCTTTCTGCGCGTTGCGGATCATACTGCGCAGCTGCTGACGGTCGGCGTCAGGATAGAGTGCAATCACGTCGCTGATCGCCTCATCGCCCTGTTCAATCAGACGATCGCGCAGCATTTCCAGTTTATGGAACAGCGCAACCTGCTGGTTGTGGCGGTTCTTGAGCTTGTCCAGCGCAACGCGGATCGGCTCGACATCAATACTGCGCAGCAGTTTACCGATCAGCTGCAGCTGACGGCGACGGCCCTCTTTCTTAATACGCTGCGCCAGTTCGATCTCGGTGCGCAGACGCTCATCCAGCGGGATCTTATCCAGCGAGTTTTTACCCAGTTCTACCAGTTCGGCGCCCAGGCGTTTTAACTCTTCGGCATCGCGTTTAATTTCACTCTTACTGACCCAGATAATCTCTTCATCTTCCTGTTCGTCATTATCTGGCACATCGTCGAGCCACTCATCGGGCTGTCTGGTCATTTCCGGGCTCCCAAAAAAAAGAGGCTAATCCTACCAGTTTATCGGGTGACTGCGAAATTGTTCTCTGACTCTGATAGACTCAAATCATTCACACATAAGATTAGACGGCAGGTCGATGAACGTATCTACTCAGGTTGCAGAACAGCGAAAAGTACTGGAGCAGGCGATTGCGCAGGCACTTGAACTGGCTAAAGCAAGCACTGACAGCGCGGAAGTAGCGGTCAGTAAAACCACCGGCATCGGGGTCAGCACCCGCTATGGCGAAGTGGAAAACGTCGAATTCAACAGCGACGGTGCGCTGGGCATCACCGTCTATCATCAGAACCGTAAAGGCAGCGCCTCATCGACCGACCTCAGCCCGGACGCGATCAAACGTACCGTGCAGGCGGCGATCGATATTGCGCGCTACACCTCGCCCGATCCCTTTGCCGGCCCGGCGGATGCGGCGCTGCTGGCCTATGATGCGCCAGACCTGGATCTCTACCACCCGTGGGAGATCGATGCCGACCGCGCCATTGAACTGGCCGCACAGGCTGAAGAGGCTTCACTGCGCGCAGACAAGCGTATCACCAACACCGAAGGCGGCAGCTTTAACAGTCATGTCGGCATCAAGGTGTTCGGTAACAGCCACGGCATGCTGCAGAGCTACTGCTCAAGCCGTCACTCGCTCTCCAGCTGCGTGATCGCCGAGCAGGATGGCAACATGGAGCGCGACTACGCCTACACCATCGGCCGCGCGTTTGAGGATCTGAAAAGCCCGGAGTGGGTCGGCGCAGAGTGCGCGCGTCGCACGCTCTCCCGTCTTGCCCCACGCAAACTTCCGACCATGAAAGCGCCGGTGATTTTCGCCTCTGAAGTGGCGACCGGCCTGTTTGGTCATCTGGTCGGGGCGATCAGCGGCAGCAGCGTTTACCGGAAATCAACCTTCCTGCTGGATGCGATGGGTCAGCAGATCCTGCCGGAGTGGCTCACCATCAGTGAGCAGCCGCACCTGCTGAAAGGTCTCGCCTCGACGCCATTCGACAGCGAAGGGGTGCGCACCCAGGCGCGCGACATTATCCAGGCGGGCGTCCTGCAGACCTGGCTGTTAACCAGCTACTCCGCCCGTAAACTGGGCCTGACCAGCACCGGTCACGCGGGTGGCATTCACAACTGGCGCATTGCCGGTCAGGGCCACAGCTTTGACGATCTGCTGAAGCAGATGGGCACCGGTCTGGTGGTCACCGAACTGATGGGACAGGGTGTCAGCGCCATCACCGGTGACTACTCGCGCGGTGCGGCCGGTTTCTGGGTCGAAAATGGCGTGATTCAGTATCCGGTCAGTGAAATTACCATCGCCGGTAATCTCAAAGAGATGTGGCGCAATATGGTGACCATCGGCGACGATATCGAAACCCGCAGCAATATTCAGTGCGGTTCAGTCTTACTGCCTGAAATGAAGATAGCGGGACAATAACGACGCATTCCTGAAGCAGCCTGTTGGCTGCTTTTTTTTCGTCACAATAAAAAGGAAGTAATGATGCGTAAGCAGCTAATTGCAATGTTGTCGGCTTCTCTGATGTTCTCCAGCGTCAGCCTCTGTGCGGCGGATCTGGAGCAGGATATGGACACGCTGAATGCGAACCTGAAAATCGTCAAAAAAACGGACGATGCCCGGGAGATGCAGCAGGCATTAACCCGGATGCGTGCGGCAGCGCAGGATGCGAAGCAGTCCACGCCCGATAAGCTGGAAGGTCAGCCTGCTGACAGCGCGCAGATCAAAGATTATCACGCCGGTCTCGACTCGCTGATTGCGCAGATCGACGTGGTCAGCACGCTGGCGAAAGCGAACAACGTGGAGGGCGCAAAGCGCGAAGCCGCGAAGTTTGATGAGATCCGCAATACCAACCATAAGAAATTCCGCTAATCAGACCGCCGGTCAGCCCGACCGGCGGTTTTTTCCATCACTTCTGCTTATCACCGCGCCTTAAAACGTATCGGACCTGCCGTGATGTTGCACAACATCAAGATCCGGCACGGTTAAATTCATTATTTTGCGCACAAAGAGTCATTTTTCGCACGAAGTGTGCACTCTGCGATCTGACGCACAGCCTTCACCTCAATTTCCGCTTGCTGCTGGAAATGTTGCCTCTCCACAGCGGGAGCCGGGACGGTTAATTTATTTTCAACGCGAATTATCCGGTTCAACAGGAGTAACAAGGTGAGCAATAACGGCATCCCGGTGTATGAAGCGCCACCGGAGAAAGTGCAGCAACTGGCAGAACGTGTCATGACGCAAATTGCGGCGATCTATCAGCAGCATGGTATCCAGCCCAACGCGGTTCAGCAGCAGATGCTGGAATCCCACGTCCGGGCCATGGCATCACGCTCTCTGAGTGGCGAGCCGCTGCCGGAAGTGGAAGCGGAGCTGTTTGAGGATATTCCGCCGGAAACCGTCGCGCTGGCGCAGCAGGTGGTGGATCTGTTTGGCAATCTGCCGCGTGAAGAGGCCTGGCTGCTGTCGGTTCACATTGAAGTCGCACGATCCAACAACTGAAGAGGAAAAGAACATGGTGACAGTCGTGATTGGCGATCGTTTAGGGAAAGGGCAGAAAGTGGCCGCAGGAATCGAAAAAGCGGGTGGCCGTGCGGTGGTGGTACCGGGTGTGGCGGCGGACATGAAACTGGGTGACGTCATGAAGGCAGAAAACGCCGACTTCGGCATCTCGTTCTGCGGCAGCGGCGGCGCAGGTGCCATCACCGCGCAGAACAAATATGGCTACAAAGCGAAGCATGGCATGCGCTCTATCGATGAAGGGGTGACCGCCATCAACGAAGGGGCCACCGTACTGGGCTTCGGCTTTATGGACAAAGAAGAGCTGGGTGAGCGGCTGGTGCAGGCCTGGAACAAGAAGCACGGCAGCTGATTATGAAAGAACACTACGTTACCCAGGTGACGGTCGAGGGCAAAGGCGACACCAAAGCGAAAGCCTTCGCCGATGCCCTGAGTCGTGTGCAGAACCAGGTTCTGCGCGCGACACAAAAAATTCTGCTGCGCATTGAACCTCAGGATGTCCGGGTGCTGCGCGCGCAGGAGAGCGTCAGGACCGAGAAGTTTCTCTTCTTCTTTCTGGCGCGCCAGCGGCGGAACTACAGCGTTACGCTGGAGATCACCGTCAGCGTCACCGTTTTCGACACCGAACAGGTGACGTTTACGGCGGCATCATAAAACAGCGCCTGTTAACGTCAGCCTGTCTGTAGCCCGCTCCTCTGCTGTCGCGCACGCGCGTCGGGCAGGCCGGAGTGAGGCGGCGGCGGCTGAAGTCTGACGGGATTAAAAAAACGACAACAAGGTACAACAACATGTTTTTAATCATTTTGTTTAAGTCGTTGATCATTGGCGGGCTGGTGGGCGTCGGCGTCGGCGCGGGTGCCGCACGCATGTTTCATGCGCCAACCACCCAGGGGATGGGCGCCTTTCGTACGCTGGGCGAGCTGAACTCATGCGAAGGCGATCCCGCTTCCCACTTCTCCTTTGGTCTCGGCTTCTTTTTCAACGCCTGGGCATCCTCTGTTGCAGCCGGTTCATTCACCCAGGATGTGGATCACCGCATCATTCCAAACTGGGGTGCGGCGGCACTGATGGTCAAAAACCGCAACGTGGCGGAAACGCTGCACAATCCGAAAAAAATGGCCATCGCCTGCGGCATTATCGGCATGGTCGTGGTCGCCTTCCTCAACTCCACCGCCTCGGCCGTTCCGGCGGCGCTTCAGGTCACGGCCGTTAAAGTGCTGGTGCCGGCGGCTAACCTGCTGGTTAACACCGTCATGCCGGTCATCTTCTGGCTGGCGGCCATCGACGCGGGCAAAAAGTCAGGCTTCTGGGCCACCATTTTTGGCGGTCTGGCACAGCTGATCATGGGCAACGCCGTGCCGGGCCTGGTGCTGGGTATTCTGATCGGCAAAGGGGTCGAAGAGAGCGGCTGGAACCGGGTCACCAAAGTGATGATGACCGCCATCGTCCTGCTGTTTGTGCTGAGCGGCTTCTTCCGCGGTTTCGATATGAAACTGCTGCAGTCCTTCCAGCTTGGCATTCCCGGCTGGCTCGACATGATCCATAACTCCGTCAGCGGCAAATAGGAGGCGATGCAATGAACGAAAATAAAGGCTTCTGGTACGCCGACTGGTCTTTCCCGATCTTTGTTGGCCTGCTCTCCGCCGGCGTGTTTGCCGGAACCCACATGTACTACCTCTATGGCATCGGCGCGTTCAACGAAGTGGCGTTTGTGTCGATGCTGCGCTCTGGCATGGAGACCGGCGTCTACGGCGCGGTCGCCGCCTTTGGTGCCAGCTTCCTGTTCGCCCGCATTATCGAAGGGTCGCTGGTGGGGATTCTGGATATCGGCGGCGCGATTCAGACCGGTGTCGGCCTGGGCGTTCCGGCCCTGCTGTTGGGCGCAGGTATCGTCTTCCCGGTGGCGAACTTTGCCGCCTCGCTGGCGACGGGTCTGGTGATTGGGGTGGCGATTGGCTACGTCATTATCCTGGCGCGTAAATTCACCATCAATCAGAGCGACTCCACCTACGGCGCAGACGTCATGATGGGCGCGGGTAATGCCTCCGGACGCTTCCTTGGCCCGCTGATTATCCTGTCAGCCATGACGGCGTCGATTCCGATTGGTCTGGGTTCACTGCTGGGGGCGCTGCTGTTCTATCTCTGGAACAAGCCGATCACCGGTGGCGCCATCCTCGGCGCCATGATCCTCGGTGCGATTTTCCCGATCGCGCTCTGATCTCACCGGCAGCCCGGTAGCGGGCTGCCGTTAAGGAGAAACCATGTACGACTTGATTATCCGCGCTGCACGACTCAGCGATGAGCAGGTGGTCGACATCGCGGTGCAGGATGGCCGCATCGCCGCCGTTGGCCGGGTGCAGGGCAGCGCACACCAGGAACGCGATCTGGCGGGTCGCTACTACCTCAGCGCAGGCTGGATCGACTCCCACGTTCACTGCTATCCCAAATCCCCCATCTACCATGATGAAGCCGATGCGATAGGCGTGGCCCACGGCGTGACGACGGTAGTCGATGCGGGCAGCACCGGTGCCGATCATATTGATGACTTTTACCAGCTGACCCGCGCGGCGCAGACCCAGGTGTATGCCCTGATCAACATCGCCCGCACCGGTATCGTCACTCAGAACGAACTGGCCGACATGAGGCAGATCGATGGCGAGGCGGTGCAGCAGGCGGTGGCCCGGCTGCCCGATTTTATCGTGGGCCTGAAGGCGCGCATCAGCAGCAGCGTGGTGGGTGAAAACGGTATCCAGCCGCTGATCCGCGCGAAGGCGATTCAGCAGCAGAGCGGCGGGCTGCCGCTGATGGTCCACATTGGCAACAATCCGCCCAATCTTGACCAGATTGCGGATCTGCTCACCACGGGCGACATCATCACCCACTGCTTTAACGGCAAACCCAACCGCATTCTGACGCCGCAGGGCGAACTCAAGGCCGCCGTTAAACAGGCTATCGCGCGCGGCGTGAAGCTCGATGTCGGCCACGGCGGTGCCAGTTTCAGTTTTGAGGTCGCCCGGGTGGCGATAGCGCAGGGCATTCTGCCCGATACCATCAGCTCTGACATTTACTGCCGCAACCGTCTGGCTGGCCCGGTTCACAGCCTGGCCCATGTCATGTCGAAATTCTTCAGCGTCGGCATGACGCTACCGCAGGTGATTGACTGCGTGACGGTCAACGCGGCGGCAGGGCTGCGGCTGCCGCGCAAGGGGCAGCTGAAAGTCGGCTATGACGCCGACCTGACCATTTTTAGCGTCAAAGAGGAAAACCGGCCCTTCATCGATTCAGAAGGTGAAACGGTGACCGGTGAGAAGCATCTGGTCCCGCTGGCGGCAGTCGTCGCGGGTCAGTGGATCGCGACAGAAGAAGGAGCAGCACATGACCTCGGTTTATGAAAAGTATGGCCTGAAGCCGGTGATTAACGCCTCTGGCCGTATGACGATTCTCGGCGTCTCCACGCCGTCGAGCGACGTGATCGACACGGTGAAATATGGCCTCGATCACTACTTCGAAATGAAAGACCTGGTCGATAAAACCGGGGCTTACATCGCCGGTCTGCTGAAAGTGGAGAACGCGGTAGTGGTCTCCTGTGCCTCGGCAGGCATCGCCCAGAGCGTGGCGGCGGTCATCGTAAAAGATAACGAATGGCTGCTGGATAACCTGCATGCTGCGCCGCTCAGCGTCCCGCATCAGATTGTGGTGCCGAAAGGGCATAACGTGAACTACGGCGCACCGGTCGGCAGCATGGTGGCGCTGGGAGGCGGCCAGCTGGTGGAGGCGGGTTACAGCAATGAGTGTTCGCCCGCGCAGCTGGCGGCGGCGATCACCCCACAGACCGCGGCGATCCTCTATGTGAAATCGCATCACTGCGTGCAGAAGAGTCACCTTGATGTGGCGCAGGCTGCCGCCGTTGCGCGCCAGCACGGCGTTCCGCTGATTGTCGATGCGGCCGCAGAAGAGGATCTGCAGTGCTACTACGAAGCGGGCGCTGACCTGGTGATCTACAGCGGTGCAAAAGCGCTGGAAGGCCCGACCAGCGGCCTGGTGATTGGCCGCCACCACTACGTTGAGTGGGTCAAACGCCAGACCAACGGGATTGGCCGTGCGATGAAAGTCGGCAAAGAGGGCATTCTCGGCCTGACCCACGCGATTGAAAACTATCTGACTCAGCCAAAAATCAGCGGCGCGCAGATGGTGGAAAAAATGACACCGTTCATCGGACAGCTGAACCATCTGAATGGCGTCACGGCCCGCGTGGTGTGGGATGCCGCCGGACGTGACATCGCCCGTGCAGAGATCAAATTTGACGAAGCGGCGATCGGGCAGCGCACCGGCGATCTGGTGCAGGCGCTGAAAAACGGCGACGTCGCGATCTATTTCCGTGGCTACAAAGCTAATGAAGGGATCATTGAGGCGGACGTACGCAGCGTCAGCGCCGATCAACTGCACACCATTTTCACCCGTATTCAGACGCTGTTAACCGGAGAGAAAAACGCATGACGCTGACCCCCAACTTTTATCAGGATCGTCTCTGCCTTAACGTACTGGCGGGATCAAAAGAGAATGCGCGCGCCATCTGGCAGGCGGCCGAAGGGCATGTGCTGGTCGGCGTGCTGTCAAAAAACTACGCCAGCAATGACGCTGCTATCGCCGACATGAGCGAGTACGCTGCGCTGATCGACAACGCACTCTCAATTGGTCTGGGCGCGGGCGATCCCCGGCAGTCACAGATGGTGAGTGAGCTGGCGGAGGTGCTGCAACCCCAGCATGTCAATCAGGTCTTCACCGGCGTGGCCACCAGCCGGGCGCTGCTGGGCCAGTCGCAGACCGTCGTCAACGGTCTGATCTCACCCACCGGCACGCCGGGTAAGGTAAAAATCTCGACCGGCCCGCGCAGCGCAACACAGCCTGACGGGATCGTTCCGATCGAAACCGCGATTGCCATGCTGCAGGATATGGGCGGCAGCTCGGTGAAATATTTTCCGATGGGCGGTTTGCAGGCGGTGGATGAGTATCGCGCCGTGGCAGACGCCTGCGCAAAAATGGATTTCTGGCTGGAGCCCACCGGCGGCATCGATCTGGAGAACGTCGGCGAGATCGTGCGCATTGCGCTGGAAGCGGGCGTCAGCAAAGTGATCCCGCACGTCTACAGTTCGATCATCGACAAAGCGAGTGGTGAAACCCGGATCGAGGATGTGCAGCGGTTGCTGGCGATCTGTAAAACGCTGCTGCCCTGAGGATCACGCCGCGCGGCAGGCCGATCGGGTGGCAGGCCGCGCACGCAACATGGACGTTGCGTCACGATCCCCGTAGGCTGAGTTTCCGTTTCCCTGATTTTCTCTGTAAACAGGTAACTGTCGTGAGATTTCCCAATCAGCGCCTTGCGCAACTGTTTGATGCCCTGCAAAACGAAACGCTGCCTCAGGATGAACTGGCGCGGCGTTTTGCCGTCTCGACCCGCACCGTACGCACCGACATCACGGCGCTGAATGCGCTGCTGGCTGAACATGGTGCGCAGTTCGTCCTGAGCCGCGGCGCGGGCTATCAGCTGAAGATTGAGGATGCTCAGCGCTTTCAGCATCTGCAGCAACACAGCGCCTCACCGCTGCGCATCCCGCGCACGTCGCCCGACCGCATTCGTTATCTGCTGACCCGGTTTCTCACCGCGGCTTATTCGCTGAAACTTGAGGAGCTGGCCGAGGAGTGGTTTGTCAGCCGCGCCACCCTGCAGAACGATATGGCGGAAGTGCGCGAGTGGCTGGGACGCTATCACCTGACGATTGAAAGCAAGCCTCACTACGGCATGAAGCTGTTCGGCAGCGAAGTGGCGATCCGAACCTGCCTGACCGATCTGCTGTGGCAAATCGATCAGTCACAGCCGGAGAGTCCGCTGCTGACCATTGAAGCGCTCAACAGCGGTATGCTGGAAACCCTCCAGCCGCTGCTGCAACGCTGCTTTGCTGAACACAATATCCGCCTCAGCGATGAGGGAGAACGCTATCTGCGGATCTACTGTGCGGTGGCGGTGCGCCGTATCAGCGAAGGCTATCCGCTTAACGATCCGGGCGCTGAGGAGATTGGGGATGACGTGCGCGAAGCGGCGCACCAGCTGATTACGCTGATGCGCCCGCTGGTCAGTAAACCGATCTCACCGGCTGAAGAGAACTGGCTGCGGGTCAACATTGCGGCACGGCGCATTCAGGCTATCGCCCCCAGCGCCATCAATGCGGATGACGCCGATGCGCTGGTGGATTACCTGCTCAGCTTCATCAACACCTACTACAACTTTAATCTGCAGAACGATCAGCAACTGCGTGCCGATCTGCTTACCCATATCAAGACCATGATCACCCGGGTGCGCTACCAGATCCATATTCCTAACCCGCTGCTCAGCAACATCAAGCAGCACTACCCCATGGCCTATGATGTCACCTTAGCGGCGGTGACCAGTTGGGGGAAATATACCCCTTACGTCATCAGCGAGAATGAGATTGGCTTTCTGGTGCTGCACATCGGTGTCGGGCTGGAGCGCCACTATGACGTGGGCTATCAGCGTCATCCTCAGGTGCTGCTGGTCTGCGACAGCGGTAACTCGACGCTGCGGATGATTGAGGCGATGCTGCTGCGCAAATACCCGCAGCTGAAGGTGACGGCACGCCTCTCTCAGCGTGAATATGAGGCGCGCAGCCGCATCGATGAGGACTTTGTGATCTCGACCATCCGGCTCAGCGAAAAAGAGAAACCGGTGGTGGTGATGTCACCGTTTCCCACCGGGTTTCAACTGGAGCAGATCGGCAAGCTGGTGCTGGTGGATCGGACCCGTCCCTATATGCTGACGAAATATTTTGATGCTCAGCACTTTCATATCGTCGACAGGCCAATGACCCAGTCTGAACTGTTCCGGCAGTTGTGCGATCAGCTGGAGGCGGAGGGGTTCGTGGATGCTGCTTTCTATCCGTCGGTGGAGGAGCGCGAAGCGATTGTCAGCACCATGCTCGGCGAAGGCATTGCGCTGCCGCACTCGCTGGGGCTGCTGGCGAAGAAAACCGTGGTCTACACCGTGCTGGCCCCGCAGGGCATCGCCTGGGGCGACGACACCGCCTATGTGATTTTCCTGCTGGCGATCAGCAAAAGCGAATATGAAGAGGCGATGGCGATCTACGATCTGTTTGTCACGTTTCTGCGGGAAAGGGCGATGATCCGCCTGCGGGAGAGCACTGACTTCAGCAGTTTCAGAGCGGTGGCGATGGATTGCCTGAGCCGCTCTTAACGCGAGGCTCTGCCGCCGTCAGTTTTTCTTCGCCAGCAGGCGCGGGATCTCACGCAGGCACCAGGCTTTGGCCTCGCCCATGCTGTCCCGCCGCCACGCCATAATAATGTCGACCTCACGGGTATATTCCGGACTCACGACCCGCAGGCGGCCTTCCGCAATATCCTGCTCCACCAGCGGATAGGGCATGGTTCCCACGCCCAGACCCGCCAGCAGCGCACGGCGCTTGTCGTCCATGCTGCTGACGGTCAGGCGCTGCTGCTTATCCAGCAGCTGCACGGTCAGCACCGGGCGCTCACGCGCGGTATCCGCCACCGCAATGCCGCGGTATTTCACCCGCGTCACTTCAGACTGCGGTTCCGGCTCGTTATGGATCGGATGGTCGGCACTGGCGACATAGACGCTCATCATGGTGTAGAGCTTGCGGGTGTTGATCTCGGTTGAGGCGCGGAAGTGCATATCGGGGGCGATGACGATATCGGCCCGTCCCTGTTCCAGCCGCTCCCATGCCCCCGCCAGCACTTCGGTGACCAGCGAAAACTGGGTATTGGCTTTGTCGGCCAGGCGCGTCACCAGCGGAAAGAGGGCGTCGATGGGCACCAGCGCTTCGGTCACGATGGTCAGATGGGTTTCCCAGCCACGCGCCAGCGCTTCGGCATCGGTGGTGAGTTTGTCGGCCGCTTCCAGCAGCACCCGGCCACGCTCCAGCAGCATGCGTCCCACGTTGGTAAATTTGGTGCGGTGGCCGGAGCGGTCAAACAGCACCACATCCAGCTCCTCTTCCAGCTTCTGCATGGTATAGCTGAGTGCAGAGGGCACGCGGCCCAGCTCATCGGCCGCCGCCGCAAAACTACCACGTCGATCAATCGCATCCATTACGCGTAACGATTCAAGGGTTAACGCACGCTCTTTAGCCATCCCGTTTCTCTGTCAGGAAATTTGAACATGCCCGGCAGATTAACTGGCTAACAATCCGGCGTCCAGACTTTTACCATGTGTGCATAGAGTCCGTGACCGATCCTCGTCACCGGATGCCGGAGGTAAATAATGATAACGACACGCAGTGCGTCCGCATGTGGCCAGGCCGACTTTGGCTGGTTGCAGGCCCGCTACAGTTTCTCTTTTGGCCACTATTTTGATCCAAAACTGATGGGCTACGCGTCACTGCGCGTACTGAATCAGGAAGTGCTGGCACCAGGGGCCGCCTTTCAGCCGCGCACCTATCCGCAGGTCGATGTGCTTAACATCGTGCTGCAGGGCGAAGCGGAGTATCGCGACAGCGAAGGCAACACGATCAGCGTGCAGGAAGGGGAGGCGCTGCTGCTCTCAGCCCAGCCGGGGGTCAGTTACACCGAAATCAACCTGAGCAAAGAGCGCCCGCTGACCCGTATGCAGCTGTGGCTGGCCGCCTGCCCGGAGCGTGAGAATCCGCGGATGCAGAAACTGGCCCTGATGGCGGGCCGTACCTCTCAGCTGATCGCCTCGCCGGATGGCGTGGATGAGAGCCTGCAACTGCGTCAGCAGGTGTGGATCCATCAGGTTGAACTGGCGCCGGGCGAGCAGCATGCGCTGCATCTGCAGGGGCCGCGCGCCTATCTGCAGTCGATTCACGGTTCGCTGGAAGCCCGATCGGGTGCGGCGCATCGGGAAGCGCTCGGGTGCGGCGACGGTGCCTTTCTGCAGGAAGAGTCGCTGCTGACGCTGACGGCGAAAACGGCGACCCGGGCACTGGTCATCGACATCCCGGTCTGATCCTCAGGCAATAAAAAAGGCGGCCATGGCCGCCTTTTTTGCCTCTTACGCGTTACTTCAGCAGGGTAAAGGCGGTGGTGACGTGCTTCACGCCACTGACGCGGCTGGCGATATCGGCCGCCGCCTGCCCTTCCTGTTGCGTCACCAGACCCAGCAGGAACACTTCGCCATTCTCGGTGGTCACCTTCACGTTGGAGGATTTCACCTGATCGCTGCCCAGCAGCTGCGAGCGGATCTTGGTGGTGATCCAGGTGTCTGACGAGGTGGTGCCGAGCGTCACTTTCTGACCAATGCGGATCTCGTTATAGACCTCGGTGGCGCCATCCACGCCCATGGTGATCTGTTTGGCACGATTGGCGATCTCCTGCGACGGCGCCTGACCGGTCAGCAGCACTTTGCCCTGATAGGCGGTGGCGATGACGCGGGCATCGGTTTTGATCTGCTGATCTTTCGCCAGCGCATTGGTGACGCGCAGCTCCAGCGTGCCGTCATCCACCTGCGTGCCGACCGTACGCGGGTCGGTGGCGGTTTTGGTGGCAACCGCTGCGCCACCGGCAACCACGGCGACACAGCCCTGCAGCAGCATGGCGGTTAACAGAATAGCGATAGCGTTCAATGCTTTCATTCGTGCTCCTTCGGTCATTCCTGATGGGGAAAGAGGGTGTTATCGATCAGATCGCATAAGCAGTTAACGGTGAGCATATGCATCTCCTGAATCCGGGCACTGCGGTGTGAGGGAATGCGGATTTCCACATCCTGCGGGCCCAGCAGTCCGGCAAGCTCACCGCCATCATACCCGGTAAGCGCAACGATCGTCATATCGCGTGTTACCGCGGCTTCAACGGCCTTCACAATGTCGCGGGTGTTGCCACGGGTTGAGATGGCCAGCAGCACATCGCCTGCGTGGCCCAGCGCGCGCACCTGCTTGGCATAAATTTCATCGTGCAGGCGATCGTTACCAATCGCGGTCAGCATCACGTTGTCTGCACTTAACGCCAGCGCCGGCAGGCTGGGGCGCTCGGTTTCGAAACGGTTGATCATGCTGGCGGCGAAGTGCTGAGCATTGGCGGATGAGGCGCCGTTGCCGCAGCTCAGGATTTTATTGCCGTTCAGCAGAGATTGCACCAGCGTCATGGCCGCACGGGAGATGGCATCGGGCAGCGCCTCAGCGGCAGCAATCTGGGTCTGAATACTTTCAGTAAAACACGCTTTAATTCTTTCCTGCACACAACCACCTGGTTCTAAACGTCTGCATTAAAGGCATCCGGCAGCCACTCGAGCGCCGTGCCGGTAATGGCGATGATGTCGAAACGGCAATTCACCGTTGCAAAACTGCCGCCGCGTTGCGCCAGCCAGAGAGCGGCAGCGCGCAGCAGCTTCTGCTGTTTGCTGCGGGTGATGCTGGCGAGTGCGCCACCGTAGCGCGCATCGCGGCGGTAGCGAACTTCGACAAACACCCAACAGTGCCCGTCACGCATTATCAGGTCAAGTTCACCCCCGCGAAAGTGAACATTGCTGGCGACCCATTTCAGGCCCGCCTGCTCCAGATAGCGCCGGGCATCTTCTTCATACCGGGCGCCAGTCTGACGGCGGGTCAGTTGGCCGGTGCGATTTCGCCCCGACGATACTGGTTCCATGTCAACTTCCTGTTGATCACACAATCCGTGTTGGCGCTGAGCTTACCGGTGTTGCCATCCAGCGTATAACCCGGTGACTGACGCATCTGGTTAAAGTGATTGGCCAGCGTCCAGGCATCCATCCCCATGGCATAGAGGCGCACCAGCGAGTAGTCATTGTTGAATGACTTCGAGGTCTGCTGCATCAGGCCCGGGTTGCTGCCGGAGAGCAGAGGAATATCGCTGAACTGCAGGCCATCCATCTCCAGACGGAAATCGGGACCGGCACCCGCCTGCGCGCTGCGCGAGCTGGCATAGAGCGAAATGTTGCTGCGGCTGCCGGTGCGCATGGCGATCATCGGCTTAATCAGCTGCAGCTCATCCTGGGTGGAAACGATATAGACCGCATCGACGCCTCCGCCGCTGCTGGTGCTGACGGCCTCTGGCGTGCTCTGCTGCGGCGCCGGAATGGTCAGACCGGCAATGGACACACCCTGCTGCTGCTGGGCAGGGGCCGCATTCACCGGCGTGCCTGACAGGCTGATGCCCGCGCCACTGTTGATGCCCTGCTTCAGCTCAGCGGTCGAGCCAAAGCGCTGCTGCATCACGGTACCGCCACCCAGCGTCTGCCACTCCTGCGCGAAAGCATTGGTGACGCGATCGCCCAGACCGCTGCGCGGAACCAGCAACAGCGGCTCGCGTTTGCCCTGATCCCAGATATGGTGCGCGGCATCGCGCGCTTCGTCTTCAGGAGAAAGCGCAAAGTAGCAAATATTCGGATGGTTCTGGATCGTTTCCGGCTCGTTAAGCGCCAGAACATTGAGTGGCGTCTGACTGTTAGCCACTTTCTCCACGTTGCTCTTCAGCAGTGGCCCCACCACGAGGGTGGCACCATCCTGCTGGGCCTGCTGCATCACCTGCTCAATCGGCTGGCTGCTGGTGTCATAGACCTTAATCTGAGCGCTGCTGGCCGGTTCGGCGGTGGCGGCAGGCTGAGACTGAGGCTGCGCCTGCGGGGTCGCCTCTGCCGCCTGCTGTTGCGGTGCGCTGATCGGGTCGGAAGCCGAGCCGGCGACGGCTGCCGGTTGCGTGCTGGCCGTGCCATCCGTCGCGGCGGGCTGTGCGGCGGCCGGTTGGGCGGCAGGGGCGGAGACGCCATTCTTCGCGTCAGTAAAGCCTTTCTGAATCGCATTCGCGAAGACCTGCGCCTGACCATTCATGGGCAGCAGCAGCGCGATAATGCTGGTTGAGGCTTTGGTGTAGTTCTGCATCTGGCTCAGCTGCGTCGGCAGCGTTTTGGCCGCCGGATTCTGCGGATAGCGGGTCTGCCAGTCTTTGATGCCCGACTTGAGCATCCCGGCATCCTGGGTGTTAGCCCGCCAGACGGCAAGCAGGTCGAGCCAGCCCTGCAGCACGTTTTCATCGGCGTTAATGACCAGGTTGCTGGCCTCCTGCGGCGACATCTGCGTCAGCGCCTGCCAGGTAGCATCGATGTTGGCCTGATGGTCGCTGCCGGTCAGCAGCGGCTCCTGCGCAATGTAGGTGCGCAACAGGGAGAGAGAAGGGCGACCCTGTGCACTGGCGATCTGCAGGCTATAAAAACGCGCCAGCTGATCCTTCGATAATGCACCGGTTTTCACGTCAGCCAGCAGGGGCTCAGCCTCTTTGATCTTCTGCTGGGCAATCAGCAGCTGCGCTTTCAGCAGCAGCGATTCCTGCTGCTGCGTCTCAGAGAGCTGCTGCGGCAGCTGACTCAGTTGCTGGGTCGCTTCAGGATACTTTCCTTCCTTCAACAGGGCGCGGATTGCGAGTAATTGCCAGTCGGTCTTGCTATCATCGCTGCTTTGCTGCGCCTGCTGCAGATAGTAAGCGGAGCTGGCTGTGGCAGGCCCCTGAATATTGACGGTTGAGGTTTGCGGCCCCTGACCGCTACACGCGGCTAAAATCAGCCCAGCAAGAATGACAGGCAGAAAGCGTCCTGCTTTATGACGAACGACTTTTGAAGGAAGCATACTGTATCCAGTGATGTTTTTTTCAAGATGCTCAATATTAAATCGGCAATTCGGATGAAACAATGAAACAACTCGATCGGGCAGAGATTTCTGCCAGCACGCTCTACATCGTTCCAACCCCGATTGGTAATTTGGGTGATATCACCCAGCGGGCGCTGACGGTGCTTTCGAGCGTCGATCTGGTCGCTGCGGAAGATACACGTCATACCGGGCTGTTGCTACAACATTTCGCCATCAATGCGCGACTCTTCGCACTTCACGATCACAACGAACAGCACAAGGCTGAACTGCTGATTGCGAAGCTGGAGGAGGGTCAAAGCATAGCCTTAGTTTCGGATGCTGGCACGCCGCTGATCAACGATCCGGGCTACCATCTGGTGCGCCGCTGCCGCGAAGCGGGCATCCGGGTGGTGCCGCTGCCAGGCGCCTGTGCCGCCATTGCGGCGTTGAGTGCCGCCGGGCTGCCGTCCGATCGTTTCTGTTACGAAGGGTTTCTGCCGGCCAAAACCAAGGGGCGTTGTGACGCTCTGCGCGCGCTGGTGCAGGAGCCGCGCACGCTGATTTTCTATGAGTCCACCCACCGCCTGATCGACAGCCTGCAGGATATGGTGAGTGAGCTGGGCGGGGATCGCTATGTGGTGCTGGCGCGTGAGCTGACCAAAACCTGGGAGTCGATCCACGGCGCGCCGGTGGCCGACCTGCTGGCGTGGGTAAAAGAAGATGAGAATCGCCGCAAAGGCGAGATGGTGCTGATCGTTGAAGGCCACAAGGCCGATGACGAAGACGCGCTTCCGGCGGATGCCCTGCGAACGCTGGCGCTGCTGCAGAAAGAGCTGCCGTTAAAGCGGGCGGCTGCGCTGGCGGCTGAGATCCACGGCGTAAAGAAAAATGCGCTTTATAAGTATGCGCTGGAGCAGCAAGAGGCGTGACAAACGCGGGCGAATGCCCTATTATCCCGCGCCGAAGCTGACCAGACAGTCGCCGCTTTGTCGTCGTCCTCACTTGTGGGGAGACGGGCAGAGGGGAGGAAAGTCCGGGCTCCATAGGGCAGGGTGCCAGGTAACGCCTGGGAGGCGCAAGCCTACGACCAGTGCAACAGAGAGCAAACCGCCGATGGCCCAGAAACGGGATCAGGTAAGGGTGAAAGGGTGCGGTAAGAGCGCACCGCGCGACTGGCAACAGTTCGTGGCACGGTAAACTCCACCCGGAGCAAGGCCAAATAGGGGTTCACAAGGTACGGCCCGTACTGAACCCGGGTAGGCTGCTTGAGCCAGTGAGCGATTGCTGGCCTAGATGAATGACTGTCCACGACAGAACCCGGCTTAACGGTCAGCTTCGACTTCTTACTAAAAACCCCGCTCCGGCGGGGTTTTTGCTTTCTGGCGACGAATGACTGTCCACGACGCTTTTCATGAAAGGAACGCGGCTTAACGGCCAGCGCAGCTAGCGCTCGCCCTCCGTACCCGCTTCACCGGACTGACTGAGCGGGACCTGTTCATTCAGCGGGCGATAGACCAGCGCGATCATCATCCTGCGCTTCGGCTCGGGCAGCCTGAAATAGATAAAGCCCTCCTCCGGCATATTCACGACAAGGTTGTTCAGCTGCACGCCGCCGTCGATAAAGTACGCCTTCTCTTTTTCCAGCGGCTGAAAAGCGTGATGTTCGTGACTCTGATGCAGAGCCTGCTGAGGGATCAGGCCAGTACTGTGCAGCTCAAAGTCGCGTAACGTTTTGCCGATAGCAATGACCACTTCAGCCGTGACGACAGGAATGTAGAGCGAATAAAACCCGTCGAAGGTGCTGGTCGCGAAGAGCGCTTCACTCTGGACGGCGTGATCCGGGTTGATCGCCGCGCCGCTGCTGCTGGGTGCGATGTTTACCGGGCTGATTATCAGTATCCTGCAGGCGTCGACGCAGATTAACGAATCCACCCTCTCTTTTATTCCCAAGGTGCTGACCGTGGTTGTGGTGAGTATCCTCGCTGGCCCCTGGATGCTGGAGACGCTGATGAATTATATGCAGTCGGTCTTCACCCATGTCGCTTTCGTCATCCGCTAGACGATGCGGAATCTGCTGCCAGACCTGAACATGCTGATCAGCCATGCCTTCTGGCCGCTGATCCGTACCCTGGCCCTGTTCAGCACGGCACCGGTTTTCAGCGAAAAAGCGGCGCCGAAAAAAGTCAGGGTAGGGCTGGCGGTGCTGATCGCCTTTCTGCTGGCACCGACTCTGCCCGAAAACCGCGTGGTGCTGATGTCCGTGACCGGATTGTGGGTAACGATCAGAGAGCTGCTGATTGGTTCGGCAATCGGCCTGACGGTACAGTTTATTTTTGCTGCGCTGCGGTTTGCCGGTGAGGTGGTGGGTATGCAGATGGGGCTGTCGTTTGCGGCTTTTTTTGATCCCTCCGGCAATCAGAGTATGCCGGTGCTGGCACGCATTCTGAACGTTCTGGCGGTGCTGCTGTTCCTCGCCGGTAACGGTCACCTCTATCTGATTAAGATGCTGGCCGACAGCTATACGCTGCTGCCGATCAGCGGGGCGACGCTGACCCGCAGCAGTTTTTATCGGTTACCCGAGGCTGCGGGCCTGATCTTCAGCAGTGGATTGCAGATTGGGATGCCGGTGGTGACGTTGCTGCTGGCGCTGAACCTGACGCTGGGCTTACTTAACCGCCTGACACCGCAACTCTCTATCTTTGTTATTGGCTTCCCCATCTCCATCACCCTGGGATTGGGGGCGCTGCTGCTGATGATGTATAACCTGCCGACCCTGTTTCAGGAGCAGATGAATGAGATCTTCAGCGCGGTGAACAACATTCTGGTGGGGTTTCGCTGAGGGCGCGGGACGTCGCCGGGGTGAGACTCAGCCCCGCGCCACGGCGTGGGGCTGATGCCGCTTAATCGCGACCGTGCGGCTCATCCCAGTCAAACGCCGGGCCGAGAGAGATAACGCCGTGCGGGTTGATGGTTTTATGGCTGCAGTAGTAGTGATGACGAATATGCGGCAGACTGACCGTCTCCGCGATGCCCGGCATCTGATAGATGTCGCGCAGGAAACCGCTGAGATTCCGGAAATCACCAATCCGGTGACGATCGCATTTGAAATGCGTGACATAAACCGGATCAAAACGCACCAGCGTGGTCCACAACCGCAGATCCGCTTCGGTCAGCTGATCGCCGGTCAGATAGCGGTGCTGGCCCAGAATCTGCTCCAGGCGCGACAGCGAGTGGAACAGGGCGGTGACGGCCTCGTCATAGGCGCTCTGTGAGGTCGCAAACCCCGCTTTGTAGACGCCGTTGTTCACCGTGTCGTAGATCCAGCCGTTCAGCTCATCAATCTTCTCACGCAGGGCAACCGGGTAGTAATCCCCGGCGCGCGCACCCACCGCATCAAACGCACTGTTGAACATGCGAATGATATCGGCAGACTCGTTGCTGACGATGGTGTTCTGCTGCTTGTCCCACAGCACCGGCACCGTGACGCGACCGCTGTAGTGCGGATCGGCGTGCAGATAGAGCTGATAGAGGAAGTCATTCTGATAGAGTTTGTCGCCGGTTGCCTCCGGAAACGTATCGTCAAACGTCCAGCCATTCTCCAGCATCAGTGGATGCACCACCGAGACGTCGATCAGGTTATCCAGCCCCTTCAGCTGACGCATCAGCAGCGTGCGGTGCGCCCAGGGGCAGGCCAGCGAGACATAGAGATGATAGCGGTCGCGTTCGGCGGTAAACCCCGCTTTGCCTGTCGGGCCTGCGCTGCCATCGGCGGTCACCCAGTTGCGGAAGGCGGACTCTGAGCGCTTAAAGCGTCCGCCGGTCGATTTGGTGTCGTACCAGGTGTCATGCCAGACACCATCAATTAACTGTCCCATAATGGCTCCAAAGCAAACAGGGCGGGGAAATGTCCCCGCCCTGCTAAGTATATGTGGCATTACACGTTATGTGAGACTAGTGCGCAATCGCCTGCGGTTTTCTTTTGCTGATCAGGCGATCAATGCTGTATGCGCCCGGACCCACCAGACCCAGCACCAGGAAACCCCCGGCGATAGAGAGGTTCTTCATGAACATCAGCTGGTTCACGCCTTCGGCAAAGTTACTGTGAAACAGGAACGCGGTCAGGATGGTGAAGCCGGCAGTGAACAGCGCGGTGAAACGGGTCAGGAAACCAAACAGGATAGCCAGACCGCCGCCAAACTCCAGCAGGATAACCAGCGGCAGCATAAAGCCGGGCACGCCCATCGCTTCCATATATTGCTGGGTGCCTGCATAACCGGTGATTTTGCCCCAGCCCGCGGTAATGAACAGGATTGGCATCAGGATGCGAGCCAGTAACAGACCAGTATCTTCGAATTTTTTCATCATTTACTCCAGCGTTATCAGTAGTGCAGGGCAGGCTGCCCGCAGGGTTTGTGCCCGCTGAAAGCAGTGATGCTTTTCATTGGGTTGATAGCTGGAGATGATAATCGCGGCGTGAAAAGGTTGTAAGCAGGAAAAACTGTCAGTGTTTTTCAGAAAAACTGATGAAGAAAGCCGGTCTTTTCAGGACCGGCTTTTCAGAGAGTTAACGCGGGGGCAGGGCGGACTTAATCATGCGCCAGGTACTCCAGGCACCAAATCCTCGCTTGGCCCAGCGCAGCAGCCGGTTGGGACTGCGAATCGAGTAGACGGCCAGCGCGCTGCTGCCAATCGCCAGATAGCGACGTAAGCTCAGGAACGTGAACCAGCCACGATCGTACTGGGCGGTACTTTCCAGCCAGTCGCGCCGCGCCGCGCTTAAATCCAGCCGCTGCTGCTGCACGTGCTTAAGCAGTTCATGGATGCGTTCTTCACGCTCGCGGCGGCTCATCAGCGCTGCTCCTCAAGCAAATTACGGTCAGTCTCCAGCTCTTTACGCGTGTGGCGTAACAGCGTGGACTGACGGGATTTGTGAAGGGTCCAGAGTCCGAAGATAACCGCCAGCAGGAACAGGGTCCCGGTGGTGATCCCGATGGCCATCAGGCGATACTGCGCATCCACTGCCCAGATAATCAGCACCATCAGGCTCATCAGACCAAACGCCGTGAACAGCATAGTCAGGCCCACCATCAACAGCAGCTGTATCAGGTTGGCTTTCTCATGCTCCAGTTCCACCACTGCCAGACGAACGCGCGTCTCGACCATGCCAACCAGCGTGGTAACAATACGCTGGCCGATGTTAATGACCCCTTTAGCCGGGCCGTGGTTCTGCTGTGAATCAGCCATAATCAGCGACGCGAAATGAGCATGCCCAGTGCGACGCCAATCGCTGCACCGATACCCACACCATGCCAGGGATTTTCACGCACGTAGCCTTCCGCCTTCTGCGCCGCTTCACGGGTTGTCGCCGCGAGGCGTTCGCCTGATTCACCCAGGCGCTCACGTGAGCTGTCCAGCGCCACACGCGCTTTATTACGAAGCTTATCAAGCTCCCCTTTCGATTTTTCAGTGCTGCTGCTCAGCACCTCTTCCAGGGTATCAGCCAGATTTTTCAGTTCAGCACGCAGATGTTCCGATGATGTGTCTTTAGACATAAAATACTCCTTTAACATCAGTAGATTAATTCCGATTAATAGGGCTCCGCCTGTAACTTTTTCAGCTCCCGGCGCGCTTCATCCAGTTTTTGTTGTCGCTTCGCAATCTTCTCCCTGTCGTGGCCCTCATCACGCTCTTCCCTGAGTTCGTGCTCGCGCTCAGCCACTTTCTGCTTCTGCGCGTTAATTCTTTCCAGATGGGCGGCTTCCAGCTTTTTGTCGCTGCAGTCCGCCTGGACTTCGGTCAGCGCCCGCTCAAGGCCGTTGACCCGGCGCAGATTGTTATGCTTCTGCGCCATCTCAATTTCGTGCTTAATGTCCTGCTCTTTCTGCTCGCACAGCGATTCGGCGGCCAGCAGTGAGCCAGACAGCGAAAAGAGGGCGACGCCCAGTAATAGGTGATATTTCATCCGTTTGGGTACCTTCCTTTGCGACCTGATTGTTCAGCAGCGGGATCATAGGCAAATCGCGGATGCTGAGAACCGACTCTCCGTTAAGCATAGACACGCAACGTAAAAAGTTCAAAGAAGACCGGGAGATAGAGAGGCTGTCAGGCCGCCACGCGATGCCGCGACGGCCTGAAAAGCAGGGACGGGGCGTATCAGGCCAGGGAAAGGTGCTGAGCGTGATCGTGCTGCGCCACGATAAAGCCCTGTGGCAGCAGGCGGCGTAACACCTTTTGTGCCGCCAGACTCTGTTCTTCGCTGTCAAAGTGAATAATCAGTGCATCGCCCGCCGGGGTAATGCTTTTAATACGGATACCCTGCGCGCTGAGCTGCTGATAGAGATAAAAGCCATCGGGCAGAGTCGCACCCGCATGGGAAACCCGGATCTGCACCACCGTCTCGTGCTGCATCAGGGCGGGAACCACGCAAAGCGCGATCAGCGCCAGCGCGCCCGCCATCAACCACGGCATCCACCGTTTTGGAATCGCCTGCAACGCTTTCATTACTCGGCTTTCCCGTTCTGATTCGCCTGACGTTTACGCCACAACACCACCAGCGAGCCCACCAGCCCGAAGACCAGCAGCGCCAGTGGCAGCATCATCAGGAAGAACATCATCTCATCTTCATAGCGCCGGAAAATCGGTGTTTTACCCAGTGCAAAGCCGATAACGGTCAGAATCACCACCCAGAGCAGCGCGCTGACCCAGTTGAAAAACTGAAAGCGGGCGTTGCTCAGACCGGACAGGCCGGCGATGGTAGGCAGCAGGGTGCGCACAAAGGCAATAAAGCGGCCAATCAGCAGGGCAGAGAGGCCGTGGCGGTGAAACAGGCTGTGCGCGCGCAGGTGGTACTGGGCGGGCAGATGGGAGAGCCATTTCTGTACCGTGGGGGTATTGCCGAGCCAGCGACCCTGGATATAGCTCACCCAGCAGCCCAGACTGGCCCCGGTGGTTAAAACCAGAATCGTTAAGGGGAAACTCATGGTGCCTTTGGCAATCAGAACGCCGACCAGAATCAGCAGACTGTCACCCGGCAGAAACGCGGCAGGAAGCAGGCCATTTTCCAGAAACAGAATCATGAACAGCACGCCGTAAATGGCCCATACCAGCGTGGGGTCGGAAAGGGTCTCGTAATCCTGTTGCCACAGGGCATGCAGCAACGCTTGCAGAATATCCATCAATCATTCCTGAACATCATTGTTAAACATGTCCCACAGGGACTTAAACGCAGACCGACATGTCGTTATAAATTTTAGGAGCGCAGCCTGGGCGGGATTTTCCGGATCCTTCCAGAATTGATTGTTAAATCAGCGATTTTATAACCCCCTGTCTCAAAGGGTAATAAAAGGGCGATAACTGTAACAAAAATCACCTGTCTGAGACAGGAAAACTCGCTGACGAACAGGAGTTTTACCTTGTGAAACGGCGTGTAAAAAGGAGCTTTACATGACCTGACACTATTGCAGATTAACTGACCCTCACCGGCGCGTTCAGGCTGTTTAGCGGGCGTGGCTGGAGCCGTCAGGAAGGATGACCGGATTCTCACCGAACATGTATCGGTCGACATTAAATTCAAAATCATCCGCCGTCGCGTTAAACAGCATCTGTTTAGTATTTTCCAGATGTTGCCACATCGCCAGTTTGCTGGCGGCGGGATCTTTACGCATCAGGGCCTTGAGGATCTGATCGTGGTCGTCGCACCAGCTGAGAATGCTGCGCTGGTCGATGTGTTCGTGAAGTTTCAGCCAGTAGGGATTGTGCTGACGATGCAGCCACATTTTTTCAACGATGGCGGCTAACGCGCTGTTCTGCGTGGACTGGGCGATGCGGACATGAAACTGCATATCCCACTCTGAATCGCGGAAGTGATCTTCCTTACGGGCATTCTCCTGAATCGCCATCAGGTCGATGATGTCCTGTCGCGTCACCTGCGTGGCGGCAAACTCCGCCACGTTACTCTCAATCAGCTGACGTGCCTGCAGCAGTTCAAACGGACCGAACGTCGCGAACTCCAGCTGGCTGCTGGTCGGCGCGATGCGATTCTGCTGCTGGCTGGCAATGACGTGGATGCCCGACCCTTTACGGACCTCCACATAGCCTTCCACTTCCAGCATGATGATCGCTTCGCGCACTACGGTGCGGCTCACTTCCATCTCTTCGGCAATCAGACGTTCAGCGGGCAGCTTGTCACCGACCGGGTAGATCCCGGTTTCAATACGGCTTTTCAGCTCGCTGGCCAGCTTCTGGTAGAGTCGACGGGATTCAGTGAGGTCCATGGCACAGTCCTGATAGCAAAACAGATAAGTTGTTATACCACTTCAGGCGGCGGGAGGAAATGGGCTGGCGTATGCCAGCCCGGTGGGTTAGCTGCGAACGGCATTCGCAGGCGGCAGGGCGGCCTCAGCGCTCAGTTCGGCAACCGGTTTGTTTTTCAGGACGGTCCAGATCACCACCGCACCCAGCAGGTCGAACACCGCCAGCGCGGCAAACAGCGGGCTGAAGCCCAGCGTATCAGCCAGTGCGCCGACCACCAGCGCAAACATCGTACTGGCGGTCCAGGCTGCCATGCCGGTCAGGCCATTGGCCGTGGCAACCTCATTGCGGCCAAAAACGTCAGAGGAGAGGGTAATCAGCGCACCGGAAAGCGCCTGATGAGCAAACCCGCCCACACAGAGCAGCGCGATGGCGACATAGGGGCTGGTGAACAGGCCGATGGTGCCAGGCGCAATCATCAGGACCGCGCCCATCGTCACCACCAGCTTGCGGGAGACGATCAGGTTGACGCCAAACCAGCGCTGGAACAGCGGCGGCAGGTAGCCACCCAGAATGCAGCCGAAGTCCGCAAACAGCATCGGCATCCAGGCGAACATCGCAATCTCTTTGAGGTTAAAACCGTAAACCTTGAACATAAACAGCGGGATCCAGGCGTTAAAGGTGCCCCACGCCGGTTCGGCCAGAAAACGTGGCAGGGCAATCCCCCAGAACTGGCGGTTGCGGATAATCTCCAGCGCCGACATTTTGCGGGTGTTGCCGGTCTGATGCTGCGCCTCCTGACCGGAGATAATGTAATGGCGCTCCTCCTCACTCAGTTTCTTCTGCTGTTTCGGGTGTTTATAAAACAGCAGCCAGCACAGCGCCCAGACCATGCTCAGCACGCCGGTGATGATAAAGGCCATCTGCCAGCTGTGCGCCATGATGGCCCAGACCACCAGCGGCGGGGCCAGCATCGCGCCGATGGAGGAGCCGACGTTGAAGTAGCCGACCGCCACCGAACGCTCTTTGGCCGGAAACCATTCGCTGCTCGCCTTCAGGCCCGCCGGGATCATCGCGGCCTCAGCCGCCCCGACGGCGCCGCGCGCCAGAGCAAAGCCGCCCCAGCTGCCCGCCATCGCCGTGGCCGCGCAGAAGATCGCCCACAGCACGGCAAACACCGCATAGCCAATTTTGGTGCCGAGCAGATCGAGCACATAGCCTGCCACCGGCTGCATCAGTGTGTAGCAGGCCGAGTAGGCCGCCACGATATAGGAGTACTGTTGCGTGGTGATATGCAGCTCGGTCTGTAGTGTCGGTGCCGCCACCGCAATCGTGTTGCGGGTCAGATAGCCCAGTACCGTGCCGAGCGTCACCAGCCCAATCATGTACCAGCGTAACCCTTTGATCTTACGCATCCTCTACCTCTTCCAGTTCTGTATGCGGTCATGCCGCTGTTGTTATCTGGAGCGGGACAGCACGTGATACTGCTCGGCTCACGCCCGCAGGTTCTGTGTCAGCAACCCCGTTTTTACCCTGCCATGTGTGGGTCGCCTGCGACCTCACGATGGGGCCAGAGCCTAACTTGTTATACAACTTTAAAAGTTGAGAGCCATCACAAAAACCCTTTCTGCGCTGTGGGATACTGGAAACCTGACAGATGACAGCCATTTAGCGCGCTGTGGGCGACAGAAATGTCCATGACGGCGGTGAGTGGCCGCGGTTTATGTGAGCAGGATCGCAAATAATTCCGTCACGGACCAGAATTGGTATGATAACTTTGAGCCATACGTGGTTCAGCTGATGAGGATGTCTCTATGTCGCGTTTTATGACCGAGGATTTTTTACTGGATAGTGAATTCGCCCGTCGTCTCTACGACGACTATGCGAAGGATCAGCCGATTTTCGACTATCACTGCCACTTACCGCCGCAGCAGATTGCCGAAAATTATCGCTTCGCCAACCTTTATGACATCTGGCTGAAGGGCGATCACTACAAGTGGCGGGCGATGCGCGCCAACGGTGTGGCTGAGGCGTTCTGTACCGGTAACGCCAGCGACCGCGAGAAGTTTGATGCGTGGGCACGAACCGTACCGCACACCATCGGCAATCCGCTCTATCACTGGACGCATCTGGAGCTACGTCGTCCTTTCGGCATCACCGATACTCTGCTGTCTGAAAAAACCGCTGACAGCATCTGGCATCGCTGCAACGAGCTGCTGGCGCAGGACGCCTTTACCGCGCGTGGCATCATGCAGCAGATGAAGGTAAAAATGGTCGGCACCACGGACGATCCGCTGGATGACCTGCGCCATCATCGCGCCCTGGCAGAAGATGCCAGCTTCAGCGTGAAGGTGCTGCCGAGCTGGCGGCCGGATAAAGCCTTTAACATTGAAGCCGAAACCTTCCTGCCGTGGATCGGTGCGCTGGAGCAGCTGACCGACATCAGCGTGCAGCGTTTTGATGACCTGCGCCGGGCGCTGCATCAGCGGCTGGATCACTTTGCGGCGCACGGCTGTAAGGTGTCCGATCACGCGCTGGACGTGGTCTGTTATGCCGACGCCGATGACGTCACGCTGGATAACATTCTGGCGCGCCGCCGCAGCGGCACCACGCCTACGCCACACGAGACGGCACAGTTCAAAACCGCAGTGCTGGTCTGGCTGGGTAGCGAATATGCCCGTCGCGGCTGGGTGCAGCAGTATCACATTGGCGCGCTGCGCAACACGAACCCGCGTCAGTATCAGCTGCTGGGGCCGGACGTCGGCTTTGACTCGATCAACGATCAGCCGCTGGCCGAACCGCTGGCACGCCTGCTGGGCGCACAGAACCTCAATAACGCGCTGCCGAAAACCATTCTTTACTGCCTGAACCCGCGCGACAACGAAGTGCTGGCTACGATGGCGGGCAACTTCCAGGGTGAAGGAGAGGCGGGCAAAATGCAGTTCGGCTCCGCCTGGTGGTTCAACGACCAGCTGGATGGCATGCAGCGCCAGCTGACCCAGCTGTCGCAGATCGGACTGCTGAGTCGCTTTGTCGGGATGCTGACCGACAGCCGCAGCTTCCTCTCCTACACCCGCCACGAATATTTCCGCCGCCTGCTGTGTCAGATGATCGGTCGCTGGGTAGAGCAGGGTGAGGCGCCGGGCGATGAAGCCCTGTTAGGGCAGATGGTGCAGAACATCTGTTTTAACAACGCCCGCGATTACTTCGGCATTGAGCTGGGAGCCTGATGATGCAGAGGCTGAACCGCCGCGACTTTCCGGGCGCGCGCTATCGCGACCGGGTAATCCAGTTTGGCGAAGGCAATTTCCTGCGCGCCTTTATCGACTGGCAGATCGACTGGCTGAACGAGCATCAGGGCACCGATGCCGGGATCGTGGTGGTGCGGCCTCGCAACCGGGACGTCAGCGATACGCTGAATCAGCAGGAGGGACTCTACACCACGCTGATTCGCGGGCTGAACGCGCAGGGTGAGCCGGTCAGTGAAACCCGCCTCATCCGCAGTCTGAACCGTGAGATCCACCCTTATCAGCAGTTCGGCGACTTTATGGCGCTGGCGCAAAATCCTGACCTGCGCATGGTTTTCTCAAACACCACCGAGGCGGGTATCGCCTTTGCGGAGGCGGACCAGCTCACCGACCAGCCCGCCAGCAGCTTCCCGGGTAAACTGACGCAGCTGCTGTGGGCGCGCTACTCCCACTTCAGTGGGGCCAGCGACCGCGGCTGGCTGGTGGTGCCGTGCGAGCTGATTGACCACAACGGCGACACGCTGCGTGAGCAGGTGCTGCGCTACGCCGATCACTGGCATCTGCCGACCGAATTTAAAAGCTGGGTGCATCAGCACTGCGCTTTCTATAACACCCTTGTCGATCGCATCGTCACCGGGTTCCCGGCGGAGAGTGAGCAGATGCAAAGCGATCTGGGCTATGAAGATCGCTATCTGGTGGCGGGCGAAGTCTACTACCAGTTTGTGATTCAGGGGCCGTCGGCGCTGTTCAGTGAACTGAAGCTGGAGGCGCTGTCGCCGCAGGTGCGGCATGTGGACAACATCGCGCCCTATAAAGCGCAGAAGGTGGCGATCCTGAATGGTGCCCATACCGCGATGGTGCCGGTGGCGTTTCTGGCCGGTCTGGAGAGCGTGGGCGAGGCGATGGCCGATCCGGCTATTGCCGGGTTTGTGGCGTCGTTACTGCGCGAGGATGTCATCCCAACGCTGGATCTGCCTGCTGCGGAGCTTCATGCCTTTGCCGATGCGGTTCTGCGCCGTTTCCGTAATCCCTTTATTCGCCATGCGCTGCTGTCGATTGCCCTGAACAGCATGACCAAATTCCGCACCCGCCTGCTGACGCCACTGCTTACCGCACATCAGCAAACCGGGCAGTGGCCGGTGCACATTACCTTTGCGCTGGCGGCGCTGATCGCCTTTTATCGCGGCAGGCTGGCCGGAAAAGCGTGGCCGCTGCAGGATGATCCTAACTGGTTACAGCGCTATGCCGATGCCTGGCAGGGGCAGGAGCGCGGGGCGATGTCGCTGCAGCAGCTGGTGGAGAACGTGCTCAGCGATGCGCAGCACTGGGGCGAAGATTTAACCCGTCAGCCCGGGCTGGCTGAGACGGTTACCCGGCACCTGCAAAACATTACCGTCCACGGCGTTCGTGAGGCGCTGAGTCAACTGAGGTCACGCGATGCAAGACGCAATTAAAATCGATCCCCGCGACAATGTCGCCGTGGCGTTACGGGACTTGGCCGCGGGCGCGACGGTTGAGCTGCCACCACAGCGTGTGGTGCTGCAACAGGCCGTCGGGCGCGGGCATAAATTTGCCCTGCAGCCTGTCGGGCAGAATGAGCCAGTGATCAAATATGGCCTGCCGATTGGCCATGCCACGCAGCCGGTGGCGGCCGGAGAGCTGATCCACTCGCAGAATGCCCGCACCAATCTCAGCGATCTGGACCACTATGCATATCAGCCCGACGTCGTGACGCTGCCGCCGCAGCGTGGCGATCGGGAGGTGCAGATCTACCGGCGCGCCAGTGGCGAGGTCGGCATCCGCAACGAACTGTGGATCCTGCCCACCGTCGGCTGCGTCAACGGCATTGCGCGTCAGATCCTGCAGCGTTTCCTGCAGGAGACGCAGCAGGCGGAAGATATCGATGGCGCGTTCCTGTTCAGCCACACCTTTGGCTGCTCGCAGCTGGGGCAGGATCACGACAACACCCGCACTATGCTGCAAAACATGGTGCGGCATCCCAACGCGGGCGCTGTGCTGGTGATTGGTCTGGGGTGTGAGAACAATCAGGTCGATGTCTTCCGTGACACCCTCGGTGCTTTTGAAAGTGACCGGGTGGAATTTATGGTGTGTCAGCAGCATGACGATGAGGTGGAAGCCGGACTGGAACGTCTGCATTCGCTCTATCAGAAGATGCGTCATGACCGGCGTGAACCGGGCAGGCTCAGCGAGCTGAAGTTCGGGCTGGAGTGTGGCGGCTCGGACGGCTTCTCCGGCATCACGGCCAACCCGCTGCTGGGACGTTTCTCCGACCAGATGATCGCCAACGGCGGCACCACCGTGCTGACCGAGGTGCCGGAGATGTTTGGCGCGGAGCGGATTCTGATGAGCCGCTGTCGCGACGAGGAGACCTTCCATAAAACGGTCGCGATGATCAACGACTTCAAGCAGTACTTTATCGATCACCAGCAGCCGATCTATGAGAATCCCTCGCCGGGCAACAAGGCGGGTGGCATTACTACGCTGGAGGAGAAGTCGCTGGGGTGCACCCAGAAAGCGGGGCAGAGCCAGGTGGTCGATGTCCTGAAATATGGCGAGCGGTTAACCACGCCGGGACTGAATCTGCTGAGTGCACCGGGCAACGATGCGGTCGCCACCAGCGCCCTGGCGGGTGCCGGATGCCACATGGTGCTGTTCAGTACCGGACGCGGCACGCCCTATGGGGGGTTTGTGCCTACGGTGAAGCTGGCGACGAATACGCCGCTGGCGGAGAAAAAACCGCACTGGATCGACTTTAATGCCGGACGGCTGATTGAGGGGATGAGCATGGAGGCGATGCTGGAAGATTTTGTCGATACCATCGTGGCGATTGCCAGCGGTCAGCCCACCAACAACGAAAAGAACGACTTCCGCGAGCTGGCGATTTTCAAAAGCGGGGTGACGCTCTGAAATCAACAAGCGATCCTGATCGTTCAGAACGCTCAAAAGCTCAGAGAGCGGATGGCTGAGTCCGAAGAGCAAAGCGTCCCGCGCCAGGGAAGGCGCGGGCCGAGCGAGCAGGGATGCGTAAAGCGACTTTGCGATCGGACTCTGCCATTCGCGAAGGGCAGAGGATTAACCGACGGTGATAACGATCTCAAGCCCGGCTGGTTTCGCGCTCCGCTTCTGCCTGACAGACAGCGGCGGTAAACAGAATATCCGTTGACGAGTTCAGCGCGGTTTCTGCCGAATCCTGCAGGACGCCGATAATAAAGCCGACAGCCACCACCTGCATCGCCAGGTCATTCGGAATACCAAACATGTTGCAGGCCACCGGGATCAGCAGCAGTGAACCGCCCGCCACACCCGATGCGCCACAGGCACAGAGGGAGGCCACCAGACTCAGCAGAATGGCAGTCGGCACATCAATGCTGATCCCCAGCGTATGCACCGCCGCCAGCGTCAGCACGGTAATGGTGATTGACGCGCCCGCCATACTGATGGTCGCGCCCAGCGGAATCGACACCGAATAGGTATCCTCATCCAGCTTTAGACGTTTCGCCAGCGCCATATTCACCGGAATGTTGGCGGCAGAACTGCGGGTAAAGAAGGCGGTGACGCCACTTTCGCGCAGGCAGGTGAAGACCAGCGGATAAGGGTTACGGCGGATCTTCCAGAACACCAGCAGCGGGTTAACCACCAGCGCCATCAGCACCATACAGCCCAGCAGCAGCGCCAGCAGATGCGCATACTGCCACAGCGCACCAAAGCCGGTGGAGGCCAGTATTGACGCCACCAGACCGAAAATACCGACAGGCGCACAGCGGATGACGCAGCGCACTAGCCAGGTCACGGCTTCGGACGCGTCATTAAGAAAGGCGCGGGTGGTGTCACTGCTGTGACGGAACGCCAGACCCAGACCAATCGCCCACACCAGAATACCGATGTAGTTCGCCTGCATCAGCGCGGTGATCGGATTCGATACCATGCTCATCAGTAGCCCGTGCAGGACTTCCGTGATGCCGGAAGGGGGAACGATTTCGGTACTCCCGACCGCCAGCGTCAGCGTCTGCGGGATCAGATGGCTGAACAGCACCGCGACCACTGCCGCGAAAAAGGTGCTCAGCAGATAGAGCATGATAATCGGCCGGATGTTGGTTTTCTGGCCCTGCTGGTGGTTCGCAATCGAGGCGATGACCAGCACCAGAACCAGTAAGGGAGCAACCGCTTTCAGCGCACTGACAAACAGTTCGCCCAGCAGGCCGACCGCTAACGCGGCATCGTGTGAGATCCAGGCGAGCGCGACACCGGCGACCAGCCCAATCATGATTTGCTTCACCAGGCTACCGGCGAGTAGCGTACCCAGACGTGCGGAGAGAGTTTTCTGCATAATAGTTTCTATATTTTGTCGCGAATGTAGTTTCAGGCGCGATGTTTTGCATCGGCTAAAACGGTTTGCCCGGCGGAGTATAAGGAAAAGATCGGACGAGAAAAGAGAAAGTTCTGCCGCTGTGGAGCGCGTCAGATTTTTATTATGCTGAATAGTGGAAGTGTGACAGAGGGATGAAATGGCGCGGCAGGCTGCCACAAAATAAAACAGGGGCATCCGCTGCCCCCGCAGGTAATTATGGTGCGAGCTTTTTCTGGTCTCTTTTGCGGTTAACCCAGGCATTAATCAGCAGGGTTGATGCCAGAATGAGACCGACCACACTCAGCGAGATGCCGACCGGGATGTGGTAGAGGTCGACAATCAGCATCTTAAAGCCGATGAACACCAGCACAATCGCCAGGCCATACTTCAGCATCGAGAAGCGCTCTGCCACGTTCGCCAGCAGGAAGTACATGGCACGCAGACCCAGAATGGCAAACAGGTTTGAGGTCAGGACGATGAACGGGTCCGTGGTGACGGCGAAGATCGCCGGAATACTGTCGACCGCAAAGATCACGTCGCTCAGCTCCACCATGATCAGCACCAGCAGCAGCGGTGTCGCAAACAGCACGCCGTTTTTGCGGGTAAAGAACTTCTCACCGTCGAGATCGTCCGTCATGCGCAGATGCTTACGCAGCCAGCGCACCACCGGCTTGTCGCCTACTGCGCCATCATCCTCTTTCGCCAGCGCCATTTTCACCCCGGTAAACAGCAGGAAGGCACCGAACACATAGAGGATCCAGCTGAACTGGGTCACCAGCCAGCTACCGGCGAAGATCATGATGGTACGCAGCACGATAGCGCCTAATACCCCGTAGATCAGCACGCGACGCTGCAGGTTGGCCGGAATAGAGAAGTAGCTGAAGAGCATCAGCCAGACAAAGACGTTATCCACCGCCAGTGCTTTTTCCAGCACGTAACCGGTCAGGAAGGCGAGTGTCTGGGTGTTTGCCACTTCGCGTCCTGCGCTGCCTTCCAGATACCACCAGAAAGCGGCGCTGAACAGCAGTGAGACGGAAACCCAGATCAGCGACCAGATTGCCGCCTGTTTGAAAGACATGGTCTGCGCGCCGCGGCGTCCCTGCAACAGCAGGTCGATAGCCAGCATGATAAGCACCACAACCGCAAAGCTGCCCCAGAGTAAAGGTGTCCCCACAGTTTGCATATTCGTATCCTGTCTGAAAAATAAAAAAACGGCTGAAGTCAGAAGACATCAGCCGCTTATTTTTGTGTAAGCAAACCTCGCCTTCCGGCAAGGTCTCACTTACAACACAGAAATCGATTCCGGGTTGCCTGACGACCGGATGCTTGCGCAACGTAGTGACGATCAATCAGATTACAAGTTACTCCCCTTTGCAGAAAGCTACGTTACGGTTTCACCGCCCAGGAAGCAACAGCTCGCAGACATATTTAGAAATATTTACACAACCGCCCGATCGGCCGGGAAGATAACACCGGTCTGTCGACGGATTTCAGTCAGCAGTGCCGCCGTGGTGCGTGAGATCGCAAGCCCGGGATGCGCCACCTGACGCTGCGCCACCAGCCGGGCAAATTCGGCCGCCTCATAACGCATCGTGTTGCTATGCTGCGGCTGACTTAACACCTGCTTTTCTCCGCCGCGGGGCATAAAGGTCAGCTGCTGACACTCCGATAACTTCTCAATAAGCAGCGATCCGGCTTCTCCCTGAATCTCGCTGGGCAGGCTGGAGTCACTGACTTTCGAGTGCAGAATCGTCACGTCAAAATCGCCGTAGTCGAGCACCACCACCCCATGTCCGTCCACACCACTCTCAAGCAGCGTGGCGCTGGCCTGCACCCGCTGCGGCGCGCCCCACAGTGCCACCGCCGAGGCCAGGCAGTAATAACCGATATCCATGATTGAGCCGTTCGACCAGCGCGGATCAAAGGTGTTGGGGTTTTCACCATTGAGATAGCGCGGGTAGCGCGATGAATACTGACAGTAACTCAGCAGGGCTTTCCGCATCCGCCCCACGGCGGGCAGTGCTGCTTTTAAATGCAGGAAATTGGGCAGGCTGGCCGTTTTGAACGCCTCAAACAGCACCACCTGATGTTCCCGGGCGCAGGCGATCATCTGCTCCGCCTCGGCCAGATTGGAAGCCAGCGGCTTTTCACAGATGACATGCTTGCCGTGCGACATAAACAGCAGTGCCTGCTGGCAGTGCAGAGCGTTAGGGCTGGCAAGATAGAGCGCATCGATCGCCGGGCTGGCGGCCAGGGCCTCCAGCGAGGTAAAGGTTGCCTGGCAGGGATAGTCGGCAATAAAGGCGTCCGCCTGCTGCTGACTGCGCGAATAGACCGCACAGAGTTGCATCCCGCCGGTTTCATGCGCGGCATCAATAAACTGGCGTGTTATCCAGTTTGTTCCCACAATGGCAAAACGAATCACGTTTTCTCTCCGGCAGCGGTAAAGCGGCAGAGTAACATCTCTCCGGCGCGGTGCAATGGGGAGGGGCGGGCAGGGATTGATCCTGCGATCCCGATTCCAATACTATGCGGGAGCGATGAATGTCAGGCACCAACCAGGGAGCGCAGGTGAAAGCAAGTAAGCACGCATTAAACTGGACCACACTGCTGATCGCCATTCCGGTCGGGTGTGCCGCATCGCTGGTGACGCTGGCTTTTCGCGGCGTGATTGAACTGATCAACCATCTGCTGTTTGCCCGCAGCGGGGAGATTAGCGGGTTACTGCCGCTCTGGCCGTGGATTTTCTGGCCGCTGCTGGTGGGGGCTGGCGGTGTGCTGGCGGGCTTTTTTCTGCGTTATGCGGTCGCCATTGAGCAGCAGCAGACGGTGAAAACCGACTACCTTGAGGTGATCAACGCCCGGCTTGATGCGGTGCCGACCCGAACCTCACTGTTCCGCGCCTTGTCCTCCATTGCCAGTATCGGCAGCGGCGCGTCGATAGGGAAAGAGGGGCCGATGGTGCAGCTTTCGGCGCTGTGCGGCAGCGCGATTGGTCGCCTGCTGCCCGCCTCGCTTAACCTGAAAAACAGTGACGTGGTGGCGATGGCGGCGGCGGCGGGGCTCTCATCGGTCTACCATGCGCCGCTGGCTTCGGCGATCTTCGTCGCCGAAATCGCCTTCGGCATCTCCGCCCTGCAGCGGCTGATCCCGCTGATTATCGCCTCCGCCACGGCGGTGATGACCATGTGGACGCTGGGCTTTCGCAGCGCGCTCTACCCGCTGGCGGAGGCGAACTTTGCCATGGATCTCAGCAGCCTGCTGATGACGGTGCTGATTGGTTTGTGCGCCGGTCTGGCGGGCTGGCTGCTGATTAAATGCATTGCCCGCAGTAAAGCGCTGTTCAGCCGGGTCGCCTCCCTGCCGCTGCGCCTCGGTGCAGGCGGACTGGCCGTGGGCTTACTGGCACTGCTCTCAACCGATATTCTCGGCAACGGCTACGAAGTGATTGTGAAGGTAATGGCGGGCCACTATCTGCTGCCGGGCCTGCTGCTGCTGCTGCTGCTGAAAACCGTTGCCACCAGCCTCTCGGTGGGCTCGAATGCGGTCGGCGGGCTGTTTACGCCGTCACTGCTGATTGGCGCGCTGCTCGGCGTGATCCTGGCAACGCTGGGGGCGATGCTGCATCTGCCGCTCGGCAATGTGCTGCTCTATGCCGCTATTGGCATGGCGGCGGTGCTGGCGGCGGTCAGCCAGGCCCCGCTGATGGCGATGCTGATGGTGCTGGAGATGACCCTCAACAGCAGCCTGCTGTTTCCGCTGATGATTGCCACGGTGCTGGCCTCCATGGTGGTCTATCGGCTGCAATCGGCCAGCACCTACCCGGTAGTAAGCCATCACTTCACCCGTTCGGAAGCGAAATATGATTTCGATAACATGCGCATTGCCGAGCTGATTATTCCCGGCGCGGCGTTGCAGCCGGAAGCGTCGGTGGGGCAGGCGCTGGCGGTCAGTTCACTGAAGCGCGAACGCTACGTCTATGTGATCAACGCCGGGGGGGCTTTCCTCGGCGTGGTCTCGATTCATGAGATTTCACGCCGGGTGCTGGCACAGGAGATCACCCTCGACTCGCCGGTGCAGTGCGTGATGGATCAGGATTTCCCGGTGATCTATCAGAACCAGAGCATGCGTGAAGGGTGGGAAGCCTTTGCCGCCGTCACGCTGGAGCGGTTGCCGGTGCTGAACAACCCCGCTGAGCGCCATTTTGAGGGCGCGCTGACCAAAACCAGTCTGATCCAGAAAGCGCAGGAGTTTCTTTAAGCCGCGTTGCCGCGCATCGCCTGGTCGGTCATCCATAGCCGCGCATCAAATTCGAGCTGGTGGTAATCCGGCTCCATATGGCAGCAGAGCTGGTAAAACGCCTTATCGTGATCTTTCTCTTTCAGGTGAGCCAGCTCATGCACCACGATCATACGCAGAAAAGGCTCCGGCGCGAGGCGGAAAAAGGTGGAGATACGGATTTCCGCTTTTGCCCGCAGTTTGCCGCCCTGCACGCGCGAGATGGCGGTGTGCAGCCCCAGCGCATGCTTCATCACTTTAATTTTGTTGTCCCACACCACCTTACTGATCGGCGGCGCGTTGCGCATAAAGCGGTTTTTCAGCGCCTGGGTGTAGTCATACAGCGCCTTATCGCTCACGACATCGTGGGTATCGGGATAGCGCTCCTGCAGAAACGCACCTAAGCGCTGATGGGTAATCAGGGTCTGCACCTGCTCAAGGAGGGGAGCAGGATAACCCTGAAGGTAGATGAGTGAGGACATTAGGGATTCCAGGCGAAAAAGAGTATACTGCGCGCCCTTTTTATCGGGGCGAAAATTAATCAAAGTGTACCACGCCGGAGAATTCATGAGCCAACTTGAACTGAACGATCGCACACTGATCCTGCATCGCTTCCCGCAGATGCGTGACGAAAGTCCATTACAAGCCTGGGATGCGGCTGATGAGTATCTGTTGCAGCAGGCGCTGCCAGAGGGGCCGGTGCTGGTATTCAACGACAGTTTTGGAGCCTTAACCTGTGGTCTCAATCCGCGTCCCGTCTGGCACGTCAGCGACTCCTGGCTGAGCCAGCAGGCCGCCCGGCAGAACCTCTCTTTCAACGGGATGGATGACAGCGACGTCCACTTTATTGACAGCCTGGCGGCGCTGCCTGCTTCCCCGGCGGCGGTGCTGATTAAAGTGCCGAAGACGCTGGCGCTGCTGGAGCATCAGCTGCGCGCGATTCGTGAAGTGGTGACCCCGGAGACGGTGATTCTGGCGGCGGCCCGCGCCAAAGAGATCCATAACTCCACCCTGCAGCTGTTTGAACAGATCATCGGCGAGACGAAAACCTCGCTGGCGTGGAAAAAAGCGCGGCTGATCTTCAGTCAGTTCAGCCAGCCTGCGCTGCGCGAAGCCCGTCCCACGCAGGTCTGGCCGCTGGATGGCACTCCTTATCAGATCCACAACTACGCCAACGTTTTCTCACGCAGCTCGCTGGATATCGGCGCACGCCTGTTTGTGCAGCATCTGCCGGAAAATATCGAAGGCGAGATTGTCGATCTGGGCTGCGGCAACGGCGTGGTGGGGCTGATGGCGCTGGCACAGAACCCGCAGGCTGAGGTGCATTTTCTGGATGAGTCCTACATGGCGGTCGCCTCCAGCCAGCTTAACGTGGAAGTAAACCGTCCGGAAGATCTGTCGCGCTGTCAGTTCCTGGTCAACAACGTGCTGAGCGGCTATCCCTCGGACCGGCTGCACGCGGTGCTGTGCAACCCGCCGTTTCACCAGCAGCACGCCGTCACCGATCACCTGGCGTGGCAGATGTTCCGTGATGCCAAACGCTGTCTGCAATATGGCGGCGAATTGCGCATCGTCGGCAACCGCCACCTCGACTATCACCAGAAGCTGAAAAAGCTGTTCGGCAACTGCACGCTGGTCGCCTCTAACCAGAAGTTTGTAGTGCTGCGCGCGGTAAAAATGCGCTAGTCAGACACGCAGCGCCAGCGCGGTCGCCTGTGCGATGGCGCGGCGCGCATCCAGTTCCTGCGCCACATCGGCACCGCCGATCACCGTCACCTTCTGTCCCCGAGCACGCAGCGCCGCTTCCAGTTCGCGCTGCGGCTCCTGTCCGGCGCAGATAATCACATTATCGACCGCCAGCAGCAGGGTTTCACCGTTGCGCCGCAGGTGCAGCCCGCGATCGTCAATCGCCAGATACTCTACGCCGCCCCACATCTCCACGCCGCGCGCCTGCAGACTGGCCCGGTGGATCCAGCCGGTGGTTTTTGCCAGCCCGGCGCCGGGTTTGCCTGTGCGGCGCTGCAGCAGCCAGATCTGCCGCAATGCGGCGGGCGTCTCGGGGGCCACCACACCGCCGCGCTGCGTCAGGCTCTGATCGATACCCCACTCAGCGTAAAAGGCCGCGCGATCCGCGTCATGCGAAGGCTGCGAGAGAAACTCCGCCACATCAAAACCGATGCCACCGGCTCCGATAATCGCCACCCGTTTCCCCACCGGACGCCCATCGCGCAGCACCTCAAGGTAGCTCAGGACGCTGGGGTGCTCGATGCCCGGAATATCCGGCGTGCGTGGCTGAATGCCGGTGGCCAGCACCACCTCATCGGCATCACCCAGCCCCTCGGCCGTGACCCGGCAGCCGGTCCTGACCGTCACCCCGGCGGCCGCCAGCTGGTGGCGGAAATAGCGCAGGGTTTCACTGAACTCCGCTTTGCCGGGGATCAGCCGGGCAATATTGAACTGGCCGCCGATATCGGCGGCGGCTTCATACAGCGTCACCTGATGTCCGCGCCCGGCCGCCTGCAGGGCAAAGGCCATTCCGGCCGGGCCACCCCCGACCACCGCCAGCCTGCGCGGAGCGCGACTGGGGATCACCGGCATCAGCGACTCGTGGCAGGCGCGCGGATTGACCAGGCAGGAGGTGATCTTTCCGGCGAACACCTGGTCAAGGCAGGCCTGATTACAGGCGATGCAGGTGTTAATGCTGTCCGGTTCGCCGCGCTGCGCTTTGCTGACAAAGGCGGCATCGGCGAGAAAAGGGCGCGCCATCGACACCATATCGGCGCAGCCTGACTGCAGCAGCTCTTCGGCGACGGCGGGGTGGTTGATGCGGTTAGTGGCGATGACCGGCACCGACACGTGAGCACGCAGGCGCTGCGTGACCCAGGCAAAGGCCGCGCGCGGCACGCAGGTGGCGATGGTCGGGATGCGCGCTTCATGCCAGCCGATACCGGTATTGAACAGCGTGACCCCACACTGCTCCAGCTCGCCCGCCAGCAGCAGCGTCTCCTCCAGCGTACTGCCCTCTTTGATCAGATCGAGCATCGACAGCCGGAAGATAATGATAAAACGGTCGCCGGTGGCGGCGCGCACCGCGCGGGTGACCGCCAGGGCAAACTGCATTCGCTGGCGGAAGTCGCCGCCCCAGCGGTCGCTGCGCTGATTGGTGTGCTTCACCAGGAACTGATTAATCAGGTAGCCTTCAGAGCCCATGATCTCGACGCCGTCGTAGCCGGCCTCTCGGGCCAGGCGGGCGCAGCGCGCAAAGTCATCAATAGTCTGTTCAATCGCCGCCTCGCTCATCGCCTGGGGCGTAAACGGATTGATCGGCGCCTGAAGGGCAGAGGGCGCGACCAGATCGGGCTGATAGCTGTAACGGCCAGTGTGCAGGATCTGCAGGGCGATTTTGCCCTGATGCTGATGAACGGCATCGGTAATCTGCCGGTGCCAGTGACACTGCGCCTCCTCTGTCAGCATCGCGCCGTGGGCGGTGGTAACACCCTGCGCATTGGGGGCAATGCCACCGGTGACAATCAGCGCGACGCCTTCGCGCGCGCGCTCGCCATAGAAAGCCGCCAGCCGGGCTGCGCCATCCGGGTGCTCTTCCAGGCCGGTGTGCATGGAGCCCATCAGGAAACGGTTTTTCAGTCGGGTAAAACCCAGGTCCAGCGGCCTGAACAGCGCGGGATAGTCGGAATGAACGGCCATGATCATCACTCACGATAAAGTGGTCGGATGAGTTAACTCTAGCCATTTCTGTGTTAAAAAAAAGTGAAAGAGTGTCAGGGTGTGAGTGAAATCAACATCAGCCGCGACAGGCCGTGCGTCCGCCGTGGCCGATTTTCAGGGCGGGCGCGATTATCGCCGCCGGATCCAGGAGTAGCGGGAGTGATAGCCGCTGCCCGTATGGGTGTTGAAGCGGTAGCTTGAACCGCTCTCGGCCATGCAGTAGGTGCAGACGCCGACATTATCGATCTGCGCAGCCGGAACGCCCGCATCGACCAGCATCTGCGTCGCCAGCGCCGGCAGATCGAACCAGACACCCTGCTGACGCGCCGTCGCCTGCGGGCGCTGAGCCTCACCATTGACCGGCTGCTGCCTGTGCCAGCGCAGCCCGCGGGCCAGCGCCGGATTCCGGGCGATCTCCGCCAGCTGAGGTTCGGCCAGCTCATAACAGCAGGGGCCGAGTGCCGGGCCGATCGCCACCAGCAGATTCTCTGGCTCGCTGCCCTGTTCGCACAGTTTTTCCACGGCGCGGATCAGCACGCCCGCCAGCGTGCCTTTCAGTCCGGCATGCACCGCCGCCACGATGCGCTGCTGAGGATCGGCGATCAGCACCGGCAGGCAGTCAGCGGTATACACCGCCACCGGGCGCGTCCCGCTGCTGATAATGCCATCCGACTCGCAGCTTTTGGATGGCGTGTTTTCGACGTCGAAGACGACCGTGGCACTGTGGCGCTGATGCCCCCAGGCGCCGTCGGCGGGCGGTGGCTCACCGGCGGGCTGAAAGGCATAATCCACCCAGTCCAGCGAGTCGAGCAACGGCGAGCGCGGGATAACGGCCATAGGAATCTCCTGTGATAACAGCGTGCATTGGGCTGCCAACAGCTTACGTTAACTGCTACATTTTTGAAGCGTCTCCTCAGCCCTTTCTCACCTTAAGGATGAAATGATGAAAACCTCCGCAAAACTTGCCGCCTCCGGACTGGTTGCCCTGCTGCTGACCGGCTGCGCCTCCTCGTCACATCAGACCGCTCAGCAGCAGCTCGGGCAGCAGTCGGTGCTGGCGGTCAACTGGTTCCAGCAGTCCGGCGAATATCAGGCGCTGACCTGGCAGGCGTTTAACACCGCACGCATGGCGTTCGATCAGGCGCCGTCGCTGACCGGCAAACCGAAAGCCGTGATTGTCGATCTGGACGAAACCATGCTGGATAACAGCGCCTACAGCGCCTGGCAGGCGAAAAACGGTCAGCCGTTCAGCAGCAAGAGCTGGTCAGCCTGGACCCAGGCGCGACAGGCGAAAGCGGTGCCCGGCGCGGTCGAGTTTGCACGCCACGTCACCCAGAACGGCGGCACGCTGTTCTATGTGTCGAACCGCGATCAGAAAGATTACGCCGCCACGGTGGCGAATATGCAGCAGCTCGGTTTTCCTGACGTCAGTGAAAAAACGGTGCGTCTGAATACCGACAGCTCCAACAAGCAGGCGCGTTTCGATGCCATCAAAAATGCGGGCTACAACGTGGTGCTCTACGTGGGCGATAACCTCAACGATTTCGGTGGGGCGACCTGGCATCAGGGCAATCAGCAGCGTCGCGACTTTGTGAATCTCAATCATCAGCAGTTTGGCACGCAGTTCATCGTGCTGCCGAACCCGCTTTACGGCGACTGGGAGAGCGGTATGGCGGAGAATTACAATAAGCTGACGCCGGAACAGCAGCTCTCCGTGCGGGAATCGCGCCTGCAAAGCTGGAACGGTAAATAATTCGTCAAGAAAAAGAGCCTGACCCGTTCAGGCTCTGTTAAATTCTGGTCCTGATTTACTTTCCGCTGTCACTATTTTGCTGCGAATTAAATTAATCATCTCTTGCTTTATTCTTATCTCAAAGCAGGCGTATTTAACTGGCTCTCTGCTATTAAGATGGTCGATTGTGCTAATGGTTAATTTTTTAATTAAGAGTAATCCTGGTAAAAGTGGAGCGAACGGGCAGGGCAAGAAAAAGCCATGCGGTTAGTGTTTGTATTTATTTGTCAGCAATAAATTAATCCTTTTATTTTAAAGTTTTTAACCGCCTGATATATCTTGTCTTAATCTGCGCTGCTTATGTTTCCTCATTTTTCTTCTGCTGAATTAAATTTACTTTCCTCTGACTTTTGCTGACGTTTAATTGACAAATCACGCCATGTTAAAGCGTTGTGAAATATTGCTCGTGCATTGGCAATGGTTAACGTCTATAACCTTTTTCTGTGACCTTGTTCTTATTTACCTGGCGGCTCTCACGCTATTTGTGAGCCGATACACTTTGTGATCAGCCAGGATGCGACATCCCGGTAGTAGAGAGAAGATGAATGTGACGACACTTAAACCCTTATTAGCGAAAAATCGCAGTTGGGCATTACAGCGCCGCCAGCGTAATCCAGACTATTTCAAAAAATCCCTTC
Source organism: Pantoea sp. EKM101V (assembly GCF_011800325.1). Taxonomy (NCBI): domain Bacteria; kingdom Pseudomonadati; phylum Pseudomonadota; class Gammaproteobacteria; order Enterobacterales; family Erwiniaceae; genus Pantoea; species Pantoea sp. EKM101V. The sequence continues at coordinate 86,414 of NZ_JAALFP010000013.1, forward strand.
ATCAGCAAAAACCGCACTCGCTCTGGATTGGCTGTTCAGACAGCCGTGTTCCGGCCGAAGTGCTGACCGGCTCCCACCCAGGCGAACTCTTTGTGCACCGCAATATCGCCAACATGGTGCTGGAGGAGGATGACAATCTGCTGAGCGTGCTGCAATACGCGCTCTTCTTTCTCAACGTGAAACGCATCGTGCTCAGCGGCCATTACGGCTGTGGCGGGGTAGAAGCCGCACAGAACCTGCCAGGCAGCGTGCTGGAAGGGCAGGACACCGCACTGGGAAGGCGTATTCAGCGGCTGCGTGATGACATTCAGCAGGGGCTGGCCGAGGAAGGGCCAGCAGACGCCACCCCCGATGAACAACGCGATCGGCTGGTTGAAGCCAACGTTAAAGCGCAATTCGCCAGGCTGGTGAAGTCTGAGCCGGTCAGGCAAATCTGGCAATCGGGCCAGGAACTGGAGGTGTTTGGTTGTGTTTATGACCTGCGCTCCGGCCATCTCAAAGAGCTGATTCATCAATCTTCAGAGGAGCCTTCATGATGAATTCTGATACCCTGCGCCGCGACATCCCGGCGGGTCTGGTGGTTTTCCTGGTGGCTTTACCGCTCTGTCTGGGTATCGCTCAGGCCAGCGGGCTGCCGCCGTTTGCCGGTCTGCTGACCGGGGTGATTGGCGGTCTGGTCGTCACCTCGTTAAGTCCCTCCCGCTTTGCCGTCAGCGGTCCGGCGGCGGGGCTGGTCACTATCGTTGTCGCCTCGATGGCGACGCTGGGCAGCTTCTCCGCCTTCCTCACCGCGCTGATTATCGCCGGGGCATTGCAGTGCCTGTTGGGTCTGTTGCGCGCCGGACGGTTTATCTCGCTGGTGCCGGGCAGTGTGATTAAAGGCATGCTGGCGGCGATTGGCCTGCTGCTGATCATGCAGCAGATCCCGGTGGCGCTGGGCGCGGCGGGCGATGCGGAGCTGGTTTCGCTGGTGAATGGGCAGATGACCTTCTCACTGCCGTCGATTGTCGTGGCGGCGGTCGGTTTAGCCATTCTATGCCTCTGGACAACCGCCCCGATCAAACGCATTAAGGCGCTGGCCTGGATCCCCGGGCCGCTGATTGCGGTGCTGGTCGGCTGCGTCGCTACGGTGGCAGGCGGAAGGCTGTTCCCGGAGATGGCGCAGGGGCTGGCACGCATCTCGCTGCCCGCCTTCGACAGCGTCTCTGCGCTGGTGGCTGAGCTGGAAACGCCTGACTGGATGGCCTGGCAGAATCCGCAGGTCTGGGTCGTCGCCGTGACGCTGGCTCTGGTTGCCAGCCTGGAAACCCTGCTGAGTCAGGAAGCGCTGAAAAAGCTGCGTCCGCAGACGCCCGCGCCGTCGCCCAACAAAGAGATGTTCGCTCAGGGCATCGGTAATCTGACCGCCGGTTTTCTGGGCGCGATGCCGATAACAGCGGTGATCGTGCGCAGTTCGGTCAACGTCAGCGCGGGGGCGCAGACAAAGCTCTCCATCTTCATTCACGGTGTGTTGCTGCTGATCTGCGGCATGTGGTTCAGTGAGATGCTGAACGCCATTCCCCTGGCCAGCCTGGCCGCGGTGCTGCTCTACACCGGCTATAAACTGGCGACCCCTAAACTCTTTGTCGAACAGTTCCGGATGGGGGCCCAGCAGTATGTGCCGTTCCTGGCGACCATCGTCGGCATTATTACGCTGGGGATGCTGGTCGGTATCGGCATCGGTATCGCCACGCAGATCCTCTACAGCATCTATAAAAGCCATCGCAACGCGCTGCAGCTTACCCGTTATGACGACCACTACGTCCTGCGCTTTCAGCAGAACCTGACTTTCATGCACAACCCAAAGCTGCAGGGATTGCTGGATGAGATCCCGGAGAACAGCGTGGTGATTATCGATAATGACAATGCGGAATATATCGATCCCGATGTGAAAGCGGTGCTGAAAGATTTTGGCGACAACGCGGACAAGCGCGGCATCCGCCTGAGTCAGTGGCCGGTGGCCGTAAAATAGCCCGAAGCGCAACGGCAGCATCAGCAGAAGAGCAAAAATCGGATATCTCGGATAGCCGGTTTTTTTACTGACGGGGCATAATAAAGCCCCGTTTTCTGCTGTCATCTGCTGTGCTTACCCGGCACTGGGTCATTTTATTGAGTTAGCCCATGAAGTGGGGTTTTATCGCAGGATGACATTGAGGGCATTCAGGATTTAATCATTCTGACACCACGCGCCTGTTCAGGCTGGCGTGGAGAGCCAGCCTCACCGCGATAAGGTCCGGACGCATGCGCACACCGCTGTTTGAAGAGCACAACGCAAAGAAGAACGCATTTTTGCTGTTTTTAATCACGCTGCTGTTTTGTTTTATCGGCGGACATCTGCGCTTTCCCAAAGAGCTCTCTCTCTTCTGGCCGGTCAATGCGATCGTGACGGGCGTCATCGTCCGCAATCCCTTTCTACACCGGGGCCGCTACTACCTGGCTATCCTGGCCGCCATGGTGTTCAACGACACCGTTTTTTCGGGCTGGGCGTTCTCAGCGTTAACCCTTAACGTGGCGAATGTGCTGTTTGTGCTGGTGGCGGTGACGCTGCTGGTCAGGCATCTTCAGCACGATTCCGGCAGTGAGCGGATTACCAGCGTGCTGCGAATCTTCCCGGCCTGCCTGCTGGCGGCGTTCACCTGTGCCAGCTGGGGCGCGCTGGCGCAGCAGGCTGATTTTGATACCGGGCTGGCGGTGGCATGGGCTGACTGGTTCAGCGAGCAGTTCTCCACCGGGCTGATGCTGCTGCCGTTTTTGCTGACCCGCGACTGGTCGTCGCTGTCGCCCCGCCAGTTTCTGCACATCCGCAAGCTGCTCCCGGTTATCGCCGTGGCGGGTTCGCTGACAATCGGGGCGATGATGGGTGGCGCGGGCAGCCTGACGTTCCCGGTTCCTGCGCTGATCTGGTGTGCGGTGGTGTTGCCCATGCCGCTGACCAGCCTGGTGATTTTACTGACCGGCATTACCGAAATTATCCTGGTGTCGCACGGCGTGATGAACATTCAGGGCAGCGACGCGATGCTGCCGCTTAACCATCTCACCTCGGCCCGGCTGGGGGTGGCGACCATCTCCATCAGCCCGCTGATCGTGGCCGCGAGTATGGATGCGATCCGCCAGCTTAACCAGCGCCTGGCGCTGCGGGCGAATTACGACTTCCTGACCCGGCTGCTGTCGCGCTCCGGTCTCTATGAAAGCCTGCGCAGTGAACCCATCTTCCCTGAACGCAAAGCGGGCGTTATCCTGCTGGATGTCGACTACTTCAAAGCCATTAACGACAATTTTGGTCACGACGCGGGTGACAGCGTGCTGGAAGAGATCGCGCGCCGGATGCAGCGGGTGGTGGGCAAAGCGGGACGCATCTGCCGTTTTGGCGGCGAGGAGTTTGTGGTGGTGCTGTTCGATCAGAACCCGGAGAGACTCTATTTTCTGGCTGAGAATATCCGGCAGACGATGGCGAAAGAGAAGTTCTGGCTGCAGGGGAATACCGTGACGGTGACCGTCAGTCTGGGACTGGCGCATGACAGCGCCGCTGAGGCGACGGAGTGGCCCCCCGTCATCAACCGGCTGATCTCTGCGGCAGATAAAAACCTCTATCTGTCGAAACGCAACGGCCGCAACCAGACCTCACCGGTTAACTACCGTACCTTCACCAGCGACGTGGCCTGACGCCACGCCGCCGATGTACTCAGCTGACGCTGCTTTTCAGGGTGCTGGCCTGCTGGTGGCGCTCGATGGCCAGGTCGATCAGGCGGCTGATCAGATCCTGATAGCTGAGTCCGGCTGCCTGCCATAATTTCGGGTACATGCTGATATTGGTGAAGCCGGGCAGGGTATTCACTTCGTTGACAATAATCTCGCCGCCGTCGGTTAAAAACACATCGACGCGCGCCATACCAAAACACTCCAGTGCCGTGAAGGCTTTAATAGCAACCTCACGAATGGCATCGCTGGTTTCCGTGGAGAGGGCGGCGGGCACCACCGTCTGCGCGCCGCTCTCCGAGATATATTTGGTGTCGTAGGAGTAGAAGGCATCATGCACCACCACTTCGCCGCAGGGGCTGGCTTCGGGCGCATCGTTGCCCAGCACCGCGCACTCAATTTCGCGTCCTTTGATGCCCTGTTCAATCAGCACTTTACGGTCAAAAGAGAAGGCGAGCGCCAGCGCGGCGTCAAATTCCTCCAGGCTGTCCACTTTGCTGACGCCGACCGATGAACCCTGATTGGCGGGTTTGATAAACAGCGGCAGGCCAAAGCGGGCAATGACAGCCTCTGCATCCAGCTGGGCGCGCTGCGCGTGGGTGACGCTCAGCCACGGGGCGACCTTCAGACCGGCATCGCGTAACAGGCGTTTGGTAAAATCTTTATCCATGCTGACCGCAGAACCGAGCACGTCTGAGCCGACAAAGGGTAACGAAGCCATCCGCAGCAGGCCCTGCAGAGAGCCATCCTCACCGAGCGTGCCGTGAACGATAGGGAAGATGACATCGATCTGCGACAGCGGATGTGCGTTGTGACGGGTGATAACCTGCTGCTGAGTATGACCGGGTACCAGCGCCACATCGTCAGCCGCGCGATTCAGGGCGATCAGGGATGGATTTTCAGCGTTCAGTAAGAAGTTGGACGCATCGTTAAGACGCCAGTGCCCCTGTTTGTCGATGCCCAGCAGCACCACGTCAAACCGGGTTTTGTCTATCGCCTCAAGGATATTTTTGGCCGACTGCAACGACACTTCATGCTCAGCCGATTTCCCGCCAAACACGATCCCTACCCGCAACTTAGTCATCAATTTTGCCCACTGAAAAATCAAAACCTTAAGATAGCATGGGGTTTGCGCGGGAAAACAGGGTAAGGCGCGAGATAATTTTTCAGCGGCCGTTAACCCTCATCACTGACGATAAAGCTGCCGTTAAGCTGCCACTGTTTCCGCTCACTCACCCGGGTGGCATCGGCAGCCAGCCAGGTGACTATCGTCACTTTTGCACGTAGCGTGTTGCCAGAGGCAATCTGGCCCTCTTTGCGGAACTGCAGAGGCTGACCGGCGCTGAACGCCATCGCTGCCGCCTCTGTTCCGGCTCGTTCGATCGTGACCGGACGATCGTCGAGCGTCACATCATGCAGGGTCAGCGTCGCCCGGCCCTGTTCGCCAAACAGGTAGCTGTCGGCGTCTTTCGCGGGCCCGCTGAACATCAGTTTTAGCGGTGTCGGGCGGTCACAGATGACCGTGATCTCTGACTCTCGCGGGTCACCCATCCGCAGTTCGACGGCCGTCAGCGCATTGCCCGGGCGACCGAGCAGCTCGCCCCGTGTCATTTCACCGTAATCAATCCGTGGATCGCTGAGCTGAATTTCGCACGCCGCACGGGCAGGGAGTGCGGCAAAAAGGCCACTGAAAGCCAGCAGCAGAGGCAGAACAGAGAGCTGTTTCATGGGACGCATCTCGCGGAAAGTGAGGCATAAAGGGTGCCGGGCTGGTTATACCAGGGCGTAAGCATATCGATGGCACACTGGCTGCCATTGCGGTCGAGGCTGAATAGCGGCTCGTCCGGCAGGTCGTCGAAAAAGAGCGTGCCATCCTCATTCACAAAGGCGATCAGGTGACCTTTGCCATTTTTGACAGGGGCACCCGGTGCAGGACTTTGCTCTGGCGGGAAGCTCACCAGCGCCCGGCGAACCGTATAGGCGGGCAGAATCACCGGCACTACAGCGCCGCGGTAAGGCGTGATGTCTGCAATACCGCTGATGACCTGGACATTGTCAGGCAGGCTCTGGTTTTCGATCTGTACGGTATTCTTCTGCCACGGTGTCCAGGAGGTGATGGCATGACCCGTGTGGTCGCTCCACACCACGCCGCCAGGGGTGTGGATACTGACGTCAGGCTGGGGGCTGTTGAGGGAAATAATGCCAAAGGTATCGCCTGTTTTGCGGGGCGAAAAGGTCACTCCCTCACTATGCAGGACGGCGCTGCCGCGCGCGCCCGCGTTGTAACTGGTGCTGTTTTCATTATGCGAAACGCCGCCGCTCAGCTGACTGTATTTGGTGGTCCAGGTTGCGGAACCCGCAACTGACGCATCTTCACGCTGACTTTTCTCCCCGGAGACGCTCCAGGCAAATTTATCATTCAGGGTGCTGTCAAAACCCATGCCGGCGCGTGTTTTTCCCCGGGTGTCATTAACCCAGCTGCGCACGCTGCTGCGGCTGCCGAGCGGAACCGCGAAATTGAGGTAAACGTAATGGTCATCAGTGTGGCGCTGATCCTGCGTGAGCCGGTTTTTCTGGATGCCTAGATTGACGTTCACTTTTCCGAAGGTGCGGCCCCAGCTGAACATGTAGCCCAGACTTTCTGCATTCTGCCAGCTCTGTGACAGGCTGCCGGAAAAGGCGAGTACGCCGAGCTGCGGCTGGCTATAGCTTATCCCCGCGGCGTACTGTGAACGGATCTGTCCATTCTCCTGACGGGCGTCTCCGGCGCGCCATGAACTGCCGGGATCCCTGAAATCACGGCTGCGAAAGCTGGCGGAAGAAGTCAGTGATAATCGGGGCGTCACGCCTGCGCTGATGCTGATCTGGTGATTGAGGCCCTGCATGTTGCCTCGCTCCCCGGCCGAATCCTGCATCTGCGAGGCGGTCTGGGTCAGGGAAGCGATAAGGCGTTCTGTCAGCCGCAGCGTGGTGCGCCAGGAGGCGGCCTGATAGTGCTCGCTCATCAGCCCGCCTGCCGTCACAGCCATGAAACCATTCTGATAAAGTCCGGCGGAACCGACGAACACCGGGAACGACTCATCGGTCAGGCGCAGACGTCCGGCGGCCAGAGAGAGTCCGGCATTTGCCAGAGAAACCGTGGTCAGAGCCTGAATATAGGGGATCGTCTGCTGCTGACGATGACCCGACTGGTCATGGCTGACGATCTCAAAATCATCGGACTGATTGATCGCCGGGATGTCAGCCAGTGTGTTCATGCCTGCTGTGACCTGATAGGTCTTCAGCAGGATGCCTGCCTGCCAGACCTCGGCAGTACCGGCTTGTGAGAAGAGCAGATTCAGCGACACGCCGCTGTTTCCGCTATTTTCTGCACTGCGTTCTGGCATGAGTTGTGCGCCCAGCAGGTTTATGCCGGAAAACAGGGTGTCGCCCGCGGTGATCTCACCTATCTGCACGACCGACGCCCAGCCGGGAAGGGAGCGCTGGGCATAACTGTAGAGTCGGGTCAGCTGGTGGTGTTCATTCTGGCTGGTATAGCTCTGCCCGCTGCGGAGTACCCAGTTGTTGATATTGCCCCCAATCTCGGAGGTCAGCGTCTGCGAGTGGTGGTTTTGTCCGGCGCGCGTCTGGTACTGATAGCGTCGGCCATCGTAATTCATCACCAGCGCATTTCCCCCGCTGGAGAAGCGCGGATGCGCAGACAGGTCGCCTGCCGGGACCTTCAGCAGCAGGCTGCTGCGGTCAACCTGCTGCTCCAGCAGAATCGGGCTTTCCGGTGGCAGCTGCAGGCAGCGCGCATCCTCTACCTGACGAAAACGATCGGGGATGATCCCCAGCTTTTCTGGCAGATCGGCTGGCCAGCAGGGATTACCGGCCTGATCAAATGTCAGGATATGCACCCCTTTGCTTTGACCGTTAACGACAATATTGACGGGCTGTTTCCCCGGCAGAAAGTGCGTGCCTGCATCAAGCAGTTCAGCAGCACTGGCGTCGTAGCCAAGCGCTCTGAGCATCTCTTTGTCATAGCGGTTTGCCGCCTGTACACAGGCTGAACTGACCACAAGGCTGAGTATCAGAAATTGTTTCATGGATAAAGGTGAACGGACTCAGAGCGGCACATTAAAAGGGGCGGTTAAAATTCCATATCGGGTGACGGGGTGCAGAAGCAGGGCTTTCACCTTATTCGCGGAGGCAGCAGGCAGAGCCACATCAAACTTTTCACCCGGAAGAATGTAGGAATTCTTCAGTTCAACCGACTCTTTGCCGGGCAGTAAATTAATCTCTCTGGTGAGCCTGACGATATAAGGTGTCGGATTTTCAATGTGCAGAGAGGCACCTGAAAGATGGAAGGTCAGCCCTGTCCAGGGCGCGGTGTTTACCGGCAGGCTGGCGGGGGAGATAATGACCGGAATATTCTGGCCAATGAGAATGCGGGCGCGATTCTTTTTACCATCATCCTGCGGGATAGAGACAAAATTAATTCGCTGCATCTTCTGGGTATCCAGCCTGACACCCTCTTTTAACACCACCCGGATCTGCTGGTTTTTCCCTCCATCGACACGAACCAGTTGAGGGGTAATAATCAGCCGGTTTTCAGGGTCTTCAGGAATTGTCTGCAGGCTACTGTGCAGCAGCGCCGTATCCCTGTCTGTGTTCAGGACATTAACCGTCACTTCACGATTCTGGTCATCAAGAAATAAAGCCGGTACTTCAGGCTTCATGCCGGCTGCAAATACGCCGGATACAGACAAAGAAAAGAGAATGGCAACAGAGAGAATTATTTTCATTTTATTTTTACCCTGTATTTAAAACGCGAAGGCCGGACGGCCTTCGCTGACAATCATGAAAAATTACAGATAAACCACAGAGAAGGTGACGTTACCGTCAATAGGCACTTCTTCCCCACTCGGGTAGGCATCCGCTTTCTTCAGAATCATCCTTGACGCAATGGAATAGGAGGCTTTAGTCATGGCTGCCGGGGTGGTGCTATTGGCATCAGCCGCCAGGGTAAAATAGCCGTTTTTGGTGAGCGTTGCGGGTGCTGTAGCCGTCACATGAGTGAGAGACCATGCCGATTTATCGCTGCTGGTCAGCACATTGGTATTCGCTGCACCGTCGGCGGTTGCGTCAGTAATTGCCAGTGCCATCGCCCCCACATGTCCCTGAGCGCTGTCTGTCCCTAAGCCGAATATGTGTGCATCTGATAAGCCTGAAACGGAGGTTTTCATCTCATCAGACATGTTCGCCAGCGTCATGGCACTTGCCGCACGGTTATCTGTGGTCTGCACGGCGATTGCGACAGGCGCTTCACAATCCACATTCAGAGTAACGGTGTTGCCCTGTTTAACATTGCTGTCCTTAAGCAGCGTCGCTGCGGCGATGGTGCCAAGATCAATGCTTGCAGAGCTTAATGCCACACCACAGGCGGCTGGAGTGATTGTACCCGTGATGGAAAGGGTCGCAGATTCTGTAGCGTGACCCGCAAAACTGACGGTAGTCATCGCGGCGACAATTGCAGTGCTTAATAATAATTTTCTCATATTATCTCTCTTATCAGATTTGTTATAATGAGCAGATCTGAACAGACCGTACGCTCTCTTTGCTGTGCGGGTTAATCAGCGTGCAGAGTGATAAAAGATAAGAGACGTATTATATCCTTATCCCTTAAGCTAATTACGCTGGTTAATCGCCTTCTCCTGATTTTTAATTTTAATTCAGGAAGGTCAGGCTAACATAAATTTTTATTAATGGCCTAGTTAACGAATAAGTAAAATTGTCTTCATTTGAAGGTGAGTGTTTATAGCATGTTTGATGGGTTATAGTTTTTTCTGCTTAACCTTATATTTATAATTGAAAATTAACGGCAGGGAGAAAATGGTAATGACAACCTCCTCTGAAATAGATTTATTTAAAAAAAAAGATGTCTAAGCGCGGACAGTTTTGGGGAGCGTAAGCAATCCTGTCTGCTAATGCGCAAGAGGTGGGGTATGCTCTGGGTGAGTGGTGAATGCGCCTGTCAGCGATCGGGGCGTCGGGGATAACGTTAATCGGCATCATGCCATCCCCGCCCTTAAATCAGCATCATTATCAGCGGCGTTTAACGCGCTTGTTTTCGATAGATTCGATCACAACGAATGTCAGCATAAGGGCAGGGATTTTTGGAGTCCGTTATTTCAGCGGTCAATTTCTGCCATTCGCTACGGCAAAACTTAAAGGCTGAGTTTATCCGGGAGGGGTAAGGATTAACGTCAGCATTTATTTGATCGGTGATAACGGGCTATGCTGTTATACCAGCAACTGGGAACCGCTGGTACCGTAGTTGACGCGGAAGTCAGCAGCGTATGCGGCGACAGCATCTTTTCCCCACAAGGCACCCATAATGACGCATGCGACCGGGCCAATGACGCCGCCCAGGACCGCACCGCAGAGCTGAGCAATAGGTCCGAATACAGCACTGCGGCTTGCACTTCCACCGACCGTGACACCCGTTGCCAGACCTTCGATAAGGCCCCAGATAGCCCCTTCAAGCGCCCCTTCAATGGTAGAGACAAATTCACCACCGCTTACGGTTTCAATTTCACACAGAGTTAAATCACGCATATTTCAATTCCTTTTAATGTATTTTCGGTTAGTTAAAGCATTTTTACTGCTGTTATACCCGCGTTATGAAGCTGATGCCTTTTAAAAGCGCGCCACTGCATTACGCTGAGTTCTTTACCTCCAGGCCGACACCTTAAGCGACTAATGCTACATGGACGAAAAGAGGGTCTGTTAAATAATACCATTTACCATCCTGCGGAAATCCTTCCGCCTATGCCTGAACCGGGAAACGTTGCCTGACTGAAAATCGTGGTGAATTAAATAATCTTTAAAACTGTACCCCGGCTCACTGAGTTTTATCGGGCTGGCCTGGCGATGAATAACGGAAAAATCTTCTCTCTGTAATAAGCTGTTTTGCGGGGTGTAACAATATATTTTTTTATACATAAATAAAGTTTTTTCTTATGACTGGAATCACTTATTTGTCCTCATTTTGCATCATTTGTTTTTTATTTTTACATTTATGAGTGAGTCAATTTATCGTCAGCTGGCTAAAATGGTTCCCTCTTTATTAGAGTAACTGTCTGATATCAGGGTTTTTATTTAGTGTTTGATTTACCTTTTTCTGTATCAATAATTCATAACCGCTACCATCCGCGGGTAAATCGTAGTATTGAGCATAATAAGTACGCCCTGGGTCTCTTTTTTAAACAGGGCGCAGGCAGATTATTGAACCAGCCGTCTTGCCGATCCCCAGTGAATATCACCGGAAAAACTATAAACAGAAGAGCTTCACGTTATCAGTCAGATTTAATCTGATGTTCTGTGAATTCATTGGTGTAATAGAAAAAGCAGCGCGTCATGCATGATGAATTATTACAGATGTGCTGAAATTATCTGGCAGGCCAGCCCACAGGGCGCGCGGAACGTTCTGTCTGCCACCATCTGCCGAAGATCGCGATTGGCGGCGGCGATCAATCTTACATCCACCGGGATCAGCCTGTTTCCCCCGACACGCTCGAACTCCTGCTCCTGTAAAATATGCAACAGCTTCTCTTTCAGGCTCTTAATCTGCTGACTGGCGAGCGCATTATCTACCGCAATCGCAATACGCTCAGCAATCTGCTGCAACAACCGCAGATTGGCTGCAGTAAAACTGTTGAACTGGCACTGAACCAGTTTCAGCACCCCCAGCGTTTTAGGGTAAAACCCAGTGGCAGGATAGTGAGGGTTTTGCTCTGATCGCGCCAGGTCACGTGAAAAAGCGAATGCTCATGATCTTCTGGCTCCTCGTTCGGGCTAAAATGTGTCAGCAGCATCTCTCCACTTGTCATTACCTGCTGAGCTGCAGAGCCGGCCAGCAGCATGCGCGACTGTTCACGCTGAGCCACCTGAGGCTGAAGATAATGGGTCACATAAACACTGGCCTGCTTACTCTCTTTATCCGCATCACAGAGCACAATGCCTATCGCGTTGATCATCTTCTATTGTTGGGGCTATTTTACAATTTCGACAGTAGACTCAGATTTAGTTAAGAAAATTATAATCTGGTTGAGTAGTGGTATTTATCTACGCCATCAATGAGTGGCTCCTGGCCATCACGGACTGAAAGTGACAATGAAGGTTCAATTTCAGCAAATGAATGGTTAGAAAACGATGATCAAATAACAATGGATTTGAATATTTATAATGGTAAATTCGATGGAGTAATTTCAACTCCAGCTATCAGGAATTTCATTCGAGCAACACCACACATTACTGATTACTTCTTATTAGAAGGATACAAACAACCCTTTAGAAATTCGGGCGTTGGATATGTCTATGAAATTATTATGGGTAAAAAATATTTATTTGCAGTTGTTGACGTAAAGTTAGAAGGGGAAAACCTGGTATTAACTGACAAAACAGAAGGAGGAAGTGAATTTCTTCCTGAAGATATCACCCTTCTGAAAAGGCCGGATGAGGCTACACTCCTCGGATATAGTAAGCACAAAAATTGAACAGTTCAGCAAGGCTCGATAACGAGCAAGGAAGTGATGAGGTTACAGGATGCGGATTCGAAGAGCTGTGTTTAAGTTTCACTGAGTTTGGCGTTCTTGCATGCAATTGTGAAGTTAAAGAAACAATTTGGGGGGACAAAAGGGGGGCATTAATTTGCAGAAACAAAAAAACCACCAGGATATAGGTGGCTTAATTACATGATTTTAAAACTAAAATTTGGTGGCCCCTGCTGGGTTTGAACCAGCGACCAAGCGATTATGAGTCCCAATTTGAAGTTTTGAAAATCAGTAACTTACTGATTTTTATGTTTTCTTCAGGCCGAATAGTGATGAAAAGTGGCACATAGAGTTGTGCTCTGCTGCCACTTTGCTGCCAAAATATTGAGACGGAAAGTAACTTTTCATTAATTTCCTACCTTAATATGACAGCATGAGCATACTGATAGATATTATTATCTTATTAACTTCAAAATACCTATTGCAATTCCGCTTTCCAAAAGAGTTATGTTACCTTTAGATTTGAAAAATGTTGATTCACCAATATGTTCGTTTTCTATTTTTAGCTTCTTAAATTGTTGTTTTTGATACTTAGTTACTATATTGAAAGTTACTTCTTTATCTTTCGATAAAATTCCATATTTGAGACTCAACAAGGAATCAACATCTTGTGAAACGATGTCATTAATAATGGAGTTTTTCATTCCAATAAATAAAATATAATTCTTCTTGAGAAAGAACCAGTCGCCAGATATTTTATTTCTACCTAGTTCGATAGTTCTTTTGTGCAAAAAGAAACTTTTATCAAAACTTCCATCTTCATTATTTTTAATATAGTAGGGGAGTTTGTCCGCTGTAGTAATTTTCACTCTGTTCTTAGAAAAGTCAATGATTCTATCACGTAATAAATCAAGTAATTTTGACTCAGGAGATAAGAAATTCATTACTTTATAATAAAAACCAAGCCTTTTTGATAACTTCTCTTCTTGTAAGTTAATATTAGATGAACCAGAGGGAGGATCAAGTAGATAGCATTTCAATTTCTGCTCCCTACCTTGAGGGCAATGAGCGATCGTACCGTAATTAAAATCCCCGACATAGGGATGATTGCTATCGGAATACATTACTTTCTTTTTTTCACCTATATTGCTTGCGTGTTTGTATATGTTATCATTTTTGGAGCTAACATCATCCGAACTAGATCCTTTGGCTTCAATTTGAACTACCCCCTTAGCTGTTATGGCATATTTAAAATCAAAGGCCTTAATATTTAATTCGGGAATTACAGACCAGTCTGCTTCATTAGCTCCAATTATTCTAGAGATGACTGATATACCAATTGACTCACCAACTCTTTTCATTAGAATTGCGGATTCTGGCCTAGAATTTTCTTGCACGCGTAATGAATTGTTAGTTATTTCCAAATCGTCAATGAAATATTGCACGGCACAATCTATAGCATTGATCAAATCATCTCTTTTAGTATATTTTTTTGGTTTAGTGCTTTTTTGAAAAACAATGAATTAATTAAAAATTCCGCCCCCGTAATTACTATTCCCTTGGATACTATTTTGTTCATGTTATCAATGAAAACCTTATCATATCTACTGGTATCATTGAGGAGTAATTTGTGCTTATCATCATAATATTCAACTGAAATATTAATTTTTGACGATGTTATTTTTTCAATATCCAAAATAAATCCCTTTTTTTGAGGTTATTGTATTGTGTGATTTTTATTAAAGAATTTAGTTGTATGTCGTCTGGGTTTTTTCATGTATTGTTAAACGACAGTAGAATGAATAAGGTGTTTTTTAAGCAGATCATATTGCTAACTAATTAAATTTAATGGGTTAAGTGACATTGCTTCAGATAAATGGTCTGGTGCGAAATGTGCATACCTCATTGTTACCTTAATATCTGTATGCCCTAATATCCTCTGAAGCACAAGAATGTTGCCACCGTTCATCATGAAATGAGACGCGAAGGTGTGGCGCAAAACATGCGTAAGCTGCCCAGCAGGTGTTTCGATGCCAGCGCGTTGCATGGCCTTTCTAAAGGCTGAATAGCATGGTTTAAAGAGCAACTGCGTTTTTCTGCTCGATGGCAGATCAGCCTGTAATTTTTCAGTTATCGGCACCGCGCGGTTTTTCTTGCCTTTAGTTTTCACGTAGATGATCTGACCGGCGCGGATTTGGTTGCCTTTCAAGCCTTCGGCTTCACTCCATCGAGCGCCAGTTGCCAGGCAGATTTTCACAATGGTAGTTAAATCTTTAGAACGGCTGTTCTCACATTGGGCGAGTAAGGTTCTGATTTCCTCAATGGTGAGATACGCCATCTCAGATTCACTAATTTTAAACTCGCGAACGTTCTCTAACGGGTTCGGTGCGGTCCATTCATCTAATCGGCGTAGCTCGTTAAACATAGCCCTAAAATACGCCAGCTCTAAATTGACCGTGCGAGGCGTAACTGTCTTCACACGAGTGGAGCGAGTGATCTTTCCGCTTAACCGCTGCTCGCGATAAGACGCAAAGATTTTCGCATTAAACTCGGTTGCGAGTGGGTTTCCCATCGCCTCGCAGGCGAACGCCATTGTGGTTAGCCGCTTCTCGCCATCCGCCAACGTAATGCCATGCGTGTTGAACCACAGTTCAACCAGCTCAATCACCCGCCGCTTATCTGCTTTATCTCCCAGCCAGGGCTTATTTTGAGCCTGCTCTTTTACGAACTTCTCAAAAGATTGCGCTTCGCCTTTAGTGGCGAACTGGCGGCGTATCCTTTTGCCGTCACGGCCGTTCGGGAAAACCTGCGCTTGCCACTTTCCGTTGGGTAATTTGCTTATCGCCATAGTGTTAATTAAAAATCCATATCTTCGGTTATTAAATCTAAATCAGGAGATTCTTTTTCAATAAAAGTAAGTTTGTTTTTATTTTTAAAAACGTGACACAGTTTCCCTAATGGATCTTTATCTATCCCAACATAGTCACCTAAAAAAATTCCACCTTTAAAATACGAGTTTCTATAGTATGCATCTCGCTTGTAAGTGTTTATTTGATACAGGAAGGTTTCTCCCGTTTTTGTGGGGCCATCTATTAAATTTATTATTTTTTGTGACAGCGTCTTTTTATCCGATAGGCTGTTAAAACGACTATTTAAGTCGTTGATGGCATCTAAGATTAGAGTGTCAGTTGAACTTAAAATTGTTTTCTCACCAACTTGTGCTGGTTGTATTTTTAGTAGTTGAACAATTGAATTTACATCACTTTCATCAGCCGCATAAGTGGATTTTAATGCCTTTTCGATTGATGATATGTTGTTAAATGCATTGTCGATTCTGAGACTTGTGTCATATTCGCAATATCTAAAAGCTTGTACATCAAAAGGGCTTAAAGTTTTGTCATCTTTGATTAAAACAGTTTTTTTATTAAATGCCTGCCTTAGTCCAAGTTCATACATAACGTTAGGGTTTCTTCCGCTTAAATCACAGATGGCAATGTCACATTCAACAATTCTTCTCAGAATATCAAGTACGATTAGATTTGAACTACTAATCTCATCCGCTCTAACAGGGGAAAATCCTGCTTTAGCACAGGCAGGTTTAATGATATGGCTATAGACTCGATCAAAGTGGCGTGTTTCATAACCATTCATATCAGCGATGGGCATTATTACGAAACATGTTTTTAAAGATTCTACGCTCGTGTTTTCTGCAACATCTGAGGTGGATAACTCTTCATTTTTTTTAACGGCACTATCCATTCTAAATTCCTTTATAGATACTCAGTCTTAGCAACAACCTTTCCAAGAACTTTAATATCGTCTGCTTTGCATTCAAACGATGCCTTGCCATTCTCGACGCGAATGCGTCCACCGGGAAAACGGTATAATTCTTTAACGCTAATGAGCTTATCGATCTCGATAAGCCACAGCCCGTCGGTGATTTCAGCGTCGGTCATATCAACCAGATAATTCTGTCTCTCAAAATGAACTAATTGAGGGGCTTTAACATCACTTGGTAAGAGCTGAGAGTCATAATCAACCCAATCTGATGATGTAAAATTCCCATTTGTGATTTTTTTGAGTTCGATTTTGGTTGGTGCTTCATCTTGCTTTGCGATGTTCGAATCGCCGCGGCCATATGTCAGCCACTCCAATGAAGTGCCTGTTTCCATCGAGCAGATCAGAACCCAATCAGCAGGAAAGTTCCCACGCATTATACGGTTAGCCATCGTGCTTTGTGACACGCCTAGATGGCGGCACAGCGCCTGCCGAGATGAAAAGCCATAAGCTTGAACGATGCGCTCAATGGGGTCTTTACCACCCTCTGGTAAAGTGGGTGCTTTACGACTCGTAAAATCTTTCGTTGACCTTTCCAATTTGTGATCCTAATATTCACTCGTCGTATCAAGACGTGTTTAATAGCGATGAATAGAGTTGGCTAGAACTCAACAGAGGATAGTGCATCATGACCCGTAAACTTTCAATGCGCCCATCAATCAATCTCGTGATCTCGGAACCCTATATCACCGTAGAAGAGTTCTGCCGCCGCACAGGTTACAAGGAAGGCACTGTTCGCCAGATGTATCGCGAAAACCGTTTGCCCATCAGGAAGAAAGAAGGGCTTAACGGCCTTATCGAAATCAACATGGTTGCTCTCACTATCGAAGCCGCCGCTGGCTGTGAAATCACAATGCAGGCTTGATGCATCCATATTGGGATAGCAGAAGGGATTTATCATGTTTGATTTTCGAGTCTCCACACATAGCCATTTCGATGATGCGTGTCGGACGTTTGCACTGAAGCACAACATTATTCATTTGGCTAACAAGGCCGGGCTGAATCCACAGACCATCCGTAACAAACTCAACCCGGAGCAGGTTCACCAGTTAACCGTTCGTGAAATGCTGATACTGACCGATCTGACCGAAGACGCAACGCTGATTGACGGCGCGCTGGCGCAGCTGCATTGCCTGCCATGCGTACCTGTTAACGAAATGGCGCAGGAGAATCTACCTGCTTATGTACTGAAAGCCACTGCCGAAGTAGGGCAGTTAGCTGCGGGCGTAGTGAGCCAGGAGCAATTAACAGCATCCTGCCGCCGTGGTCTGGTTCAGAACGTACACGCAGGGATCCGCTGCTTGACTCTGGCAGCACTGGCGGTTCAGGCACGAGTGCATTCTAACCCTGCGCTTTCGGGCACTGCTGATGTGTTAAGTGGTATCGGTGCATCTATAGGGATGGTGTGAGGTAGTTATGATCAAAGTATTGACCTACCAATTTAATTTACAGGGTAAGCGCGCAGAGGTTAAAGATTCGGATGTTGCGTTGTGCTTTCCATCCATTTCAGGTGATGGCAGTTATTTCTTTACTCTAAAAGATGGTACGAGGTTTCGCGGTGATGAAGTCAAAGAAGTGATACGTAATAAAGTATCACCTCTTACATATATTTAATTGTTGTACCTGTTCACCCATTTTTCAATGGCGTTCATGAAAATGTGCTGGTTGTCAGAGCCGGGCGGAAGTTTGTTTAACTCACTGCGAACGGCAGAATAGAAAAGAGAGTGATCATGTTTTTTATTAGTGAAGTAAGCGTTAAGAAGACCTGAAATAACCATGTTTTGAATTTTAACTTCGGAGCGGAGTTGCTGAAGGTCTTTCTCCAGTAGTTCGAAGCGTTCTATTTCTTTCTCATTCAGCATTTGCACCTCATGTCGTAACAGATAATGGAGTGAGGATTATGCAGGTTTTTGTAAGGTTTTTGAAACAACAGTCACCACCACCTCAGTTACAAGATTTAGGGCATGGCTGGATTGAAACTAAAACAGGTCAGCGCTGGCATCCGGCAATATCACAGGCCGAACTGCTGGCAGGATTAACCGGAAAAAGGAAAGAATCATGGGTTACAAAGCTGAGAGCATTACTGTGCAGATGAACGCGGGACAGCGCGCCAGTGCGCTTAATCATATCTCTGCGCTTCGTACCATGATGTACGGAGATTGCAGTCATGAACTCAAACGCTTTATCGCAGTTATGCGTAACAAGCATGATGAAAAGGTTGAGCAGAATGGCCGCGCACTAAGCGCGATTTTCTTCCTGGCAAATATCAGCAAAGAACGTCACGGCGTTGATTTCAGTGAACTGACGAGTGACGAAAAAACGGCGCTGATTAGCGCAATGAATCACTTAAAAGCAGTCGTGAGTTTATTTCCAAAGAATCTGACATTACCTAATTAATTAACCCAACGAATTAAATGGCGTAAACCCGCCGGGGATTTTTTTGCCCGAATTCAGGAGAAAGAGAAATGCGAAATATCCAGACCCGTAATTTTAAAGCCGATGAGGACGCGCTGGCCGCCCTGCTGAGCAAGGCAAAAAATGAGCAGCGTAGTGATGATGCGCTGTCCGTTTCTATCCGCCTGGCCGCACTGGCTATTCATATCCGCCAGCAGGAAATGTCTGCAGCAGAAATTATCGAACTGCTGGACAAAGAGGCTGAGCGCTTTGAGAACCAGGCACAGGAGATGCACTGATGGCCGACTCAATGGATCTGGTACAGCAGCGCGTGCAGGAAGAGCTGGCGCGCAATCTGGCTAACGCTACTCATCGTCCTGCGGGGGCGAGTGAATTTTTCTGCCTCACGTGCGGCGAAGAAATCCCGGAGCAGCGCCGCCGCGCACTGCCGGGCGTTTCCCTCTGCGTGACCTGCAAACAGATCAGTGAGCTGAAAAGCGTGCACTACAAAGGGGCGGCGTTATGAGCACCATCCTGAAGTGGGCCGGCAGTAAGTCCGGCCTTGCTGCCGAAGAAGGCAAGTGCGCAATCAAGATCATTCTCGTCCCGCATATTGAGCATGTGGCTTCACTGTGACCGATATTGCCGTAAACGCCGTTGAGTTTAATGGTGACTATCACGCTGCCCTGAAAATGCAGCGTGAGAATTATGGCGTCATAACGCCGCGTAACATGACCCTGGCTGAGCTGAAGCTGTGGAACGCTAACCCCGACGATCACAGCTGGCGCAGCCAATACCTGCATGACATGCCAGACTACCTGGCCGGGTACTTCGCTGACCGTTATCAAAAAATCCTTTCAGGAAAACATGGCCGTCGGCGGGCCAATACATTTCTGCGCCAGACCATTGGCCAGAGCGTATTGCCACGCCTGCAGCTTGTACGCACCCGCTACCGGCTGAACCATGCTGCGCAGTTTGAGCTGCCCTTTATCAAAAGGCTTGATCGCCTTCCGACGCTAGACCGCCAGGACATTCGCGATCTGGCTTACAAGATGGCCTCCTTCCTGTCACAAAGTCTGGCTGAGTTCGTTGATAAGGTCTCCATACCACAGGAGGCGGACGAACTGACCGTGACGCTTACCGGATACCGTTACATCGCTGAACTGGCTGCGCTGACAGGAACGCAGCCACCTTACTGGGCAGAGTTCTGTTCAGCTAAAGGTGAATTGCCTCTGCGCAAAGCCCAGTCTGGTCTGCTTCGCATGATGGCTCCTGAATGGTGGCGTGGCCGCCTGAAGCAGATGCGAGATTTACAGCGTGAACACATGGCTATCGCGGTTGGGCAGGTACAGAAAGCCGCATCACCTTACGTTTCCCGCAGCACGCTGGCCGAATGGATAGAGCAGAAAAAACGTAACCGTGAATTCTTCAAACGCTTTGATCTCATCAATCAGGACGGGGACCGTATTGCGCTGGATGAAATGGTCAACCGCAGCGTGTCCAATCCGGCAATACGCCGCCGCGAATTAATGACCAGAATGCGTGGGTTTGAGGATGTCGCCAATGAAACAGGTTGCGTAGGTGAATTTTATACAATCACCGCACCATCACGTTATCACGCGGTTTACAGCCAGGGCGGCTTTGTTTCTCAGTGGAACGGCTCTAGCCCGCGAGACACCCAACGTTATCTCTGCCGCGTATGGGCGCGGATCCGCGCGGCACTGTCCCGTGAAGATATTCATGTCTTCGGTTTTCGCGTTGTTGAACCTCACCACGACGGCACGCCGCACTGGCACATGCTGCTGTTTATGCGTCCTGAAAACGTCCAGCGGGTTCAGCAAATCATGCGTGATCAGGCTTACAAAGAGGATTGCGGGGAGCTGACCACGCCGCAGGCACGGAAAGCACGATTTCATGCTGAGCCAATCGACCCTGAGAAGGGCAGTGCGACAGGCTATATCGCCAAATATATTTCAAAAAATATCGACGGTTACGCGATGGAAGGTGAGAAAGATGATGAAACCGGCGCAAATATGCGCGATATGGCTAAGGCTGTTTCAGCATGGGCTTCACGCTGGCGTATTCGTCAGTTTCAGCAGATCGGTGGTGCGCCTGTGACTGTCTGGCGTGAGCTGCGCCGTATGGGTGATGCACGTCTGCCAGATAAGCAGATGGATGCGGTGCTGGCGTCAGCTTCCGTTGCCAGCTGTTGGGCGTCCTATACGATGGCGCAGGGCGGGCCGTTAGTTGCGCGTGAGGATTTAGTGATCCGCCTTTGCTACGAACTTACCGAAATGGGCAATGAGTACGGCGAAGATGTTCAGCGGGTGCAGGGTATCTATTCGCCAATGGTGCCAGATTCAGAAGTCATGACGCGCCTGGTCAAATGGGAAAAGGTCACTAAATTGGCCGAAGCGTCCGCGGAGGCTGATTTTTCTGGCGGCATTGCCGCCCCTTGGAGTTCTGTCAATAACTGTACGGGGCCAGAGCGCCGACAGTTAGAGCTGGAACTAAAAGCCAGGGGGTTTAACGGAGATGAATATGAAATTGGGCTGTTGCTTAAGGGCTGTAGCCTCAATGCAGGTGCGAAAATGCGGCTTTTCCACCGGAACGGCAGATTACAGGAAGAACCATTCTGATCTGGCAAGGTTCAGATCAATCCCATTGATACATAAAAATAGTTTCAATTCCGATTGGATTTTCTATACTGTATGCATAAACAGTAGTTGTAAGCAGAGGAGGGAACATGCAGGACTATCTTTTGGAGTCGGTGAAGCTTCAGCGTATTGATTTTTTTTTAAAACTTGTTGCTGTCAGCGATTGTAGTGATCAAGAAAAACGTATGGCAATTGAGTGGGTGTCCGAACTCACAGATGAGTTAATGGCGCGTCTGCGAAAGCATGAATACAGCCTTTCAATGAGTCAGGCTGAGTGATGAAAAGCCTAACAGAACTTCGAGCCGTGAGTGCATGACCATGCTGCATGAAATCGCATGATCCCAAAAGGATCTCTGATGCTCAGGCCCGCCAGTGTTGGCGGGCTTTTGTTTATGTCATGCAGGTGCATGAAAACCACTGCATAAAGCGGGCAGGCGTGGCGGGGCTACGAGCGCGCGCTGTCACTATCAACTATGCAAAGATATGGTAATTTTTGCTTCATGGAATGCAAGGCTATATCATGAGGAAAATTACTGATTGGGCATGGTCAATGGGATTAGGATTAAAAGACGGCATTCAGCGGATCGCAGCATTTCACAATAAGGCATTGAATAAATTAGAGCTGCCCAATGACCATTGCCACCCAGGTTATATTGCTGTTTTAGCTGCTTATATCAATCATAACCGCATACCTGAAGAAAATTGTTCCCTGCCTGGTGAGGGATACATGCAGGCAATTGGTATGCCGATGGCTCTTTGGGGCGAAGATCGATATGGCCAGGAAAGGGTCAATGTAGGTAGAAACTATAGCCTCGTTACTGCTTTAAAAAGCGTTGAAGCTGTTGATACAGCAACATCAAGTATTAATAGCTGTATCCGACAGCTGACTTTCCCTGACCGTGATGTTTATCCATCAGGGATTACTGAATTGAACCATGTTGTAGGTGAGTTACATGACAACGTCTGGTCACATGGACGTTCAACAGGTTTCTCTTTTGCCCTGAAATGGGCTGTACCGCATACTTGTAGAACCGACCATTATCTTGAGTTCGCTCTGGCTGATTGCGGTATGGGCTTTCTACGTGAGTTGAGGCGTGCAGGAATTGACGGTATTGAGTCGCATCAAGACGCCATCGCGTGGTGTATAAAAGAAGGTAACTCATCAAAGCATGCTGACTTACAAGACGACTGGGGCCAGCAATTGCCTCCTGATTTTATGGGATCCAGTGTGTTTGGAAGCGGAGTCTCTGTAAAAGAAAAAGAAAACAATCATCAAGGTCTGGGTTTGGCCCATTTGATGAAATTGGTAAATACTTACAAGGGTCAATTGCTATTAGCTACAGGCGATGTATGCTTAGAGGCCGATGGTGAAGATTTAAGCTACTCGCCATTGCGAGTACCTTGGCAGGGCGTAGCAATTTCGTGCAGATTTAAGATATCTGACCTATCGGTCGATAACGATAATGATAACGATGAAGATGACCTGCAGCTACTGGAAATCATGAGAGAGTTAGGAGGGGGCTGATGAATACTGTGATCTATAAGTTGCCAGAAGGTGACTTAGCTTCTCGTAACCAAGCTATACCGCAGCGACATAAAATTGAGAGCTTGCTTATCCAAGGCAATACGATAAAGCTAGATTTGGATGGAGTGCTATCCTTATCTGAGTCTTATTCAGACGAAATTTTTGGCGTTCTCGTTGTAAAACATGGCCCTAGAAAAGTTCTTAATGGCCTAAAAGTGCTGAATGCTTCTCCTGCTATCCTAAAAAGTATTGCTAAGGTCATTCAGCGTCGTAGCAATGAGCTAAAGTCACCTCAGTCCTTGATTGAAAGTAAGGCTTCCAATTCTTGGGCCACATGCTAAAAAAAGCCGCGAAAGCGGCTTTTTTTATCCAAGCTGATACTCTGTAAACCGGATTACATCTTCTCCAAGCCAGGCGTTCAGCTCTTCAAAGCGTTTCTGAAGTGGCATGAGTTCGTTGCGCACAAACACCTTACTTGCCTTTTCCACGTCACCGAATCCGCCCGTGTTGCTGGGTATAATGCCCATGAGCTGCGGCGGCACACGATGCACGGCCAGCATATCGTCGCGGCTCACGTTTTTGATGTTCAGGAATTCATCCTTCGCCGCCACCTCAGACAGCGGGATGATCTGGATGCCGTCCTTTTTCCCGTTCGGGCTGTACATAAACAGGTTGCGGAAGTTGCCAGGGCCCTTTGCGCTTTTCATGGCACCGCGGATATTGTCCACGTCCTGCTGGCTCTGCGCCGGGTCGGTCATGTACATGATGAAACCCGCATGGCTGCCGTTGAGGTAATACTTGCGGCGGAACAGCGTAGCCGACTCGTTCAGCAGCGCCGACGGGATAGCCGACAGGTAGCCCGGCAGACCGTAAATCTCCTGATTAATGTCCGGCTCCATCAGGTGAAACACACTGCCCTTCGCAAACTCATACGGTTCCGTGTTAATGCCATAGTGCGCATACCAGTACGTGTCTAAATCGAGGCCACGCCTGGTAAACTTTGCCAGCGACGGCTCCAGCTTCAGCACGTTACCGAGGCGGCTGGTCCGCTTCTCCAGGTAGGCATTGCCGAAAATCAGGTAATCCAGCGCAAAGCGACTGAACGCCTGCTGACTCAGTAGCGGATGCGGGATAAAGGTACTCGCCAGAATATTGCACTTTACGCTGATGGGTGAGCTGTGATGCACAGCGGCGCGGAACGTGCGCGCCAGCCCGTCAACGCTCACGGGCGGTTCATACCAGCGATCATTGATAACGCACTCCACGTAGTCCAGCAGTTCGCGGCGGTCCAGCACCGGGATCGGGTCGCCAAAGGTAAACGCCTCCGACGCTGCCCCGCTGGTCATGTTATCCGGCTGCGGCACGGGCTGCGTGCGGGTGCGGTTCCTGCGTTTGCTCATCAGTAAATCTCCACAATGTTCTGCGTGTGTGCCGCCTGTCCCTGCAGCGGCTCGTTTGCCAGCGCGTGCATGGTCGCCCAGGCTAAATCGCCGTGGCTGACTTCTTCGCTGCGGCTGGTTTCATAAGTCGGACGGTTGCCGCTGGCCGTGGTGGCCTTGCGGATAGACATGAATGACTGCGCGATGTCGAGGTGGCTGGCGTCAAACTCCAGCCGCCCGCTGGCGATGGTGTCGTAAGCCTTCAGCACCAGGGCGTTTTTCACGTTCGGGTTATAGACAAACTCCTTCACCTGCGGGAAAAATGCTTTGACGTTCTCATACACGCCCAGCCCGACGCCGGTGGAGTCGATGCCGATATAGGTGATGTTATACTGCTGCGTCAGCGTCCTGATGGCGTCAGCCTGCGCCCGGAAGTCCATCCCGCGCCACTGGTGGCGCTCAAGGATGCGGAACTTACCGCCCGGCACGGCAGGCGGTGCCATGACCACACATCCGGCACTGTCGCCGTTCTGCGTGCCCTTCGCAGGGTCATAGCCGATCCAGACTTCTTTCCAGCCGAACGGCCGCAGCGCCAGCGCTTCAAAGTCAGTCCAGACTTCCCAGCTGTCCACCATGCACTTCTGCAGCATGGCCAGCTGGAACACCGACGCCAGATCGTCCATGAATACGCACATCAGCAGGTTCTGATAGTCCTCCGGGCTGTAGCGCGTGCGCAGCTGCTCCAGGTCAAACAGGTCACAGCCGCCACGCACCGCATCTTCTACCGTGACGATCTGGCGAAACTGGCCGTCTTCGCAGAGGCGCCCGTCGGCCAGTGACTGATGGCTGAGGTCGATATCAACCCGGTCCGCTTTGGCCCGGCCCTTGTTGAACTGCGAACCGGACCAGAACGGATAGGCGCTGTGCGTCAGGCTGGACGGGGTGGAAAAGTAGGTTTCGCGCCACTTCTTGTGCAGCGCCATGCCGGATGCCACTTTCTGCAGTTCCTGAAACTTCGGGATCCAGAAATATTCATCCAGGTACAGATTGCCGTGATAGCTCTGTGCGGTGCGGGCGTTGGTGCCTAAGAAGTACAGGCACGCGCCGTTGCTGAGCGTCATCGGGTCGCCTTTCAGGTCTACGTCCACCTCGCGGGCAAACTCAATAATGTACTGCTTGAAGACGTGCGCCTGCGCCTTACTGGCTGACAGGAAAATCTGATTGCGCCCGGTGGTCAGCGCATCGATCAGCGCCTCGCGGGCAAAAAAGAAGGTCGCACCAATCTGGCGCGACTTCAGCAGATTGCGTACCGAATATTTATTACCGGCTTCCCACCACTGGCGCTGATAGCCGAACATCGAGCCGTGGAAAACCTCCTGCAGCTTCTCAATCTGTTCGTCGCTGAAAAGGTTCTTTTCCGGTGGCTTACGCGGGCCTTTGTTCCGGTTCTCCACGTTCGGGTTCAGGTCCGCTTCATTGCCGCCGTTGCTGAATTTACCGATCCGGGCGTGGCGCTCGGACTGGCGCGCCAGCAGGTCGATTTCCTTAAAGTCCTTCCCTTCCTTCTGCTCCTTCATGATGAGCTGGCAGTAGCGTGCGGCGGTGGTCAGCTGCATCTGATCCAGCGGGCCATAGTCGCCCCACTTATCGCGCTTTTTCCAGCTGTGAACGGTTGCGGGTTTCTCTCCCAGCATTTCAGCAATGCGGGCGATGCGGTATCCCTGAAAGTACAGCAGTAAAGCCTGCCTGCGGGGATCGAGGTCGTCGGGGGCGGGTGTCATGTTCATGCAGCCAAAATACGGCCCCGCCGCTTCCTTTTCCGCCATCCCTCATTGTGTGGTTTCCCGCACAACGTCCGCGCGTTGTTTCGATACCCCTGCCGCCGCAACCATAGAGCCTCACAGAGTTTTACTGACCGGAGCCTGGACAATGGCAAAGAAAGCAAAGCGTTTTCGTATCGGGGTGGAAGGTGCCACCACGGACGGGCGCACCATCGAGCGCAGCTGGCTTGAACAGATGGCGGCAAATTACAGCCCTGAGCTGTACACCGCCGTGATCAACATGGAGCACATCAAGGGCTACACGGCAGACAGTCCATTCCGTCGCTTTGGCGTAGTGGAAGCGCTGGACGCTGAAGAAATCAGCGACGGTCCGCTGAAGGGCAAGCTGGGGCTGTATGCCCTGATCAACCCGACTGACGAGCTGGTCACGCTGACCGGCACCATGCAGAAAATCTTTACCTCTATGGAAATCCGCCCGGAGTTCGCGGACACCGGCGCGGCCTATCTGATTGGCCTGGCCGTTACCGACGATCCGGCCAGCCTCGGCACGGAAATGCTGCAGTTCAGCGCCAGCGCCGGGGCGAACCCGCTGGCAAACCGTAAGCAGCATCCTGACAACGTTTTCTCTGCCGCTGAAGAAACCCTGATCGAGTTTGAGGAAGTGGCCGACGAAAAGCCCGCCCTGTTTACCCGCATCAAAGCGATGTTCAGCAGACAGCAGCAGACCGACGCGGCGCGCTTCAGCGACGTGTATCAGGCGGTTGAGCTGATTGCCACCGAGCAGCAGGACCTGAGCGCGCGCATTGAAACGGCACTGAGCGAACAGGCCGACAGCCTGAAATCGCATTTCAGCAGTGCGCTGGGTGAGGAAGTGCTGAAGCGCGAACAGCTGCAGGCGGACTTCACCGAACTGCAGCAGCAGCTGAGCCGGGAAGATGGCCGCCAGCAGGTCCGCCCGCGCACGCAGGGTAACGGCAGCGGCGGCGAAGTGCGCACCGACTGCTGATACAGCGGCGGCAAACTTTTTTAACGAACAGAGAAAGCGAAGCGATGAAAAATACTACCCGTTTTAAGCTGAATGCTTACATGTCGGTGCTGGCAGAAATCAACAAGATTGACCTGTCCGCGCTGAACAGCAAATTCACCATTGAGCCGTCCGTGTCGCAGACACTGGAAAGCAAAATTCAGGAGTCGTCCGCGTTCCTGCAGGCCATCAACATCATGCCGGTCAGTGAGCAGAGCGGCGAACGGCTGGGGCTGGGGATCGGCACCACCATTGCAGGCACCACCGATACCACCCAGAAAGAGCGCGAGCCGACCGATCCGACCTACATTGACGGCGATGGCTACAAATGCACGCAGACCAACTTTGACACGGCGCTGCCTTATTCAAAGCTGGACATGTGGGCGAAGTTCAGCGATTTCCAGGTGCGCATCCGTGACGCCATCGTGAAGCGTCAGGCGCTGGACCGCATCATGATCGGCTTCAACGGCCTGAAGCGTGAGAAGACCTCCAACCGCGTGCAGAACCCGCTGCTGCAGGACGTGAATATTGGCTGGCTGGAAAAAATCCGCCAGGAAAAACCGGTGCAGGTGCTGGGTCAGCACATCGGTGACGACGGCAAGGTGGTGTCGGACAAAATCACCGTGGGTAAAAACGGCCTGTTCCGTAACTTGGACGCGGTTGTGATGGGCGCGGTGTCGGAAAAAATCGGCGTGCAGTATCAGGACGACACCGAACTGGTGGTGATCTGCGGACGCCAGTTGCTGGCTGATAAGTATTTCCCGCTGGTCAACCAGAGCCAGCCCAACACCGAAGCACTGGCCGCTGATCTGATCATCAGCCAGAAGCGCATCGGCGGCCTGCAGGCGGTCCGCGCTCCGTACTTCCCGGCGAATGCGCTGCTGATCACCCGCCTGGATAACCTGTCCATCTACTGGCAGGAAGAAACCCGCCGCCGCTCGATCATCGACAACCCGAAACGTGACCGCATCGAAAACCTTGAGTCGGTTAACGAGGCTTACGTGGTTGAGGACTACGACTGCACCTGCCTGGTGGAAAACATCGAGCTGCTGGAGCCGGAGCCGGAGAAAGAGCCGGGCGAAATGAGCGAAGCGGAAATCGCACGCATCGCCGCTGTGGCGGCCAGCGTGGTGAAGTCCATGAGCGGCGCGGGTGACTCAACCGGCAGCGCTGGTGCTGACCAGAACGCCGGAGCGTAACCCGTGACCAATCCTTTCCGCGCGCATACGCGCTTTATTCAGGCACAGGAGGCCGCCCGGTCGGGCGGCAGTGGCCGCAGCACAAAGGGATATGACCTGATGCTGCTGCAGCTGAACGAAGACCGCCGCCGCCTCAAGGGCATTCAGTCCAACGTCCGAAAGGCCGAAATAAAGGTGGAGGTGCTGCCGAAGTACGCCGCCTGGGCTGAGGGCGTGCTGAATGCTGACGGCGCGCAGCAGGACGACGTGCTGATGTACGTGATGCTGTGGCGCGTTGACGCCGGTGACTATGCCGGTGCGCTCGCGATTGGCCGCCACGCGCTGAAGCACGGCTGGGCGATGCCGCTGGGAAGCCGCACCACGGCGACGGTACTGGCCGAAGAAATTGCCGACGCGGCAAAAGCTGCCATCCTGGCAAAGACGCCTTTTGATCCGGCCCTGCTGCTTGAGGCGCTGGAGGTGGTGGATGCACACGACATGCCCGATCAGTCACGCGCCCGTCTGCACAAGTCCATCGGCTGGGTGCTGACGGAAAGCAGCGCGGCGTCCGCGCTGAACCATCTGAAGCGCGCCCTGCAGCTGGACGAAAAGTGCGGCGTTAAAAAAGACATTGAGCAGCTGGAGCGGAAGATCCGTAACGCCAGCTGATAACCGGACGTGCCCACGCGCGGGGCGGCACGGGGTGGCGACAGGCAGCGCCGCATCAAAACCCCGTCCACCGCCCACCTATTCAGGAGTAACAGAGCAATGGAATTTATCGCGCCACAGAAGGCGACGGCAGCGCCGGACATCATCCCCAATAACTCATTCTGGCCGGATGTCGATCTGGCGAAGTTCCGCAGCGTCATGCGCGTTGACGGCACCGTGACGCCGGAGCGTCTGCGTCAGGTGGTGCTGACCGCAATGGCGGAAGTTAACGCGGAGCTTTACCCGTGGCGTGAGCGGCAGGAGCTGGCCGGTCATAACGGCCTGGCCGACGTTCCGGCGGAGAAGCTGGCCGGTGAGAGCGTGCGCCTGCATCACTACATGAATGCGGTGTGGTGCTGGACGCTCGCGGTGCTGAACGAGCGCTATCAGGACTTTGACGCCACCGCGACAGCAGTTAAGCGCGGCGAAGAACTGAATGATGCCAGCGGCGATCTCTGGCGCGATGCGCGCTGGGCCATCAGCCGCGTGCAGGACATGCCGCACTGCACCGTGGAGCTTATCTGATGAAAGTGCGTGCGCAGCAGTATGACACGGTGGACGCACTCTGCTGGCGTCACTACGGGCGCACGCAGGGGATGACGGAACAGGTACTGCAGGCAAATCCGGGGCTGGCGGAGCACGGCCCCCTCTTACCGCACGGGCTGGAGGTGGAGTTGCCGGACGTGACAACGACGGCCACCGTGCAGGCCGTCCAGCTTTGGGACTGAATCATGTGGGAAAAAATCAGCACCTTTATCACCTGGTGCATGGCGGTAGTAATGGCGTGGCTGGGCGGCATGGACCTGAAGGACATGTCAACCGTGGCCGGGGTATTCATCGGCCTGCTGATGGCGCTTATCAGCTGGTACTACAAACACAAAACCTATCAGCTGCTGCAGAGCGGGCGCATCACGCGGGGTGATTATGAATCTGCAGATCGTTAAGCGCTGCGCCGTGGGCGTGGTGCTGGCGCTGGCCGCCACCCTGCCCGGCTTTCAGCAGTTGCACACCTCCGTGGAGGGGCTGCGGCTGATTGCCGATTATGAGGGCTGCCGCCTGCAGCCGTACCAGTGCGACGCGGGTAAGTGGACCGACGGGATCGGCAACACCTTCGGCGTGGTGCCGGGTAAGTCCATCACGGAACGGCAGGCGGCGGGGAATTTCATCACCAACGTGTTGCGCACTGAGGCGGCACTGGCGCGCTGCGTGGCGGTCTCCATGCCGCAGCAGGTTTATGACGCGCTGGTGTCGCTGGCGTTCAACGTTGGCACCGGCAACGTGTGCGGCTCCACGATGGTGGCACTGCTGAAAAAGGGCCAGTGGCGCGAGGCGTGTTACCAGCTGCCGCGCTGGGTATACGTGAAAGGCGTATTCAATCAGGGGCTGGATAACCGGCGCGGGCGTGAACTGGCCTGGTGCCTTAAGGGAGTCTGAGCACATGAAGAACATCATCGTGATGGTTCTTTTTTTTCTGGGGATTGTGTTGTGGCAGTCGTGGAATCTGCACAACGCCTATCAGAAGATTCACGCACATGAGGCAGTCATAGAAACTCAGGGAAAAAAGCTGAGCCAGAAAAACAGCCAGCTGATTGCCCTGAATATCCTTACGCAGACCAGCAGCCAGGCACAGACGCAGCTTTACGCCGCCGCCGAACGCAACGGCCAGCTTCTGCGCGACCGGCAGCGAAAAATTGAGGAGCTGAAACGTGAAAATGAAGACCTGCGCCGCTGGAGTGATACCGCTTTGCCTGATCCTGTTATCCGGCTGCGCCAGCGACCGGCCCTCGCAGGAGGTGAATCTTACCGTGAGTGGCTGTCCGAAAATCACCCGCTGCCAGCTGGATCCGGCAGCACCGCGCACTAACGGCGACCTCCTGGCCCTGCTGGACGAAACGGAGGCCGCCTGGGCGGCATGTGCCGGTAAGGTCGATACCATCATCAGCTGTCAGGAAAAAGACGATGAACAAGCCGCAGTCCTTACGCAGCGCCCTGAATAAGTCGGTCCCTTACGTGGCCGATAACCCGGACCGCCTGCACCTGTTCGTGGACAGCGGCCAGCTGGTCGCTACGGCCGCCGCGTCCCTGTCGTGGGAGTACCGTTACACCCTGAACGTGGTGATCACCGACTTCACCGGCGATCAGAACCTGCTGATGGCCCCGGTGCTTTTGTGGCTTCAGGAAAACCAGCCCGACGCGCTGCAGAACAGTGAGGCGCGCGAAAAGCTGTTTTCGTTTGAGGTCGATATTCTGGGGAATGACCGCTGCGACATCAGCATGGATCTGAAGCTGACCGAGCGCGTCGTGGCAACCACTGTGGACGGGAAAATCAGCATTGAGGCAGTGCCGGAACCGGACGCGCCGGAGGAATTCTGGACGGTGAAGCATGGCTGAAATGCATGAAGTGGATGCCTGGCTGGCTGCGCTTCTCTCACAGCTGGAACCGGCAGCCCGGAAAAAGATGCTGCGCGAGGTGGCGCGCGACGTGCGCCGCATTCAGCAGGCAAACATCACAGCACAACGTTCCCCGGACGGCACCGCATGGGAGCCGCGCCGCGTCAGCGCCCGCAGCAAAAAGGGCCGCATCCGTCGAGGCATGTTCGCGAAGCTGAAAACAGCGAAGTACCTGAAGACGCAGGCGAGTGCCGACGCCGCAGAGGTTGCCTTTGTTCCGGGGGTTCAGAAACTGGCCCGCGTTCATCATTACGGACTGCGCGACCGGGTAAGCCATCGCGGCCCGATGGTGAAATATGCGGAACGTCCGCTGCTGGGCGTGAACGGCGACGTGGAAAGCACGGTGCGTGATATCATCATGAACTGGCTTGCTGGATGAATTTAGGATCTACCTAATTAAGAAACTTACCGTCATTAATTTAACCATTTAATTTTTTATATGTTTTATAAGAGTTATTATTTAAAATAAAATTCTTGGTCTATTTTAAAATTCAGTTGATTGAAAATAAAACCCCTGTCGCCGAAGTGAAAATATAAAGACTAGGTTTTTAATGGGCTGTTTTTTGCTGGATTTTATTGTTAAGCGGTTCATTTTAAATGATGCTAACTTCTATTTTTTTAAATGTTGTTCGGGTGTTAGTCTTGGGTGTTATGTTAGTTTACATGTCTTTTTTGTGTCACGCCTTTAGTTGTATCTTCAACTAAATTGTTTATCAATAACCTGCTGTGGGGGCAGCAGGCTATAGTGCGTAACATCAAAGATTACTATGAAAGAAGTTTGACGACCATCTGAATGCTGAGAAAATCACTCTAAAAAAAGAATGATAAAGTAATTTGGTGGCAGTTTGCTTTCTGTGCACCAAAGGTCAAACCTAATTCTGTCTGATGAGATATAACCAGTTTTATCATCTTTAAATAGAAGGTAAGTTTCTTGATTGATAGGTCGAATGAAATCTTGATCCTCCATGAATAATCTTGTGTTAATTAATTTCCTTTTAAGTTGTTCAATTGTGACATTGTGTCGTTCAAAAAAATGAATGCTCATATCTTCATCAAGCGCTAAATAGCCACCATTTGCTGCCATTAGCGTTATCGCTGATGTTTCTGCTGCTCCTACAGATACAGGCTTCCAAGTTTTTGTGTCATTACGAGCTAGTTTTTTTTCAGAAAGTTCGTGTGTGTTATACATCCAGCCTACCCGACCCTCCGCACTAATGACCTTTGCTGTTAATAGAGGCTTGACGTTGTCCATGTAAAGATCATCATCCCAAGGCAGTTCGATTCCAAAATACGTTGATATTTTTGTCCAAATTAATTCAAGTATAACTCTAGCAGGGTTGTGTCTTAAAGAAAATAAAGCCACCCATTCATTATCGTCTTTCATTATTAAATATGGAAGTCCATTACCCTTCACAATGCAGTGTTGATTAGAAGTTACCAAAGATGGAATCGACGGAATTCCAATTCCAGCTCCTGTTACTTTTATCTTATCTTCTAATATGTCGCAAAAAGCTTTACGTAATCCGCTCTCGGTTTTATATCCATCATAACTGTGAACTATACTTACCGGGGCTAAAGACTCTTGAACAAGCGTATAAAATAAAACACCGTCATTTTCAGCAAGTCCATGGATGTCAGAATAATTTTCCGGGCCAAACTTTCCCGTTATCCTTGAATAATTAATTTTCGCTAAAGAGATATCTGGCTCATATCCTTCATAGATCAATCTATTTTCGAAGTGTTCTGAAAAACCCCTCCTTACCTTAGCAAGATGATCCATAGCATCTATGTATTGAGATTTTGTGAGGGTTTTTTTTACTTCAAATATGCACAGAATTTTTTTTATTTCATAAAGATACTGATCAGTCAAACCAAATTTTTCACCATCACCATGCACAAGCATACAATCAATCTGCTCAGGTAAAATAACTCCGTCGATAGAGATGAATCCGGATACGACTCTTAAATCCAAGTTTTTAGGAATGACAAACTCTTGATCTATGCCTTGTTTTGTAATTTCCTCATATGCACTTCCTAAGGTCGGCATGTGTGGCATTTTTATGCCCTGTAATTTTTTATTTTCCTCATTAATGAAAATTTCAAGTAACTCAGATGCCTTGTTTATCATAATTAAGCCTCGATAGAAATTAGTTTTACATGTCTATATATTCACCTACCAATCCATAGTTTACACTATTCAAATATTTCAATCATACGCTTAAATTTTTAGTCTTTCTTTATTAAAAAAACGCCAGCAGTAGTAGAGGGTACTAAAGAACTTAAAATTTAGCCTCTTACTAAAGAATGAATGATGTTAGGAAAAATAGAGGCTGATGGGTAAGTTCACATAATCCTTTGTATCACATCTTATACAATACGCAGCGCTGCCTAATAAAATTTATCTATGCCAACATCCTCTAATGAATACTCAAATTACCGAAATCATGCGCCTTATCACCAACCTGATCCGCACCGGCACCGTGTCCGAAGTTGATCCGGTGAACTGGCTATGCCGGGTGAAAACGGGCGACCTCGAAACCAACTGGATTAACTGGCTCACCCTGCGCGCCGGTAATACGCGCACATGGTGGCAGCCCACCGTCGGGGAACAGGTTGTACTGCTGAGCCTGGGCGGCAATCTTGAAACCGCCTTTGCGCTGCCCGCCATTTATTCCGAAGCCTTCCCGCCGCCCGACTACTCGGAAGACGGCACCACCACCGTGTTTAAGGATGGCGGCTGGTTTCAGTACGAGCCGGAAACGGGCCAGTTGCTGATTAAGAACATCAGAAGTGTGCGCATTGAAGCGGCAGACGGCATTCAGCTGATCACTGATGCGCTGGGGATAGAGGCCAGCCAGACACGGATTAACGGTGACACCACGATGAACGGTGATGTGACCCACGGCGGCGGTTCAATGAGTTCAAACGGCGTAATTGCTGATAAGCATTTACATGACGGGGTGAAGAAAGGCACTGATACGTCAGGAGGTCCGCAATGATGTATCTCGGCATGAACCGTGACACTGGCGAAGCTATTACCGACATCGAGCATATCCGGCAGAGCGTGCGCGACATTCTGATCACCCCCGAAGGCAGCCGCATCGCCCGGCGTGATTACGGTTCGATGTTGTCCGCGATGATTGACTGGCCGCAGAACGACGCCACCAAACTGCAGGTAATGGCCGCCACTTATACCGCGCTAAGCCGCTGGGAACCGCGCATCCGGCTGGCCTCTGTGAAAATCACACGCAACCAGGACGGCTCTATGCAGGTTGATCTGACCGGCCAGCGCGCCGACGGCTCACCGGTTGCCATGTCTGTCTCTACGGGGGTGAAAAGTGGCGGTAATTGATCTTTCCCAACTGCCCGCACCGCAGATTATTGAGGTGCCGGACTTTGAAACGCTGCTCGCAGAGCGTAAAGAGGCGCTGATTGCGCTTTATCCAGCGGATGAACAGGCTGCCATGCGCCGCGTGCTGGCTCTGGAGTCTGACCCGATTGTGAAAAGTCTGCAGGAAAACACCTACCGCGAAATCCTGTTGCGCCAGCGCATCAATGAGGCGGCACAGGCTGTAATGGTGGCCTACGCAATCGGCAGCGATCTGGACCAGCAGGCCGCCCGCAATAACGTGAAGCGCCTGACCATCACGCCTGCGAATCCCGACGCGGTGCCGCCGGTGGATGCGGTGATGGAATCGGACGACGCACTGCGCGTGCGCGTGCCGGAGGCGTTTGAGGGGCTGAGCGTGGCCGGACCGACGGGCGCGTATGAGTTTCACGCCAAAAGCGCCGATGGCCGGGTGCAGGACGTGTCCGCCATCAGCCCGTCACCGGCGACAGTACTGATCACTGTCCTGAGTCGCGAAGGCGACGGCACGGCGGCAGCGGATTTGCTGACTACAGTGGACACAGCACTGAGCGCCGACAGCGTGCGCCCGGTGGCCGACCGTGTGACGGTTCAGGGGGCGACTATCCGCAACTACAGCGTGAAGGCCAGGCTGCACCTGTTCGACGGCGTAGCCGCCGGTCCCTGCCTTGAGGCGGCAAACGCTAATCTGGCGGCTTACCTTACTGAACAGAAAAAGCTGGGGCGCAGTGTGCGGCGTGAGTCCTACGGGGCGGTGATGCGTGTGGCCGGTGTGGATTGGGTGGAAATCACCGAACCGGCGGAGGACATCATCATGGACCGCACGCAGGCGGGTTACTGCACCGGTACGAACATTTCCGTGGCGGGCGATCAGGGGGTGGCATGAGCAACAGCAGCCTGATGCCGCCCGGTTCGTCTGCGCTGGAGCGCCGTTTAGCGCAGGCGTGCAGCGGGATTTCCGGGCTGAACGTGCCGCTGCGCGACCTGTGGAACCCGGCCACCTGCCCGGTGAGCTTTTTGCCTTATCTGGCCTGGGCCTTCTCGGTGGACCGCTGGGACGAAAGCTGGGCTGAGAGCGTCAAACGACAGGTGGTGAACGATGCGTTTTATATTCATCAGCACAAAGGCACCATCAGCGCCATCCGCCGCGTGGTGGAGCCGTTCGGCTTCCTGATCCGGGTTATTGAGTGGTGGAAAACCAATGAGCCGCCCGGCACGTTCCGGCTGGACATTGGCGTGCAGGACCAGGGCATTACTGAAGAAACCTATCAGGAGCTTGAGCGGCTGATCAGCGATGCAAAACCCTGCAGCCGTCACCTGCTTGGAATGTCCATCAACCTGCAGGTCAGCGGCGAAACACGCATGGCAGCAGCCAGCTATGACGGTGATGACCTGACCGTTTACCCGTACACCCCGGAAATTATCTCCGTCAGCGGCGCGGCTTATGGCGGCGCGGCGGTACACGTTATTGACCTGATGGAAGTGGGACCATGACACAAAAATACTATGCGATCGTAACCAACCTGGGCGCGGCGAAGATTGCCAACGCTGCCGCGCTCGGCACAAAACTGAACATCACACAGATGGCTGTGGGCGACGGCGGCGGCACGCTGCCGACGCCGAACGCCAGCCAGACGAAGCTGGTTAACGAGGTGCGCCGCGCCGCTATCAATTCGCTGAGCATTGATGCGGCCAATGCCAGCCAGGTGATTGCTGAGCAGGTGATCCCTGAAACGGAGGGCGGATTCTGGATCCGGGAAATGGGGCTGTTTGACGCGGACGGCACGCTGATTGCGGTCTGCAACACGCCCGAAACCTACAAGCCCGCGCTGCAGGAAGGCAGCGGTCGCACGCAGACCGTGCGCATGATTCTGATCATCAACAGCACCGATGCCATCACTCTGAAGATTGACCCGTCCGTGGTGCTGGCAACGCGCAAGTACGTGGATGACAGTATCCTGACGGTACGCCAGTACGCCGATAAGTTACTGGCGGATCATCTTGCGGCTGAAAACCCGCATGACCAGTACCTGCAGACAGCGAATGCGCTGGCAGAAATCAAAGACGCTGGCCTGATTGCTGAGCTTCTCAAAAACCTCGGTTTAACAGAAAAATTCTCAGGGCGTATTATTGGCCGCCAGATTTTTACCACGCCTGGAGCAATCAACT
>NZ_JAALFP010000014.1:0-119848 GCF_011800325.1 Pantoea sp. EKM101V
CGTAGCGCCGATGGTAGTGTGGGGCCTCCCCATGCGAGAGTAGGGAACTGCCAGGCATTATACAAGTGAAGAAGCCCTGCACTGACGTGCGGGGCTTTTTTACGTCTGCCGATCGTGAAAAATCGCAGTGTAATACCATCTTCAGCGGCTTTTCAGCCACTCAGCAATGAAATCTGCAACGCTGCCCGGACAATTTATATCCAGAACCGGTACGTCCAGCGCTAATTTCTGGTCGGTGGCAACCGCTATTGTCCGCGCATCGAGCAGCTCTTCGATCCCACCCTTAACCCCCTCGCGCCATAAAACAATCTTTGGAACAGGTTCATCTTTGAAGCCTTCGACCAGCACCACCTCAAGTAAAGCGTGATCCATGCGGCTGACCAGATACGACAGATCAATCGACGGCTGATCCGGCGTTTCACACATCAACGCCCAGCGTTCTGAACTGGCGACCATGACCTGACTGGCCCCCGCCTTTCTGAGCAGATAGCTATCTTTACCTGGGGTATCCACATCCATCTGATGATGGGTATGCTTGATCAACCCCGCGCGAATGCCTTTGCCACTGAGGAGCGGAATCACCTGCTGTAACAGCGTGGTTTTACCGGTTCCACTCCAGCCCACAATGGCAAGTAAGGGTAGTGACATATCAGGTTCTCTCTTTCAGATCGTCTGGCGTATTGATGTTGCGGAAGGCGGATTCATCATCATCCAGCACGACCGCATGACCACCATGATCGCGCAGGAACTGCATGAGGCGCCGCTCTCCGGCCTGCAGATAGTCAAAAAGGGCTTTTGCCATGTCACGGTGAATCAGGGCGAGTGTAGGGTGATCGCGCGTCTGCGAGCGAACCCATACTGCGGGTGCTTCTCTGCGTTGATGGATCAGTTTTTCCACAAAGTTAAGAGGAATCGCCGGGGTATCGCAGGAGCAAAAAACCGCCCATTCCCCTTCTATGGCGATTAAGGCACTGTAGATGCCAGCCAGCGGGCCGGGGTAATCGTCAAAAACATCCTCTATAACGCGACACCCGCTTAGCTGATAGCGATCAATATTACGATTCGCATTAATCATGACAATGTCGACTTGTGGCCTGAGCCGCTCAAGAACATGCTGGTAAAGCGGTCTGCCGTCCAGCTGCACCAGCCCTTTATCCAGACCACCCATACGGCGGCCCTGACCACCCGCCAGAATGATGCCGGTTAATGCTGTCATGACAGTGCCCTCGCTGATTACGTACCTGGAGAAAACGAAATGAAATGCCATCGCCTGAATGAATTGCTGGAATTGCTGCAACCCGCCTGGCAAAAAGAGCCTGACCTTAATCTGGTCACATTTTTGCAGAAACTGGCTCAGGAATCTGGTTTCCGTGGCCCGTTAAGTGAATTAACGGACGATATATTAATTTACCATCTCAAAATGCGTGACTCAGCCAGCGATGATGCCATTCCGGGGCTGAAAAAAGATTATGAAGTCGATTTTAAAACGGCACTCCTCCGCGCGCGGGGTGTCATTAAACCGGACGAGTAGTGTTATCCTTGGCAGCTACATGCAAGGGCAACCACAGGTAACAGAATGAGCGACGCTGCTTTCAACTTCCAGACACTGAACCCCGACGTGCTGCTTGATGCGCTCTGGGGTACAGGAATCCGCGTCGAATCGGGACTGACAGCCCTGAACAGTTATGAGAACAGGGTCTATCAGTTCAGCGATGATGAAAAACGTCGCTATGTCGCCAAATTCTATCGTCCACAGCGCTGGCGTGCCGAACAGATTGCGGAAGAGCATCAGTATGCTCTCGATCTGCTGGCTGACGAGGTCCCTGTTGCGGCACCGCTGCGGCTTCAGGGCGAGACGTTGCACCGCCACGCGGGCTTTTTCTTTGCGCTCTTTCCCAGTCTGGGCGGGCGGCAATATGAGACCGACAACGAAGATCAGATGGAGTGGGTAGGTCGTTTTCTGGGGCGTCTTCATCAGACCGGTCGCAAAGCGCTGTTCAGTCACCGGCCAGTCATGGGACTCGATGAGTATCTGCACGAACCGCGTCAGGTGCTGGAGCAGGCTCAGCTGGTTCCTGATTCACTGAAAGCCATGCTGCTACAGGCGGTTGATAAGCTGGGAGAGGCGCTGCAGCAGCACTGGCATACCGGATGGCAGCCGCTACGATTACATGGTGACTGCCATCCGGGAAATATTCTGTGGCGCGATGGGCCGCTGTTTGTCGATCTGGATGACGCCCGTAATGGTCCGGCGGTGCAGGATCTCTGGATGCTGATCAGCGGCGATCGACAGGAACAGCGTATTCAGTGGGATATCCTGCTGGAGGCTTACGGTGAATTCAGCGATTTTGATATTAATGAATTGTCACTGATTGAACCTTTACGCGCGATGCGCATGGTTTATTATCTGGCCTGGGTCGTCAGACGCTGGCAGGATCCCGCTTTTCCGCGTGCGTTTCCCTGGATGACAGATGAAGATTTCTGGCGCAGGCAAATTTCGCTATTCACCGAGCAGGAGAAGCTGTTGCAGGAACCTCCTCTGCAGCTGACACCGCAATATTAATGACGTAGTCAGGAGAGTGTTTCACGATGAAAAAGATTTGGTTTGCACTGATGGGTTTAGTGCTGGCATTCAGCGCGTCTGCTGCCCAGTTCACTGAAGGTAAACAATATGTCAGTCTGCAGAAACCCGTGGCCGGCGAACCTCAGGTGATGGAGTTCTTCTCGTTTTTCTGCCCGCACTGCTATCAGTTTGAACGCATTTATCACGTTAATGACGCGGTTAAAAAGAACCTGCCTGCTGACACCAAACTGGTGAAATATCACGTCGATTTCCTCGGCGGTGATCTCGGACCGGTCGTGACTCAGGCCTGGGCGGTAGCAATGGCGCTGGGTGTGGAAGACAAGGTTACGGCACCGATCTTCGATGGCATTCAGAAAACGCAGACCATTACCGATCCTGCCAGTCTGAAAGAGGCCTTTATTCAGGCGGCCGGGATCTCCTCTTCTGATTACGATGCGGCCTGGAACAGCTTCGCAGTTAAAGCCTTAGTTGCCCAGCAGCAGAAAGCGGCGGCTGATGTCGATCTGCGTGGTGTGCCTGCGATGTTCGTTAATGGCAAATACATGGTGAACAATGGCGGGCTGGATACCAGCTCTATGGATAATTTCGTTGCAGACTATGCCAACGTCGTTAAATTCCTGGTAAGCCAGAAGTAATCAGCCTTCTGCACCCGTGAAACGCCAGCGCCTGCTGGCGTTTTTTTTATGCTTCTTAATTGCGCGACGGTTTTGTCCATCTCCAGGGCATAAATTTAATATCCACACAAGGGATCACGCTATTGAAAATGGCGATCACGTCACGGTAATTGATAAAGCATATGAAAAATAAGCATTTTATTTGCTCATAAATTGCCTGCTCGCCTGAGGGATCGCGCGTTATCATTTTTACGCACAAAGTTATCCACAACCCGATCGTTGCGATCCTGCCTCCGGAAATGTGAAAAAACGTCCACGCGGCACGCCTTAGTTCACCATTTCTGCCAGGTTGTGGCATCCTTATAGTCCAACTCACAGCAACGAAGACTACACAGACTTATGGCGCAAATTGCAGAAAATCCCCTGATTCTGGTTGATGGCTCATCCTATCTTTATCGCGCGTATCACGCGTTTCCGCCGCTGACCAACAGTGCAGGTGAACCGACTGGCGCCATGTACGGCGTGCTCAACATGCTGAAAAGCCTGCTGGCACAGTATAATCCGAGTCACGTTGCTGTGGTGTTCGATGCCAAAGGCAAAACCTTCAGAGACGAACTGTTCGAGCATTACAAATCTCACCGCCCCCCAATGCCGGACGATCTGCGCGCGCAGATTGAGCCGCTGCACGAGATGGTACGGGCGATGGGGCTGCCGTTGCTGGCGGTGAGCGGTGTGGAAGCGGACGATGTGATCGGTACGCTGGCGCTGGAGGCTGAAAAGAAGGGCCGTTCAGTGCTGATCAGCACGGGCGATAAAGATATGGCGCAGCTGGTTTCGCCAGGGATTACGCTGATTAACACCATGACCAATACCATTCTCGGGCCGGAAGAGGTCGAGCAGAAATATGGTGTCCCTCCCGCGCTGATTATCGACTTCCTTGCCATGATGGGCGACAGCTCAGATAACATTCCCGGCGTACCGGGCGTGGGTGAGAAAACCGCACAGGCGCTGCTGCAGGGGCTGGGCAGCATGCAGACGATCTATGACAACCTGGATAAAGTGGCCGATCTCTCGTTTCGCGGTGCCAAAACGATGGCGACCAAACTTGAGCAGAATCGTGAGGTGGCCTTCCTCTCGTATCAGCTGGCGACCATCAAAACCGACGTTGAGCTGGCACAGCCCTGTGAAGAGCTGACGGTGACCGATCCCGATATTGAGGCACTGCAGTCTCTGTTCAGCCGTTATGAGTTCAAACGCTGGCTGAGCGATCTGCAGGACGGTAAATGGCTGCAGGGGAAAAAGAGCAATACGCAGGCGCAAAAAGCCCTGTCCGATGAGCCGGCACCCGTGGTGGAAACCAGCAGCGTATTGCCAACCGATAATTACGTGACCATTCTGGATCAGGCTCTCTTTGATAGCTGGCTGGAGAAGCTGAAAAACAGCGACGTCTTTGCCTTTGATCTGGAGACCGATGCGCTTGATACCCTGAGTGCAAATATTGTCGGCATCAGCTTCGCGGTGGCACCCGGTGAAGCGGCTTATCTGCCGGTTGCCCATGACTATCTTGATGCGCCTGAGCAGCTGGATCGCGCCGCCGTTCTGGCGCAGCTTAAGCCCCTGCTGGAAGATGCCAGTGCCTGGAAAGTGGGCCAGAACCTGAAATACGATCGCGGCGTCCTCAGGAACTACGACATTGAACTGGCCGGTATCCGGTTTGACACCATGCTGGAGTCATACATCCTCAATAGCGTGGTGGGCAAACACGATATGGATAGCCTGGCTGCTCGCTGGCTTAAACATAAAACGGTCACTTTCCAGGAGATTGCCGGTAAAGGTAAAAATCAGCTGACGTTCAATCAAATCGCGTTAGAGCAGGCAGCCCACTATGCTGCCGAAGATGCCGATGTCACGCTGCAGCTGCATCTGAAGATGTGGCCTGAGCTGGAAAAAGAAACGGGCCCGAGAAACGTCTTTGAGCAGATTGAGATGCCATTGCTGACGGTCATCTCCCGGATAGAGCGCAATGGCGTATTGATCGACCAGGCTATTCTGGCGCAACACTCGAAAGAGCTGACTGCCCGACTGGCTGAGCTGGAGTCGAAAGCGCATGAGCTGGCAGGCGAGCCCTTCAACCTCTCCTCCACAAAACAACTTCAGGTGATTCTGTTTGAAAAACAGGGCATCAAACCCACGAAGAAAACACCGGGTGGGGCACCGTCAACCAGCGAAGAGGTGTTAGCCGAACTGGCGCTCGATTATCCGCTGCCTAAAGTGATCCTGGAGCATCGCGGCCTGTCGAAACTGAAATCGACCTATACGGATAAGCTGCCGCAGATGATCAATCCGCTGACCGGACGGGTGCATACCTCCTATCATCAGGCCGTTACCGCCACCGGACGCTTGTCCTCTGCCGATCCTAACCTGCAGAACATCCCGGTGCGTAATGACGAGGGGCGCCGAATCCGTCAGGCCTTTATTGCCGATAAAGGTTATCGCATCGTCGCAGCCGACTACTCCCAGATTGAACTGCGTATCATGGCGCATCTCTCTCAGGATAAAGGCTTACTGGACGCCTTTGCCCAGGGTGAGGATATTCACCGTGCCACGGCATCGGAAGTGTTTGGTGTCGCGCTGGATAAGGTGAGTGGAGAACAGCGTCGCAGCGCCAAAGCGATTAACTTTGGTCTGATTTATGGCATGAGTGCCTTTGGCCTGTCACGTCAGCTCAACATCGGTGCAGGTGAAGCGAAAAAGTATATGGACCTCTACTTTGAACGCTATCCGGGCGTACTACGCTATATGGAGAACACCCGGCAGCTGGCGGCGAATAAAGGCTATGTCGAAACGCTGGAAGGGCGCCGGCTCTGGCTGCCGGATATTAAATCCAGCAATGCGATTCGCCGCAAAGCTGCAGAGCGTGCCGCCATCAATGCGCCAATGCAGGGAACGGCAGCAGACATCATCAAACGCGCGATGATTTCCGTGGATGAGTGGCTTCAGCAGCAGAATGACAGCGCAGTAAGAATGATCATGCAGGTTCACGATGAACTGGTGTTCGAAGTGAAATCGGAGGCGGTGGAAGCGGCCAGCCAGAAAATCCGTGCGTTAATGGAAGGCAGTGTGAAGCTCGACGTACCGTTACTGGTTGAAGTCGGCGTCGGTGACAACTGGGACGAAGCACACTGATTACCGCCTCCGGGCCGGTTCTGTCGCACAAAACTGGCCCTGATTCAGGCATAAGTAATTCGTTTAGTTGAGTGGTCAGCTGT
This sequence comes from Pantoea sp. EKM101V, assembly GCF_011800325.1. Lineage (NCBI taxonomy): Bacteria > Pseudomonadati > Pseudomonadota > Gammaproteobacteria > Enterobacterales > Erwiniaceae > Pantoea > Pantoea sp. EKM101V. Next base: position 6,468 of record NZ_JAALFP010000014.1, read on the forward strand.
AACCGGGCGACACCGGGAGTGAAAGCGCGTTTCTAACTGCTTATCGGCTAAACATTTTTTTCGTCATTAAACTACATCACAACGCTATTTTTGTGACGGGTATGGTAAAAAAAGTCCTGTTTTGATGTAAGTAAGCAACAAAAAAGCCTTTGTCAGGCACAAAAAATCAGGTAAAGTTCGTCGCGTAGGGTACAGAGGTAAGATGTTCTATCTTTCAGACCTTTTACTTCACGTAATCGGATTTGGCTGAATTTAGCCGCCCCAGTCATTCTGTGACTGGGGCGTTTTTTATTGGGATTTTTGTTACCGCAGTGTCAGCGGATCAGCGATGCTGCTCACGCGTCCCCGTGCTGATCCTCAGTCGCCTCATCAGGCATCGCATACCAGCTGTCCAGTTTCTGACGAACCTTATCCACGCCGATTTTCTTCAGCGATGAGAAGAGCTCTACCTGGATATCGCCGCCGAAGCTAAGCGCCGCCTCACGCACGACGTTGAGCTGGGCTTTGCGGGCACCGGAAGCGAGTTTATCGGCTTTGGTGAGCAGCAGCAGAACCGGAATTGCGCTTTCCACCGACCACTGAATCATCTGGCGGTCGAGATCTTTCAGCGGATGACGAATGTCCATCAATACGACCAGCCCCTTCAGCGCCTGACGCTTTTGCAGGTACTCGCCTAACGCACGCTGCCACTTCAGCTTCATCTCTTCCGGCACTTCGGCATAACCGTAGCCTGGCAGGTCGACCAGACGCTTCCCTTCTTTAACTTCAAACAGGTTGATCAGCTGGGTACGTCCCGGTGTTTTACTGGTGCGCGCCAGGCCTTTCTGATTGGTTAACGTGTTCAGCGCACTCGATTTTCCCGCGTTCGAGCGGCCAGCAAAAGCCACCTCAATTCCGGTATCGGCAGGCAGATGACGGATATCCGGCGCGCTCATGACAAAGTGGGTAACGTGATAATTCAATTCAGACAAGGTAACACTCCAGAAAACGCATTAGGGCAATGGCGGCGATTATACGCGTTATGGCGCGAAAGTGCTCAATCGCGTCGTGATAACAGTCCATGTAAGAGATTGACCATTCGCGCTGCGGGTTATGTCGATTTTTACACGGATTTTTGAAAATAAAATCATCACTATTTCAATGAGTTAATAAGTTTTGCTCTTTTTTTAAGCCAACTATCGGTGGCGCTGACTTGAGGCTTTTACCAGTTGGTCTACATTATTGTGCAGTGAATGGCAGCACACATCAGGATGATGCGCTCAGGGATGTCAGGATGGCAATGAGCGATGGAATGGAACAGGTCAGGGATATGGCCAGACAGGGACAGGGAATAGCTCAGGAGTTGAGCAGGCGCGGGATTGACCGGGATGTTACGAGCCGAAAAGGATTTAAAACATGATTCCTTCTTGTGAAGGTATGAAATAAGGCGACAGCTTGAGCTGTCGCCTTTTTTCTTTGTCGGGTTTCTGCTAGATTTCGCCGCAATTCTATACTGAATAAAAAAGCCAGGACCGAATACTATGAAGCAACCTGCACGAGCTGCCCACGGCAAACCTGCCGTCAAAGCCAAACGCAAATCGCGTGACGAAATTAACCTCGAAGCGCGCGATCGCAAACGCGATAAAAAGCATCGCGGACATGCATCTGGCAGCCGTGCTAATCCGGCGGCGTCGGACAGCAATGGCGCACGCCAGTCAGCCCCGGCAAAAGATCCGCGCATCGGGAGTAAGAAACCGGTGGCCCTGATCGCCGATGGCAAAACCACCGCCGTCAGGCCACAGAAAAGTGCAGATAAACCGGCAGCCCCGAAGAAAGTGCGCCTGACGCCGGAAGAAGAGCTGGCGAAGCTGGAAAACGATGAGCGTCTGGATGCGCTGCTGGATCGCCTGGAAAATGGCGAAACGCTGTCGGCAGAAGATCAGGGCTGGCTGGATGCCTCGCTGGATCGCATCGACGAACTGATGGAGCAGTTAGGCATCGTGATGGACGATGGCGAAGATGAACAGGCAGAAGAGGATATGTACCGTCTGCTGAAGGGCAACTAAGCAAATTTGATCGGCATGCGAGTTCCGCATGCCGTGCTTCTCAGGTAAACGACAATGTTTTGGCCTGGATCAATTTTCGCGCTGCTGGCGACATGTTATCTGCTGTGGTTATTGTTTAAACTACGACGCCTGTCGCGTCTGAAGCAACGTTTACGTCGGGTCTCATCCCGCTCACCTTTCATCCCTTCTTCTTCGCGACCTTCTCTCAGACGACGTCACCGGAAGGAGTGAGCATGCCATCGCTGCAGATTGCCTGGGATCAGGCGTTAATTGAAAAGTACAATTACGCCGGGCCACGTTACACCTCCTATCCCACTGCGCTGGAGTTCAGCGAAGACTATACGGAAACCGATTTTCAGCATGCCATGGCACGCTATCCCGGGCGTCCGCTGTCGCTTTACGTTCATATCCCTTTCTGCCACCGTCTCTGCTACTTCTGCGGCTGTAATAAGCAGGTGACGCGTCAGCGCCACAAAGCGGACCGCTATCTGGATGTGCTGGAGCAGGAGATTATTCAGCGCGCGCCGCTGTTCCGCCAGCGCCGGGTGACACAGCTTCACTGGGGAGGCGGCACACCGACCTTTCTCGACAGGCAGCAGGTTTCGCGGCTGGTGGGCTTGCTGAAGCAACACTTCAATGTGACCGATGATGCCGAAATGTCGATCGAGGTCGATCCGCGGGAAATGGCGCTGGATATGATCGATCATCTCCGATCGCTGGGCTTTAATCGTCTCAGTATGGGCGTGCAGGACTTTAACAAAGCGGTGCAGGCGCGGGTTAACCGGGTGCAGGATGAGGAAGTGATCTTCAGTCTGATGGCCCGCGCTCGTGAACAGGGCTTCCGCTCAACCAGCATCGATCTGATCTACGGTTTACCTCTGCAGACGCCCGACAGCTTCGCCTGGACGCTGGAGCGGGTCGTGGCGCTGAATCCGGACCGTCTCAGCGTCTTCAACTATGCGCATCTGCCGGCGCTGTTTGCGGCACAGCGCAAAATCAAAGAGGATGAACTCCCCTCGGCCCGGCAGAAACTGGATATTTTGCAGCAGACCATCGCGACCCTGACGCAGCAGGGCTATCACTATATCGGCATGGATCACTTTGCGAAGCCGCAGGATGAGCTGGCTGTCGCGCAGCGCGACGGGAAGCTGCATCGCAATTTTCAGGGTTACACGACGCAGGGCGACAGCGACTTGCTGGGGCTGGGTGTCTCCGCCATCAGCATGGTGGGTGACAGCTATGCGCAGAACCAGAAAGACCTTAACAGCTGGTACAGCAGTGTGGAACAGCAGGGGAATGGCCTGTGGCGCGGCGTCGCCTTAACCCGCGATGACTGTCTGCGGCGGGACGTGATTAAAACACTGATTTGCCACTTTTCGCTCGATTTTGCCGCAACAGAGGCGCAGTGGGGAATCTGCTTTCATGACTACTTTGCTGAAGATCTGGCGCTGTTGAAACCCTTAATTGCCGACGGGCTGGTGGAGCAGACGACGACGGGGCTGGAAGTGACGGGGATTGGCCGGTTGCTGGTCCGCAATATCTGCATGTGCTTTGATCGCTATCTGCGGCAGAAAGTTCGTCAGAAGCAGTTTTCGCGCGTGATCTAGAGAAACGGGCTGGCAGACCTCGCCAGCCCGAACTGAACCCCTATTCCATCCCCAGCTCTTTCAGCTTGCGCGTCAGGGTGTTGCGTCCCCATCCCAGCAGACGTGCGGCTTCCTGCTTGTGGCCCTGGGTATGGCGCAGCGCCGTAGTCAGCAGCGTCCGCTCCATCTCGGGCTGGGCTTCTGACAGCAGATTCTGATGACCGGAACGCAGGGCGCGGTCGGCCCACTGAGCCAGCAGCGTTGCCCAGCTGTCAGGCAGTGACTGCACCGGGTTTTCCGGTGTGCTGGACTCAAACAGCTCGCCGGGCAGATCCTGAATCAGCACTTCCTGACCGGCCGCCATCACGGTCAGCCAGCGACAGGTGTTTTCCAGCTGGCGCACGTTACCTGACCAGTGCAGACGGGTCAGCGCCGTTTCGGTTTCCGGATGCAGAATCTTCGCTTCTACCCCCAGCTCACGGGCCGCCACCTGCAGGAAATAACGCGCCAGACGCGGGATATCTTCACGACGCTCACGCAGCGGCGGCAGATGCACACGAATTACATTCAGGCGATGGAACAGATCCTCACGGAACTTGCCTTCCTGCACGCGTAATTCCAGGTTCTGGTGGGTAGCCGCAATGATCCGCACATCCACTTTGACCGGCGCATAGCCGCCGACGCGATAGAACTGACCATCGGCAAGCACGCGCAGCAGTCGGGTCTGCACATCCAGCGGCATGTCGCCAATCTCATCCAGAAACAGCGTGCCCCCATCGGCCTGCTCAAAACGGCCCTGGCGGATCTGGTTCGCACCGGTAAAGGCGCCTTTCTCATGACCGAACAGTTCTGACTCAATCAAATCTTTGGGGATCGCCGCCATATTCAGCGCGATAAACGGTGCTTTGGTGCGCGGGCTGTGCCGGTGCAGCGCATGGGCGACCAGTTCTTTACCAGTGCCCGACTCACCATTGATCAGGACGCTGATTGAGGAGCGCGACAACCGCCCGATGATGCGGAACACATCCTGCATCGCGGGCGCTTCCCCGATAATATCGGTGGTCGGTCCGCTGACCGGCTGATTACGCGGCTGCTGCTGCTCCTGATAGTGACTGATGGCGCGCTCTACCAGCGCAACCGCTTCATCAATATCGAACGGCTTAGGCAGGTAATCAAACGCACCCTGCTGATAGGCGCTGACTGCGGCATCGAGATCGGAATGCGCCGTCATAATGATGACCGGCAGCATCGGATGACGCTGTTTAATCTGTTTCAGCAGCGCCAGGCCATCCATACCGGGCATGCGAATATCTGACAGTAAAACGTCCGGGGTTTTGGTTGAGAGGGCATCCAGCACCTCACCTGCGCTGTCAAACGTCGCACAGCTCAAACCGGCTCCAGTGAGCGCGCGTTCAAGCACCCAGCGGATGGAGCTATCGTCATCGACGATCCAGACTATCCCTCGTTGCATAGAAACCTCACTGGCGAATAGGCAGGTAGACCGAGAATTCGGTGTGACCCGGCCAACTGTTAAATTCTATTTTTCCTGAATGCTGATCAATCAGGCTACGGGCGATGGAGAGACCTAAACCGGTTCCGCCTTCACGTCCACTGACCATCGGATAGAAAAGCGTATCCTGTAGCTGGGCCGGAATACCGGGGCCATCATCTTCAATATCTATTCGTGCTACCAGGCGATAACGGGTGCCATGCAGCGTCAGCTGAAAAGCCGTACGGGTGCGAATAACAATCGTCCCGCCGTCGTCGCCCAGCGCCTGAAGCGCATTGCGTACGACGTTAAGCAGCACCTGTTCAATCTGGTCAGGGTCGTGCGGCAGTTCCGGCAGGCTGGGATCGTAATCCCGCACCAGGGAGACATTCTCCGGCAGCTCCATCGACACCAGATTGACCACCCGCTCAGCCACCTGGTGAATGCTCTGGGTAATGTGCATCCCCGGCTGCTGTGGCCCTAACAGACGATCCACCAGATTCCGCAACCGGTCGGCCTGTTCAATAATGACCCTGGTATATTCATTCAGCGAGGGATCGGGCAGGGCGCGTGATAAAAGCTGTGCCGCGCCGCGCAATCCTCCCAGCGGATTTTTTATCTCATGGGCCAGGCCGCGAACCAGATCGCGTGCAGCCACCTGCTGGGCGTGCTGTAACTGCTCCTGACTGAGGCGACGCTGGTTATCCATCGGCGCCATTTCCATCAGAATCAAGCCATCGGGTAAACGCTGTGCGGTCAGCGACATAATATGTGCGCGACCATCGACTACCAGCGTGACCTCACTGTCAGTGAATCCCTGGCCAGCCTCAAGACTCTCGCGCATCACCTCAATATTCAGCGAAAAGTAGCCGGTTAAATCCGGTAACGGCGTGCCGAACAACTTGCGTGAGCTCTGCGCCAGTAATTGCTGCGCCGCCGGGTTGGCGTAATGAATAACCAGGTCGTTATCCACCAACAAAATACTGTTGATTAAAGCGTTGAGAATCTGCCCGGCGTCGGGCAGAGAGCCAGTTGCCATACAACGTTCCTCTGCACTAAATAGGTGCATTCTGGTGTTTAAGCCGAAAAGCGGGAGAATGAACGGTGAATTCGCGGAGAAAAAAGCCCATCCGAAGATGGGCTAAAAGTTTCCACGGCAACAAAAACGTCTGATCAGTTAAACGCTGTAGTACAGCTCGAACTCAACCGGGTGTGGCGTCATGCGAACGCGGTCCATCTCAGTTTTACGCAGTTCGATGTAAGCATCGATAGATTCATCAGTGAAGACACCACCGCGGGTCAGGAACTCGCGATCTTCGTTCAGTGCATTCAGCGCTTCTTCCAGCGAGCCTGCAACTTTTGGAATCTCAGCTTCTTCTTCCGGTGGCAGGTCGTACAGGTTTTTATCCATCGCATCGCCAGGGTGGATTTTGTTGATGATGCCATCAAGGCCAGCCATCAGCAGTGCGGTGAACGCCAGGTATGGGTTAGCCGCTGGATCCGGGAAGCGCGCTTCAATACGACGGGCTTTCGGGCTGGCCACTACCGGGATACGGATAGACGCGGAACGGTTACGGGCAGAGTAAGCCAGCATAACCGGTGCTTCGTAGCCCGGAACCAGACGCTTGTAGGAGTTGGTGGTCGGGTTCGCCAGGGCGTTGATCGCTTTAGCGTGCTTGATGATACCGCCGATGTAGAACAGCGCCATTTCAGACAGGCCGCCGTACTTATCGCCCGCGAACAGGTTCTGGCCACCTTTAGAGAGTGACATGTGGCAGTGCATGCCTGAACCGTTGTCGCCAAACATTGGCTTCGGCATAAAGGTCGCGGTCTTACCGTAAGCGTGCGCGACGTTGTGAACGACATATTTGTAGATCTGAATTTCGTCAGCTTTTTTGGTCATGGTATTGAAGCGGGTCGCCACTTCGTTCTGACCCGCAGTCGCCACTTCGTGGTGATGCGCTTCAACTACCAGACCCATCTGCTCCATGGTCAGACACATGGCAGAACGGATGTCCTGTGATGAGTCAACCGGTGGAACCGGGAAGTAGCCGCCTTTCAGACCTGGACGGTGACCTTTGTTACCGCCTTCGTACTCTTTACCGGTGTTCCATGCCGCTTCGATATCGTCGATAGCAACGTGTGAGCCGGAAGTCGATGAACCGAAACGGATGTCATCGAACAGGAAGAATTCAGGTTCTGGTCCAAACAGGACGGTATCGGCGATACCGGAAGAGCGCAGGAAATCTTCAGCGCGTTTGGCGATAGAACGTGGATCGCGGTCGTAGCCCTGCATGGTGCCTGGCTCGAGAATGTCACAACGGATGATCAGCGTAGAATCTTCGAAGAAAGGATCCATGACCGCCGTGGTAGCGTCAGGCATCAGCACCATGTCTGATTCGTTGATGCCTTTCCAGCCGCCGATAGACGAACCATCGAACATTTTGCCTTCTTCGAAGAAGTCAGCGTTAACCTGGTGAGCAGGGATCGTAACGTGCTGTTCTTTACCTTTGGTATCGGTAAAACGCAGGTCAACAAACTTAACTTCATGCTCGTTCATCATCGAGAGAACGTGTTCAGCGGACATACTCAACTCTCCTGGAAATGGTCTTTCATTATCTACATGGCGAGGAAACGTCGTTTCCGGAGGGCGTGGCGGGAAAGGAAATTCCTGACCACTCTTTTCCGGCACGCTCTTCAACCGACATCTGACTGGCGTTTACGCTTGTTACAGATAAAGCGAATTCTGTGCCAACTTTTTTGATGTTGCTTAAATCGCCTTATGATGCACCTTTTTGTCGTAATGCGGCTGCACCACGATGGTTTTAATGCACCATAATAGTGCTGAAGGTGAATTTAAAGGCACCATTTTGGTGCATAGGACCAACTTAGTGCATTTTCTGCACCGGGAACAGTGCGAATTTGCGTCAATGCAATAATCTTTCAGTGAAAAGTGTGATCGTGTTCAGTCTTCCGCTTAATCCGTGTACAATAGTGCGCTATTTCTAATGCCTGAGGCAAAGCTGTGATCGAAAATTTGCGTAACATCGCCATCATCGCGCACGTTGACCATGGAAAGACCACCCTGGTTGACAAACTGCTGCAACAATCCGGTACTTTTGATGCCCGTACCGAAGCAACCGAGCGCGTGATGGACTCCAATGATTTGGAGAAAGAGCGTGGGATTACCATCCTCGCAAAAAACACCGCCATTAAGTGGAATGACTACCGTATCAACATCGTTGATACCCCAGGACACGCCGACTTCGGTGGTGAAGTTGAGCGCGTCATGTCCATGGTGGACTCGGTGCTGCTGGTTGTAGATGCGATGGATGGCCCTATGCCGCAAACCCGCTTCGTGACCAAAAAAGCGTTCGCGCATGGTCTGAAGCCGATTGTGGTTATCAACAAGGTAGACCGCCCGGGCGCACGTCCGGATTGGGTTGTGGATCAGGTGTTTGACCTGTTCGTTAACCTGGATGCGACTGATGAGCAGCTCGACTTCCCTATCATTTTCGCCTCTGCGCTGAATGGTATTGCAGGTCTTGACCACACCGACATGGCTGACGATATGACCCCGCTGTACCAGGCCATCGTTGACCACGTTTCACCTCCACAGGTTGAAGTTGAAGCGCCACTGCAGATGCAAATCTCGCAGCTGGACTACAACAACTACCTGGGCGTGATCGGCATCGGCCGCATCAAGCGCGGTAAAGTGAAGCCTAACCAGCAGGTTACTATCATCGATAGCGAAGGCAAAACCCGTAACGGTAAAGTCGGCAAAGTCCTGACTCACCTGGGTCTTGAGCGTATCGACAGCGATCTGGCTGAAGCGGGCGATATCATTGCTATCACCGGTCTGGGTGAGCTGAACATCTCTGACACCATCTGTGACACGCAGAATGTGGAAGCGCTGCCAGCCCTGAGCGTCGATGAACCTACCGTAACCATGTTCTTCAACGTCAACACCTCACCGTTCTGCGGTAAAGAAGGTAAGTACGTGACGTCGCGCCAGATCCTGGAGCGTCTGAACAAAGAACTGGTTCACAACGTGGCACTGCGCGTTGAAGAAACCGAAGACTCGGACGCATTCCGCGTTTCAGGTCGTGGTGAGCTGCACCTGTCTGTTCTGATCGAAAACATGCGTCGTGAAGGTTTCGAACTGGCGGTATCCCGTCCGAAAGTTATCTTCCGCGAATTCGAAGGCCGTAAACAGGAGCCATTCGAGAACGTCACGCTGGATATCGAAGAAACGCATCAGGGTTCCGTTATGCAAGCCATGGGCGAGCGTAAAGGCGACCTGAAAAATATGGATCCGGACGGTAAAGGCCGCGTACGTCTTGACTACGTGATCCCAAGCCGTGGTCTGATCGGCTTCCGTAACGAATTCATGACCATGACTTCCGGTACCGGTCTGCTTTACTCCACCTTCAGCCACTACGACGACATTCGTCAGGGCGAAGTGGGTCAGCGTCAGAACGGCGTCCTGATCTCTAACGGTCAGGGTAAAGCGGTTGCGTTCGCCCTGTTCGGTCTGCAGGATCGCGGTAAGCTGTTCCTGGGTCACGGTGCAGAAGTCTATGAAGGCCAGATCATCGGTATTCACAGCCGTTCTAACGACCTGACCGTGAACTGTCTGACCGGTAAGAAGCTGACCAACATGCGTGCTTCCGGTACAGATGAAGCCACCACCCTGGTTCCACCGCAGAAAATGACGCTGGAGCAGGCTATCGAGTTCATCGATGATGACGAACTGGTAGAAGTGACTCCGCTGTCAGTGCGTATCCGTAAACGCCATCTGACCGAAAACGACCGTAAACGTGCTTCACGTGGTCCTAAAGACGCGTAATCACGCTTTAGCGTAATAAAGAGCCCCGCTATGCGGGGCTTTTTTTTGCCTGCGATTCCGCGCCTGCCCGCCGGGCCAGCCAATTATTGTCTGCTGTGACACGCTTTTTGCCCACCCGCTGCCGTTTACGCTTTTCTCTCCGGTGCTGGCTGTTCAGCCTGCGTTTTTGCCGCTAGAGTGAATACTCCAGGGAACCGAAGGAGGCGCACCATGCTGTATATCTTTGATTTAGGCAATGTGATTATTGATATCGACTTTAACCGCGTGCTGGGCGTCTGGAGTGACCTTAGCCGTGTGCCGCTGGCCTCACTGCAAAGCCATTTCCGGATGGATGAGGCGTTCGAACAGCATGAACGCGGTGAGATCAGCGATGAAGATTTTGCGCTGGCCCTCTGCGAAAAGCTGGAGATCGCTCTCAGCTATGAACAGTTTGCCGCGGGCTGGCAGGCGGTGTTCGTTGACGTGCGTCCGGAAACGCTGGCGCTGATGAACCGGCTGCGGCTGGAGGGGCATCGGGTCGTGATCCTCTCCAATACCAATAAGCTGCACTGCGCCTTCTGGCCGACGCAGTACCCCGACGTGCAGCAGGCGGCCGACAAGCTCTACCTGTCACAGGAGCTGGGCATGCGGAAGCCGGAAGCCCGCATTTATCAGCATGTGCTGGATGCGGAAGGGGTAACGGCCGAGCAGGCGGTCTTTTTTGATGATAATGCAGAAAATATCGAGGCGGCCCGGGCGCTGGGTATCGAAAGCGTGCTGGTGACGGACAGCCGCACGGTTCCCGACTGGTTTGCAGGTCGACAGTAACGCATGAAGTCACGAACATTTCATCCCGGGCTGCATGCCTTCTGGCTGTGGCTCAGGCTGCTGTGGAAACGTATTGACGAAGATGGCATGACAACCCAGGCGGGCAACCTGGCCTATGTCTCACTGCTGGCGCTGGTGCCGCTGATTGCGGTAGTGTTTGCACTGTTTGCGGCGTTTCCGGTCTTCTCCGACATCAGCGTGCAGCTGAAGCAGTTTGTCTTCAACAACCTGATGCCCGCCGCAGGCAATACGCTGCAACGTTATCTTGAGCAGTTTGTGGCTAACGTCAACCGGATGACGGCTGTCGGGGCCGTCGGCCTGATTGTGACGGCCCTGCTGCTGATGCATTCGGTCGATAGCGCGCTGAACACCATCTGGCGCAGCCACAAGAAGCGGCCGATGGTTTACTCTTTTGCGGTCTACTGGATGATCCTGACCCTCGGCCCGCTGCTGGCCGGTGCCAGCCTGGCGATCAGCTCCTATCTGCTGTCGCTGCGCTGGATTAATGCCACCGGGGTCACCAGCCTGGTTGATCAGATGCTGCGTATTTTTCCGCTTCTGCTCTCGTGGCTCGCCTTCTGGCTGCTCTACAGTATTGTGCCCACCCAGCGCGTGCCGCCGCGTGATGCGCTGATTGGTGCACTGGTCGCCGGGGCGCTGTTTGAGCTGGGCAAAAAGGCCTTTGCGCTCTATGTTACGATGTTCCCCTCTTATCAGTTGATCTACGGTGTTCTGGCCGTGATCCCGATTCTGTTTCTCTGGGTCTACTGGACCTGGTGTATTGTGTTGCTGGGCGCTGAAATAACCGTGACGTTAGCCGACTACCGGCAGTTGAAACAGCAGCACAAAGATGAGCAACGCGAGGAAAGATGATTGCATTGATTCAGCGCGTAACGCGCGCCAGCGTCAGCGTCGATCAGGATGTGACCGGTGAAATTGGTGCCGGACTACTGGTCCTGCTGGGGGTGGAGAAGGGCGATGACAATGCGCGTGCGGAACGTCTCGCAGAACGCGTACTGGGCTATCGCATCTTTAGTGATGAGCAGGGCAAAATGAACCTGAGTCTCCGCCAGACGGGGGGAAGCGTGCTGGTGGTGTCACAGTTTACGCTGGCCGCTGACACGCAAAAAGGGATGCGCCCCTCCTTTTCTGGTGGCGCCGAGCCGGCTGAGGCTGAGCGTCTGTATGAGTACTTCAGCGACTGCTGTCGGCAGCAGGGCATTACCACGGCGAATGGCCGTTTCGCGGCAGATATGCAGGTTTCACTGGTGAACGATGGTCCGGTGACGTTCTGGTTACAGGTGTGAGAGCGTCAGCTGAGCGGCAGGGAACAGGCCACACCTCCGAGCGGGAGAAACATTTTATGTATCACCTTCGTGTGCCTCAGACAGCGGAAGAGCTGGATATCTACTATCAGTTCCGCTGGGAAATGTTACGTAAACCGCTGCGTCAGCCGCAGGGGTCTGAACGTGACGCCTGGGATGCCTTAGCGCATCATCAGATGGTGGTGGACGAGCAGGGAAATCCGGTCGCCATCGGTCGTCTCTACATTAATGCCGACAACGAGGCCGCGATCCGCTTCATGGCCGTTCATCCCTCCGTGCAGGGCAAAGGGCTGGGAACGCTGGTGGCAATGACGCTGGAGTCAGTGGCGCGTCAGGAAGGCGCAAAGCGGGTGACCTGCAGTGCCCGGGAAGATGCTGTCGCTTTCTTCGCGAAACTCGGCTACGTCAATCAGGGCGAGATAACCGCGCCGCAGACCACGCCGGTTCGTCACTTTCTGATGATTAAGCCGGTTATTACGCTGGATGACATTCTGCACCGCGCCGACTGGTGCGGGCAGCTGCAACAGGCCTGGTACGATCACATCCCGCTCAGCGAGAAGATGGGGGTCCGCATTCTGCAGTTTACCGGGCAGAAATTTATTACCACCATGCCCGAGGCGGGCAACCAGAATCCGCACCATACCCTGTTCGCCGGCAGCCTCTTTTCGCTGGCAACACTGACCGGCTGGGGATTGATCTGGTTGCTGCTGCGCGAGCGTCATCTCGGTGGAACGATTATTCTGGCAGATGCCCACATTCGCTATAGCCATCCCATCAGCGGGCGGCCCGGAGCGATTGCCGATCTGGGCTCATTGAGCGGCGATCTCGATCGTCTGGCGCGTGGCCGTAAAGCGCGCGTGCAGCTTGAAGTGGAGCTTTTCGGCGATGATGAGTGTGGCGCAGTGTTTGAAGGCGTTTATATCGTGCTGCCCGCCGATCCCGACGGACCGCTGGAAGAGGGCGGTTCCGGCGCACGTATCAATTAATCATCAGGGCCGCACCCGCGGCCCTGATGCGATTATCGCACCTCACCGGCCTGCATGGTCTGCTGCAGCTGCTGACTGTCGGTTGTCACCGACAGTGTGCCATTTACCGTCGGACGCAGTGGCTGATCAGCGCGTAACGCACCGCTGAGTTGCAGCTGCATATTGCTGTCTCCCGTTAGCGGCAGCGCGGGCCATCCCCAGTTCTGCAATACGTTCACCGGCACCGCACGGCCGGTCAGCTGCAGCGTCAGCGGACGGGCGGATTGCTGGCCCACGCTGGCCGTTCCTTCGAGCAGTCCCTTGTTACTGAACGCGCTCAGCTCCGTTACCTGAATCTGCTCTGCGTCAGCACTCAGCGCAATGGATGGGTGACGCAGATCGGTACGGTTAAAGGTGGACTCCGCCGCGTTCAGGCTCAGCTTACCCGACCAGATCCCCCACTGATGCTGCTGCGCCAGTCGCAGATTCTCACCCGTGCCATCCAGTGATGTCAGCTGGAAAGGAAAGGCCGGATTGATATCGATAATCAGGTTCCGGTTCGACATGAAACGCGTCACCTCTACACTCTCCAGCCACGCGGGCAGGGTTGCCTGCCAGCGATCGCGCCAGTCCTGCGGCAGGGTATATTCCAGTCCGGCAACGGCCAGATTTTTCAGGGTCAGGCGTTTATCGCTGCGCGACCAGTCACCGTCAGCCCGAATCACACCGTTCGCCCAGCGTGAACTGAACTGCGTCAGTGCGATGCCCTGCGGAGAAAAATCCAGGTTAACGATAGGGTCGTTAAGCTCGAAACCCCCGTTGATAAAATTGCTGGCATTCAGCGCCAGTGAACCATCATTACTCTGCCAGTCGTCTCCCTGCCAGTTAACGTTTCTCAGCGTCAGGTCGAGGTCGGTTACCGCCCAGTCCGGTCCCTGCAGACGGGCATCGGTCAGATCGAGTCGCGTAATCGCGATGGAGGGAACCACCTGCAGGCTGTGCAGGAAGTCTTTCAGACTGCTGGCGGTCTGCAGACGGATATCGTTCAGTCGCAGCTGGTTGATTTTCCAGTTGCCCTGGGCATCCCGTTCACCGTTACCGGTCATGGAGCCGCGCGCCAGATCGGCACCGATGTTGTCAAAGCGCATCCGGCCCTGGGAAACACTTCCCTGAATCAGTACGTTCTCGCCCGCCACATTGTTCAGCGTCATGCTGCCGGCGCTCATCTGGAAGCGGGCATCGCTGCCCAGCATATCGCGGGCGGTCGGTTTCCACGGCAGAATGCCGCCATTCACCTGCTGAGCAAACAGCGGTAACGCGCTGCCGGGGCTGTCGAGACGCATGTTATTGAGTTGCAGGCGGTCAGCCTGAATCGGAAGCGCGCTGTCTGGCGTCAGATTAGCCAGATTCACTTCCCCGTCGCGCAGCTCAAGGCTGCTGAAATGCAGCGGATCGCTGAACTGAATCAGGGCCAGACCGAGATCGACCCGCTTTGCTACCAGCACCGCCGGCTGCCCATCGTGACCAAAGCTGAAATCATCCAGAATGATGTGAGAGGGCGAGGAGAAATTGTGTTCAATTTTACTCAGGGAGAGATGCCATTCGGTTTTGTCGCTTACCCACCGGCTAAACCAGCCTGCACCCCACTGTGTCTGCAGCAGCACATAGATCACCACCAGGGTGAAAAGCAGCAGTAACAGTATGGTGAGGAAAAACTTTCCAAGAAATTTCATCGCATCCTTCCCGCGTTCAATCCGGTGAGAGGTTGTTATGCCTGAATTACCGTTACAGCTCAACAGCCTGGATGTAAATACGAAGAAATAGCAGGCAGGCCGAAGCCTGCCCGTGGCCTTACTTCTCTGGCGGGAAAATCAGGTTGAGCAGGATAGCGGTAATACCGCCCGCGGCAATGCCCGAAGAGAGCAGGGTTTTCAGCCAGTCAGGGGCAAACTGCAGGATCAGTGGCTGCTGGGAAACACCCAGGCCCACGGCCAGCGACAGCGCGATAATCATGATGGCGCGGCGGTTGAGCGGCTCGCGTGACACGATGCGAACGCCCGACGCAGCAATGGTGCCGAACATCACAATGGTGGCACCGCCAAGCACCGGCTCAGGGATCAGCTGCACCAGACCACTGACCGCCGGGAACAGCCCCAGCACAATCAGCATCAGCGCCACCACAAAGCCCACGTAGCGGCTGGCCACGCCGGTTAACTGAATCACCCCGTTATTCTGACCGAAGCAGGAGTTAGGGAAGGTGTTAAACAGCGCAGAGACAAAGGAGTTCAGGCCATTCGCCAGCACGCCGCCCTTCAGGCGTTTCATATAGAGAGGGCCGCTCACCGGCTGCTCTGATACATCCGAGGTGGCCGTGATGTCGCCGATGGTCTCCAGTGAGGTCACCATAAACACCAGCATCAGGGGGATGAGCAGGTTCCAGTCGAAGCCCAGTCCGTAATAGAGCGGGCTGGGCACCCTGATCAGCGGCTGATCGGTCGGGAGACCTGAGGCAGGCAGCATGCCCATGGCCCAGGCCAGCAGATAGCCGACCGCCATCGCAATCACCAGGGAGGCGACACGCAGGTAAGGGTTTTTCTGCCGGTTAAGCAGCACGATCACCAGCAGCACCGCGCCGGCCAGCATCAGGTTTTTCGGCGCGCCAAAGGTGTGATCGTTAATCGCACCGAATCCCCCGCCGATAGAGGTGAGTCCCACCTGAATCAGCGACAGGCCGATAATCATGACCACGATACCGGACACCAGCGGGGTAATGATCCGGCGTGCCAGGTGCAGGACGCGGGACAGCACCATTTCAGTACAGGAGGCCACCATCAGCGTACCAAACAGGGCCGCCATCATGGTGGGAACATCCGCACCGCCGTTTTTCAGCGCCATCCCCCCCATGATTAAGGGGGTGACGAAGTTGAAGCTGGTTCCCTGAATCGACAGCAGGCCCGAACCGACCGGCCCCCAGGTTTTGATCTGCAGCAGTGATGCCACGCCCGAGGCAAACAGCGACATGCTGATAATGTGCCGGGTGTCTTCTGCGGGCAGGCCCAGAGCCTGACAGATCAGTATCGCGGGCGTGATGACGGCAACAAACATGGCCAGCAGATGCTGAGCGGCAGCAAACAGCGTCTGCGGAAGGGGAGGACGATCGTCGAGGCGGTAAATCAGTTCGCTTTGCAGGGCGGGGGGCTGGTCTGGCTGCGGATTGGTGGACATCTTCTGCTCTTCCCGAAAAAGTGTGTGGCGATTGTAATCATCCGCAGGCCAAAAGCAATCGTTTGCCCGTCTGAGGTGAAAAGTGGGTACGGGCAGGGGCGTGACTCAGACGTTGGTATAACGGGTATTTTCCGGCAGCCAGCGTTCAATCAGGGCGCTGGCCTGTTCGGGATAGTGCTGGTGGATGTGACGCGCCACACGCTGAACTTCGGGCACCATCGCCTGATCGCGCAGCAGGTCGGCCACTTTAAACTCGGCGTTACCGGTCTGGCGGGTGCCCAGCAGTTCACCTGGCCCGCGTATCTCCAGATCGAACTGGGCAATGACGAAGCCATCGTTGCTGTCTCGCAGCACCTGCAAACGCTTCTGCGCCGTCTTGCTGAGCGGCGCTTTGTAGAGCAGCACACAGTGTGAAGCCACCGCACCGCGACCGACCCGGCCCCGCAGCTGATGCAGCTGTGCCAGGCCTAACCGTTCCGGATTCTCAATAATCATCAGGCTGGCGTTAGGCACGTCTACCCCGACTTCAATCACGGTGGTCGCCACCAGCAGTTGCAGCTCGTTCGCTTTAAACGCCTGCATCACCGCCTGTTTCTCGGCGGGTTTCATCCGGCCATGCACCAGGCCTATATTCAACGCAGGCAGGGCCGTTTTAAGGGCTTCCCAGCTCGCCTCTGCCGCCTGCGCCTCCAGTAATTCTGACTCTTCAATCAGGGTGCAGACCCAGTAGGCCTGACGCCCTTCGCGGCAGGCGTGTTCCACCCGTGCGACGATCTCATCCCGTCGGGAGTCGGGAATGGCCACGGTGGTCACCGGTGTGCGTCCCGGCGGCAGCTCGTCGATGGTCGAGGTATCCAGATCGGCATAGGCGGTCATCGCCAGGGTGCGCGGAATGGGGGTGGCGGTCATGATCAGCTGATGCGGATGGAAACCCTGCTCCTCACCTTTTTCCCACAGCGCGAGGCGCTGGTGGACGCCGAACCGATGCTGTTCATCAATGATGACCAGCGCCAGTCCCTTAAACTGCACCTGTTCCTGAAACAGAGCATGGGTGCCGACGACCATCGCCACCTGACCGCTGGCGATCGCTTCCTGCTGCGCCTGACGCGCTTTGCCTTTCTGTTTCCCGGCCAGCCAGCCGACTTCAATTCCCAGCGGTGCAAACCACTGACGGAAGTTACTGGCGTGCTGTTCAGCCAGCAGTTCGGTCGGCGCCATCAGCGCCACCTGTTTACCGTGGGCGATCACGTTCAGCGCAGCGAGTGCAGCCACCAGCGTCTTGCCTGAGCCAACATCACCCTGCACCAGCCGCATCATCGGAAAGTCATTCGCCAGATCGTTTTCTATCTCCGCCACCACGCGTTTCTGCGCTTGGGTGGGCGAGAAGGGCAGCGCGGCCAGCAGCTGGTCGCTCAGGTTATGGCGCGGCGGCATGGGCAACGCGTAATAGCGCTGCGCACCGGCGCGCACCGCCAGCATACTCAGGTTGTGCGCCAGCAGCTCTTCCAGAATCAGACGGCGCTGGGCCGGATGGCGGCCACTCTCCAGTTCGCTGAGCCGGAGGTCGGGCGGTGGGCGATGCAGCGTGCGTAAGGCATCGGGCAGGCTGATCAGACCGCCGCTCAGCTCCTGCGGCAGCAGTTCGGCAATCGGGCAGCTCTCCAGCAGCGTCAGCGCCTGATCGGTCAGATTACGCAGCGTGGCCTGGCGGATACCTTCGGTGGTGGGATAAACCGGCGTTAAGGTCTCTTCCAGCGTCACACTGCTCTGTTCGCCCTGGATGCGATATTCAGGATGGATAATCTCAGCACCACGCTGGCCGCGCTTGATTTCACCATAGGCGGTAACGTGACGACCCGGCGACAGGTTGTTCTTCATACCGGCATTGAAATTGAAGAAGCGCATGGTCAGCACGCCGCTGCCATCGCTGATCTGGCAGACCATCATCCGGCGGCGACCAAAGGTGATATCTGTGTGCAGTACTTCGCCTTCTACGGTGGCCCAGATGCCAGGCAGCAGATCGTTAATGGCATAGAGCTGAGTGCGGTCTTCGTAGCGCAGCGGGAGATGAAGCAGCAGATCCTGAATGGTGTGCAGGCCTATTCTGGCCAGCTTTGCTGCCTGGCTGGCACCGACGCCGGTCAGGGTACTGAGCGGGATGGCATCCAGCAGACGGCCTTTCATCGTCTTTTACCGGTCGATTGCATGGTGGCCCACCAGCTGGGATCGGCGTCGACTTCACCCTGAGCGTTGATGCGCGGATAGGGCAACCCTTTCTGTCTGGCGACGCGTGCCAGCACCGGGAATCCGCCTTCGAATAGCAGGCGCTGCTGTTCCTCTTCGTCCAGCAGGCTGTAGTCGCGCAGATAGAGCCCCGCATTCTGCCGCTGTCGCTGTGCTTCGTACAGGATCAGCGCGCAGGCGACCGAGACATTCAGCGACTGAACCATCCCCACCATCGGAATAACGATCTGCCGATCGGCCAGCGCCAGTGCTTCTTCGGTAATCCCGGTTTTTTCCTGTCCCATCAGGATGCAGGTCGGCAGGGTGTAATCGATCTCGCGGAAATCAACGGCATCCGCAGAGAGATGGGTCGCTAAAACCTGCATCTTCTGCTGTTTAAGCTGCTTTACGGCATCGCCGATGGTGGGATGGGTGACCACTTTCACCCAGCTGTTGCTGCCGGCAGAGGCAGAAGCCTGCGTGCGCATCCGCTGGCTGGGCCAGACCGCATGCACTTCGTGGATGCCCACGGCGTCGGCCGTGCGGATCACTGCGGAAACATTGTGCGGCTTATGCACCTGCTCCATACAGACCGTAAGATCGTGCTGGCGCAGTGCCAGCATCGCCTGAATCCGGGCAAAACGTTGATCGTTCATGCACTAATTACGGTTACGGTGGACTTTAATCACATCCGGCATCACGCGGATTTTCCGCATAATGTTGGCCAGATGGACGCGGTCACGGGCGGTCAGGCGGATAAAGGCGCTGTAGACGCGGCCATCGCGCTCTTCGGTATTCAGGCTCTGAATATTCGAGCCGGCGGTATTAATCGCCGCCGTCAGGTTAGCCAGCGCGCCCTGATGGTTAAACATGTCGACCTTAATCTCCGCCACGAACTCCTGCTCAGTGACTTTGTCCCACTCGACCGGCATGAATTTTTCGGGCTCTTTCTGATAGCCGCGAATATTCCGGCAGGATTCGTGATGCACCACCAGCCCTTTTCCGGGGCTGACGTGGGCCACAATCGGGTCACCAGGAATAGGGCGGCAGCATTTGGCGAAGGTAATCAATACGCCATCAGCGCCCTTAATCGGCAGCTTACCGCGTTTGCTGTTGCTGATCGTCTTGTTGTCAGCCTGCAGCAGGTTCTTCGCCACCACCACGCTCATCGCGTTGCCCAGACCGATCTCGGCCAGCAGATCGTCGAGCGAGGTCAGCTTCATGCGATCCAGCTCCTGGCGGATATTCTCAGCCGGGATTTCAGCCAGTTTACGGCTGCCGCCCAGCGCATGGCTGAGCAGGCGGCGACCCAGATTGACCGAGTCTTCGCGCTTAAGGTTTTTCAGCAGCTGACGGATTTTGGCACGGGCTTTTGAGCTGACGACGAAGTTAAGCCAGGCGGCGTTAGGCCGGGCGCCTGGGGCGGTAATGATCTCAATCGTCTGCCCGCTGGTCAGCGGCTGCGACAGCGGATAAGGCTGGCGATCGACGCGCGCGCCGACGCAGGCATGACCAATATCGGTGTGAACCGCATAGGCGAAGTCCACCGGCGTCGCGCCGGTGGGCAGTTCCACAATGCGGCCTTCAGGCGTAAAGACGTAGATCTCGTCAGGAAAGAGATCGGACTTCACGCTCTCAATAAATTCAAATGAGCTGCCCGCACTCTGTTGCAGCTCCAGCAGGCTTTGCAGCCAGCGCTGGGCGCGAATCTGTGCGGTGGTGCCACTTTCTCCCGCCTGTTTGTAGGCCCAGTGCGCAGCGACCCCCATCTCCGCCATCTGATCCATATCCTCGGTGCGAATCTGCACCTCAACCGGCACGCCGTGCGGGCCAATCATGGAGGTATGGAGCGACTGATAGCCGTTAGCTTTGGGGATGGCGATGTAATCTTTCACGCGACCCGGACGCGGCTTATAGAGGCTGTGCATCTGGCCCAGAACGCGATAGCAGGTATCCAGGTCTTTCACGATGACGCGAAAGGCGTAGATATCCATGATCGAGTGAAAACGCTGCTCTTTCAGCGTCATTTTGCGGTAGATCGAGTAAAGATGCTTTTCACGACCGCTGACGCGGCAGGGGATGCCCGCTTCCTGTAAACGGCCATCGATCTCAGAAAGAATCTTCTGGATCATCTCTTTACGGTTACCGCGCGCGGCTTTCACCACCTCTTTAATCACCCGATAGCGGTTCGGATAGAGGGCCTCAAAACCGAGCTCTTCCAGCTCCGTTTTCAGATGGTGAATACCCAGGCGGTGCGCCAGCGGACTATAAATCTCTAACGTCTCCAGCGCGATGCGGCGACGTTTGTCCGGGCGTAATGACCCCAGGGTGCGCATATTGTGGGTACGGTCAGCCAGCTTGATGAGAATGACGCGGATATCCTGCACCATCGCCATAATCATCTTGCGGAAGTTCTCTGCCTGCGCCTCTTTCTTGTCGCGGAATTTCAGCTTGTCCAGCTTGGAAACGCCTTCAACCAGTTCCGCCACGCTTTTACCGAACAGCTGTTCCATGTCCTGGTAAGTGGCTGGCGTATCTTCGATGACGTCATGCAGCAGCGCGGCCATGAGGGTCTCATGGTCGAGCTTCATTTCTGCCAGAATACAGGCCACGGCAACCGGATGGGTGATATAAGGCTCACCGCTGGAGCGTGTCTGTCCCTCGTGGGCATCACGTGCGACAAGGTAGGCTTGCTGGAGGCGCTTGATCTGCTCCTCTGGCAAGTATTTTTCAATCAGTTGATTGAGGCTCTCAAACAGATACAAGGGCGACCTGCAGGTGGCTGTTAACGACGACCTTCAGCGATAGCGGTAACGGCCTGTAATTCAGCGGCTTCCTGCTCTTGCTGTTCCTGACGATCACGCACATCTAAAATCTGATTGGTGACCAGACCTTCTTCGATTTCGCGCAGAGCGATAACGGTAGGTTTGTCGTTCTCTTCCGGAACCAGCGGATCTTTACCGCCAACCTGCATCTGACGTGCACGACGTGCAGCGACCAACACCAGGTCAAAACGATTACCAACTTTTTCTACTGCGTCCTGAACGGTTACGCGTGCCATAGGTGTGCTACTCCACAGATGAAGAAATGACTGCGCATCATACTGAAACTGTATTCAGACTGCCAACAGTTTGCTGATTAAAGCATCGTGACGCGCCTTCTGACGTGCCATGCGCAGACGTTCTGCGCGAATGATGGTTTTCAGATCGGACAGCGCCAGATCGAAATCATCATTCACAATTAAATAGTCATATTCGGCGTAGTGGCTCATTTCCGCAACGGCCTGCGCCATGCGGCGCGTGATGACCTCTTCGCTGTCCTGGCCACGACCGCGCAGACGGCGATCGAGCTCTTCTTTCGACGGCGGCAAAACGAAGATGCTGCGTGCGCCGGGCATTTTCGCGCGAATCTGCTGCGCGCCCTGCCAGTCGATATCGAGAAAAACATCCACGCCGGTCGCCAGCACCTGCTCAATTGCCTGACGTGAGGTGCCATAGTAATTGTCGAAAACTTTGGCGTGTTCGAGAAAAGCTTCTTCCTCAATCATCCGCTCAAATTCATGTTTTTCAACAAAGAAGTAGTGTTCGCCATGGGTTTCACCCGGACGCATACCGCGCGTCGTGTGCGAAACAGAGACCTGCGTGTCATACAACGGCTGGGTCTTTAACAGTGCCTGAATCAGGCTGGATTTACCTGCGCCGCTGGGAGCAGAAACAATATAGAGCGTGCCTTGAGCCATGGTTTTCTTGAATTGATTAAAAGCGGAGTCGATTTCCTGCACAGTATACACAGCTTCCGGTTGCCACGCAGCGTTTGCGCAGCGGCAATAACCAGTTTTTGCGCATTCTGACGCAATGACCTGTCGTGCCGCTGCAATAGCGGGCAGATGACGACAGCCTCTCTTCCATCATTGTACATCGTCGCTGGCTGGTGCTGATGGCCTGAGGTTGAATGCCACAAAACCTCAGGAGAGAGAAGATGAAAGGAGTTGGCTGGAGGCTGTTTGGGGTGGCGCTGGGGTTCGTCCTCTGTCCGGCGCACAGCGCCCTGTGTCCGGTCTGGACCCCCATCCGGGCGGAGAAAGAGATCGCTCGCCTGCAGCAGCAGCTGCAACACTGGGACGAGGCCTACTATCAGCAGGGGCAGAGCCCGGTGGCGGACAGCGATTACGATGCGCTGCAGCAGCGCCTGAATCACTGGCAGCACTGCTTCAGTCCTTCGCAGCCTGCTTATACACCGCAACTGCCGAACAAGGGAGAGCATCTGCATCCGGTTGCGCATACCGGCGTGAAAAAGCTGCGGGACAAGCTGGCTCTGGCCTACTGGATGCAGGGACGGCACGATCTCTGGGTACAGCCGAAAGTCGATGGCATTGCTGTTTCGCTGGTTTATCGCCAGGGCCGGCTGGTTTCCCTGTTGAGTCGCGGCGATGGCTTACGCGGTGAAGAGTGGCTGAGTAAAGCCGCTGAGATTCCGGCGATCCCACAGCATATCGACACCCGCCTTGACGAGGTGGTGCTGCAGGGTGAGCTCTTCCTGTCGATGACCGGTCATCAGCAGGCAACGGATGGCGGCAGGAATGCGCGCGCGCAGGTGGCGGGTGCCATGATGAGCAAAACGCGGGCTCCGCTGCGGAAGTCGCTCAATATCTTTATCTGGGCCTGGCCCGATGGTCCCGCCGCAATGACGGAACGCCTGCAGCAACTCAGCCGCTGGGGACTGGGTGTGGCGGAAAAATGGAGTCACCGGGTAAACGACGAAGAGGATGTCGCCGCCTGGCGAACGCGCTGGTTCCATGCTGCGCTGCCTTTTGTGACTGACGGTGTGGTGGTACATCAGGCCCGGCGACCTGCGGGTAAAAACTGGCTGCCGGGCGAGGGGAGCTGGGCCGTTGCCTGGAAATATGATCCTCCTGAAGTGAGCGCGGAAGTGCTCTCGGTCGATTTCCCCATCGGCCGGACCGGTAAAATCGCGGCGGTTCTCAATCTGCAGCCGGTTCAGCTGGATGATAAGACCGTCAGACGGGTCAGCGTCGGATCGCTGCGTCGCTGGCAGGAGATGGACATCGTTGCAGGCGATCTGATTACGCTGAGCCTGGCGGGCCAGGGTATTCCCCGGCTGGAGCGGGTGATCTGGCGCGTGGCAGAACGGCACTACCCTCAGCCTCCCGATGCGGCGCGCTACACGCCGCTGAGCTGTTTCACCTTCAGTGCCGCATGTCAGAAACAGCTGCTGGCAAAATTACGCTGGCTCAGCCAGAAAGCGGTGCTGAATATTCCGGGCGTAGAGCGCAGCACCTGGCTGCGCTTACTGGAAAGCGGCGCAATGACGCACCTCTTTGGCTGGCTGACGTTAACACCGGAACAGATCGCCGCCGCAACAGGCCTCTCTCCGGAACGGGCAAAGGCGATCTGGCACCGCTTTAATCTCACCCGCCAGCAGCCGCTTCGCCGCTGGGTGGCGGCGTCCGGCGTTTCACTGCCACGCAAGGCGCTGAACACGCTGCCCGACAGGCAGTGGGAAAGCTTAACGCAGCGGGATGTGATGGCCTGGCAGACCCTGCCGGGTGTGGGCGCAGCACTGGCCCGGCGCCTCGTTGCGCAGTTTCATGATGCCCGGCTGCAGGCCGTGATCGCGTTCCTGCAGCAGCAGAACATCCCCGCTTCCTCAATGCTCGGGATGGGGATAGTTGAAAATGGGCAAACCGAGACGGAAGCGCAGCGCCAGTAAGCGCGCAAAGAATCCGAACAGCAGAGTAATGATGATGACGGCTTCATGCGCCAGGGTTGTTTTCAGCAGCAGGATATACATCCAGCCCGAGGCGAAGGCGATACCGGCGTAGAGCTCTTTCTGAAACACCAGCGGAATGCGATTGCAGAACATGTCGCGCAATACGCCGCCGAAGACACCCGTAATCACCGCGCTGATGGCGGCAATAATCATGGCATGTCCGGAATCCAGCGCAACCTGTGCGCCAATGATGGAGAAGACCACCAGGCCCAGCGCATCCAGCACCAGAAACACTTTGCGCAGGTGTGTCATCAGGGGAGCCACAAATGTCGTCACCACCGCTGCTGCCGCAACGATCATGATGTATTCAGGGTGCTTCACCCAGCCCAGCGGATAGTGACCGAGCAGAATATCGCGCACCGACCCGCCGCCAATGGCGGTCACCGAGGCGATAATAATGACGCCGAACAGATCCATTTTGCGGCGACCGGCCGCCAGCGCGCCGGTCATGGCTTCGGCGGTAATACCAATGATGTAGAGAACAGTCAGTAACATAGCAGGCTCCAGTGAGACGGCGACAAGGCTACGGCATTACCTTAGCGCCAGCGACTGAGATTTTCTGGCGAGCGGCGTCCGGGATGAGCGCAGTTTATACCAGCCAGCGATGGCGTCAGCATATAAAGGCTCTCTGACGAGCGGACTGAGCTGAACGCATGAGAAAATCTGAGATGAAGGCGCAGAGATCCGGGGCATGTTTCTGTCCGGATTGCGCTTACGCAGAACGGGGGACGTCGTGACCGCAAAGGCTTTTTCGCTACCCGGCGAAGATTCATCCGGACAGGAAGGAATAAGCAGAGGTGAGGATAGAGGAAATAACCGGTCACAGGGAAAAGATATCCGGCGCAATAAAAAAGAAAGGCGTGCTGGTTAACAGCACGCCAACGCATCGTTTCGGATGCTCAGAGCCCACCTTACAGACTTATTATATTATTTGTTTCTTGCACGAATTTTAGCAAAGGCATTCAGGCTAAAACGATATTCTGGCTGGAACCATGAACGACCGTAGTAGCAGTAAATCAGCATGCGAATAGACGCCATCGCCAGATAACCCCAGATTGCACATAATACGGAAGGTGTCAGCCAGACGGTAAATAAGGTCACGCCCAGTCCGACCAGTACTGACGATGTTTCCGCAAAGGCGATACGAGTGTACTGTTTTTCGCGCTGTAATATCGCACGATAATGCTGGCCCTGTGGAATAATAATAAAGACCACTGAGACCATCTGCAGCATTAATGCCAGCTCGGGCTGATCAAACAGGTTACTGAGCAGATGGCTGCCAGAAAAGAGCAGGCCAAATATTGCCACACCCACCAGGACATTCCCCCAGTAAAGGATGGACAGATCATTAATCGAGAGCATGCAGCGGCGGATCAGTGAGTTTGAGAAGCCCCGATCGGCCAGCGTATCGATAGCCAGCAGAGCAATCACGGCGATCGCCAGCAGGTTAAGTTCGTTTGCCTGCAGAATCTGCGCCAGCAACGAAAGCTGCAGAACGCCGATGCCAATAATTTTAATGGAAGAGAGCAGAGACCATTTTGCGCTATTAAGACTGCTTTCGCGTATTGCCATAATATACTCGTTAGAGTCCGGCGACTCTGTGAGAATGTTGTCTTTGTGCAACGGCAAGAGATGATTGCTGTGACACCGTTAATGAGTGCAATTCTTTCTGAGCGGAGTCCTGGAGAAATTTATCAGGCTTGCCCTGTTATTATGTGCTGCTTTAAATAATCCTGGAAAGTATCCCTGGTAAAGCCCCTGTTTCGTGTCATGGCGGAATTCCCTGCTATCACAAAGAATTCCGCCAGATCACGAATAAACCCTGTTGTTTTTTTATATTCTCCTGCCAGCATCCTTGCGGCAAACTCAACGCTTTCATTTAAAGATTCGCTGAGCGGTCCATGACTTTTTACTGCTTTATCATTATGGGTATTGCTGTGTGTGAAATGATTTATACATTGTTTTATTTAATTTAACACCATAAGAAAAGTCTGATAACGGGGCCGCAGAAATAAATGGTTTCACTTTGTGCATGATAAATATTAAATCCTCAGTGGTGGCATAATAAACGCCGATTAAGGATTAATGTGTGCAGGAAACAATCAAAACATGCAGGAGACATTAAAAGCCCTGAAATCCCGGGGAATCCCTGCTTCTGACAGGGTTTTCCCAGGAATTTTCCTGGAAGGGAAGCTTAAGCAGGGTTGTTACTAATGGTGAAGGCGCGGTCACCAATCAGATAAGTGCTTTATGCTTTATCCGCGCAAATTTTTCTGTTTTTTTTCATTACCGGCCAGCCATAATTACAGCAAGAAATCGCGCTAAGTTATTGATTTACTGAGTCAGCAAATGATTGAGTTTTTCCAGATCGTTGCTAACCCATTCAATATCCTGCTTAAATTTCTCATCAGAGGTAAATGGCTGGCGATAGACTGTCACCATCACTTCGGCGCCCTGTTCATTCGCTATCACGCGCATAGGCACGTAAATCTCCCTGCCAGAGCCGCTATCAATCCAGTGATCCATCACACCAAACGGATTATGGGGCGAGAAACGGAGCTTCACATTTCCCTGCGGGCCTTTAGCACGCCAGCGATTGCCATCAGGTTCTAACGCGCTGTGCGTCAGGCCGGAAGCCCACTTAGGAAAAAATTCGGGCTTCCAGATGGTTTCATAGAGATCTAACCAGTGGCGCGGAATCGTCAGGCTCAGCGTGCGCGAGGAGAGCATATAACCTCCGGGGGAGAAGCAAAAAAACATTAAAGCACGGCCACCGGTATGTTAAAACGTTGTAACGACAGAAGTGTGGTGCTGGCAGGGTTTCGTACAGGGCGCAGACAGCATAAGGCGCTGTCTGCAACGGATTCAGATGAAGTTACCACGCGCAGACACCGCCTGTTCTTCACTCTGGCCGGTGGCGTGACGCAGAACAAAGCCATCTGACTGGGCCATTACGGCGCAGCTGTGATTGGGGAAAATGCGCAGCAGCGTGCCGACTTCAGGGCGATGATGCTGATAGAGCAGGAACCCATGTTCTTCCGATAGTTTCGTAACCTCATAGGTCTGACCTGCTTCATCCACGGCAATGCCAAAGCCGCTGGCATTGGTGCCGTGCGGCCCTTTATCCGAACTCAGCATTTTTGATCCTGCATCCACAATCACAAAGTGATCGTTCACCGCGACCACACGGGTAATCACGCTCATTGCCAGCTGATCGACGTGGCTTAAACCGAGACGGCAGGCGGTCAGATCCAGCAGGGCATAATTGCCGGGCCGGATTTCCCTGGTGCCGGGCGCAATATCTGCCGCCAGCGCGGTCGGGGTTGAGCCGACAGAAACAGGGCAGTCGCCAAAACCGGCAGCCTGCAATTTTGCCTGCAGTCGCAGCATCAGGATCATTTCCTGTCGGGCAATCTCAGCAATGGCCGTAGCCTCACCGGCACCATAAGCGTGACCGGCATGCGACACCAGTCCGGCAAAACGTAACCCTTTGTCCCGCAACGCCTGCGCTATCTCCACAGCTGCATCGCTCTCAGGATTGACGCCAATCCGGTGTAAACCGACATCAACTTTAATCGCCACCGCCAGTTCGCATTGCGGTTGCTGCTGCCAGGCCGCAGCTATCGCCTCCACACCCTGCAGTCTGTCCGCAATCAGTGTGACTTTCGCCTGGTGCTGCACGGCGAGACGCAGTAATTCTGCCACGCTCTGTGGTTGCACTACCGGATAGGCTAACAGCAGATCGCGAATGCCACCCTGAATGAAGGTGATGCCTTCGCTGGGTTTAGAAACGGTGACGCCCTGTGCGCCGAGCGCAAGCTGCTGCAGAGCAATCCAGACGCTTTTATGCGTTTTGATATGAGGGCGAAGCGCAACGCCGGCCGCCTGTGCTTTTTGCTGCATCTGCTGCAGGTTCTGCTCCAGCCGCGCTGCATCCACTTCAATATAGGGGGTGAGGCGGTCATCAATCAGCGGACGCTGCCACTGCTGTTTATCGTTGATATCCATATGAAAATCCGACCTTGAGGTAATAAGGGTGTTTATGATTGCTGAATTAACGATCTGATACCAGTCTGCCCACTCGCCGCGTGAGGCCGGACAGCAGAAATGACAGGAACAGGTTAAGCAAAGCCCGGCAGGGAACCGGAAGAAGGCGTGAACGCCAGACTGCAGGAAGGAGAAGCTGAAAAAATAAAGCAGGCGCGTGGCCTGCTTTATCCGTTAACTCAGACGTAGAGCGATGCTTCACCCGGTGGCCGGGTTTTGAAGCGACGATGCAGCCAGAGATACTGCTCAGGCGCACGCAGGATCTGATTCTCAATGACTTTATTCATATAAGCCGCGGCCGCTGCCTCATCCGTATGCGGGTAATTTTCCAGCATCGGTTCAATGATCAGGTGGTAGCCATAATTATCGGGATTACGGATCAGCATAATCGGCACCATCGCGGGCTTCGCCAGACGTGACAGGACAAATGTCCCGTTGGTGGTGGCGGCTTTTTCTACCGCAAACAGTGGCGCAAAGGTGCTGCCTTTAGGGCCGTAATCCTGGTCCGGTGCAAACCAGACCGATTCACCCTGTTTCAGCGCATGCACCATACCGCGCAGGTCGCGACGGTCGATCATCGCTTTGTTTGAGCGCATCCGACCCCGGGTCTGTACATACTCCATCGCCTGATTGTTATGCGGGCGATACATTGCCATCATCGGCTGGCAGAGACCGCTGATGCGACCGCCCAGTTCCAGCGACATAAAATGCACGCCAATCAGCATCACGCCACGCTTTTCGTTCTGCGCCGCATGAAGATTTGCCATCCCGGTGACATTAAACAGACGCCTTACGGCACGATCTGACCAGAACCAGGCGATACCGGTTTCTGCCAGTGCCATGCCCAGTGAGGCAAAATTGCCGGCGATCATCGCCTCTGTTTTTTCTTCACTGATGCCCGGAAAGCAGAGTTCAATATTCCGGCGAGTGATGCGCTCGCGACGCTGCAGGAAATGACGGGAGATCTTGCCTGCACCGGCACCCAGACGCATAAGAAGAGGGTAGGGAAGCTGGACGATGAGCCACAGCACACTAAGACCAAACCAGGTAAACCAATAACGCGGATGCAGCAGCGAGCTGCTAAATTTTCCGGTGTTTTTCATTAAAACCTTCATGAGATAAATGGATGCATCGCATAAAGAACACTTCCATAAAGTCTCCAGGCGCTACAGCTGTACTGATTTCGACCAGCACTTTATCAAAAAGTGCCTTCAAAGAAAGGGAAACTACTGACTCCACAGGATTGACCAGTTTCATGGAGCGAGCGCATTGAGGGTGTTCAGAAGAGGATTTTATGGAAAAGTCTCTTTAATTCAGTGCATTAGAAAATGTGGTTCTGAAAGGAAAAACGTGACAAATGACCGTTCAGGAACAGTCCGGAAATGATTATTTATCTATCTTTACGAAATCCCGCGGCACTTAAGCAGCACGATCCTTCTGTATGCCACTACATCTCAGCCCACCTTGTACAAAAAGTGAGTAAGCTGCCATCGCTGACGCTTACTCACTTTCCATCGAATAAAGGCTTACGTGACATTAAGAATCTGAACGTTGATTAATATTTAAATATCCTTAATTTTCAATTACTTAATTTGATTTTATATGGATAGTTAAAGTTTCACTCCTCAATTAACCCCTCCATTTTTTGCAGTGACTATCTGGTCATCTTAAGGCTCTAATGGTGGTCGTAAATCGTTCACCCTTGATGAGTTCACCAGAAGGTTTTCGATAGTAAGATTCACCATCAAAACGATAGTAAGTGTAGCCATCCTTAGTTTTAGTAATGTCCATGAGCCAGTTTGATTTGTCTATACAATTTTCTTTTGTCTTCATGTCATCGAAGCAAAACAAGTAATCAATATCATGATCTGGAAATAAGCCAGAGTTCTTAGGGGCAAGCTTTTGATACTTACCGTTAAAGTTCCAGATTGAAACATTGTAAGTTTCAGGCGAAGAGATGGTTTTAACACCATTGTTATCCCACCATTTTATTTTATTACTATCAGTGAAAGGGATGTTTTCAGCTAACAGTTCTCTGTTAACACCCGAGCCGTGAATAGCGATAATTTTAGGAGAGCTAAAAAACATTAAGTAAAAAAAAGAAAGTACGATTAATAAAAATATGGAGAATAAAATTTTTCTGGTTCTCATCGATTCCTCCGGCCACTAATTTCTAATACTGCTTTCATATTTGTAAAAAAGGGTTTGTAGGCGAATTTTTCCCATTGTTGAAGTACAAACCAGATACGAAATGCTCTTATATAATGAAACTTCATACTTGTGATATCAGTTTTGTCGAGACCAAAATGATCTTGTCCTGTAAAAGTTACTTTAGCTACATAACCACTATCAGTTATATCCAGTTGTGTGAGTTGTATATTCGTAGCATATATATCATGTATTGACATGCCTAAACCATTAAAGCTATCAGCCCATCTGTTGAATCTGGGAAGTCTTGATTTACTTATTCCCACAGTTAATGCATTTTTAGCATCATCAGATAAGCCATTTTTTGAATCATTGGCAAACTTATCCAGGATTGACTGGATAATTGAAAGAGGTGAAGATGAAGAGGATTTATCATTCAATATTAAACTCTCATATGCCCTATCCAGAAAGGGGCTGGAATAGCTTTTTCCATTGCCGTGATAAAGATGCTTTACGAGATTGTTGAATATTTGGTGCTGTCCAAGATAATATGCAGGCATAGAAACACGAAGAAACTCATTGAAAAGAAGTTCAGCCATTTCTGCTCTGGATTTTTGACGGGTATCCCGGAATGAGTTGAAGATTGATACTTCTTTTCCAGTCCAGGGATCAACCACTTCAGAAACATCATCCAGACCCAAATCGCCTCTGAGTTGCTTCTCAGTAAGATCACCACACTTCATATCATCAGTACTATAATCGTTAAACTTATGCTTTGTTTGATAGATCGTAGCAGGCAACGTTAATACTGACATGATAACCTCCTTGTGATATCAATATTTCGTACTCTATTTTAATATAATTAAAACTTTCAGAATCGATACATCTGTAAAAACTGAACCCTTGTTTATTACAGTTCAGTTCATAAAGCTACCACTCTAAAGATAGAACCGATCCCTGCAATGTTAAACGGCATAATTGAGAAAGTGAAGTGGTGTGTGTCTCACTTTTCATTTTGATTCGGTTTTTCCTGCTGAATTAACCGGAACTCAGGACCTATTTAAAAGCCCATTTAACATGGGCTTATGGATATTCATGGATGGGAGTGGAAATTATTCGATATTCTGAATCTGCTCACGCATCTGCTCGATCAGCACTTTCAGCTCAATGGCTGACGCGGTGATATCGGCGTTAATCGATTTTGACGCCAGCGTGTTTGATTCGCGATTAAACTCCTGCATCATGAAATCGAGACGACGGCCCACGGCCTCTTTCTTTTTCAGGATGTTGTAAGTCTCTTTAACGTGCGCATCCAGACGATCCAGCTCTTCAGCGACGTCAACACGCTGCGCCATCATCACCAGCTCCTGCTCAAGGCGATTATTTTCCAGCTGGACTTCCGCATCTTCCAGCTTAGCGACGAGGCGCTCGCGCTGCCATTTGATCACTTCAGGCATCTGTGCGCGAACCTTACTGACTTCCTGTGAAACGCCTTCCAGACGCTGTTCAATCATCGCTTTCAGCGCGGTGCCTTCGCTTTCGCGAGCCGCAACGAAGTTATCCAGCGCATTATCCAGCGCCTGCAATAACTGCGTGTTGATGGCATCCAGATCCTGCTCCTGGGCAGACATCACGCCAGGCCAGCGCAGAATATCCAGCGGATTAATCGCACCTTCATCGCTCTGCATTTTGACCCAGTTAGCGGCCTGAACCAGCTGTTTTGCCAGCGTTTCGTTCAGCATCAGCTCGCCCTGTGCGCTGGGATCGGCGTCATAACGCAGGTTGCACTCGATTTTCCCGCGCGTCAGACGCTGGCGAATGCGCTCGCGGATAACCGGCTCCAGCCCGCGAAACTGTTCCGGCAGGCGGATGTAGGTTTCCAGATAACGCTGGTTCACGGAACGCAGCTCCCAGGCGGCGCTGCCCCATTCGCCTTTGGCTTCGCTGCGGGCATAAGCGGTCATACTGCGGATCATAAGTGGCACTCTTTTACGGAAAGATGGGTGAAGTATAGCGAGGCGAGCCACGGCATAACAGGCATAAGCGTCTCACAGGGCAATAACGAACGCTTTACGCCTTCAGTGACAGCCACTTATGATGACCACTGACCCCCTGTGTGAGGATTACTGATCGATGTCTCGCGTGATTGCTCTTCCTGTTATGCTGGCGCTGCTGCTGTCAGGTTGCCAGACTCGCCATCCGGCACCCACTAAACCGCAACCGATCTGCGCGGGTGGCGACATGATGATGCAGACCACCTTGTGGTTTGGACTGAGCAAGCCTGATGGCGGTTCGGTCAGCTCACTCGACTGGATGAACTTCGTGGACAATGAGGTCACGCCACGCTTCAAAGCGGGCCTGTCGGTTTATGACGCTAAAGGTCAGTGGCTGGGGGAAAACGGGAAGCTGGCACGAGAAAACAGTAAAGCGCTGATGTTGATCCACGGCATCGATCCCGCCATCAACCATGATATTGAGGCGCTACGCAGCCTCTATAAAAAACGCTTTCATCAGGAGTCGGTCATGCGGGTGGATGCGCCCGTCTGTGTCGGGTTCTAGGGCGAAGGGGCGGCAGAGCCACCGCCCCTGCATCATCAGATAAACAGACCGGCAAAAGCCGCAGAGAGCAGGCTGACCAGCGTAGAGCCGTAAACCAGCTTCCAGCCAAAGCGGGACACCACATTACCCTGCGTCTCGTTCAGGCCTTTTATTGCTCCCGCCACGATGCCGATTGAGGCGAAGTTGGCGAAGGAGACCAGGAAGACCGACAGAATCCCCAGTCCGCGTGCGCTCATACCTGCCGCTACCTTCTGCAGCTCGATCATCGCCACAAACTCATTTGCCACCAGCTTGGTCGCCATAATGCTGGCCGCCTGCAGGGCATCGGCTTTGGGAATGCCAATCAGCCATGCCAGCGGATAGAACAGATAGCCGAGCAGCTGCTGGAAGCTGTACCCGAACAGCGCCGCGAACAGCGCATTAACGGCAGCAATCAGGGCGATAAAGCCAATCAGCATGGCCAGAATGATCATGGCCACTTTGAAACCCGCCAGGATGTACTCGCCGAGCATCTCGAAGAAACTCTGCTCTTCATGCAGTTTTTCCAGGGCGATAGGCTGCTCATCCTGCTGTTTCATCGGGTTGATAATCGACAGGATAATAAAGGTGCTGAACATGTTAAGCAGCAGTGCGGCAACCACATACTTTGCTTCGATCATCGACATGTAGGCGCCGACAATCGACAGCGACACGGTAGACATCGCGGTCGCCGCCATGGTGTACATCCGGCGCGGCGGGATATCTCCGAGGATCCCTTTATAGGCGATAAAGTTTTCCGACTGACCGAGAATCAGCGTGCTGACGGCATTGAACGATTCCAGCTTGCCCATACCGTTAATTTTCGACAGCAGCGTTCCGAAAATACGGATCAGCAGCGGCAGGATACGCCAGTGCTGCAATATGCCGATCAGCGCGGAAATAAAGACAATCGGGCAGAGCACGCCGAGGAAAATAAAGGCCAGCCCCTGTTTGCTCATGCCGCCAAACACGAACTCCGTGCCCTGTGCAGCGAAGCCCAGCAATGTCTCAAAGAAGCCGGCGAACGAACTGACCAGCGCCAGCCCTCCGGCAGAGTGAAGGAAGAACCAACCCAGCGCGGCTTCCACCACAATCAGTTGAATAATAAAGCGCAGGCGAATCTGTTTACGGTCATGACTGACCAGCAGCGCAAGGGCGAAAATCACCACCAGCGCCAGCAGGAAATGAAGAATGGCGGCCATATGTCTTTTTAATCAGAGTGAAAGGAACGCGCATTTAGCCACAGCTGGCGCGGAATTTCATCTGAAGCCTGCGCCCGACCAGCGCAAGAGACAGCGGGCATGGAAGTCCGTATAATGCGCAGCCAATCATTAGCAAGCCGGAGATAACCCATGCGTCCAGCAGGCCGTCGCGCACAGCAGGTGCGTCCAGTCACATTGACCCGCAATTACACCAAACACGCAGAGGGTTCCGTTCTGGTGGAGTTCGGCGAAACGAAAGTGCTTTGCACTGCCTCCGTAGACGAAGGGGTTCCGCGTTTCCTTAAAGGGCAGGGCCAGGGCTGGATAACAGCTGAATATGGCATGCTGCCGCGTTCGACCCACAGCCGCATGGCGCGTGAGGCCGCAAAAGGCAAGCAGGGTGGTCGCACGCTGGAAATTCAGCGTCTGATTGCCCGCTCACTGCGCGCCGCCGTCGATCTGAAAGCGCTGGGAGAATTCACGATTACACTCGACTGTGACGTGATCCAGGCCGATGGCGGCACCCGCACCGCGTCCATCACCGGCGCCTGTGTGGCGCTGGCCGACGCGCTGAACAAACTGGTCGCCAGCGGCAAGCTGAAAGCCAATCCGATGAAAGGCATGGTCGCCGCTATTTCCGTAGGGATCGTGGCGGGCGAAGCGCTGTGCGATCTGGAGTATGTGGAAGATTCAGCCGCAGAAACCGACATGAACGTCGTGATGATGGAAGATGGCCGCATGATTGAGGTTCAGGGCACCGCCGAAGGCGAGCCGTTCAGCCATGAAGAGCTGCTGGCACTACTGGCGCTGGCACGCGGCGGAATTGAGGAGTTAATTCAGGCGCAGAAAGCGGCACTGAACAGTTGATGTAACAGGCGACCACAGAGTCGCCTTTTCTTTATTTGAGGAGTGAGAAATGAAAGCCTGGCAGCGTCAGTTTATTGAATTCGCCCTGAACAAACAGGTGCTGAAGTTCGGTGAGTTCACTTTAAAGTCCGGACGTAAAAGTCCCTATTTCTTTAACGCCGGTCTGTTTAACAGCGGACGGGATTTAGCGCTGCTGGGACGCTTCTACGCGCAGGCGCTGGTGGATGGCGCTGTCGATTTCGATCTGCTCTTTGGCCCGGCCTACAAAGGTATTCCGATTGCGACCACCACCGCGGTGGCGCTGGCGGATCATCATGACCGCGACGTGCCTTACTGCTTCAACCGCAAAGAAGCCAAAGATCACGGCGAAGGCGGCCTGCTGGTGGGCAGCCCGCTGCAGGGCAAAGTGATGCTGGTTGATGACGTGATCACCGCAGGTACGGCGATTCGTGAGTCGATGGATATCATTGGCGCGCACAACGCTACGCTGGCGGGCGTGCTGGTTTCGCTTGATCGTCAGGAGCGTGGCCGTGGTGACATGTCAGCCATTCAGGAAGTGGAACGTGATTATGGCTGTAAGGTGACGGCGATTATTACGCTGGCAGACCTGATTACGTGGCTGGAAGAGAAGCCGGAGATGGCCGATCACCTGGCTCAGGTGCGTGCCTATCAGCAGGCGTACGGGATTTAACCCGGGCGGGCGTGATGCCCGCCTTTGTTCAGACCAGCTGGGCCGCGATAAGTGGCCAGCGGCTATCGAAGTCTGCGGTAGGACTGAAGCGAAACTCCGAGCGGACATAGCGCGACAGTAAGCCTTCACAAAAGGCCAGCAGCTGACTCGCCAGCAGCGCTTCATCAGCCTGAAAGGCTTTACCCTCACGCATTTTACGCTCACGCATGACCTGCCGCAGCTGCACTTCAATCCGCTCATACAGCTGGTTGATGCGTCCCTGCAGCCGGTCCTGCTCAAACATCAGCGCATGACCGGTCAGAATGCGCGTCAGTCCCGGATTACGCTCACCAAAACCCAGAATCAATTGCACGATCAGACGCAGCCGCGTCATGGTCTCTTTTTCATCTTTGAGGATCAGATTGATGCGGGTAATGAGACTGTCTTCGATAAACTCGATCAGACTGTCGAACATCCGTGTTTTGCTGGGAAAGTGACGATAGAGCGCCGCTTCGGATACGCCTACATTGGCTGCCAGTTTGGCTGTGGTAATACGCTGACTGCCATCACCGGACTGCAGCATCTGCGCCAGCGCCTGCAAAATCTCTTCACGACGATTTCGCTTCACGACTTTTTTTTCTGCCATGACCTTAAAAACCCCTGAAATTCACCTGAAACAGGCAACACCTACGCATCTGCCACAAGAACGCGTCTCATGGCGATGAGGAAAAATAACGGGCGTAAGTGAAAGTCGGTAATACGGGTTACTGGCGGCCTGAGTGGCCGAAGCCGCCTTCGCCGCGCAGGCTGGCGTCAAACTCTTCTACCAGATTAAATTCCGCCTGCACTACCGGAACGAAGACCAGTTGCGCCATGCGGTCGCCAGGCTGCAGTGAGAAGCTTTCCTGACCGCGGTTCCAGACGGAAACCATCAGCTGTCCCTGATAGTCGGAGTCAATCAGACCGACCAGGTTGCCCAGCACGATGCCATGCTTATGGCCAAGGCCGGAGCGCGGCAGGATGACTGCGGCCAGATCGGGATCGGCAATATGAATCGCCAGACCGGTCGGAACCAGCGTCGTGGTGCCCGGTGCGATGTCGAGAACATCATCAATACAGGCGCGTAAATCTAACCCAGCGGAACCTGACGTGGCGTAGGTCGGCAGCGGAAATTCTTTGCCGACGCGCGCATCGAGGATTTTAACGTCTATTTTTTTCATCATAACGGCTGACAATCTCGTCTATTAATTGTTGGCCAAGGAGAGACTTATCGCTGAGCGGTAAGCGCTTTTCTCCATCCTGCCAAAAAAGGTGAAGAGCATTGGTGTCGCTATTAAACCCCTGTCCGGTTTGAGCGACGTTGTTAGCGCAGATCAGATCCAGATTCTTGCGCACCCGTTTTTGCCGGGCGTATTCTTCCACATTCTGTGTTTCAGCAGCAAATCCAACGACGAATGGCCGGTTTTCCTGAAGTGCGGCGACGCCGGCAACAATGTCGGGATTCTTTATCAGGTTCAGCGTGACGGTATCATCGCCGCCCTGTTTCTTGATTTTATCGGCCGCAATATCGGCTGCCCGG
This sequence comes from Pantoea sp. EKM101V, assembly GCF_011800325.1. Lineage (NCBI taxonomy): Bacteria > Pseudomonadati > Pseudomonadota > Gammaproteobacteria > Enterobacterales > Erwiniaceae > Pantoea > Pantoea sp. EKM101V. Next base: position 43,862 of record NZ_JAALFP010000014.1, read on the forward strand.
TAGTCTGCCACGGCTGCGCTTGCAATGAAAATATGTTGTTTATCTATCTCACCCATCACGGCAGCCTGCATCTCCAGCGCGCTGGTGACATCAATGCGCCGCACGCCGGCAGGGGCTGACAACGTGACCGGGCCGCTGACCAGCGTAACCGTTGCGCCGCGTCGGGCGGCGGCGGCGGCAATCGCAAACCCCATTTTTCCGGAGCTGTGGTTGGTGATGTAGCGCACCGGGTCGAGCGCCTCACGGGTCGGACCGGCGGTAATCATAATGTTGAGATGTTGCAGATCGTTGACGGGGGTGGCCCACGTGACCGCATGGTCCACAATCGCCAGCGGATCGAGCATCCGGCCGGGGCCGACATCGCCGCAGGCCTGGCTGCCGCTGTCCGGCCCCCAGATCAGCACGCCACGCGCCTGTAACTGCTCCAGGTTGTGCTGCGTCACCGCCGCGCGATACATCTGCTGATTCATGGCGGGTACCACGGCCACGGGCGAGGCGGTCGCTAACACGGCGGTGGTCACCAGATCGTTTGCCATACCGGCGGTAATACGGGCTATCAGATCAGCCGTCGCCGGTGCCAGTACAATCAGGTCGGCCCACTTTGCCAGCTCAATGTGACCCATCGCGGCTTCCGCCGCCGGGTCGAGCAGATCGTCAAACACCGGATAGCCGGAGACGGCCTGCAGGCTGAGCGGCGTAATAAACGCCTTCGCGCCCTGCGTCATCATGACGCGGACATCGGCACCGCGATCGCGCAGGCGGCGCACCAGCTCCGGAGTTTTATAAGCAGCAATGCCGCCGCTTACGCCAAGAAGAATTTTTTTGCCGGCTAATCCCATCATGATGTTGGCCTCACTAAGCTCTCTGCCGCACGGGGCGGCGAATGCACGGACTTTATCACAAAAGTGCGGATGCGCCTTTTCACGGACTGCGTTTGCGAGCCGCCTCGAAGATTGTGGCTGCGCTGATGGCACCCCGGGCATGGCTGGGTCATGCTGGGGTTGATCTCAGGGAGAGCAGACATGAAAAACAGTGGACCACGGGAAAAACTGCAGAAGCTGGGCGCGCATGCCCTCAGCGATACCGAACTGCTGGCCATTTTTCTCCGCACCGGCTCGCCGGGGCAGAACGTCATTGAGCTGGCCGGACAGATGCTGCAGGAGTTTGGCTCGCTTTATCAGCTGATGACATCGGGCAAGGCGGCTTTCAGTAACATAAAAGGCGTTGGTGATGCCAAACTGGCCCAGCTGCACGCGATTGCCGAACTGGCGAAGCGTTTCTTCGCCAGCAAGCTGGCGCGCGAAAGCGTCATGGAAAATCCCCAGATCACCCGCCAGTATCTGCAAAGTTTATTAGCCCATCAGGAGCGCGAGATCTTTATGGCCCTCTTTCTGGATAATCAGCACCGGGTGCTGCGGGCACAAAAAATGTTCTCGGGGTCGATTAACAGTGTGGAAGTGCACCCACGCGAGATCGTCCGGGAGGCGCTGAAGCTCAACGCCGCCGCGCTGATTCTGGCGCATAACCATCCGTCGGGCATGGCGGAACCGAGCCGGGCTGACCGCCAGGTGACCCATAAAGTCAGCGAAGCCTGTCAGCTTCTCGACATCCGCCTGCTCGATCATCTGGTGATAGGTCATGGCGAATATGTCTCCTTTGCTGAGCGGGGATGGCTCTGATAGCGGGAAAATTCGCGCCAGGTGGCGGCTTTTTGCCCGATCATTCGGGATCTTTATCTGTTCGGGACTTGAGCACTTGGGCTGAGCGGCGTATACTACGCCACCTTTGAGAATCTCGGGTTTGGCGGTTAGGCCAGCTTAGCGGGTTCCATGGAACTCGCCTGGCGGGCTGCAAGCCTGACGAGGCGGCCAAAACCTAATTTTTAAAGCTCGAGCTGATTTGATTTTTGGAGAATAGACATGTCACGAGTCTGCCAGGTAACTGGAAAGCGTCCGGTGACCGGTAACAACCGTTCCCACGCAATGAACGCGACGAAACGCCGTTTCCTTCCGAACCTGCACTCACACCGTTTTTGGGTTGAGAGCGAGAAGCGCTTCGTTACTCTGCGTGTATCTGTAAAAGGTATGCGTATTATTGATAAAAAGGGCATTGATACGGTGTTAGCCGACATGCGTGCCCGTGGTGAGAAGTACTAAGAGTACTAAGGAACTGAATCATGGCTAAAGGTATTCGTGAGAAGATCAAGCTGGTTTCCTCTGCTGGTACAGGTCACTTCTATACCACCACGAAGAACAAACGTACTAAACCAGAGAAGCTGGAACTGAAAAAGTTCGATCCGGTTGTACGTCAGCATGTGATCTACAAAGAAGCTAAAATTAAGTAATTTTAGTGTTCTGCTAAAAACCCGGCTCCGGCCGGGTTTTTTGTTTGTGTAAAACGCTGAGGAGAGGGTATGCCAGAGTTGCCAGAGGTTGAAACCAGCCGGCGCGGTATCGAGCCGCATTTGGTGGGTGAAACCATCCTTCACGCCGTGGTGCGTAATTCCCGTCTGCGCTGGCCTGTTTCACAGGAGATCCATGCGCTAAGCGATCAGCCGGTGCTCAGCGTGCAGCGCCGGGCGAAATATCTGCTGCTGGAGCTGCCGCATGGCTGGATCATTATCCACCTGGGTATGTCCGGCAGCCTGCGCGTGCTGCCGGAAGAGCGGCCTGCGGAGAAGCATGACCATGTTGATTTGGTGATGAGCAACGGCAAAGTGCTGCGCTACACCGATCCACGGCGTTTTGGTGCCTGGCTCTGGAGCAGCGAACTGGCAGGCAGCAGCGTGCTGGCGCATCTGGGACCGGAGCCACTGAGCGACCAGTTTGACGCGGCTTACCTGTTTGAGAAGTCACGCGGCAAGCGAACGGTGATTAAGCAGTGGCTGATGGATAACAAAGTCGTGGTGGGGGTGGGCAACATCTACGCCAGCGAGTCACTGTTTACCGCCGGGATCCTGCCCGATCGTGCCGCCGGCAGTCTGTCGCAGGCGGAAGCAGAGCTGCTGGTCAACACCATCAAAGCGGTGCTGTTACGTTCCATTGAGCAGGGCGGAACCACGCTGCGGGATTTCTTACAGAGCGACGGTAAACCGGGCTATTTTGCGCAGCAGCTGCAGGTCTATGGCCGGGCAGGTGAGCCCTGCCGGGCCTGTGGAACACCCATTATCAGCGGCAGGCATGGGCAACGCAGCACCTACTGGTGCCCCCGCTGCCAGCACTAAGTCAGCTTAGCCAGCAATGCCTGATGGACGGGCGCGGACAGGAAGGCGGAGACATCACCACCGTGACGCGCCACCTCTTTGACCAGCGAAGAGGAGATAAACGAGAAGCCCTCAGACGGCATCAGGAAAACGCTCTCCAGCGTCGGCAGCAGGTGACGATTCATCTGCGCCAGCTGCATTTCATACTCAAAGTCTGACACCGCACGCAATCCGCGCACCAGCACATTCGCCTGCTGGTCTCGCGCAAAATTGGCCATCAGGTCGCTGAATCCTACCACCTTAACGTTGGGCAGATGGGCCACCATTTCACTCGCCAGCGCCACGCGCTCCTCCAGACTGAACAGCGGCTTTTTGCTGGGGCTGGCGGCAACGGCCAGAATAACCTGATCAAACATCTGCGCGGCCCGCGTCACGATGTCGAGATGCCCAAGCGTGACAGGATCAAATGTTCCGGGATAGATGGCTTTCGTGCTCATACCTGCCCTTTTTTCGCAGCCTGATTCAGCGCCCAGAGGGCGGCATATTTGTTAAAGGTATATTGTGCGTTGACCACCGCCAGTATCCAGCCCTGCTTTCCGTCGAGAAAACCGGCGCGCAGCAGCAGCGTTTTCACAAACGCGCCCAGGGTATGACCGAACAGCGAGAACAGACCGCAACGCTTACCACGCTGGTGGCGTTCCGTGGCCCAGGCTTCGGCATAGGCCAGTTGCTTACGCTGAAAAGCGATCAGATCGCGGCAGGTCAGATGCTGTAAATCGCCGGGTAACGCCACCACCGGTGCGCCGTCACGCTGCAGCGATTCATGCACCAGATTATCATTGTAGCGGAAGGTGCGCGGATAGAGCCGCAGCACGCGGTCAGGGTACCAGCCGCTGTGGCGCATAAAGCGCCCTAGAAACAGATTGCTGCGGCCCAGGCTGTAAATCGTGCGGCCCGGCGGCGCGATAAGCACCTGCTCAATCGCCGCGCGCAGTTCCGGTGTGACGCGCTCATCGGCATCAATCATCAGAATCATATCGCCGGTGGCATAGTGTTGCGCGCGCTGGCGCTGGATGCCATACCCCTGCCAGTCATCGCTGTGGTAGACCTTCGCGCCAGCTTGCGTGGCGATATCGGCACTGTTATCGTGACTGCCTGAATCCAGCACGATAATCTCATCCGCCCAGCTGACTGAAGCCAGACAGTCTGGCAGCAATTCCGCTTCATTTTTGGCGATCATAACGACTGAAAGACGCTGGCGTGCTGACATCAGTGAGCCCGTGGAGGTAAATGCGGTTCAAGTAACTGGAGCAGACGCTGTAAGGCACCCTGGTTCTGGTGCAGCACGTCCACGGCATGACGGCCGTAATAACGACGATAGTCATCATCCTGCAACAGGTTGGTGACCTCTTTTTCCAGCGAGAACACGTCGGTGACGGTAATCAGTCCCTGGCCTTCCTGCAATTTGCCGCAGATATCTTTGAAGTTCCAGATATGTGGCCCCATCAGAACCGGAATCGCGTGCGCTGCAGGCTCCAGTGGATTGTGTCCGCCGCGCTCCACCAGGCTGCCGCCGACAAACGCCAGATCGGCAATGCCGTAAAGCAGCATCAGTTCGCCCATCGAGTCGCCGATGACCACCTGGGTGGAGCCCGAGGGGATCTCGCCGCTGCTGCGCAGAATAAAGCTGAAGCCGCGCGACTGGGTCAGTTCACGCGCATCGTTAAAGCGTTCAGGATGACGCGGAACCAGAATCAGCAGCAGATCAGGGAACGTCTGCAGCAGGCGGCGGTGGGCATCCAGCACAATGGCCTCTTCGCCTTCGTGGGTGCTGGTGGCAATCCAGACCGGACGGCGTGGCGCCCACTGGCGACGCAGCGTGACGGCTCTGGCGGCCAGTTCTGGCGTGACAGAAATATCAAACTTCAGGCTGCCGGTGATCGCCAGCTGAGAGCGTTTCAGGCCCAGCTCCAGGAAGCGGTCGCCATCTTCACTGTTCTGCGCTGCTATCAGCGTGATGCTCTGCAACAGCCTGCGCATGAATTTACCCAGCTTGCGATAGCCTTTGGCGGATCGGGCTGAGAGGCGCGCGTTAGCGATCACCAGCGGAATGTTACGCTGATGCAGAATGCGGATGATGTTCGGCCACAGCTCGGTTTCCATGATGATCACCAGCCGGGGGTTGACCGTGTCCAGAAAACGATTAATCGATCCGGGCAGATCGTAAGGCAGATAGACATGGTGCACATCTTTGCCAAAGGCTGACTGCGCACGCTCAGAGCCGGTTGGCGTCATGGTCGTGACGGTAATCGGCAGGGTCGGGTAACGATGACGCAGCGCGCGCACCAGCGGCACTGCGGCCAGGGTTTCCCCCACGGAAACCGAATGCAGCACAATGCCGTCGGGCTTCACTTTGCCGACGCAATAGCCATAGCGCTCCGCCCAGCGTTTGCGATACGCCGGCGCTTTACGACCGCGCAGCCACAGGCGCAGCCAAATCAGTGGCTGAATAAAGTAGAGCAATGCGGTGTAAATGGTCGTCATAGTTACCGTTACAGCAGGTTCGCGTCTAAAAACAGGTTAAAATCAGATGGCGGCATGTTATCAGAAACCCCGCATGCACTCATCCCGGATTGTCAGTTGGTACTCAATACCTGTTGATAAAGCGAAGTCAGCGCCTGTGCCAGCCGTTGCGGGCCATAGGGTTCAACTTTACGCCGGGCCGCATCACCCATGCGTGAATCTTCCGTCAGCGGCGGAATGGCGCAAACAGCCTGATTTAATCCGTTGATATCCAGCGCATCACAGACGAAGCCCTCCTGACCGGCGGTAATAAACTCAGCCCCCCCGCAGCCGGTGCTGGTAATAACCGGCAGGCCGCAGGCCATCGCCTCCAGCACCACGTTAGGAAAAGGATCGTAGAGTGTGGGCAGCAGCAGGCCGTCCGCCGCGTGATAAAACGGCTGCACATCCTGCTGTACGCCAACAAAGCGCAGGCGATCCAGGCAGTTCAGCTGGTTAGCCAGCTGCTGATAACGCTGCAGCTGTTTATCCTGACCCACCACAATCAGGTAGCGGTCACTGGCGGCCAGCGCCTGAATCGCCGCTTTCAGCCCTTTGCGCTCAAAGCCGGAACCGACGTAAATCAGTACGGTGGCCGCATCCGGCAGCCCCAGCTGCTGGCGGGTCGCATGGCGGGTCGCTTCCGTGGCGGGCTGAAAACGACGGGCATCGATAGCGTTATGGATGACGTGAATTTTTCTGGCGTCGAGTGAGAAACAGCGCAGGATATCGCGCTTAACCATCTCAGAATTGCAGATCACCGCTTTCAGCGTCGGCGAATTAAACATCTCCGCTTCCGCCTGCAGAACGTAGCGATGATAGGGACTGAGGGTTGCGCTCAGTCGTTGCCACGGTGAGACGATGCGGGCGCGCTGCTCCAGCCAGACGCGATGCACGCCATCACCCGCGCGAAAGATGTCACAGCCAGCGATACGTTCATGACTCTGCACAATATCGAACTTTTCACGCTCCCAGCAGGCGCGTGCGGCACGGGCAAAGCCGCGCTCGCGGGAAACCCTGCCCAGCTTTGCAGGATTACAGATATGGAGATGCCAGTCCGGATTGGGCGTGCCCTGCCAGCTGCGGGTAATGATGTTGAGATCGAGCTGTTCGCTGCCCAGGGCTTCCAGCGCACGGGAGATAAAACGCTCAGCACCGCCATCCGGCCGGTATTTCTGCCGGACAATCGCCAGCCTTAACTTACTCATTCAGGAAGCTCCTCGCCGCCGCGACCACATCCTTCACCGGAATGGCTGACAGATAACGCTGATCCGTTCGGGTGTCGATAGAATCAGGTGAGGGCAGTGGGCCATAATCCCCCGCCCAGATGACATGGTTGTTGTTTCCCCATGGCCGCCAGTGCTGCAGCTTGGTCGGGCCAAACAGGGCGATACAGGGCGTTTCCAGCGCCGCCGCCATGTGCATCGGCGCGGAATCGACCCCGATAAACAGCGTGGCGTGATCGATAAGCGCCGCCAGCTGCGGCAGCGTAAACTGACCCGCCAGCGACACGACATCCGGCGAGGCGCACAGCGCGCGGATGCGGTTGATCATCGCCAGCTCCTGTTTGTCCGGCCCGGCGGTCAGCACCACCTTCCGTCCAGCCCGTGCCAGCTCATCGACCGTGGCGGCCACGCTCTCCTCTTCCCAGCATTTAAAGCCCCAGCGTGAGGTAGGCTGAACCACGATATAGGGGGTGGTCACCTGATGTTCTGACAGGCGGGTCAGCACGATCTGCTGGTCAGCGTCACTGTAGTGCATCGAAACGCGCGCATTGTCGCTGCTGATACCGAGCGGGGCCAGGGCGGACATGTTCTGCTCAACGGTATGCAGTCTGCTGTGATTATGCGTCGGGACCAGCCGGTTGTGACACCAGCGCCACAGGACGTTATCGCGTTTTTTAAAGGCGAAACCAATGCGCACCGGCGCAGCGGAGAGCCGGGTGATCAGCGCCGCACGCCACTGGTCTGCCAGATTAATCACCAGGTCATAATGGGCGTCACGGACGGCACGGATTAATGCCCGTTCATGGCCCAGCTTGCGCCAGGTGCCCTCCTGCTTCCATTTCCGGTCGATGACGTGCAGATGGCGGATAGCCGGATGCGCTTCCAGCATCGGGCGTGTCTCCTGATAGAGCAACACGTCGATATTGGCCTGCGGATAACGCGCATGCAGCGCATTGATGGCGGGCGTGGTGAGCAGCATGTCGCCGTGGTGGCGCAGCTTAATCAGTAAAATACGTTTTGGAGAGATGTTTGCTGGAGTCAGGCTGGCCATAAACAAAGGTTCTCAGATTTCAGTGAACCGATTGTAGGGCAAACGCTTTTTAGGATAAAGCCAGCCTCAGGGGTTATTTATCGCGCCAGCGATAGAGCCGTCCCAGCCACAGCAGCAACTGATACCACTGCTTAATGCCGCGGGCGTTGCGTAACATGCGCCGGTGTGTCCGGGTTGCGAACAGATCGGCGATGATCGCCTGGCGTGCGCGGGCATCAGGCTCACGTCTCACGCTATGGCAGACACTGAGCGCTTCATGCGTCACCTGAGCGTGAAACGACGGGTAGATCCGCACGTGGTCACGATAGCGGATATTAATCTCTTCCAGCAGCCGCGCAATCTTCAGGTAGTGGCGCTGATATTCGACGTTGCGCTCGCCGGTGCGTTTGCGGTTACTGATCGACGCGTCATGCATATAGTAGCGGTAGAGCACCGCATCGGTGTAACGCACGCGTTTTGCCAGCAGCATAAACTCGGTGGTCCAGGGAATATCCTGATGATGCAGGCCCGGCTCGAACTGCAACTGATGCTGCTCGATTAGCGACCGGCGGTAGATGCCCAGCCAGACCACATGCATATAGCGGCGGGTTTTCAGCGCGGTATTGAGCCAGTCAGCGCCGCTCAGCACCGGCGTGCTGCGCAGGCGGTCCAGCGGTATCAGGGGTTTTACCCGCTGGCTGTGTTTGAAAAACCATTCGGCGTTGCACTGTGCCGCATCCAGATTGTCCGTTTCCGCCAGCGTCACCAGCGTCTGGTACATCCCGGGCTGCATGGTGTCATCCGCATCCGGAAAGGTGACATATTTGCCGCGCGCTATCGCCAGCCCGGCGTTACGGGCACGCGACACGCCGCCATTTTCCTGATGAATCACGCGAATGTGGGAGTGATGTTCTGCATAGTGGTCAGCGCGCTCGCCTGAGCCGTCAGTAGAACCATCATCGACGATGATGATCTCCAGCGAGGTCAGCGTCTGCGCCAGCAGTGCCTGCATGAACTCATCAAACATGCTGCCCGCATTGTACATCGGGGTAATGATACTCAGCAGAGGAGAAGTACTCATGACAATATCTGCACCAGCATTCTGTTCACTGTCAAAGGGCGTTGCCTCGTCATAAATCATTTCCAAATCAGCAGAATGGCATACATTAATCCACGATTATAAAACGGTGTCGCCTCTCTGCTTCACGAAAAACCACGCGCGCGCGTAATAATGCACTATCTGCCTCTTTTTTACGCAACGCGGCCGCGCCGGTAAACAGCATAGTGTGCCTGGGGTTTATCAGCAGCATTTTCAAAAGGATCTGGCAGACAACGGCGGAGGTACTGGCGGAGAGGGCGGCGCGGCAGTCACCGCGCTCGCATCGGTTTGACAGGTGGAGAGCGCTGACTAAAAAAATTTGAGCCTGACGTAATGCATCATCCAGCTCACGCTTTCTGCATACTGCTTCTGATGCCACTTGATACGGGCAAAGCGCTTCATCTCTTTATAATGTCTGGGTAAATCAAGCGGCTGAGAAGCCCAGGGCGAGCGCTGGTAATAGCTGTAGTAGAGCAGGGACAGGTCGCTGCCGGCCCAGGCATGCCAGGGCTTACACTTACCTGTGTAGTGAATCATCACGGTGTCAGCGGGCACGCGGGAGTGGTCCCAGACCTTGTTCGCGATGATGTCGTAGATGTGGTTGTAGCGATCCGGCAGGATCAGCACCTCATCCTCCAGCACAATATTCAGCGCATCCTGGTCGGGAAAACCGAACGCTGCGCCCCGGGTCACCAGAACCTCAGTAATCCGCGCGGTAGTCTGCCTGGCGAGCCAACGTGGAATATTGATCAGCATAAAGCCGGAGTTGAAATAGTCATGGTGCTGCAGCCCGAGTCGCGCGCACTGGTTATGACGCGCACGCGGGGTGTCGTTGCAGGCTGCCAGCGTGTAGTCCGTGATATCCAGCGTGAACAGGGGGGAGTAATCGCCGACGACCAGCGTGTCCGCATCGATGTAGATTACCCGGTCGCTGTAGCGCGCCACCGTTTCAGGGATCAGAAAGCGGTAATGGATACTTTTGGGATAGCGCCCGACCGCCGGCAACTGATCGACCCAGGCACTGTTAAAAATATGCAGGGTGATGGCCAGACGATGGCCCGACGCCATTGAGCGCAGCTTTTCCACATCCTCTTCCTGCAGCGAGTCAGAGAAAATATGGGCGTGGAAAGCGGTGTCGGGGTGATGGCTGAGAAGTGAAAACAACGTAATACCCAGACCACGCGCGTAAGCGTGGTTGATGCCAAACGCAACGTGAACCGGATTATCATCCGCATCCGCAAGCGTGTTGACCAGCAGCTGACTTTGCTGAACGGCATCAGCAAGAGGGGTAATTGCCATTACGCTTCACTATTCCAGATTATGAGTAATAAACGTTTGTATTCTAGTCAGTTTGTCGGCATCCAGCCCGAATAATTTTTCAGCGGGCTGATCAAACTTAAATCGCGTGGCAAAAACAAAGGTCGATGCGGCGATATTGTCTGGTCCGATAAACAGGACATTATTAACCGGGCGCTGTTCCCTGATCTCACAGGGGCCATAGAGCATAATGACCGGTATCTGTCGGGCGTCAGCAATATAAGCATTACCGGAATCCGATGAAATATAAAAATCCATCTGCGAGATGGCCCATGGCACCTCTTCCAGCTTCAGCGCGCCAATCAGGCTGACAATATTCTCCTGCGGGCCGGTCAGGCTCAGTAATTCATCCAGCCACGGCTGCTCGGCTGGTGGACCAAAGACATAAAAGGTGCAGGGCAGTTCAGCCAGCGACGCCATCAGCTGCTGCCAGATGGCGGCAGGAATGGTTTTGGCCCGATTCCCGGCAGAAATGCTGATGCCGATTTTAATCCCGCTGCGCGGATGCAGCAGCGCGGCAGGAGGCGCAGGCGGCTGCCAGAGCGGTGACGTGGCGTGCTTGGGAAAATCGGTGTAGCGGTAGTCCCGATTAATCAGCTTCAGATAGCTGTCGAGCGTCAAATCCGTTTTCGCGTGGTCGACGATGCCACTGGCGCTGCGATAGAAGATCGCATGATAGGATTTACGCACATAGGTGCGCAGAAACTGTTTGTTCGGTGCATTGCACAGCGCCGCGAAAAAGAGATTAACGCTGTTGGGCTGAACCAGATAAACATGGTCATAACGGTTCATCAGCGTGAAGGCGAGTCTGAGTTTGGCAAAAAAGCTGCGCTTCGCCTCTTCAATCAGAAAATAGCGGCTGACCGTGTCATCGTGACGCGCCAGCGGCTCTACCGATTTGCTGATCAGCAGTTCAGACTGACCCAGGGCGCGCAGCATCGGGGTGATGTTAATAAAATCCCCGATCTTCGCCGTCTGAATCACCAGACTGCGGCCGGTGGGCCGGTAAAAGATCCGCATCAGGGTGCGGAAAGGCAGCAGCAGCAGATAGATCAGCACATAGTTCATGGCGCATTTTTCCCGATAACGGCCTGCAGTTTCTCTGCCACGGCGTCAGCCGTCAGCTCCGCCAGATTGTGATTCGGGGCGCTCAGCGCCTGTTGGTTCTGCCCGTAGCCGCCAATCAGACCCGGATCGGTCGGGCCATACAGCGTGAGATTAGGACGATCCAGTGCGGCGGTCAGATGGCTTAAACCGGTATCCACAGAGACCACCGCCCGCGCACCTGCCAGCTGTCGGGCGATCGCTTCCAGCGTCAGCTTAGGCAGCACCTCGACATGCTCAAAACCTTCAGCCAGGCGCAGCGCACGCTGATGCTCATGTTCGGCCCCCCAGGGCAGCTTCACCCGCAATCCGCTGGGCTGCATCTGCTCAATCAGCTGTCGCCAGTGGGATTCCGGCCAGTGCTTGTTGTCACGCGTTGTGGCATGCAGAAAGACCAGATAGTGATGCGCATCCGCGGGCAGATGATGCAGGAAATGCCCGGCAATCGCGTAGTCACCCTGCGTTTGCGGCTTTTCATAGCCCAGGCTTTTGGCGAACAGCTCGCGCGTCCGCTCAACGGCGTGCTGGCGTTTGCTGATCTCATGGCGGACGTCAAACCACCAGCTGGCAAAAGGTTCACGCGCGCTGCGGCTATCCTGCCCGTGCTTTACCCCTTTGGATAAACGGGTCACCAGCGCGGCGCTTTTGATCAGCCCCTGGGCATCAATCACGATATCGTACTCGCGCGACTGTAACGCGCGCTTAAACTGCACGCGCTCTTCACGCTGCTGACTGCCAAACCAGTGTTTGCGCCAGCGGCGAATCGCGACCGGCAACACCTGGTCCACGGCAGGGTGCCAGCCAGGGATCTGGGCGAAATTCTCTTCCACTACCCAGTTAAAACGGATGCCAGGAATGGCATGCATGGCATCGGTCAGAGCCGGCAGCGAATGCAGCACATCCCCCATTGAGGACGTTTTAACAATCAGGACGTGCATGGCACCTCCTGCGGCGCAAGGAGTTCATTCAGCGTCTGAAGAACGCGCTCAGGCTGAATATCAATCAGGCTCTGGTGATACCCCTGTTCGGCATCGCCATTACGTACTTTGTGATAGCCGCTAATCAGGCGAATAATGCGCGCCTGGCGGGCCAGCGGTGGCGTAAAGTCAGGGCTGCTGGGTCCATAGAGTGCCACCAGCGGACGATCCAGCGCGGCGGCGATGTGCATCAGGCCGGAGTCGTTACTGACCACGGCGCGGCATTGCGCCAGCAGGATGACCGCCTGCTCCAGCTGGGTTTCACCCGCCAGATTGCGGCAGTGACTGCGACTCTCTTCCGGCAGTGCCGCGATGATCTCTTCACCGGTCGGGCGATCTTTGGCGGAGCCAAAAAGCAGGATCTGAAAGCCTTCGGCGATCAGCTGGCGGGCCAGGGCGGCGTAGTGATAGTGCGGCCAGCGTTTGGCCGGGCCAAATTCCGCGCCCGGACAAAAACCGATGATCGGACGCGTTGCGGTGAGCTGAAACTGTGCGGCCGTTTCCCGCATCTCCCGCTCTTCAACCTGCAACTTTGGCCACAGGAGCGGCTGCGGCAGCTGCGCCGCCGAGGCGACAGGCGTGTCGTAGCCCAGCGCCACGTAGCGCTCAACCATCAGCGGGAACGCGGCTTTATCCAGCACCCGCAGATCGTTCAGCAGGCCATAGCGCATCTCCCCCCGCCAGCCGACGCGACGTGGTATGCCGGCAAAGAAGGGAACCAGCGCCGACTTAAAGGAGTTAGGCAGCACGTAGGCCCGGTCATAATGGCTGTCGCGCAGTGCCTTGCCCAGCCGGCGACGCTCGCCGAGTTCCAGCGCGCCATGGCCCAGGGGCATGGCCAGCGCCTGACTGACCTCCGGCATGCGTGACAGCAGGGGACGGCACCATGCCGGTGCCATCACGTCTATCACCGCATCGGGATGTTCGGCCTTGAGGGTGCGATAGAGACTTTGCGACATCATCATATCGCCGACCCACGACGGGCCGATTACCAGAATTTTCATCGCCGGAGCAGCTTCCTTTATGCGTTGCGATTCAGCCAGACCATATAGTCAGCGACGCCCTGCGCCACCGTTTTAAACGGCTTGTCATAGCCCGCGGCACGCAGCTTCGTGAGATCGGCCTGGGTGTAAGCCTGATAACGGCCTTTGAGTTTTTCCGGGAACGGGATGTACTCAATCTGCCCTTTCTGATGAAACTTCAGCACGGCGTCGGCCACTTCCTGGAACGATTCGGCGCGGCCTGTGCCACAGTTGTAGATCCCGGAGACGCCGTTTTCCCAGCACCACAGGTTTACGGCTGCCACATCATCAACGTGGATGAAATCGCGTTTGAAGCCGTCACTGCCTTCAAACAGTTTTGGATTTTCATCGTTGCTGATCTGGGTGTTCAGATGAAACGCCACGCTTGCCATGCTGCCTTTGTGGCCTTCACGCGGCCCATAGACGTTGAAGTAGCGGAAGCCACACACCGGCGAGTTCGCTTCCGGCAGCATCTGACGAACGTAGTGGTCAAACAGCATTTTGGAGTAGCCATACACATTCAGCGGCTGCTCATACTGACGCTCTTCGATGAAGTTTTCATTGCGGCCGCCGTAGGTCGCTGCAGAAGAGGCGTAAAGGAACGGGATCTCGCGCTCCAGGCAGTAGTGCAGCAGCTCTTTGGAATACTGATAGTTGTTCTCCATCATGTATTTGCCATCCCACTCGGTCGTGGAGGAGCAGGCACCCTGATGGAATACCGCTTCAATCGGGCCTAAATCGTCGCCCGCGATCACGCTCATCAGAAACTCTTCTTTGTCCATGTAATCGACGATATCCAGGTCGACTAAATTGGCAAACTTAGTGCCATCCTTCAGATTATCCACCACCAGAATGTCGGTGTGACCGCGATCGTTCAGCGCTTTGACGATGTTGCTGCCAATCATTCCTGCGCCGCCAGTTACGATAATCATGTTGTTACCTTCAATGTTGTGGGGTGAAACAGGAGGTTTCACACACGAATACCTCACATCATAACATTTCATCAGGGTGCAGACAGCCAGATGACTCTGTAACGCCACAGGGCTGCCACCTCGAGGCGTGAACTATGCTGCAAAAATGACATTCTGTTGGGCGTTTTATCGTTAATAAGCGCCCTGTTCAGTAAGATATGCCAGGTTTTTGCCATCTGAGGAGAGCAATGATGCCTGCGCAATTTTATCAACAACTTCGTCAGCAACTGGATGATGCACGTCAGGAAGGGCTGTTTAAACAGGAGCGGATCCTCACTTCTGCCCAGCAGACAGAGATAGCGGTAGGTCACGGTCCGGCAGTGATTAACTTTTGCGCCAACAACTATCTGGGGCTGGCCAATCATCCGGCACTGATTCAGGCCGCGAAGGCGGGGATGGATTCGCACGGCTTTGGCATGGCGTCGGTGCGCTTTATCTGTGGCACGCAGGACAGCCATAAGCAGCTGGAAAAGCGGCTGGCCGCATTTCTCGGTATGGAAGATGCCATTCTCTACTCCTCCTGCTTTGACGCCAACGGCGGCCTGTTTGAAACGCTGCTGGATGCAGAGGATGCCATTATTTCCGATGCGCTGAATCACGCCTCAATCATCGACGGCATCCGGCTCAGCAAAGCGCAGCGCTACCGCTACGCGAACAACGACATGACGGCGCTGCGGGATTGCCTGCAGCAGGCGCGCGATAAAGGCGCTCGCCATATCCTGATCGCCACCGATGGCGTCTTCTCCATGGATGGGGTCATCGCCAATCTGCCCGCCATCTGCGACCTGGCTGAAGAGTTCTCTGCGCTGGTGATGGTGGATGATTCCCACGCGGTGGGTGTTGTCGGAAATGGCGGACGCGGCACCCACGAATATTGTGACGTGATGGGCCGGGTTGACATCATTACCGGCACGCTGGGCAAAGCGCTGGGCGGCGCCTCCGGTGGCTACACCGCAGCAAAAGCGGAAGTGGTGGAGTGGCTGCGCCAGCGTTCCCGTCCCTATCTCTTCTCCAACTCGCTGGCTCCGGCGATTGTGGCCGCCTCGCTGCGGGTGCTGGATCTGCTCAGCGAAGGCGATGGGCTGCGTCAGCGTCTCCGGGATAACGCCCGTTTCTTCCGGCAGCAGATGACCGCAGCG
This sequence comes from Pantoea sp. EKM101V, assembly GCF_011800325.1. NCBI lineage: Bacteria > Pseudomonadati > Pseudomonadota > Gammaproteobacteria > Enterobacterales > Erwiniaceae > Pantoea > Pantoea sp. EKM101V. The sequence goes on from NZ_JAALFP010000014.1 coordinate 59,511, forward strand.
GGTTTTACGCTGGCCGGGGCCGATCACGCCATTATTCCGGTGATGCTGGGTGAGGCCAGCGTCGCTCAGCAGTTTGCCCACCTGCTGCAACAGGAAGGCATCTACGTTACCGGCTTCTTCTATCCGGTCGTGCCAAAAGGGCAGGCTCGTATTCGCACGCAAATCTCTGCGGCACATACCCAGCAGCAGCTGGAACGTGCGGTGGCCGCCTTTACCCGTATCGGCAAACAGCTGGGCGTCATCGCCTGAGGAGTCCGTTATGAAAGCACTCGCCAAACTGAAGAGGGAAGCGGGCATCTGGATGGTGACTGATGCGCCGGTTCCTGAGCCGGGCCACAATGACCTGCTGATTAAAATCCGTAAAACCGCTATCTGCGGCACCGATGTCCACATCTACAACTGGGATGACTGGTCGCGCAAAACCATTCCGGTGCCGATGATTGTCGGTCATGAATATGTGGGTGAAGTGGTGGCTATAGGCCAGGAGGTAAAGGGCTTTACGCCTGGCGATCGGGTGTCGGGAGAGGGGCATATCACCTGCGGGCATTGCCGCAACTGCCGCGCCGGGCGAACGCATCTGTGCCGGAACAGCATGGGCGTGGGGGTTAACCGTCAGGGCTGCTTTGCGGAATATCTGGTCATCCCGGCCTTTAACGCCTTCAGAATTCCCGACAACATTTCCGATGAGCTGGCCGCGATCTTTGACCCGTTTGGTAATGCCGTGCATACCGCGCTGTCGTTCGATCTGGTTGGCGAGGATGTGCTGATCTCCGGCGCGGGGCCTATCGGCATCATGGCCGCGGCGGTCTGCCGCCATGTCGGCGCGCGTAACATCGTAATCACCGACATCAATGACTACCGACTGGCGCTGGCGCGAAAAATGGGCGTCACCCGCGCGGTCAATGTGGCCCATGAAAATCTGCGCGACGTCATGCATTCGCTGGGGATGACGGAAGGATTTGATGTCGGACTGGAGATGTCCGGTGCGCCTCCTGCGTTTCGCGCGCTGCTCGACGTAATGAATCACGGCGGGCGGATTGCCCTGCTGGGTATTCCGCCGGGTGAGATGGCTATCGACTGGAATCAGGTGATCTTCAAGGGACTCTTTATCAAGGGCATTTATGGCCGGGAAATGTTTGAAACCTGGTACAAAATGGCGGCGCTGATCCAGTCCGGTCTCGACTTAACGCCGGTCATTACGCATCGCTATGGGATTGACGACTTCCAGCAGGGCTTTGATGAGATGCGTTCAGGACGCTCGGGAAAGGTAATACTGAGTTGGGATTAACACACCGGCCGCCGCAGCGGCCGGATAATCAGCGTTGCTTCTTCTCTTCGTCGGTCAGATAGCGCACCTTGCGCGTGTAATCCTGACCTTTAAAGTGGAGCGGCTGTTGCGGATCGGCCAGATATTTTTGCCATTCCGACAGCGGAAAGCCGCCGTGTGCGCCGACCACTTCCGCCGGGATCACCGCAGACTGACCGCCGATTTTCTTGGAGACCGGCCAGTTAGCCCATTCGCCCAGATTGACAGTTTTAATGTCCAGCATATCCAGCAGCACCGCGAGCGGCAGCTGATCGGTCGGCGGCTGACTGTCGTTCATCAGATGCCAGGTGTCATTGAACAGCGTCAGCCACAGCGGTGAAATACGCTGCCAGACCTCACGGGTCGCCGCCAGATAGGCACCGTTAACGTGATCCACCAGATAAGGCCGGATACTGTGCGGGTAGTAGGCAGGAATCGCCTCCTGCGGCGCATCAGCCAGCTTGGCAATCATTTTCCCCTGACGAAAGCTGGAGTAGAGATGGCCAGGTTTCATCATGATCTCCGGCATCTTTAGCAGATTGAGGTCGGAATCGATCATCAGAATGCCGTCGCCTTTTGCCTGCAACGGGGCCTGCAGTTTGATTAAACGACTGCGATAGATCTGCTTGTAGCGATAGTGCTCTTCGCGCTGCGGTACATCCAGCGTGGCCACGCGGGTTTTAGCGGGCAGGCTGCCAAAGGCGTTGGCAGGCTGATCGCTGACAATCACAATCTCCTCTGCCTGCGTGGCAAAGCGCGCCGCAAAATCGGCACTGAGCAGCGCCTCTTCGATATAGTCCGCGCCCGTGCAGGGGATCACAACAGAGGTAACCGGTACCGAGCCCTGAACTTCTTTTAGCGAATAAGGCAGGTTATGGCTCGCCCGGATATGGCGATAACGGGGATTTAAAAAATTAAGCATGAGGTTTCTTATTAGCGACACTTTGCAGAATATTTTCAACGCCGCTGATGTAGGTTTCAATGGCGTACTGTTCACGAACGCGTTTCGCTGCCGCATTGATCAGGCGCTGACGTAAGCCGGCATCCTGCCACAGCGCGGTTAAGTGCTGGGTCAGCTGCACCACGTTGCCATAATCGAACAGCAACCCGGTTTCGTCATGACTGATCAATTCGGCAGTACCGACCACACGGGAACCGATGACGGCGGTATTCACCAGCATCGCCTCCAGCACGACCCGAGGTAAGCCCTCACTGCGTGAGGCAAGAATAAACGTATCAAAGGCGGTGAGGTAATCCAGCGCATTGTTCTGAAAGCCCGTAAAGACCACATGCTGCTGGATATTCTCCGCCGTTGCGAGTTGCAGCAGGTGCTGGAGTTCCGGGCCGGCACCGACAATCACCATCCGCCAGTCTGCGTCGGGATGAGCCCGTTTGAAACGGCCCAGCGCCTGCAGAATGTGATGATTGGATTTACGTAATATCAGTGAGCCGATGGTGCCAAACACAAAGGTGGTCGGGGAGAGTTTAAAACGCTGGCGAACGTCGAGGCGGTCAGGTAAAGGCTGGTGGATGTCGATCGCATTGTTAACGGTAAAACAGCGTTCCGCATCAACACCGTGGCTGATCAGCGTCTTATTTACCCCCTGCGACACGGCAATAATCGCCTGGCAGTCCTGGTTCACCATGCTGACCAGTCGTGGTTCCAGCACCGGGTCGATACGGCAATGCTGCACCACCGCCACATCCAGGCTGCGCGCGGCCAGATAGCCCTCCACATTGGTGCTGGGCTGGTTATTCATGTAGAGCGTGTCGAATTTTCCCAGCTGGAGCAGGGAGTTAATTTTGCTGGCGTTGGGCATGATGCGCCAGCGTGTATCGATCTCATCGATAGCCCGCTTCTTCAGCTTTTTATTAAAAAACAGCAGCGCCCGCACGGCTTCTTTGACAAATTTTGCCCAGCGCGGCTGCCTGATCTGCGGGATGAAAAAGACCGGAATGGCCAGCGCATTGAGCGTGGCCTCAATGGTTTCGTCATTGCCACGGCTGTAGTTGTGATAGAAGCAGCAGGTAATATCAAATTTCTGACGATCGATACGTTTCAGCAGCTCCAGCATACTGTTGGTGCCGCCTCCCCACTCTCTGCCGTTATCCAGCAGCAGGATTTTTTGTTTATTAATCGTCATCCGTCTTACTATTCCCGCACCGCATGTTATCGCCCGACCGGGATTATAGTAATTTTTACCTGCAATTGAACTTTAAGCTTAGCACTTAGCATTCATGGCAAATTCAGAACAGACTTTTCAGGGTGCTAAACAGCGGGCTGTGACTCACGCTTTCGCCTACCACCGTTAACGCCCGGGTCGCCGGAACCGGCGCCAGCGGCTGTTTCACTTTACATAGTTCTGCTGGCTGGAAGCGCGGCTTCGCCGGTTTCGCCGGAACCGCTGGCGTCTGTGAGCCGCTGTGGCGTGTTTCGTTCAGCAACTGGCTGGGGCGAACCAGCGTAATGTCTGCGGGCAGCGAGGGCAGCATCTGCTGCAGCACCCGAACGGTGTTGGGGTGGGGATGACCGATAGCAATGGCATACCCGTCGCGCTGTGCCAGCTTCACCGCCCGGCTGAACTGCTGGCGGATAGCATTAATATCCTGACTGTCATCCAGGAACACCCGGCGTTTCAGAACTTTGACCTGAGTGCCCTGCGCGGCAGGAATCGCCTGACTGTTGGCGATGGTCATGCTATCCAGGAAGTAGAGGTTATAGTGATTCAGCGCCTGCATCACCTTCTGCATACCGGGAAGGCTTGAGGTCATCCTGCTGCCCATGTGGTTGTTCAGGCCCACGGCGTAAGGCACGTTGTTGACCGCATTGCGCATAATGCGGGTGACCTCTTCACTGCTCATCTCCGGGGTCAGCGTATCTTTTTCCAGCGGCTGTTTGCTGAGCGGTGCCATCGGCAGATGGATCAGCACTTCGTGCCCACCCTGATGGGCTTTAGTCGCCATCTCCCGTGCATGAGGCGCATTGGGCAATACGGCCACTGAAATCGCCTGGGGCATCTGCAGAACTTTGTTCTCTTCGGCAGGCCGGTAACCCACATCGTCGATAACAATAGCCAGTTTACCTGCCTGGGCAGCGAAGCTGAACAGCAGCGCGCTTAACAAAACGGAGATTTTTCGACGTTGCAGCAAAACTTATTTTCCTAACCACGGGAGTGGATTGACGGCCTGTCCCTGACGTCGGATTTCAAAATAGAGCGACGGGGTACCGCGACCCCCGCTGGTGCCCACCAGGGCGATAGGCTGTCCTGCCTTCACCTGTGTCCCCACGCTCACCAGTGCACTCTGGTTATAGCCATAGAGGCTCATGTCGCCTTTACCGTGCTCCAGCACCACGACCAGACCGTAGCCCTGCAACCAGTCGGCCATCAGGACCCGCCCGTCGGCAATGGCTTTCACCTCGGTGCCTTCCCGCGCATCAATCACCAGGCCTTTCCAGCGCAGTTCACCCTGCAGCTGTTCACCAAAGCGATGTTCGATGCGTCCGCGCACCGGCCACAACGCCTGCCCGCCTGCGCGACCGAGTCCTCCGGTACGGGCAACCAGTTCGCGTTCGCTCTGGGTCGGCTGATAGCTGGAGCCTTTGGCTTTGGCCTGCGCCTGGCGCTGGCGCACTTTTTCTGCCTCACGAGCTTCGCGCGCCGCGCGCTCACGCGCTTCCCGTTCTGCCCGGGCGATCTTATCCTGCAGACGGCTTTCGTTCTGACGCATCTCGACCAGATCGGCCTGATCTTTTTCCAGCGCGCTTTCCAGCGACGTAAGGGTTTTCCTGCGCGCGTCGCTCGCCTGCTGCAGCTTCTGCTGCTGGCCCTGCTGCTGGGCTAATAGTGCTTTCTGCTGCTGTTGCTTCTGCTCCAGCGTGGCGCGTTGCTGATCCAGGTCCTGACGCGTCTGTTGCAGTGAGGCGATACTTTTCTGGCGCGCCGCGTTCAGATAGCCAAAATAGGCCAGAATACGCTCGCTGCGCTGGCTCTCTTCTCCGCCCATCAACAGCTGTATACCGTTGTGCTGGCCCTGACGAAATGCGGCATCAAGCTGTTGCGACAGCAGGCTTTCCTGCTGGCTTTGCTGCTTCTCAAGCCGGGCGATGGAGGTGGTGAGCTGTTTAATATCGTTATTCAGGGCGGTGAGGCTGTTGCGGGTTTCGCGCAACTGACGGCTCGCCTGGGCGATGATTTTTTCCTGACTCTGCAACTGATCCAGTAATTTGCTGCGCTGCACTTTCTGCGCCTTAACGCTTTTCTCTTTTTCAGCAATGTTCTGCTGAATAGATTGCAGCTGAGATTTACTGTCTTCCGCACTCTGTGCCACAGCTGGCAACAACAGTGCTCCCGCGCAAAGCAGGCTGAGGGAGAGGGTGGACAACGGTGTGAACAACGGCCGATTTTCGCCGCTGGAACGGGTCCTTGTGTACAAAACGGTAGTTTTTCCCTTCATAGGCCAATGATTATTCCACGATGAATCGCCGCTTACCAGTGCTCCCCACCGGCATTTGCTTTACCAGTTATGTCCGCTTTCACAATGAGATGGATTAAGCCTTACGCCATTTTTGCTATTCAGCCACTTTTTTTGGAAAATGGCGCACAAATCGATACTCTCGCCGCATAGCATCTGTACATGCGAAGTGGCGCAGGTATACTCAGAACCCTTGTTTTAGCTTATTAGCCCGGTCTGGAGTCGTTACCCCTCATGCAAGAAATTATGCAGTTTGCAAGCAATCACCCCATCCTGAGTCTCGCATGGGTCGTTTTACTCATTCTGGTGATTGTGACTACCGTTAAAGGAATGTTCTCTAAGGTAAAAACGATCAGCCGCGGTGAAGCGACCCGCCTGATTAACAAAGAGGACGCGGTGGTTGTCGACGTGCGTTCGCGCGACGATTTTCGCAGAGGGCATATTTCAGGTGCGCTGAATGTGGCAGCCGCTGAGATTAAAAAAGGCAACGCAGACGAACTGGAAAAGCACAAAGCGCAGCCCATAATTGTGGTATGTGCAACCGGACAAAGCGCGGCTGATTCCGCTGCACATCTGAGTGCTGCTGGCTTCCCGCAGGTCTTTGTTCTGAAAGATGGTATCAGCGGCTGGAGCGGCGAAAATCTGCCGTTAGTTCGCGGTAAATAACCTGTAACCTGACAGAGGTGCGTAGCATGGCAAATGTTGAAATGTACACCAAGGCCACCTGTCCTTACTGCCATCGGGCGAAAGCGCTGTTAACGCAAAAAGGCGTGTCGTTCCAGGAGATCCCCATTGATGGAGACATGGCGAAACGCGAAGAGATGATCAAGCGTAGTGGCCGCACCACCGTGCCTCAGATTTTTATTGATGCGCAGCACATTGGCGGCTGCGATGACTTATTCGCACTCGATAATCGCGAAGGTTTAGATCCCTTACTGCAGGCGTAAATTTACGCCGGACAATCTCATACATAGGATTTGGTCACATGTCAGAACATAACACGAACGAAATGCAATTCCAGATTCAGCGCGTCTTCACGAAAGACATCTCTTTTGAAGCGCCTAATGCCCCGCAGGTTTTCCAGAAAGAGTGGGAACCGGACGTCAAACTGGATCTGGATACTGCATCTTCTCAGCTGGCTGACGATGTTTACGAAGTGGTACTTCGTGTGACTGTAACCGCCAACGTGGGTGAAGAGACCGCTTTCCTGTGTGAAGTTCAGCAGGCCGGTATCTTCACCATCAGCGGTATCGAAGGAACGCAGATGGCACATTGCCTGGGCGCTTACTGCCCGAACATCCTGTTCCCGTATGCCCGTGAATGCATTACCAGCCTGGTATCACGTGGCACCTTCCCGCAGCTGAACCTGGCACCGGTCAACTTTGATGCACTGTTCATGAACTATCTGCAGCAGCAGCAGGGTGAAGAAGGTGCTCAACAACATCAGGATGCCTGATGACCACTCACGCTTCGATTAGCGTCATCGGTGCCGGCTCCTACGGCACCGCTCTGGCGATTACGCTGGCCCGTAATGGCCATCCGGTACTGTTGTGGGGACATAACCCGGCGCATCTGGCGCAGCTTCAGACCGACCGCTGCAACACGGCTTTCCTTCCTGACGTTCCGTTTCCCGATAACCTCTCTCCTGAACCCGACCTGCAAAAAGCCATTGCAGCCAGCCGCGACATATTGATCGTGGTGCCGAGCCACGTCTTTGGCGACGTACTGCAACAGATTAAGCCGCATCTGCGGTCTGACTCGCGGATTGTCTGGGCGACCAAAGGGCTGGAAAAAGAGACCGGACGCCTGCTGCAGGATGTGGCGCGTGAGATTCTGGGCGACTCCATCCCGCTGGCCGTGATCTCGGGGCCGACCTTCGCCAAAGAGCTGGCCGCAGGCTTACCAACGGCTATCGCGCTGGCCGCCACGGATGCGCAGTTTGCTGACGATCTGCAGCTGAAGCTGCACTGCGGTAAAAGTTTCCGCGTTTATAACAACCCCGATTTTGTCGGTGTCCAGCTGGGCGGTGCGGTGAAAAACGTGATTGCTATCGGAGCCGGGATCTCTGACGGTATCGGATTCGGCGCCAACGCGCGAACCGCACTGATCACCCGCGGTCTGGCTGAGATGAGCCGGCTCGGTGCTGCACTGGGCGCCGATCCTACCACCTTTATGGGGATGGCGGGCCTGGGCGATCTGGTCCTGACCTGCACGGACAATCAGTCGCGCAACCGCCGGTTTGGCATGATGCTGGGCCAGGGCGAAGATGTAGATAGCGCACAACGCATTATCGGACAAGTTGTAGAGGGCTACAGAAACACCAAAGAAGTCAAAGCGTTGGCTTCAAGATTCGGTGTGGAAATGCCGATTACCGAGCAGATTTATCAGGTGCTGTATTGCGAAAAACCGGCGAGAGATGCAGCATTGAGCCTGCTGGGACGAACAAGGAAGGACGAAAACAGCACTGGCTAACGCAGGACGCGTAGCATCATCACCTGCAGCGCCCATTCAGGCGCTTTTTTTATCGGGAGAAAGCAGCAATGTCGTCTGATGAGTTAGAACTGGTCTGGAATAATATCAAAGCAGAAGCGCGAGCCCTGGCTGATTGTGAGCCGATGCTGGCCAGCTTCTTTCACGCGACATTGCTTAAGCATGAAAATCTCGGTAGCGCTCTGAGTTATATGCTGGCTAACAAGCTGGCAAATCCGATTATGCCCGCCATCGCCATCCGTGAAATCGTCGAAGAAGCCTACCGTGAAGATCCGTCGATGATACTGTCAGCGGCTTACGATATTCAGGCGGTGCGTCAGCGCGACCCGGCAGTCGATAAATACTCTACGCCACTGCTCTACCTTAAAGGGTTTCACGCCCTGCAGGCGTACCGCATCGGCCACTGGTTGTGGAATGAGGGCCGTCGTGCGCTGGCGGTTTATCTGCAGAATGAAATCTCCGTCTCGTTTGCAGTCGACATCCACCCCGCTGCCAGCATCGGTCACGGTATCATGCTCGACCACGCCACAGGCATCGTGATTGGTGAAACCGCCGTGGTTGAGAATGATGTCTCTATCCTGCAGTCGGTGACGCTGGGCGGTACCGGTAAAACCAGCGGCGACCGTCATCCTAAAATCCGTGAAGGGGTCATGATTGGAGCCGGTGCGAAAGTGCTCGGCAACATTGAAGTGGGCCGGGGGGCAAAAATCGGTGCCGGTTCAGTGGTGTTGCAGCCTGTGCCGCCGCACACCACGGCAGCAGGCGTACCCGCCCGTATCGTCGGCAAGCCAGGCAGCGATAAGCCATCAATGGATATGGATCAGCACTTCAACGGCAGCCTGGCGGGTTTTCAGTTCGGCGACGGCATCTAGTCCTTAATCAGCGCGCCGGCATAATCCAGCTGGCGCCACGCTTCATACACCACTACCGAAACGGCGTTCGACAGGTTCATGCTGCGGCTTTCTGCCCGCATCGGGATACGGATTTTCTGCTGCGCCGGTAACGCCGCCAGGATCTCAGCCGGCAGCCCACGGCTCTCCGGTCCGAACAGCAGATAATCGCCCGCCTGATACGTCACAGCACTGTGTGCAGGCGTGCCTTTGGTCGTCAGCGCAAACAGACGCTCTGGTGCCTCTGAGGCGAGAAACGCCGCATAATCCGCATGAAATCTGATGGCCGTAAATTCATGGTAATCCAGCCCGGCGCGGCGTAAGCGCTTGTCATCCCAGGCGAAGCCAAGCGGCTGGATCAGGTGAAGCTGAAAGCCACTGTTGGCGCACAGGCGGATGATATTGCCGGTATTCGGCGGAATTTCTGGTTCAAACAAGACAATGTTAAGCATTAAGGCCCCCGATGACAGGGGCCGAAGCATAACAAATTATTGACGACCGGAGGAGTAGAGCGGTAACCAGAGGGTCAGTCTCAGACCGCCCAGTGGGCTGTCATCGGCTTTCACCCAGCCGCGATGCTGCTGCACGGCCGTGTCAACAATGGCCAGGCCCAGCCCGGTGCCGCCCGATTCGCGATCGCGCGCTTCATCGGTCCGGTAGAAGGGACGGAAAATCTGTTCCCGATCTTCCGGGCTTACGCCAGGACCATCATCATCGACGTGAACCGTGATACCGGAAATATCGACGGAGAAGCTGACGCTGATGTGAGTGTGTGAATAGCGCAGCGCATTGCGCACGATATTTTCGAGCGCACTCTCCAGAGCGTGCGGATTGCCATAGAGCGGCCACGGGCCCGGAGGATAGGGGATATCCATCTTCTTGCCCATCTGCTCAGCTTCGAAACGGGCATCTTCCAGCACCCCATTCCACAACTGATTGGCCTTCATCGCTTCGCTGACCAGCGCATTCTTGTGCTGTGTGCGCGAGAGCACCAGCAGATCGTTGATCATGCCATCAAGGCGTTGCGCCTCCATCTCAATGCGTCCCAGCTCTTTACTTTCACCCTGGCGACGACGCAGCAGCGCGGTTGCCAGTTGCAGGCGGGTCAGCGGGGTGCGAAGTTCATGACTGATGTCCGATAGCAGGCGCTGCTGACCGGTCATCATCCGCTCCAGCGCACTCACCATCTGATTGAAGCTCGACCCGGCGGCCAGAAACTCCTGCGGGCCTGACTCCAGTTCCGGGTGCTGGCGCAGGTTTCCGCTCGCCACCTCATCGGCGGCATATTTCAGCTTACGCGCCGGGCGCGCCAGGCTCCAGGCCAGCCACAGCAGCAGCGGGGAGCTGATCAGCATCGTCACGATAAGCAGCAGTAACGGGCGGTCAAACAGCAGATTGACAAAATCGAGCTGGGAGCTGTTGGCGGGACGGATCATGTAAAGCTGGTAGTTGTCTTCGCCATCCTGCACGGAGAAAGGCCCGACCAGCTCCACCCGACCATATTTCTTTTTCTGCGGATGATCGGCATTGTCAGACTGGCCGATAAAGTTACGGATCACCTGCATTTCGTTATGTTGCGCGCCGATCACCCGACCTTCGCTGGTGACTAACAGCAGTCGCTGACCCGGCGGTGCCCATTTTTCGACGGCACGAAACAGACGACGCCACCACATCAGATCGTTAGGGGGATCCTGTGACAGTTCGGCTTCGACGTGCTGCTCAATCATGATGCCCTGCCGCTGTTCACTTTCCAGCAGCGAGGTCATCTGACGTGAATCGAGTTTAGGTACCATGAGCACCAGCATCAGCACCAGCGCCAGGGTTAACCAGAAGATAGCGAAGATGCGGGTGGTCAGACTGCCAATCATGATGCCGAAACCATCAGATAGCCGCGGCCGCGTAACGTTTTAAACCAGGGATGACCATCACGGCGCTCAGGCAGCTTGCGACGCAGATTGGAGATATGCATATCAATGGCGCGGTCAAACGGCGTCAGACGCTTGCCCAGCACTTCCTGACTCAGGTGTTCGCGTGAGACCACCTGGCCCAGATGCTGCGCCAGCAGATAGAGCAGGGTAAATTCCGTGCCGGTCAGATCCAGCGTCACATCATCAAAGCTGGCCTCCTGACGACCGGGATTGAGACGCAGGCAGTCCACTTCCAGCGTCGGTGAGCTGTTATCGTGTTGCTGTTGCTGTTCACTCCAGTTCGAACGCCGCAGAATCGCGCGGATACGGGCCACCAGTTCACGATCGTTAAACGGCTTAGGCAGATAGTCATCTGCACCCAGTTCGAGGCCCAGCACGCGATCCAGCTCGCTGCCGCGCGCGGTCAGCATGATGACGGGAGTCTGATGTTGCTGTCGCAGTTCTTTCAGGGTGTCGATACCGTTTTTCTTCGGCATCATGACATCCAGTAAAAGCAGATCAATAGAGTTGTCGAGCAGGTTCAGCGCTTGTTCACCATCGCTGGCCACTACCACTTCAAACCCTTCCATTTCTAACAGTTCTTTCAAAAGCGAAGTTAATTCGCGGTCGTCATCTACCAACAGGATTTTATTCATTTTTGTAGCCCTCCGCAGGCAAAATACCGTGTTCCTGGCGCACCTATCCATCGCTTTACGTAGTTTTACACCCCCTGACGGATGTTTGCAGCTGTCGCCGTACACTGGCTCTCGTTGAATCGCAAAACGGAACGAACTGGAGTACACGATGCGCAAATTAACCGCCGTCGTCCTTGCCTCAGCGATGACCCTGAGTATCGCCAGTGCAGGTGCTAAAGATGCGACGACGATTGACGAGATGCATCATGGCGGATTTCCGACAGGCAGTATGACGCAAAATCCGCAAAGCCACATGTTCGATGGCATTGAGCTGACTGAAGAGCAACGTCAGCAGATGCGTGACCTGATGCAACAGGCCCGACATGATCGCCCGGTGGTTCATATTGACGATATCGCAGCACTTCATGAGTTAGTGACTGCAGACCAGTTTAACGAAGCGGCCATCCGCAACAGAGCGGAAATTATCGCCAGAGTTCAGGTTGAACAGCAGGTTGAGATGGCACGCGTACAGAATCAGATGTTTCAGCTGTTAACGCCGGCCCAGCAGGCCACGTTACAGAAGAACTACCAGCGGCGGCTGAACGAGCTGCGCCAGTTTTCGAATTTGCAGTCGGCCTCATCGCTGCAGGCAGTGAGTAGTACCAGCAGTAACCAGTAACATAGTATCCCTGTTTTCCTTGCCATAGACACATCCCTGTCTTCCCCCGCCATGATGGCGGGGGTTTTTTTTATCTTTTTTTCACTTTTTCTGTTTTGACCCGAATCATCACCGCACAACAAAACCCCGGTTTTGTTACCGCTATTGGCCCTTTACCGGCTTTTAGTTGCTGAAAGATGAACTGACCGGGGTTCTGGTTGCGTTTAAGCGCACCGGCAGGGCAAAACAGGGAAAAATATTTTAACCCGTTGAAAAGAGTATATTTATTCGTCTGCTCGGAAAAATAAATACTATTTTTCAGTAAGATAGGGATTTTACCGTTGCGCTTGCTGGCGCCCTGGCTTTATCTACACTTAATCCTGTCACTGCAGGGAAGTGAAGTGATTTCGCGAAGTCTCAGGGAGCAACAACCACATTATGTAATCCCGAATGAATCTATTAACGGAGTAAATTATGGCAGAGCATCGTGGTGGTTCAGGTAATTTCGCAGATAATCCGCAAAAGGCCTCTGAAGCCGGTAAAAAAGGCGGCCAGAACAGCGGCGGCGGAAACTTTAAAAACGATCGTGAAAAAGCATCAGAAGCCGGTAAGAAAGGCGGCAAAAAATAACAGCTGCAACGTTTCCTGAACAGACCTGAACCTGAGGGTCTGGCACTGATGTAACTGATGTGTATGACACGCTGCCCCGTCCTTTTTCAAAGGCCGGGGCTTGTTTTTATCGGTTGCCCCCGCTGTAAAGAACCTCTCTCCGTTGCGCCTCCTTAAGCATTGCCCGCTTCAGGGTGTTAGACTTCAGCCTTTCTTCCATCTGAATACGCCTCATCTGATGATGGGCTGCAGGGGATCCGGCATGCAACCCTCTTATGGCCGACTGGTAAAGCGTGCTGCGCTGGCCGCTACCCTTCTCGCGTCGGTGCTGTTGATCGTGAAAATCTTTGCCTGGTGGTACACCGGTTCGGTGAGTCTGCTCGCTTCGCTGGTGGACTCGCTGGTTGATATTGCCGCGTCGCTCACGAATCTGCTGGTGGTGCGTTATGCGCTGCAGCCCGCCGATGAAGACCATACGTTCGGGCACGGTAAAGCGGAATCGCTGGCGGCACTGGCTCAGAGCATGTTTATTTCGGGCTCGGCGCTGTTTCTGTTCCTGACCGGCCTGCAACATCTGGCGTCGCCGGATGTTCTGCGGGCTCCCGGTGTCGGGATTGTGGTGACGGTTGTCGCGCTGAGTTCAACCCTGTTACTGGTGGCCTTTCAGCGCTGGGTGGTGCGGAAAACCCGCAGTCAGGCCATTCGGGCTGACATGCTGCACTATCAGTCCGATGTCATTATGAATGGCGCGATTCTGATCGCGCTGATGCTGAGCAGCTATGGTTTTGCAAGAGCAGATGCCCTGTTCGCGCTGGGAATCGGCATTTTTATTCTCTACAGCGCGTTGCGTATGGGCTACGACGCAGTGCAGTCCCTGCTGGATCGCGCATTGCCGGAAGAGGAGCGTCAGCAGATTCTGACGCTGGCGACGAACTGGCCGCAGGTGCAGGGGGTGCACGATCTGCGTACCCGCCAGTCCGGCCCGACAAAATTTATTCAGCTGCATCTGGAGCTTGAAGACCAGCTGCCCCTGGTGCAGGCGCACCGTGTGGCCGATCAGGTTGAGAGGGCGTTACGCGACGCATTTCCCGGGTCAGACGTAATTATCCATCAGGACCCCTGTTCTGTGGTACCGTTCGAGAAGGAGGATTCTCCAGGTTTTTAACCTAAACGAATCAATTTGATACGTAAGGGACGACGTAACGCTAACATTGCTGCAAAAAATAGTGAAAAGTTGTCTGACCTGAATCAATTCAGCAGCAAGCCTTTGATATACTATCTGCCATCACATGTCGCGCTGGCCTTTAATGATGTTCAGCAGCGATCGACAGGCAGGATTAACCCTTCGTTTTAAAAATCCAGAGGTTGTCATGATCAAAAAAATTGGTGTATTAACCAGCGGCGGTGACGCCCCAGGCATGAACGCAGCTATTCGTGGAGTCGTGCGTTCCGCGCTGAGTGAAGGACTGGAAGTTTTTGGGATCTATGATGGCTATCTGGGATTGTACGAAGACCGCATGATCAATCTCGATCGCTACAGCGTCTCCGACATGATCAACCGCGGCGGCACCTTCCTGGGCTCTGCGCGTTTTCCTGAATTCCGTAATGAAGATATTCGCCAGGTGGCCATCGAGAACATGAAAAAGCGCGGCATTGACGCGCTGGTGGTTATCGGCGGCGATGGCTCCTATATGGGGGCGAAACGTCTGACCGAAATGGGCTTCCCCTGCATCGGCTTACCGGGCACCATCGACAACGACGTTGCCGGAACGGATTACACCATCGGTTACTTTACGGCGCTGGAAACCGTGGTGGAGGCCATTGACCGCCTGCGTGATACCTCTTCGTCGCATCAGCGTATCTCCATCGTTGAAGTGATGGGCCGCTACTGCGGCGATCTGACGCTGGCGGCGGCCATTGCGGGTGGCTGTGAGTTCATCGTGCTGCCGGAATTCCCTTATACCCGTGAAGAGCTGGTTGCGGAAATCAAAGCGGGCATCGCCAAAGGGAAAAAGCACGCTATCGTGGCGATTACCGAACATATCTGCGATATCGACGATCTGGCGCGCTTTATTGAAACGGAAACCAAACGCGAAACCCGTTCCACCGTGCTGGGCCATATTCAGCGTGGTGGCGCGCCCTGTGCCTATGACCGTATTCTGGCGTCACGCATGGGCGCTTACTCCATTGAGCTGCTGATGCAGGGCTACGGCGGTCGTTGTGTTGGTATTCAGAATGAGAAGATGGTGCATCACGACATCATCGACGCGATTGAAAACATGAAGCGTCCGTTTAAGCGCGACTGGCTCGACACCGCGAAAAAACTCTACTGATCCCTCTGCAGGGGTGTGCGTTACCGCACGCCCCGGCATCGCCAGTCTATATTCCCCACAGTTATAACCACTTATTTTTAATTCTTTAAGCTCTGTATTGGTTTATGTCACGCTACGCCCATAACGACATTGGGAGAGTGCGTAATGAACAAGTGGAGTATCGGCGTTACCCTGTTGCTGGCCTCAACCAGCGTTCTGGCAAAAGACATTCAGCTGCTTAACGTGTCCTACGATCCAACGCGTGAGCTGTACGAACAGTACAACAAAGCGTTCAGTGCGCACTACAAACAGGAAACCGGCGACAACGTCGTGGTGCGTCAGTCCCATGGCGGCTCCGGCAAGCAGGCAACCTCCGTAATTAACGGCATCCGGGCAGATGTGGTGACGCTGGCGCTGCAATCCGATGTCGATGCCATTGCAGAACGCGGGCGTATTGATAAAAACTGGCTTCAGCGTCTGCCGGATAACTCTGCCCCTTACACCTCGACCATTGTCTTCCTGGTGCGCAAAGGCAATCCCAAAGGCATTCATGACTGGAGCGACCTGATCAAACCAGGCGTCTCTGTCATCACCCCTAACCCGAAAACCTCCGGCGGGGCACGCTGGAACTATCTGGCGGCCTGGGGCTGGGCGCTGGATCACAACAATGGCGATCAGGCTAAAGCGCTGGCTTACGTCAGAGCGCTGTTTAAAAACGTTGAGGTGCAGGATTCCGGTGCGCGCGGCGCGACCAACACCTTCGTTGAGCGCGGCATTGGTGACGTCCTCATCGCCTGGGAAAACGAAGCCTATCTGGCGGTGAACAAGCTGGGCAAAGATAAGTTCGAGATTGTGACGCCGAGTGAATCCATTCTGGCTGAGCCGACCGTGTCGGTAGTCGATAAGGTGGTGGACGAAAAGGGTACGCGTAAGGTTGCGGACGCCTATCTGAAATACCTCTATTCGCCGGAAGGCCAGACGATTGCCGCGCAGAACTACTACCGTCCGCGTGATGCTGAGATTGCGAAGAAATTTTCCAGCACCTTTGCGCCCGTGAAACTGTTCACCATTCAGGACAAGTTTGGTGGCTGGACACAGGCTCAGAAAGCCCACTTCGCCGACGGCGGCAGCTATGACCAGGTCATGAAACCGTAAGGCATGGCGTTCAGCGCATCTCTGCGCTGAACGCTTAACGCGACACATCTCTTCTCCACCCCTGCTGCGCTATCAGCCAGAATTCCCCGTGACATTCTTTTCCCGCCAGGCGAGGATGCAGGCTGCGAAGCCACTCAGGAAGCGTTGTTATGCCGATACACCGTCATGCAGCCCGCGGGATGGCGATCCTGCTGGTGCTGGTCATTGCGGGGATGCTGGCGGCCGCACTGCATTTTAAAAAGAACAGTGATGCGCTGTGGCAGATCGTCAGCGAGAAATGTGTGCCCCACCAGCAGAGCAGTGGCAACCCTGCGCCCTGTCAGCGTGTCGATCGGCCACATCGTTATGCCATGCTGAAAGATATCCATGGGCCATTGCAGTTTCTGCTGATTCCGCTCGACAGGATCACGGGCATAGAAAGCCCGCGCTTACTTCAGCCCGCCACACCCAACTATCTTGCCTTTGCCTGGCATGAACGCTATCTGCTAGCCCAGCGGCATGGCTCGCCGATTGACGACCGGGTTCTGTCGCTGGCTATTAATTCAGAGTATGGCCGCACCCAGAACCAGCTTCATATTCATCTCTCCTGCCTGCGCCCCGATGTGCGTCGGCAACTTGATACGCTGACGCCGCAGCTTAACGGCCAGTGGCAGCGCAGCACGCTGCGTCAGCATCACTACTGGCTGCGTGCCCTGACGCCAGCCGAACTGGCCCAGCAGAGTGCCTTTATCCGTCTGGCCAGTGAGCGGCCACAGGCGCGCACAGAGATGGGGAAATATGGACTGGCGCTGGCGCAGTTAAGCGACGGGCGACTGGTGCTGATGGCGGTAGAGCGAAACTGGCTGCTGCTGAATAGCGGGTCGGCGGAGGAGGTGCAGGATCATAGCTGCCAGCTGATTGCGCCCATAAAAAAGGCGGCTTAAGCCGCCTTTAATCTGTGCATCAACGCTTAGGCGCTTTTTGCCGCCGCCGCCGCTTTCACGATGACTGCAAACGCGTCAGCTTTCAGTGACGCACCGCCAACCAGCGCACCATCGATGTCAGGCTGGGTGAACAGCTCTGCCGCATTTTTGTCGTTAACGGAGCCGCCGTACTGAATGATGACCTGCTCCGCGACTGCCGCATCTTTCTTCGCGATGTGGTCACGGATGAATTTGTGCACGGCCTGAGCCTGCGCTGGGGTCGCCGATTTACCGGTACCGATAGCCCAGACGGGCTCATAGGCGATGACCGCACCGTTGAACGCTTCAGCGCCCTGGGTTTCCAGCACGGCATCCAGCTGACGAGCGCAGACTTCTTCGGTTTTACCCGCTTCGTTTTCTGCTTCGGTTTCACCGATGCAGAGCACGGGAACCAGACCCACTGACTTCAGCACCGCGAATTTCTTCGCGATGAACTCGTCGCTCTCTTTGTGGTAAGTACGACGCTCTGAGTGGCCGATAATGATATATTTCGCGCCGATATCTTTCAGCATCTCTGCGGAAACTTCACCGGTGAAGGCACCAGACAGGTTAACGTCTGCGTTCTGTGCACCCAGTGCAATGTGACTACCGGAGAGGGCGTGTTTTGCCTGCTCGAGATAGAGTGCCGGCGGTGCAATGGCAACGCCACAACCGTCAACGCCAGACAGTTCCTTGCGCAGACCGGCGATCAGTTCAGCTGTGATCTGCTTGCTGCCATTCAACTTCCAGTTACCCATAACCAGTGGATGTCGCATTCTATCCTCCGCATAACGCGATACATGAAAAATCGCTGCCAGCCGGCAGCGTTGTCTGCCAGACAGTATAGAGATCAAATGTTGCGATGGCTTTGCTTTTCGTCATTTTCGGCCACATCATCAGGGGCTGGCGAGCGCCAGTTTGACCGGCTCAATCGCAAAGGTCAGCCCCTTATCACCGCTGTCAGAGACGACAAATCGCAGCGCGCCGTCGACCTGCGCATAGTAGGGTGAATCCTTGCCGGCATTCAGCAACGCCTCCAGCTTTTTACGCCCCTCTTCGGCACTTAATCCCGGCACAAAGAAGCGCAGCAGGGCGGTCATGTAGGCCAGCGCCTTTTGCTGCGAGGCGCTCTGATCCGGGCCAGGTAACGGCAGCCAGGTGATCTGCAACGTTTTGATTTTGCCGGTGCCGGGCTCCAGCGCCGTAGAGGCGTAGAGCGTCTCATTGATTTTGCTGGCAGCCCGCGTCAGGTTGCTTTTGTCACCGCGATTATCAATAGCGCGATACTCCGGCAGGATGAGCGCGGCATTGGCCAGATTATACTTTTCGCGAAACTGGCCGATAGTCATATCAAAGGTGGGCGCACCCGCCAGCAGATAGGGGGCGGGAGGCAACGCATCGGTCCGCTCCTGCGGTGGCGGATCGGCGGCAAAGACCGGAACCGTCAGCGCAAACGATAACAGCAGTGCGCCAGGCAAATTCTTCATTTTGTCGATCCTGTCCCGTAAACTCAGGCGCAAATTAAAACGGTTTTTATCCGCGAGGTCAAAAGCGCGGCAGCTCTCTTTTCCGGATGATAAAGCATGACGTTACAACAATGGTGTTTTTCCTGGCGCGGACGGCTGGGACGACGTGATTTCTGGATCTGGCAGGCGGTCTGGCTGCTGACAACGACACTGCTCTTCGTGCTGGCGGCTAACGACTGGCTCGATACCCAGATGGCGGCCTTTGGCGTGGTCTGCCTGCTGTGGCCTGCCAGCGCGGTGATCGTCAAACGGCTGCACGATCGCGATCGTCCCGGCTACTGGGGGTTGCTGGTGATCGTGGCCTGGCTGCTGGTGGTGGGGAACTGGAGCATGCTGACGGGCATCCTGCCCTGGCTGCTGGGACGCGCCATTCCCTTTGTTTTACTGGCGGGCCTGCTGCTCGACCTCGGCGTTTTTCGCGGCTCCCCCGGCGCTAACCGGTTTGGCCCGGCGACCCAGCCGGTGCGATACCGCTCAACGGCTCACCAGTAATGTTCGCTGGTGATATGTCCCGGTTTACGCTTAAGGTGTTTGCGCATCTCACGTGTCTCTTTCAGGAGTTGCTGAGTATCACGCACCATCTGCGGGTTACCGCACAGCATCACATGGCTGCTCTCTGCATCCAGTGTCAGACCGGTGGCCCGCTCCAGCTCGCCATTCTCAATCAGCGCAGGCACCCGGCCAGTCAGCGAACCGGCAATCTCTTCGCGACTTACCACCGTCTGAATCTGTAGCTGACCCTGATAACGCTGCTGCAGCTGCTGCATCAGCGGTAAAAAACTCAGGTCGGCCGCATAACGCGCGGCATGCACCAGCACGATATTTTCAAAGCGTTCCAGCCCTTCGCCCTGCTGCAGCATCGACAGGTAAGGACCAATAGCGGTGCCGGTCGCCAGCATCCACAGCGTCCTGCAGGGCGGAACCTCATCCAGCACAAAGAAGCCCGCGGCTTCTTTGGTGACCATCACCTGATCGCCTGACTGAAGGGCCTGCAGATGTGGGCTGAGCTTGCCCTCTGGCACCGTGACCAGATAGAACTCCAGCAGATCATCTTTCGGCGCGTTGACGTAGGAGTAAGCGCGCTGCACGCGTTCCCCCTCAATTTCCAGCGCCAGTTTGGCAAATTGCCCGGCGATAAAGGGATCGACCGGTGCCGTCACCCGCAGACTGAACAGCGCATCCGTCCAGTTTTTGACTTCCTTAACTTCAGCATTGACCCACTCAGCCATACTCACTCCCTGGTTGTTGATGATTCAGGCAGGTCACTATTTTCGCGGCTGCCCGGCGTTATTGCCAGCCTGCGCCCTCGCAAAGGCTCGAATCGACAAACTGTTGCATTCCCTTTACAGGCTGGTGCATAAACTTGACAGGCGCAAGCCAGGACCTTTTCGTCTGCCTCTCGCTTTGTCACCTAATCCTGATATTTTGCCCGCCATAATAAGACGTCCGGCGGGTGAACCGCTGTTTTAACCTCCTTTCACAGAAAGATATTTTGTATAACCATGATGACGAAACTGGAAAATCGCCCGCTGCTGGTGATGCTCATTGTGCTGGTGGCCGTGGGTCAGATGGCGCAGACCATTTATGTTCCGGCCATGGCGGTAATGGCCGATGCGCTGAACGTGCGGGATGGCGCGCTGCAGCGCGTGATGGCGGCCTATCTGATGACCTATGGCGGATCGCAACTGATCTACGGCCCGCTGTCGGACAGCGTAGGGCGGCGCCCGGTGATCCTGGCAGGCATGCTGATCTTTATGATCGGGGCAGTGACCGCGCTGATGGCGACCTCGCTGGATATGCTGGTGCTTGGCAGTGCCGTACAGGGGCTGGGAACCGGCGTGGCTGGCGTGATGGCCCGCACCATGCCGCGCGATCTCTATGAGGGCCACGCGCTGCGCCGTGCTAACAGCCTGCTGAATATGGGCATTCTGGTCAGCCCGCTGCTGGCACCGGTGATTGGCGCGCTGCTGACCCAGCTCTTTGGCTGGCATGCCTGCTTTGCCTTCCTGCTGCTGCTCTGCCTGACGGTCACCGGCGCGATGGCGCGCTGGCTGCCGGAAACCCGGCCGCAGAGTGCAGAAGTGACGCCCTTCTTTAAACGCTACGCCCGTCTGCTCAGCGACGCGAATTTCGTCCGCTACATCGTGCTGCTGATTGGCGCGCTCGCCGGAATTGCGGTATTTGAGTCGAGCTGCGGTGTATTACTGGGCGGCGTGCTGGGCCTGCACAGCCTGACAGTCAGTATCCTGTTTATTCTGCCGATTCCGGCGGCCTTCTTTGGCGCCTGGTTTGCCGGACGCGAGCAGGGCTCCTGGCATAGCCTGATGTGGTGGGGCGTGAACAGCTGCCTGCTGGCGGGCATTCTGATGTGGATCCCGGCGTGGTTCGGCGTGATGAATATCTGGACCCTGCTGGTGCCGGCCGCGCTCTTCTTTTTTGGTGCCGGTATGCTTTTTCCGCTGGCAACCTCTGGCGCTATGGAGCCTTATGCCTGGCTGGCGGGTAGCGCGGGCGCGCTGATTGGCGGGCTGATGAACCTGGGCTCGGGTCTGGTCGCGTGGCTGTCAGCGATGATGCCGCAGCGCGACCAGTTCAGTCTGGGGATGCTGATGTTCTTCACGGCGCTGGTGATGCTGCTCTGCTGGTTGCCGCTCTCACGTCAGCCGGAGCGCGGCAACCAGGCGGTTACAGGATAAACGGATGAAGCGCCGGATCCTTGCGGTCAAGATAGTGAATCGACTGGATACGGCGGATGGTGCGTGATTTACCGCGAATCAGCAGGGTTTCGCTGGTGGCGATATTACCCTGACGCGTAATGCCTTTCAGCAGCTCGCCACTGGTAATGCCGGTGGCGGCAAAGACCACGTTGTCGTTGCGCGCCATCTCACTCAGCGTCAGCTTTTTCCCCGCCTCAATCCCCATCTCTGCACAGCGCTGCAGCTCCTGCTCGCCGAGCAGACGGTTTTCCGCGCTGTCGCCCTTAACGTGATGACGCGCCAGCAGCCGGCCCTGCATATCGCCGTCCAGCGCCCGGATGACGGCCGCAGAGACCACGCCTTCCGGCGCACCGCCGATGCCATACATCACATCCACTTCGCTGTCCGGCATGCAGGTCAGAATGGAGGCGGCCACGTCGCCATCCGGGAAGGTGAAGACCCGTACACCCAGCTGCTGCAGCTGACCAATCACCGCGTCATGACGGGGTTTTGCCAGAATCGACACGGTTAACTGCGACAGCGGCTTGTTCATCGCGATAGCGATATTACGCAGGTTGGTTTCCAGCGGCAGGTCGAGATCGATCGCCCCGTGGGCGGCCGGTCCCACAATCAGCTTCTCCATATACATATCGGGTGCATGGAGAAAACTGCCCTTATCGCCCACGGCCATGACGGCCAGCGCGTTAGCCTGACCCAGCGCCGTCATGCGGGTGCCTTCAATCGGATCGACCGCAATATCGACCGCGTCGCCGCGACCGGTGCCGACTTTTTCACCGATATAGAGCATCGGGGCTTCGTCGATTTCGCCTTCGCCGATCACAATCTGGCCGTCGATCTCAATGGAGTTGAGGACGTGACGCATGGCATGGACAGCCGCGCCATCGGCCGCATTTTTGTCGCCGCGCCCTAACCAGTGATAGCCCGCCAGAGCGGCAGCTTCGGTTACGCGGGAAAATTCAATGGCAAGTTCTCGTTTCATGGTCTCTGCCTGACAAAAAACAGACAGGCAGTGTAACACAGCGGGAGAGTGGGGCGGGGAAAAGGCCCGCGACGCAGACCGTCGCGGGCCCCGGTATTACTCTTCTTCTTCCCACGCCTGCGCGCGGGCGACGGCTTTTTTCCAGCCGG
The DNA here is from genome assembly GCF_011800325.1 of Pantoea sp. EKM101V. Taxonomy (NCBI): domain Bacteria; kingdom Pseudomonadati; phylum Pseudomonadota; class Gammaproteobacteria; order Enterobacterales; family Erwiniaceae; genus Pantoea; species Pantoea sp. EKM101V. The sequence continues at coordinate 82,258 of NZ_JAALFP010000014.1, forward strand.
CATAGCGGAAGTTACGTTCGGTGGTCTCCAGGCTTGGACGGAACTCACGCTCAATCACCGATTTCGCACGGACTTCGTCCAGGTCCTGCCAGAAGCCGACGGCCAGACCCGCCAGATACGCTGAACCCAGCGCCGTAACTTCACGCACTTCCGGACGCTCAACACGGGTGCCGAGGATGTCAGACTGGAACTGCATCAGGAAGTTGTTGGCCACCGCGCCCCCATCCACACGCAGCGCCTGCAGACGGGTGTTCGCATCGTTCTGCATCGCTTCCAGAACGTCGCGGGTCTGATAAGCAATCGACTCCAGCGTGGCGCGGATGATGTGGTTAGCGTTCGCACCGCGCGTCAGACCGAAGATCGCGCCACGGGCATACGGGTCCCAGTAAGGTGCGCCCAGACCGGTGAATGCCGGCACCATGTAGACGCCGTTGGTATCTTTCACTTTCATCGCAAAGTATTCGGAGTCAGCGGCATCGCTAATCAGCTTCATCTCATCGCGCAGCCACTGAATCGAGGCACCCCCGATGAATACCGCCCCTTCCAGCGCATAGTTCACTTCACCACGCGGGCCACAGGCGATGGTGGTCAGCAGGCCATGCGTTGAGGTGACCGCTTCAGTACCGGTGTTCATCAGCATAAAGCAGCCGGTGCCATAGGTATTTTTCGCCATGCCAGGCTGGACGCAGAGCTGGCCATAGAGCGCCGCCTGCTGGTCACCGGCAATACCGGCGATAGGAATACGCGTGCCGCCTTTACCGCCGATGTTGGTCTGACCATAGACTTCAGACGACGATTTCACTTCCGGCAGCATTTCACGCGGGATATCCAGAATATCCAGCAGGCGCTGATCCCACTCCAGCTTGTGAATGTTGAACATCATGGTACGGGAGGCGTTGGTGTAATCGGTGATATGTACGCGGCCCTGGGTCATTTTCCAGACCAGCCAGGTATCAACGGTGCCGAACAGCAGCTCGCCACGTTTCGCACGCTCACGCGCGCCTTCAACGTTATCGAGGATCCACTTCACTTTGGTGCCGGAGAAGTAGGGGTTAATCACCAGACCGGTGGTGTGCTGGATATACTCTTCCAGTCCCTCTTTCTTCAGTTTATTACAGTAGTCGGCGGTGCGGGGATCCTGCCAGACGATGGCGTTATAGACCGGCTTACCGGTCTCTTTGTCCCAGACGATAGCGGTTTCACGCTGATTGGTGATACCGATAGCGGCAATTTCATCGGAGCGAATATCGGCGTGTGCCAGCACTTCAACCAGCGTGGAGCTTTGAGAGGCCCAGATATCCATCGGATCATGCTCAACCCAGCCCGCTTTCGGGTAGATCTGGGTAAATTCACGCTGCGAGACGGCGACGATGTTGGCGTCGTGATCGAGGATCACGGCGCGTGAACTGGTTGTGCCCTGATCGAGCGCGACAATGTATTTTTTATCTGTGGTAGTCATAAATTCAGTCCTGATGATAAAAGGTGAAACTTACGCTTTACGCTGCTGAGCGCGTGCAACCGGTTTGTCTGCAGGAACACTGGCAGGTTCCTTCGCGGTGCCTGGCAGATAGCGGCCAATCAGTGCGCGATAACCTACGGCACCCAGGCAGGCACCGACCAGCGGACCAAAAATCGGAACGAGGAAGTAAGGGATGTCACGACCGCCGGTGAAGGCAACGTTACCCCAGCCTGCCAGCCATGCGAAAATCTTCGGTCCGAAATCACGTGCCGGGTTCAGGGCAAAGCCGGTCAGCGGACCCATTGCGCCACCAATTACCGCGACCAGCAGGCCGATCAGCAGGGGTGCCAGTGGGCCGCGTGGGATGCCGTTACCGTCATCCGTCAGACCCATGATGACCGCCATCAGCACCGCCGTGATGACCATCTCAACCAGGAATGCCTGACCAACGCCGATATGAGGGTTAGGATAGGTTGAGAAGATGCCCGCCAGGTCGAGACTCTCAACCGTACCGCGCACCATCTGATGGCTCTGCTCATAGTCAATAAAGAGGCTGTAGTAGAGGCCATAGACCAGCGCTGCGGCACAAAAGGCGCCGGCAACCTGTGAGATGATGTAAGGCAGAACTTTACGTCCTTCAAAATTTGCAAACAGGCAGAGCGCCACGGTAATGGCCGGGTTCAGGTGCGCACCCGAAATGCCTGCGGTGAGGTAGGCGGCCATGGAAACGCCCAGCCCCCAGATGATGCAGATTTCCCACTGACCGAATGCGGCACCGGCGAGTTTCAGTGCGGCCACACAGCCCGCGCCGAAGAAAATAATCAAGCCTGTCCCCAGAAATTCGGCAATACACTGACCTTTGAGCGTGTTAGTTGTCTGACTCATAATAGTGGTTCCTGAAGCGAGGTTAAATTTTATCAGTTTTTGTTCTCATTCCATGAGTCGCCCAGCTTTATTGTAGGGTTGGTGTGAATTTATCGTTAACGAACATAAACGAGAAATAGCGAAATCATTTTTTGTGTACTGTGTCATAAAAATGCGCGTTTTCGCGTATTCCGGCTTTCTTTCGCCCTTAAATGCGCCGGATAGCGGGCGTGGCGGAGAGATCTCTGTGTGCCGTTGATCGGAGCACAGCATAAATTCAGGCATAGACTGAAAAGTGTTACAGACTACGCCCGGCGCGCCCGCGTTGCTGGACTTGCGGGGTGAGGGTACATACAATCGGGACAACGTTGCTGGCTAGCGCTGGCATCATCAACGCCTTGCAGGAATTTAGGAGAGGTCAGAAAGATGTCATTTGAAGTGTTTGAGAAACTGGAAGCGAAAGTACAGCAGGCGATTGATACCATCACCCTGTTGCAGATGGAAATCGAAGAGCTGAAAGAGCAGAACAACTCACTGCGTAACGATGCGCAACAAGTCGCGGGCAACCACGATGCGCTGATGCGTGAAAATCAGCACCTGAAAGAAGAGCAGCACGTCTGGCAGGAACGTCTGCGCGCACTGCTGGGAAAAATGGAAGAGGTTTGAAGCCTCAGCTGATGTGAAAAACGGGTGCTCAGGCACCCGTTTTCATGTCTGCTCCCGGCTGCTGTCGGACCTTATTCGAGGTCCAGCGCATCCTCTGACAGAATGATACCGGTATTGTCGGCATAGAGATGGTCACCGGAAAAGAAGGTCACGCCGCCGAAATTGACGCGCACATCGCTTTCGCCAATCCCTTCACCCGCCGCGCCGGCCGGAATGGCGGCAATCGCCTGAATGCCAATTTCCAGCTCTTCCAGCTCGTCAACCTGACGTACTGACCCGTAGATGACCAGGCCTTCCCACTCGTTAGTGGCTGCCAGACGTGCCAGCTGCGCATCCACCAGCGCCCGACGCACGGAACCGCCGCCATCAATCACCAGCACCCGGCCGCGGCCATTTTCTTCCAGCAGGTCGTAGAGTAAGCCGTTGTCTTCAAAGCATTTCACTGTGGTAATCTGACCACCGAATGAAGTGCGCCCACCAAAGTTTGAAAAAAGCGGTTCAACCACATTCACTTCTTCATGGTAGATGTCGCAGAGTTCAGATGTATCGTATTTCATAAGGGTTTCGTCTGTTTGCCACAGGAATGCTAAGTATATCGCTATATGCAGATTGTTGGCAAAATCATCACTCTGAAAAAAGCATCGTTCGATCAAGAACATGCATAAAAAAGCCCAGCCGGTTCGGCTGGGCTTCTGAAAAGTGCGGCATCCGTGAATCAGAGAATGAAGCGGCTCAGGTCTTCGTCAGCCACCAGTTCATCCAGATGTTTACCCACATAGTCAGCATCGATGGTGACCGATTCACCGTGACGATCGCTGGCGTCATAGGAGATATCCTCCATCAGACGTTCCAGTACGGTATGCAGACGACGCGCACCGATGTTTTCGGTAGTTTCGTTAACCTGCCATGCGGCCTCAGCGATCCGGCGGATACCATCCTCGGTGAACTCAATATTCACGCCTTCGGTATTCATCAGCGCTTTGTACTGCACGGTTACCGACGCATTAGGCTCGGTCAGAATGCGTTCGAAATCATTCACGGTCAGCGCCTGCAGTTCAACGCGGATAGGCAGACGACCCTGCAGTTCCGGAATTAAATCGGACGGGCTGGCAACCTGGAACGCGCCCGAAGCGATAAACAGAATGTGGTCCGTTTTCACCATACCGTGCTTGGTTGAGACCGTGCAGCCTTCCACCAGCGGCAGCAGGTCGCGCTGAACGCCTTCGCGAGACACATCCGGACCGCCAGCATTCTGGCCGCCGCGCTTACAGATTTTGTCGATCTCATCGATAAACACGATACCGTGCTGCTCGACGGCATCGATGGCGTCCTGTTTAAGCTCTTCCGGATTCACCAGTTTTGCCGCTTCTTCTTCGATCAGTAGCTTCATCGCTTCTTTGATCTTCAGCTTGCGGGCTTTCTGCTTCTGGCCGCCGAGGTTCTGGAACATCGACTGCAGCTGGCTGGTCATCTCTTCCATTCCCGGAGGCGCCATGATTTCGACGCCCGGGCCGCTGGCGGCCAGGTCGATCTCGATCTCTTTGTCATCCAGCTGACCTTCGCGCAGTTTTTTACGGAACGACTGGCGCGCCGCAGAAGGTTCCGCGCTCTGCTCTGACTGGCCCCAGTTGTTTTTGGCTGGCGGAATCAGAACATCCAGGATGCGCTCTTCAGCCATCTCTTCTGCACGGTATTTGTTCTTTTCAATCGCCTGGCTGCGCACCATCTTGATGGCAGAGTCGGTCAGGTCGCGAATAATCGAATCGACTTCCTTACCGACATAACCCACTTCGGTAAATTTGGTCGCCTCGACCTTGATAAAGGGCGCATTGGCCAGTTTAGCCAGACGACGGGCGATCTCCGTTTTACCGACACCGGTCGGTCCGATCATCAGGATGTTTTTCGGGGTCACTTCATGGCGCAGCTCTTCATCCAGCTGCATGCGACGCCAGCGGTTGCGCAGTGCAATAGCCACGGCGCGCTTGGCGCTGTCCTGGCCGATAATAAAGCGGTTCAGTTCGCTGACGATTTCGCGTGGAGTCATCTCAGACATAGTTATACCTTTACGCCCTGGAGGTTAATTCTTCGAAATTAACGTTATGGTTAGTGTAGATGCAGATATCGCCTGCGATGTTCAGCGACTTCTCAACGATGTCGCGCGCGCCCATGTCGGTATTCTCCAGCAGCGCACGTGCCGCGGCCTGGGCGAAAGGTCCGCCGGAGCCGATGGCAATCAGATCGTTTTCAGGCTGAATTACATCACCATTACCGCTGATGATCAGTGAGGCGGACTCATCCGCGACCGCCAGCAGGGCTTCAAGTCGACGCAGCATACGGTCAGTACGCCAGTCTTTAGCCAGTTCCACCGCGGCTTTCACCAGGTGGCCCTGATGCATTTCCAGTTTACGTTCGAAAAGCTCAAACAGGGTGAAGGCGTCTGCGGTGCCACCAGCAAATCCGGCAATCACCTTATCGTTGTATAAACGACGCACTTTTTTAACGTTGCCTTTCATCACGGTATTGCCGAGCGTAGCCTGGCCATCACCGCCAATCACTACCTGGCCGTTGCGTCGTACACTTACTATTGTTGTCACGGGCAGACCCCTTGTTGCAGTCGGAAAAGGACTCCGCGCACGGGGCGCGGAGTATCATGCAACAGATATGGGGCGGGTTTGACGGGTTTCAACCCCCGATTGAGAGGGGAATGCAGCCGGAGTGACCGGAACTGCGCAGACGCTTCAGTGTGCTGTCTGCAGAGGCGCGATCTTTATACGGACCAATCACCACGCGATTCCAGCCGCCACCGGTCGTAATGCGGCTTTCAAATCCTTCAAAGGCTAAACCGGCACGCACTGACTCCGCCTGGTCGGTGCCTTTGAATGACCCGCACTGCACCATCCAGCGCTGCGAAGAGGCTTTCTCCGCCGGTTTCGCTTTCGCGGTCTCCTGCGGTTTTGACTGCACCTCGGGTTCCCGCGTAACTGGCGCAGGCTGCGTCTGGCGCTGAACATTTTGCTGCTGCTGCTGCTGCTGCTGCTGCTGACGTTGCTGCTGTAACTGCAGCTGCTGCTGACGCTGTTGTTGCTGCTGCAACTGCTGCTGGCGCTGTTGCTGCTGTTGAGCCTGCAACTGCTGACGTTGCTGCTGCAGCTGTTGTTGCTGAACCTGCTGCTGCTGACGTTGCTGGAACTGCTGCTGCTGGCGTTGCAGCTGCTGTAACTGCTGCTGATGCTGCAGCGTCTGCTGACGTTGCGCCGGTGTCTGTTCGTTCCACGGCACTTCGTTCAGCTGCGTTGGCTGCTGGCGCATATCCGCCTGCATCTGCTCCAGCAGCTGACGCTGCTCGTCAGTCAGCTGCGTCTGCGACTTCACCTCGCCACCTGAAGAGGGTTCGATAGGGGTCGGCACGGTAACCTGACGGTTCTCCAGCTCTTTAATATATTTCCAGCGCTCTTCGGGCTTCGGCGGTAAGCCATTGCCGTTGGCTTTATGATCCGTAATGACCGGCACGTCCTCTTTCTTGTGATGCGCCAGGAACCATAAACCACCGGCAAAGGTCACCAGCACGGCGACCGCCAGTACAATCATCAGTTTGGATGTTCCCGAACCGCCTTTGCTCTTCTTGCCGCGGCTGGGGCTTTTTTTGCGACGCGTCCCTGTTGAACGCCCGCGGCCTACGTAATCTTTTTGTGCCACTCTCGTTCTTATACCCTTCAAAAATAGTGCCAGATGGGCGAAATGATGATTTTTACGCGCCCGGCAAGGAGTCCGCCATGTTACTCAAGGGTCGGAACTTTGACCAGCAGTGTTCGCTTTAAGAATCTACTGAAAAAGCGCGGCGAATACGCTTATTTTTCACGCTTTTTTGCGCGCGCCGTGCTGCCCCGAATGGTCAGACCCGCGTCCAGTAGCCGCGAACCGCTGATGACCCGTTTGCCATTCAGCTCATCCAGCAGCAGCAGCATCGCTTCCCGGCCGATCTGATAGCGCGGCTGGGTAACAGTAGTCAGCGGCGGCTCGCAGTAGCGCGACAACTCGATGTCATCAAATCCCACCACAGAGAGATCGTCAGGTATCCGCAGCCCGCAGCGTCGGGCCTGATTCATCGCCCCGAGCGCCATAATGTCGCTGTGGCAGAACAACGCGCGCGGTGGCTGCGGCAGGGTCATCAGCTGATTCATCGCGGCAACGCCCGCTTCGAAGGTGAAATCGCCGCGCACAATATAGGTGGGATCGACCGTCAGGCCACTGCGCCGCATCGCCTGGACATAGCCCTGTAACCGATACTGACAGAGCGGCATCTCTTCCGGCCCGGCGATGCAGGCAATCTGGGTGTGACCTAACTGCAGCAGATGATTAACCGCTTCAAACGCGGCGGTCAGGTTGTCGATGTGCACCGAGGGCAGTGACATTTCGGGCGCAAACTCATTCGCCATCACCATCGGCGGCAGGTTGCGCTGCTCATCAATGCCGGCATCGAAGGGCAACTGTGAGCCCAGCAGGACCATGCCATCTATCTGGCGTGTCACCATCAGGTTGAGAAAGGTTCGCTCCTGCTGATTCTGATGGGCGCAGTCGCCAATCAGCACCAGATAACCCTCTTCGGCTGCCGTGACTTCAATGCCGCGGATGATTTCACTGAAGAAGGGATCGCAGATATCAGGGACAATGACGAGGATGGTTCGGGTCTCATTGCGACGCGCGTTGCGTATTGGACCATGTGCTGCATAGCCGACGGCGGCAACAGCCTGTTCGACTTTCTGTCGGGTGGCCGCAGAAACTTTCTCCGGATTCATCAGCGCACGCGATACGGTGGCGGTTGAGACACCCGCATGTTCCGCGACATCCTTCATCGTGGCGGCGGGCGGTTGTTGATTCTGCTCCAACACATGCTCCTGACGCATTATGGCGTGTTCGATTCTGTTTTTGCCTGCTCAGAGGCAAACCAGCCACATTGTTAACGATTGCGTGGCTGGTTGTTACTTAATTTGCATAAAAATTGTGACTTATGCGACATTTTTCGATCTGGCTCGCAACGTCAGCGGAGATCAGCTCTCGGTAGGGTCAATATCCAGCGTCCATTTCACTTTGCGCGCGGCGGGCAGGGTGGAAATCAGCGGCAGCGAACTGCTCAGCAACTGCTGCAGACGCTGCCGGGAAGGGTGCTGAACCAGCAGTTGCCAGCGCCAGCGGCCGCTGCGTTTTGGCTGCAGGGCCGGGACCGGCCCCATAAACCACATGGCCTGATCGTTGAGCGGACTGGCCTCCAGCAGGTTACGAAGCTGTTGCAGAAATTCAGCTGCCTGCTGATTATCCATATCTTCAGCGCGAAACAGCGCATGGCGGCTCCAGGGTGGCAGGTGAACCGCCTGGCGCTCCAGCAGTGCCTGCTGCGCAAACGCCGTATAGCCCTGGTGCAGCAGGGTCTGAAGCAGCGGATGTTCCGGGTGGTGGGTCTGCAGCAGGACTTCGCCCTGCTTACCGGCACGCCCGGCACGGCCGGCGACCTGGGTATAGAGCTGAGCAAAGCGCTCCGCCGCCCGAAAATCGGCGGAAAACAGCGCCCCATCGACATCCAGTAGCGACACCAGCGTAACGTCAGGGAAGTGGTGACCCTTCGCCAGCATCTGAGTACCAACCAGAATGCGCGCCCCTCCGCGATGCACATCGGCCAGATGCTGCTCCAGCGCCCCTTTACGGCTGGTGGTATCACGATCGATTCGCGACACCGGCACGCCAGGGAACAGCGTGCCGAGCTGCTGTTCCAGCTGTTCCGTGCCGACACCGACCGGCAGCAGGTGAGTTGAGCCACACTGCGGGCACTGATGAGGAAGCGGACGCTGGCTGTCGCAGTGGTGGCAGCGCAGCTGGCGATGATGCTGATGCAGCGTGTAGTAGCGGTCACAGCGGTGACACTCGGCAATCCAGCCGCAGTCGTGACAGAGCAGGGCGGGCGAAAAGCCGCGGCGGTTAAGAAACAGCAGCACCTGATTATCCGCCTGCAGATGCTGACGCATTTTGCCAATCAGGCCCGGTGCCAGGCCGCCGATCAGCTGCACACCTTTTAAGTCGATCAGCTGTTGCAGCGCCGGTCTGGCATTGCCTGCGCGCTTTGTCAGGTCGAGCTGGCGATACTTGCCGCTGCGCACATTGTGCAGCGTCTCCAGCGCGGGCGTCGCCGATCCCATTACAATCGGGATATTTTCTTCATGGGCGCGAAACACAGCCAGATCGCGCGCCTGATAGCGCCAGCCCTCCTGCTGCTTGTAAGAGCTGTCGTGCTCTTCATCAATGATGATGACCCCCGGCCGGGCCAGCGGGGTAAACAGCGCCGAGCGGGTGCCAATCACAATTGCCGTTTCCCCGCGCCGCGCACGTAACCAGACGGCCAGCCGCTCACTGTCGTTTAAGGCGGAGTGCAGCACGTCAATCGGCGCATCAAAACGCTCCCGGAAGCGGGCAATGGTCTGCGGGGTCAGGCCGATCTCCGGGACCAGCACCAGCGCCTGTTTTCCCCGAGCCAGCACATTCTCCAGCACGCTGAGGTAGACCTCCGTTTTGCCGGAACCGGTGATGCCCGCCAGCAGCCAGGCGGCGTAATGTTCGTCATCTGCCCGAATCGCACCGACCGCCATCGCCTGATCGGTATTCAGACGCAGGCGTTCGCCTTTAATGGCGAAGGTGGTTCGCCAGTCGTGCCGCTGCGGCTGATGCTCATACAGCTCGCACAGCCCTTTGGTGCGCAGAGCCTGAAGCGTCGCCTCCGTCAGGTCGTGTTCGCTGACCTGATGGCGATAGAGCGGCTGCTGACGCAGGGCAGCCAGCGCCTGCTGCTGTTTGGGCGCGCGCTTTAAACTCTCCGGCATGGTCGCCCGGCCCTGCTCGGTAATTTCCCAGCGCCATAACGGGTTATCCTGCGCGGGTTTGCCCTGACGCAGCAGCACCGGGATGGCATGATTCAGCACTTCGCCCTGGGGAGAGTGGTAGTAGCTGGCGGCCCAGTTAAGGATGCGCCACAGCGAAGAGGGATAGAGTGACTCGCTATCCAGCACCTCAATGACGCGCTTGAGCTGTCCTTCGGGCAGATCGCTGCTCTCACGCAGGGCGACCACAATGCCGATCATCCTGCGATTGCCAAAGGGCACACTTACGCGACCACCAATGACCGGCTGCGCGCCCTGTGGCGGCAGATAATCAAACAGGCGGGGCAAGGGGACGGGCAGGGCAACCTGGACAACGGGCATAACTCTCTCTTTCCGGCTCGGGCATCGGGAGGGCTAGTGTACACGCTGGACCCGGATGGCGGGTATCCCAGGATAAATTTGCAGCAATGACAACTTCTCTGTATAATATGCCGCCTTCGGTGAGAAAGACCTTGCCGGAGTACACCCTATAATGTTCAACCGCGTGTGGTGCTGTGCAGGTTTACGCCTGGCACGGAGAGCGACACGGCCTTCTATGAGGTTTCCCATGAAACAAGGTATTCACCCGAAATACGAAGCAGTTACTATCAAATGTACCTGCGGCAACGAGATCCACACCCGTTCAACACTGACTCACGAACTGAACCTGGACGTCTGTGGTAAATGCCACCCGTTCTATACCGGTAAGCAGCGTGAAGTGGCAACTGGTGGCCGTGTTGACCGCTTTAACAAGCGTTTCAGCGTGCCAGGCGCTAAAAAATAAGATTAAAAGGCACCTGAACCTGCGGGTTCGGCGGCAACAAAAAACCCAGCCTCGGCTGGGTTTTTTTATGGCCCGGTTACAGGCTGGAGTCTGTTTCAGGCTTGTTCAATTCCAGAAGCTGCGTGGTGTAATCACCATCTAAATCAGCAATGGTAGTGATCTTAGGGGCTGAAATCGAAATTTTATCCGCTTTCATGGTGCCCTGCCTGCACAATAACCACAGCCGGCAGGATGTGTTACTGATTTTCCCATCCGTTGTCAGCGCCAGGGTTGCCGCCTTCAGGGTACCCTTATTAGAAATTCCACTTTTACCGGTCACGCTTAACCGCTCAGTCGCCTGCATCACACCCTGATTGCTGAAGTCGTCAGAAACGAGAGAGGCATTCTGCGCTGTGAGGGTTCCGGCGTTAGAGACAGTTACGGCAGAAACAGAGGCTGTGCTCTGTGCGGTAACATCGCCTGACCGGAGGCTGACCCCTTTAACGGCGTATAAGCCAATAGTGTCCGCCTGAATCGAGCCGGAGTTAATCAGGCTGGTGTTGGCGACAGGCGTGATAACGCCGTTCACCGTGCTGTAGCCGGTCTGCATTGTCAGGGCTCCAGCCGTGCTGATGGTGCCTTTATTTTCGATATCTCCCGCAAGCGAAAAAATGCTGACGGTACCATCGCCACTGATCTGCCCTTTCTCGTTGTTAGTCACTTTTCCATAACTCACGATGCTGGCGTTATTGGTGGCTTTAACAGTGCCTTCATTCGTGAATGTATTTGTTGTCTGCAGAGCAGCCTGGCTGGCAGAAAGCGTCCCTTTGTTCGTCATGCTGCCGCTGGCTGCGATGCTCATCACGCCAGCGTCAAGGGTTCCGTTGTTGGTTAACGTGCCATTGGTTGAGATATAAAGGCTGCTGGCATTCAGGACGCCATTATTGTTGACGCCCGCACCGGCTTCCGTAGTTTGCAGCTGGATCAGGCCTGCTGTTGCTCCGCCCAGCGCGCTGACATCGATGCTGTTGCCGCCAGTCCGGCCTGTCGTGCTGGCTGTGGCCTGACCCGATGCCCTGTTATAGGTGTATTTACCGGCAATCGCCCTGAGCTGGGTTGTCCCGACTTTGCCCTCAAGATTGATTTTTTGTGCCAGCAGGTCCGTATAATCGGCGCCTGTCAGCCCTTTGCCTTTAACCGTAAGGGTGCCTTTCGTCACATTAAAGCCCGTCAGTGCACCATCGGTTAAAACTGGCGTGCCGGTGGTCAGGGTGGCGCGTCCGGTATTGATAAAATTACAGCCGGAACAGGTGATCCCGTTTGGGTTGGCGATAATTACATCGGCCTTCTGACCTGCGACTTCAATAAAGCCGTTCAGTGAAGAAGCTTTATTTGAGATGACCTCGTTCAGAATCAGACTGGCTGAGCTATTCAGATTGCTGTTCCGGGCAATATTACCACTGTCGCGAACCATATCTGTGGTGCTGTTATTCAGTACCAACCCCTTTTCGGAGACGTTGAAGCTCTGATACATATTATGTGACAGACCATTCGCATCCGGCTGATTAATATCCACCACGGTCGAACCATTTGCATGCTGATAACTGTTCAGTGCAGAAAGCGCAGGCTGACTACACAGGGTGGCGAGCGTGGCCAGGAATAGCAGATTAAACTTATGCGTATTCATTTTTTTTCCTCTGGATGTGTGTGTTTATTTTCAAACTCTTTTATTTAACGCTTTTACTTCTTACTAATATTTCCACTGCAGTGAAAAACCGAGCGTAACGGGATCGGTGTGGAAAGCCTGGGGTTTTTTAACCGGGGTGCCGGCAAAAAGATCAAAACGTGTTTTCAGGAGTGTTCCCCGCAGGCCAGCCACGCTGCCTATAACGGTTTTTCCGGCATATTCCTGCTGGCTGCTACTACCGTAGACCTGGCCTGCGTCAATACCGATATAAGGCTGAACCGGTTTGTCAGGGAAAATCCAGCTGATATCGTTGCGCCAGAACCAGCCTTTATTATCCTGAAGCGCGTATTCGCCATCGAAGCCACGAACCGTCCAGCGGTTTGCCAGCGAAAAGCGATTCAGCGAAGAGAGGGTGTCGGGTGAATATTGCACACTGACATGGGGTGAGTAGTTCAGCCAGTTATCTCCTAACTGGAAATTAACCGAACCTTTCAGATCCAGCGTCATAATCCGGCCCTGCGTATCAATGAGCCCATACGTCTGTTCAACGGTATGGCTGCTGTTAAACTAGGGCATCTTTCGTTGATAGCTCAGGGTCGTCGTCAGCGCCGCGTTATCGTCATGCATCTCATGCTGCAGCAACGCTTTCCAGCCCGCACTTTTTTTATGCATGCTGATGAGGTCCCGGTCATTAAGTGAATAACGCGATGACGTATTGAAGATTTGCAGGCCAGCTGTGGTGGTCTGAAAGAGGGTTCGCGAAAGCAGTCGGTTGAGCTGCGCACTGTAGTAGCTGTTCTCATTATCCAGTGCCCATTCTGACCAGTTTCCGGTCAGGCGTTGCTGATAATGACTCTGGCTGGCATAGAGATCGAGCCACCAGAAACCCCATGGCACCGAATAACCCATCGATTTATTATCATTGCCTTTGCGGGTCTGTTTCGGCGCAATATCGTGGCCGTAAGAGACGTAAAATATGTCACTTAATGACGCAATGTTGTTTAAATAGAGTGCGGTTCCCCCCTGATAACGCCCCGTCGCCGCCGAGCCGGCATCATTCAGCCAGGCGCTCATCTGCCAGTATTTATCCTGTTCGCGCTGGATAACGATATCGCTTTCACCTTTGCTGCTGCCTGGCAATAGCTGAACGTTAACCCGCGATCCCGGGACGCGCTGAAGATTAAGGCTGCCCTGCTCCAGATCGCTGAGTTCGAGCAGATCGCCCGCGCTGAACGGCAGGGTACTGGTCAGATTAATGTCGTCGCCACTCGCCTTATTTAGCACGATTTTTCCGACGTGACCGGCATGAATATCAAACGTTAACGTACGGCCCGACAGATTCTGTTCGGGCAAATTAACACGCGTTGTAATATAACCCAGCCGGATAATTTCATTCTGCAGCGTTTTAGCGAGAAGTTTTATTCCGTTAATGCCCAGGCACTTCCCTTCTGCCTGTGCGGTAAAATAGCGTAATTTTCTGAGGTGCAGTTTTTTACTGTCCTGATTCAGCGAAATATTATCGATCGGATAGCAATTTTCCTCATGCGGAAACGGAATCGCTTCCGGTCTGAAGTCCTCTTTTTCAGACATGCCAGGCGGCAGGTCAGGCGTTAATTGCGCTTTGCGCTCCCGATCCTGTTGCCGGGCATTAATATTCTCATTTTGCACCGTTATAGCCGGTGCCACGCTGGATGCAGAAGTGAAATAACTGGTTGTGCCGGTGATGAAAAGAATAAAAAAAGTGGGTGCGAAGGATTTTATTTTATATTTGATGCTCATTGGCTTTCCGTGAAATTGTCGCTCTGACAAAATCTTACGGATGCGCATAATAGTGAACAATAGTAATAATTCTATTGTCCGGATAAAACAATATTCTTATTGCAATGGAAATAACGCAATAATAAGGAAAAGAGGGTAGATTTTTCTGATACGTCTGGCAGGCAATATGCAGGCGATGGCGTCAGGCCGGAAGAGAGGAGCGTCACAGGGGGCAGAACGGATCAGAAAAGCGGCTCCCTGAGCGGAGCCTGCTTCTCTGCAGCGAGGTCAGGCGACAACGGCGCCGGGGATCAATATTCCCATGTATCCGGATCAACACCCATCTGGCGCATAATTGCTTTCGCTTCTTCCGGGATCTCATCGCTGCGCTCTTTGCGCAGGTCGACATCATCCGGCAGCGGTTGACCCGTAAAGGCATGTAAAAAGGCTTCGCAAAGCAGCTCGCTGTTGGTGGCGTGACGCAGGTTGTTCACCTGACGACGGGTACGCTCATCCGTTAAAATCTTCAGCACGCTCAAGGGGATAGACACTGTAATCTTCTTGACCTGCTCGCTCTTCTTACCGTGCTCAGCGTACGGGCTGATATATTCGCCGTTCCATTCAGCCATGGGTTACCTTAATTAATAAACGTTAAATGTGAGGAAATCAGCGGATTATGCCTGATTTTTTCCTGCCTGACCCCTGATATGGCGGGTTTTCTTCGTTCACTGCCTCTGTTCTTCAGAGAGGAACGCCAGGCGATGACGCATAATTTTAGCGGTTATTGCGTTTCTGCTCAATCTATACGCAAAGACATTTAGATGTCCAGATGTATTGACGTCTAATTAGAGGGTGATATTCTGTGAGCCACATTTTATTCACTTTTCAGGAACAATTCGCTCATGACGCGTAAACCGGCAACCATCGCAGTGCGTAGCGGTTTGAATGATGACGAGCAGTATGGCTGCGTTGTCCCGCCTATCCATCTTTCCACAACCTATAACTTCCTGGATTTTAATGAGCCGCGTGCGCATGACTATTCCCGTCGGGGTAACCCCACGCGTGATGTCGTGCAGCGTACGCTGGCGGAACTGGAAGGCGGTGCGGGCGCGGTATTAACCAATACCGGGATGTCGGCGATTCATCTGGTGACGACGGTGTTCCTGAAGCCTGGCGATCTGCTGGTTGCGCCACATGACTGCTATGGCGGCAGCTATCGGCTGTTTGACAGCATGAATAAGCGTGGCGCATATCGGGTGAAATTTGTTGATCAGGGCGATCCGGTGGCACTGCAGGCGGCACTGGATGAGAAACCTAAACTGGTGCTGATCGAAAGCCCCAGCAATCCGCTGCTGCGCGTGGTGGATATCAGCGCGATTTGCACCGCTGCCCGGGCGGCGGGTGCCATCAGCGTGGTGGATAACACCTTTATGAGTCCGGCCCTGCAGAATCCGCTGGCGCTGGGGGCAGACCTGGTGATCCACTCCTGTACAAAATATCTCAACGGTCATTCCGACGTGGTGGCAGGCGCGGTGATTGCTAAAGATCCGCAGCTGGCGACGGACCTGGCCTGGTGGGCAAACAACATTGGCGTCACGGGCGCGGCCTTTGACAGCTACCTGCTGCTGCGCGGGATTCGCACACTTTCACCACGCATCGCAGCGGCGCAGCGCAATGCGCTGGCGATTGTGGAGTATCTGAAGCAGCAGAAACGGGTGAAAAAGTTGTATCATCCTTCGCTGCCGGAGAACGCCGGACACGAACATGCCGTTCGTCAGCAGCGCGGCTTTGGCGCCATGCTGAGTTTCGAGGTTGACGGTGACGAGGCGCTGCTGCGCCGCTTCCTGAAAGCGCTGCGGCTGTTTACGCTGGCGGAATCGCTGGGTGGCGTTGAGAGTCTGATCTCCCACACCGCCACCATGACGCACGCGGGGATGTCGGCAGAGGCACGCGCTGCAGCGGGCATTTCCGATACGCTACTGCGGGTTTCTGTTGGTATTGAAGATCACGAAGATTTAATTGCCGATCTGGATAATGCATTCCGGGTCGCAGCCGAGGGTTAAGCATGACGATTTCAGCAGGCACGGGAACGCCGACTATCAGGCAGTTGCATAAATTTGGCGGCAGTAGCCTGGCCGACGCACGCTGCTATCAGCGTGTGGCCAGCATCATGGCGGATTACAGTCAGCCGGGCGACATGATGGTGGTCTCTGCGGCTGGCTCGACCACCAACCAGCTGATTAGCTGGCTGAAGCTGAGCCAGAGCGACCGGCTCTCCGCGCACCAGGTGCAACAGGCTTTACGGCGTTACCAGAGCGAACTGATCGGTGCGCTGCTGCCTGCTGAGATGGCGGAACCCTTAACCGCGGCATTTATTCGCGACCTGGAAAAGCTGGCTGCGCTGCTGGATGGACCGATAACCGATGCGGTCTACGCCGAAGTGGTCGGCCACGGTGAACTCTGGTCGGCGCGCCTGATGGCAGCGGTGCTGAGTCAGCGCGACATGCAGGCCTGCTGGCTGGATGCGCGTGAGTTTCTGCGTGCTGAACGTGCGGCCCAGCCGCAGGTCGATGAAGGCAAATCCTGGCCGCTGCTGCAGACCCTGCTGGCACAGCATCCGCATCAGCGCATCGTGGTGACCGGCTTTATCAGCCGCAATGACGCGGGTGAAACCGTCCTGCTTGGCCGCAACGGTTCCGACTACTCCGCCACGCAGATTGGTGCGCTGGCAGGTGTGGGACGGGTCACGATCTGGAGCGATGTGGCGGGCGTCTACAGCGCCGATCCACGCAAAGTTTCTGATGCCTGTCTGCTGCCGCTGTTAAGGCTGGACGAAGCCAGTGAGCTGGCGCGTCTGGCGGCCCCGGTGCTGCATACCCGCACCCTGCAGCCGGTTTCCGGCAGCGATATCGACCTGCAACTGCGCTGCAGTTATCAGCCGGAGCAGGGTTCCACCCGCATCGAGCGGGTGCTGGCCTCCGGAACCGGCGCACGCATCGTGACCAGTCATGATGATGTCTGTCTGATTGAAATCCAGCTGCCGGAGCAGCATGACTTCGCCATCCTGCACAAAGAGATCGACCTGCTGCTGAAGCGGGCGCAGCTGCGTCCGCTGGCGTTTGGCGTCCATCCTGACCGCCAGCTGCTGCAGCTCTGTTACACCTCTGAAGTGGTCAACAGCGCCTTTACGCTGCTGCAGGATGCCGGACTGCCGGGCCATCTGCAGCTGCGTGACGGCCTGGCGCTGGTGGCGCTGGTAGGCGCAGGCGTGACCCGCAATCCGCTGCATACCCATCGCTTCTGGCAGCAGTTAAAAGATCAACCCGTTGAGTTTATCTGGCAGTCTGAAGAGCACATCAGCGTGGTCGCAGTGCTGCGCGTCGGTCCCACTCAGCATCTGATTCAGGGATTGCATCAGTCACTGTTCCGTGCAGAAAAGCGTATCGGCCTGATGCTGTTTGGCAAAGGCAATATCGGCTCACGCTGGCTGGAGCTGTTTGCCCGCGATCAGGAAACGCTCTCAGCGCGCACCGGCTTTGAATTTGTGCTGGCGGGTGTGGTGGACAGCCGTCGCAGCCTGCTGAGTTATGAGGGACTGGATGCCAGCCGTGCGCTGGCCTTCTTTGACGATGAAGCGGTGGAGCGTGACGAAGAGTCGCTGTTCCTGTGGATGCGCGCCCATCCCTTTGATGATTTAGTGGTGCTGGATGTCACCGCCAGTACGCCGCTGGCGCAGCAGTATCTCGACTTTGCCAGCCACGGTTTCCATGTCATCAGCGCCAATAAAGTGGCCGGTGCATCCGACAGCCAGACCTGGCGGCAAATCCGTGATGCTTTTACCAAAACCGGGCGTCACTGGCTCTATAACGCCACTGTCGGTGCAGGTCTGCCGATCAACTATACGGTGCGCGATCTGCGTGACAGCGGTGATACCATCCTGGCGATCAGCGGGATCTTCTCCGGCACGCTGTCATGGCTGTTCCTGCAGTTTGACGGCACGGTGCCCTTCACCGAGCTGGTGGATCAGGCGTGGCAGCAGGGCCTGACCGAACCCGATCCGCGGGCCGATCTCTCAGGGCAGGATGTAATGCGCAAACTGGTGATCCTGGCGCGTGAGGCGGGCTATAACATCGAGCCGGATCAGGTGCGGGTCGAATCGCTGGTGCCAGACAACTGCCAGCAGGGCTCGGTTGACCATTTCTTTGAAAATGGCGATGAGCTGAATGAGCAGATGCTGCAGCGACTGGAAGCGGCGCGGGAGATGGATCTCGTGCTGCGATATGTTGCCCGTTTTGATGCCAACGGCAAGGCGCGCGTCGGGGTTGAAGCGGTTCGTCCGGAACATCCGCTGGCCTCGCTGCTGCCCTGCGACAATGTCTTCGCCATTGAGAGCCGCTGGTATCGCGACAACCCGCTGGTAATTCGCGGGCCGGGCGCAGGCCGGGATGTCACCGCCGGTGCTATCCAGTCAGATATCAATCGCCTCGCACAACTGCTCTAATCCTCCCCTCAGGCGCTTCGGCGCCTGTTTTCAATGCGTTACCGCTGCCTGTTGAATCTCTTTCATGCTGGTTGAAAATTGATCATCGCTGTTCACGATTTATTCGTTGACGGCACGATCGGATTGGGTCATTTTGAACATCTGGACGTCTAAACGTTCAGATGTTCGCGGTCCAGTTTTTAACCGATGAGGATGCAGGATGAGTTTCTTTCATGCCAATCAGCGCGAAGCGCTAAACCAGAGCCTGGCTGAGCTGAACGGGCGCATTAACGTCTCATTTGAGTTCTTCCCACCGCGGTCTGGTGAAATGGAAGAGACCCTGTGGCGTTCCATCGACCGTCTGAGCAGCCTGAAACCGAAATTTGTTTCTGTCACCTACGGTGCCAACTCAGGCGAGCGCGATCGCACGCATAGCATTATCAAAGGCATTAAAGATCGCACCGGTCTGGAGGCGGCCCCTCATCTCACCTGTGTTGATGCCACCCGCGATGAACTGCGCGCTATCGCCCAGGATTACTGGCATAACGGCATCCGTCACATTGTGGCGCTGCGGGGTGATCTGCCAGAGGGAGGCGGCAGGCCGGAGATGTACGGCAGCGATCTGGTGGCGCTGCTGAAAGAGGTCGGCGATTTTGATATCTCCGTCGCGGCCTATCCGGAAGTCCATCCCGAAGCGAAAAGTGCCCAGGCCGATCTGATTAACCTGAAGCGAAAAATCGATGCAGGCGCAAGCCGCGCCATTACCCAGTTTTTCTTCGACGTGGAAAACTATTTACGTTTCCGCGATCGCTGTGTCGCGACCGGCATCGACGTTGAAATTGTGCCGGGCATTCTGCCGGTTTCTAACTTTAAACAGCTGCAACGCTTTGCCACGCTGACCAATGTGCGCGTGCCGGGCTGGATGAACGCGATGTTTGCCGGACTGGATGAGGACCCGGAAACCCGGAAAATGGTCGGGGCAAACATCGCGATGGACATGGTGAAAATCCTGTCACGCGAAGGGGTGAAAGATTTTCATTTCTACACGCTGAACCGCGCTGAAATGAGTTACGCCATCTGCCACACGCTGGGCGTGCGTCCGGTTGCGGTGGCGGCTTAACCGCTCTCCTTCAGGCAATAAAAAAGTCGGGACAGTCCCGACTTTTTTATGGCGACGTTCAGAGGGCGCGGACGCTTCGCCGCGCCTGCGCGCTAACCGGTGTTACGCATGCCTGCTGCCACGCCCGCAATGGTCACCATCAGGGCCTGCTCAACGCGCGGATCCGGCTCATCGCCGCGTGCTTCCTGTGCGCGTGAACGATGCAGCAGTTCCGCCTGAAGGACGTTAAGCGGGTCGGTGTAGACGTTACGCAACGCAATTGACTCGGCAATCCACGGCTGGTCGGCCATCAGGTGCGAGTCGTTGGCGATGGTCAGCACCGCTTTGATATCGGCATCAAGCTGATCGCGCAACTGCTTGCCCAGCGGCCAGAGGGATTTGTCGACCAGACGCTGATCGTAATACTCTGCCAGCCACAGGTCCGCTTTTGCGAACACCATCTCCAGCATCCCCAGGCGGGTAGAGAAGAAAGGCCAGTCACGACACATCGCCTCCAGCTGATCCTGATGACCTGCCGCCATCGCCTGCTGCAGGGCTGCACCGGCACCCAGCCAGGCAGGCAGCATCAGGCGGTTCTGCGTCCAGGCGAAAATCCATGGGATGGCACGCAGCGACTCCACGCCGCCGGTCGGGCGACGTTTAGCCGGGCGTGAGCCGAGCGGTAATTTACCCAGCTCCTGCTCCGGCGTGGCTGAACGGAAGTAGGGAACGAAGTCGGCATTTTCACGCACATAACCCCGATACATCGCACAGGAGTCAGCGGAGAGCTGATTCATGATGTCACGCCATTCGCGTTTTGGCTCCGGCGGTGGCATCAGGTTCGCTTCCAGAATTGCGCCGGTATAGAGCGACAGACTGGCGATGGTGACGGCCGGTAAACCATATTTGAAGCGAATCATCTCGCCCTGTTCGGTGACGCGCAGACCGCCGCGCAGACTTCCTGGCGGCTGCGACAGCAGCGCGGCATGAGCCGGTGCGCCGCCACGGCCAATGCTGCCGCCGCGTCCGTGGAACAGGGTCAGGGAGATGCCCGCTTTCTCGCAGGTTTTGATCAGTGCATCCTGCGCCTGATATTGCGCCCAGCTGGCGGCCATCACACCGGCATCTTTCGCCGAGTCAGAGTAGCCAATCATCACCATCTGTTTGCCCTGAATAAAGCCGCGATACCAGTCGATGCTCAGCAGCTGGCTCATCACATCATTGGCGTTGTTCAGGTCATCCAGAGTTTCAAACAGCGGTGCAACCGGCATCGCATAGCTGATGCCCGCTTCTTTCAGCAGCAGATGCACGGCCAGCACGTCAGACGGGGTTTTCGCCATTGAGATCACGTAGGCGGCGATGGAGCCCTGTGGCGCTTCAGCCGCGACGCGGCAGGTTTCCAGCACTTCACGCGTCTCGTCGCTGGGTTCCCAGCTGCGCGGCAGCAGAGGACGCTTAGAGTTCAGCTCACGGATCAGGAAGGCCTGCTTATCCGCTTCAGACCAGCTTTCATAGTCGCCCAGTCCCAGATAGCGGGTGACTTCGGCAATCGCTTCGGTGTGACGGGTGCTCTCCTGGCGCAGATCGATACGCACCAGCGGCACGCCAAAACATTTCACGCGGCGCAGCGTATCAAGCAGCTGACCGTTGGCGATAATGCCCATGCCGCACTGCTGCAGCGACTGGTAGATGGCAAACAGCGGGTCCCACAGCTGATCGTTGGAGACCAGCAGGTCGGCCGGACGCGGCAGACGCTCGCCTTTCAGGCGATGTTCCAGGAATGACTGCGTGCTCATGAGCTGGCTGCGCAGACGCTTCAGGATCACACGATAAGGTTCGATCGCTTCCGGATCGCCGCTGAGTTCACGGATCTCATCGCTGCACTCCGACATCGACAGTTCGGAGATCAACACGCCGATATCGCGCAGGAACAGGTCAGTGGCTTTCCAGCGGCTCAGCTGCATCGCATGACGGGTGATCGACGCCGTCACATTCGGGTTGCCGTCGCGGTCGCCGCCCATCCAGGAGGTGAACCGGACCGGCACGAAATCCACCGGCAGCTTAATGCCAAACGCCTCTTCTACCTGTTCGTTCAGCTCACGCAGAAAGGCAGGAACGCCTTCCCACAGGCTGTTTTCCACTACGGCAAAGCCCCATTTGGCTTCATCAATAGGGGTCGGACGGTATTTGCGGATTTCATCGGTGTGCCATGCCTGCGCGACCAGCTGGCGCAGGCGGCGCATAATCTGGTTACGTTCGTAGTCAGAGACATCGCTGTGGTCGAGCTGTTTCAGGCAGCTGTTAACTTCGACCAGCTTGTGAATCAGGGTACGGCGGGTGATTTCGGTCGGATGCGCGGTCAGCACCAGCTCCAGCGACAGCGACTCAATGGCCGCCAGAATGTCGCTTTCACGGATATCTTTCTGCTGTTTCAGGGTCTCAAAGGTCTTTTTCAGCAGTTCCGGGTGATTCGCCCCTTCGCCACTCTGGGAAATGGTCTGATACTGCTCGGCCACGTTGGTTAGGTTAAGAAACTGGCTGAAGGCGCGTGCAACCGGCAGAAGCTCTTCGTTGGAGAGATTCTGCAGCGTATTGAGCAGTTCTTTACGATGTGTGTCATTGCCTGCACGGGATGACTTGGAGAGCTTACGGATGGCTTCAACCTGGTCGAGGATGTTCTCGCCCAGAGCTTCCTTAATCGTATCCCCGAGCAGTTTGCCGAGCATACTGACATTACTTCGCATTGCGGAATATTGTTCGTTCATTGGACCCTGACACCCTTATCGTCTTGAAAAACTTCTACACCCGACCTTTCAGGCAGCAGAAAAATCGGCAACGTTCTGCTCCCGCTAATCTACAGGGAACCGGCTCCGTTGCCGCCTGTCAGCATTCTGAAACGTTCTGGATAGTCACCCGGTGGGCATAACAACGTCTTTTATCTAGCCACGTAATGTTGCGTTCGTCAAATGCGTTAAAGTGGGCTGAACAGGTCGCTAAATAACGGAAATTCGAAGAATTTATCGGGAACAAAGCGGGATAAGTTATTCTTATTGGTAAATCCCGCAGAATGAGGGGGCATTTTACTGTTAATACAGTGAAATGCCCCATTTACTGTCAATCAGTGACAGAAATGCTGCACAACCTGACTGATAAGCGCCCGTGTCGGCTTAATAAATGCAGTATCAATAAATTCATCTGGCTGGTGGGCCTGATTAATGGACCCTGGCCCCAGCACCAGCGTCGGACAGAGCTGCTGAATAAAAGGGGCTTCGGTGCAATAGTTGACGATTTCGGTCGGCGTGCCCAGCAGTTTTTCCACCACACTCACCAGTTCATGATTCGCCGGACACTCATAGCCGGGAATCGGCGGATGCAGTTCGGCCACTGTGACACGGCCTGGCCAGCGTGCGCTGACCGGAGCCAGCGCCTCGTTAAGCAGCCCATCCAGATCGCTGAGCGACAGGCCCGGCAGCGGACGGATATCCATATGCAGTTCACAGCAGGCGCAGATACGGTTAGCGGCATCACCGCCATGAATATGGCCGAAGTTCATGGTGGGATAAGGGATGGCAAAGCCATCATGGTGATAACGCTCCTGCAGGGTCGTGCGCAGTTGCATCAGATGGGTAATCGACTCATGCATCAGTTCAATAGCGTTCACGCCGCGAGCCGGATCGCTGGAATGACCCGATTTCCCTTCAATACGGATCACATTCGACAGGTGTCCTTTGTGCGCCCGCACCGGCTTGAGTGATGTCGGTTCACCGATAATGGCGCAGTCGGGGCGCAGCTGCGTCGATTCAGAGAAATATTTCGCGCCGGCCATCGTGGTCTCTTCATCGGCCGTGGCAAGAATATAGAGCGGCTTGCTGAGGGTACTGACATCCACATCCCGCAGCGTATCGAGAATAAAGGCGAAGAAACCTTTCATGTCTGCCGTGCCCAGGCCATAGAGCTTGTTGTCGTGCTCGGTCAGGGTAAAGGGATCGCGTGTCCAGCGGCCATCATCAAAGGGAACGGTATCGGTATGCCCGGCTAACAGCAGGCCGCCCGCACCGGTTCCGGTCCGCGCCAGCATATTAAATTTATTGCGGGTGCCGGGTACAGGCTGCACTTCCACGCTGAAGCCGAGGTCACGAAACCAGCCTGCCAGCAAATTGATTAAAGTTTCATTACTCTGATCCAGAGCCGCATCGGTTGCGCTGATCGACGGTGTGGCGATTAACTGGCGGTAGAGTTCAATAAAAGGCGGTAATTTTGTCTTCACTGTTGACGGTCCTTGGGTTAGGATGTATCCATATTCATGCATTAATAGTGAATAAAAATACATTAACGTCCTCTGCAAGGAAACCTTAAATCACTGCAGAAGACTGAGTGGGTTACGGGGCAAGGCCGCGGCCCGGGACGTGCGACTGTAAAAGGGGTTACAGCCTGATGTTGAATACGCTGATCGTTGGTGCCAGTGGTTATGCTGGAGTAGAGCTTGCCACCTTCCTGAATCGTCATCCACATATCAACATAACCGCTTTAGCGGTTTCGGCGCAAAGCCCTGATGCAGGTAAGCGCTTGTCCGATCTTCATCCGCAGCTGAAAGGCGTGGTGGATCTTCCGCTTCAGCCACTGAGCAGCGCGGCGGAGTGGGCAGACAAAGTGGATGTGGTCTTTCTGGCGACGGCGCATGAAGTCAGCCACGATCTGGCTCCGGAATTTCTTAAGGCGGGTTGTGTGGTGTTCGACCTGTCGGGCGCTTTCCGGGTCAATGACGCTGAGTTCTACACCCGCTTCTATGGCTTCACCCATCAGCATGGCGACTGGCTGGACAAAGCCGTTTACGGCCTGGCGGAATATCAGCATGAAAACATCCAGCAGGCGCAGCTGGTGGCCGTGCCGGGTTGCTATCCGACCGCCGCGCAGCTGGCGCTGAAACCGCTGGTGGATGCCGGACTGCTAAACGACGCGCAGTGGCCGGTCATCAATGCCACCAGTGGCGTGAGCGGTGCCGGCCGTAAAGCCAATGTCGGCACCAGCTTCTGCGAAGTGAGCCTGCAGCCTTACGGCCTGTTCAATCATCGTCATCATCCGGAGATTGTGGCCCACCTTGGCACCCCGGTGATCTTCACCCCACATCTGGGCAGCTTCCCGCGCGGTATCCTGGCGACCATTACCTGCCGTCTGAAAGCGGGTGTCAGCCGCGAAGATATTGCCGCCGTTTTCCATCGCGCCTATGACAATAAGCCGCTGGTGCGTTTCTATGACCAGGGTGTGCCGGCGCTGAAAGCCGTCGTGGGCCTGCCTTACTGCGACATCGGATTTGAGACGCAGGGCGAACATCTGATTGTCGTGGCAGCCGAAGACAATCTGCTGAAGGGTGCGGCATCACAGGCGGTGCAGTGCCTGAACATCCGGTTCGGCTTCCCAGAAACGCAGTCACTGATTTAACGGACAAATAAACCATGACCAATCCATTGATTATCAAACTGGGCGGTGTGCTGCTGGACAGCGAAGAAGCGCTGGCCCGCTTGTTTGAAGCGCTGCTGAAATATCGCAGCGCCCATCAGCGTCCACTGATCATTGTCCACGGCGGCGGTTGCCTGGTGGACGAGCTGATGAAAAAGCTGTCGCTGCCGGTGATGAAGAAAAATGGCCTGCGCGTCACCCCAGCCGATCAGATTGACATCATTACCGGTGCGCTGGCGGGAACCGCCAATAAAACGCTGCTGGCCTGGGCGAAAAAATCGGGCATCAACGCGGTTGGCCTCTGCCTGGGTGATGCGGGCATCGTGAATGTCACCGCCTTCGATCCGGAACTTGGCCATGTGGGCCACGCCATGCCAGGCGATCCGGCACTGCTGAATACGCTGCTGGCGGCGGGTTACATGCCGGTGGTGAGTTCCATTGGCATCACTGAGGGCGGCGAACTGATGAACGTCAACGCCGATCAGGCGGCGACGGCACTGGCTTCAACGCTGGGCGCGGATTTAGTTCTGCTCTCCGACGTGAGTGGTATTCTCGACGGCAAAGGTCAGCGCATCGAAGAGATGACCGCTGACAAAGCGGAGCAGCTGATCACCCAGGGCATTATTACCGATGGCATGATTGTGAAAGTGCACGCGGCGCTGGATGCCGCGCGTACGCTGGGCCGCCCGGTCGATATCGCCAGCTGGCGTCACGCTGAGCGGCTGCCTGACCTGTTTAACGGCGTGTCGATTGGCACCCGGATTCTCGCTTAACGACTCTGATTCAAGGATTACGAAATGCAAACGCAAAACATCAAAAAAATCGTTCTGGCTTACTCCGGTGGTCTTGATACCTCGGCAATCATTCCATGGCTGAAAGAGAACTACGGTGGCTGTGAAGTGGTCGCTTTTGTGGCGGATATCGGTCAGGAGCGTGGCGATCTGGAAGGTGTTGAGAAGAAAGCGCTGCAGTCTGGCGCCTCGGAATGCCACGTTGTCGACCTGCGTGAAGAGTTTATCAGCGACTACGTTTACCCGGTGCTGCAGACCGGTGCGCTCTATGAAGGCACCTATCTGCTCGGCACCTCAATGGCCCGTCCTATCATCGCGAAAGCGCAGGTTGAACTGGCACTGAAAGTAGGCGCGGATGCGCTGTGCCACGGTGCAACCGGTAAAGGGAATGACCAGGTGCGTTTCGAAACCACCTATACCGCCCTGGCGCCGCAACTGAAAGTGGTTGCCCCGTGGCGTGAATGGAACCTGCGTTCGCGTGAAGCGCTGCTGGACTACCTGAAAGAGCGCAACATCCCGACGACCGCCTCACTGGAAAAGATCTACAGCCGTGATGAAAACGCCTGGCA
This sequence comes from Pantoea sp. EKM101V, assembly GCF_011800325.1. NCBI lineage: Bacteria > Pseudomonadati > Pseudomonadota > Gammaproteobacteria > Enterobacterales > Erwiniaceae > Pantoea > Pantoea sp. EKM101V. Next base: position 108,753 of record NZ_JAALFP010000014.1, read on the forward strand.
CATCTCTACCGAAGGCGGCGTACTGGAGAGCCCGGCCAATGCGCCGAATAAAGATTGCTGGGTCTGGACCGTCGATCCGTTGGAGGCGCCCGATCAGCCTGAAGAGGTGACCGTGACCGTCGAGAAGGGTCGTGTTGTGGCCGTTAACGGCGAAAAACTGAGCCCGTTCCAGTGTCTGGAAAAACTCAACGTGCTGGGCGCAAAACATGGTGTCGGCCGTATCGACATCGTGGAAAACCGTCTGGTCGGGATTAAGTCCCGTGGCTGCTACGAAACCCCGGGCGGCACCATCATGGTCAGCGCGCTGCGTGCCGTTGAACAGCTGGTACTGGATCGCGACAGCTTCAAATGGCGCGAGCAGCTCGGCCACGAGATGTCCTATGTGGTCTATGACGGTCGCTGGTTTGCCCCGCTGCGTAAGTCGATTCAGGCTGCTGCCGAATCGCTGGCGGAAGAGGTAAATGGTGAAGTTGTGGTGCAGCTCTACAAAGGCCACGCGACAGCCACTCAGAAACGCTCGGCTAACAGCCTCTACTCGGAAGAGTTCGCCACCTTTGGCGAAGATGAGGTTTACGACCACCGTCATGCAGGCGGCTTTATCCGTCTGTTCTCGCTCTCTTCACGTATCCGTGCGCTGAACGAGCAGAAGAAGAAGTAATATTTCAGGCGAGGTGCGCCTCGCCTCACAGATTCAATCCAGGGGCGGCATTTATGCCGCCCCTTGTTTAACGATTCAGAGGAGTTTTCACATGGCACTTTGGGGTGGACGGTTTACTCAGGCAGCGGATCAACGTTTTAAACAGTTCAACGACTCGCTGCGCTTCGATTACCGCCTGGCAGAGCAGGACATTATTGGCTCTGTTGCCTGGTCCAAAGCGCTGGTGACGGTAGACGTACTGACTCAGGATGAGCAGCAGCAGCTGGAAGCGGCCCTGAATACGTTGCTGGGTGAAGTGCGCGAGAATCCTGAGCAGATTCTGCAAAGCGACGCCGAAGATATTCACAGCTGGGTTGAAGGACAGCTGATCGACAAAGTGGGCGCGCTGGGTAAAAAACTGCATACCGGCCGCAGCCGTAACGATCAGGTCGCGACCGATCTGAAACTCTGGTGCAAGATGCAGGTTGAGGCATTGCTGGGCGCGACACGCGATCTGCAGCAGGCGCTGGTCGTCACTGCGGAAGCGAATCAGGATGCAGTGATGCCGGGCTACACCCATCTGCAGCGTGCGCAGCCGGTGACCTTCGCGCACTGGTGTCTGGCCTATGTGGAAATGCTGGCGCGTGATGAGAGCCGTCTGCAGGATACCCTGAAGCGTCTCGATGTCAGCCCGCTGGGCTGCGGCGCACTGGCCGGAACGGCCTACGAAATCGATCGTCAGCAGCTGGCAGGCTGGCTGGGTTTTGCCTCCGCCACGCGCAACAGTCTCGACACCGTCTCCGATCGCGATCATGTGCTGGAGCTGCTCTCTGATGCGGCGATCGGCATGGTTCATCTGTCGCGCTTCGCCGAAGATATGATCTTCTTCAACACCGGTGAAGCGGGCTTTATTGAGCTGTCAGACAAAGTCACTTCCGGCTCATCGCTGATGCCGCAGAAGAAAAACCCGGATGCGCTGGAGCTGATTCGTGGCAAATGCGGTCGGGTGCAGGGCGCACTGACCGGCATGATGATGACGCTGAAAGGTCTGCCGCTGGCGTACAACAAAGATATGCAGGAAGACAAAGAGGGGCTGTTTGACGCGCTGGACACCTGGCTCGACTGTCTGCACATGTCCGTGCTGGTGCTGGATGGCCTGCAGGTGAAACGTCCGCGCTGCCAGGAAGCCGCAGAGCAGGGCTACGCAAACTCCACTGAACTGGCCGACTATCTGGTCGCCAAAGGTGTGCCATTCCGTGAAGCTCACCACATCGTCGGCGAGGTCGTGGTAGCGGCCATCGGGCAGGGTGTGGCGCTGGAAGCCCTGTCGCTGGCACAGTTACAGCAGTTCAGTGCGGTGATTGACGACGATGTCTATCTGATTCTGGCACTGCAATCCTGTCTGGATAAGCGTAATGCGCAGGGGGGCGTCTCGCCACAGCAGGTTGCCCGCGCCATCGGTGACGCGAAGCAGCGGCTGGCATAATCCGCAGGCAAAAAAAAGGCGGGCACAACAGATGCCCGCTAACCTCTAGCTTCAGAATTACTACTTTATTATAGGCACATCATCAAAGCGCCCGCTCTCCCGGCCGACGCTAAGATTCTCTTACGCTGACAGCAGGAACTGCTGCAGATCCTCACTGCCGCCAATATGACGACCGCCCATGAAAATCTGCGGCACCGTTGCCCGGCCTGATACGGCTCGCAGGCTCACGGTTGTGGCATCCTGACCCAGCACAATTTCTTCATACTGGATGCCATGATCCATCAGCATCTGTTTTGCCTGGGCGCAGAAGATGCAGCCAGGTTTCGTAAAGATGGAGACTGACTCCTGTGCTTTGCACTCCGGGGCCAGATAGCGCAGCATGGTATCGGCATCGGAGACCTCAAAGGGGTCGCCAGGCTTGTTCGGCTCAACAAACATTTTCTCCACCACGCCGTTGCGTACCAGCATGGAGTAGCGCCATGAGCGCGGGCCAAAACCGAGATCGGCTTTCTCAACCAGCATCTCCATACCTCGGGTGAACTCGCCATTGCCATCAGGAATGAAGGTAATATTGTCTGCCCGCTGTTCTGCTTTCCAGGCGTTCATCACGAAGGTGTCATTGACCGAGACGCAGAGAATCGTGTCCACGCCATGTTGGGCAAACAGGCCCGCTAGTTCGTTGTAACGCGGCAGATGACTGGATGAGCAGGTAGGGGTAAAGGCACCCGGCAGGGAAAAAACAATCACCGTTTTGTCTTTGAACAGCGATTCTGTGGTGACATCGACCCAGCGATCGTCCTGGCGCGTATGAAACGTGACGGACGGAATGGCTTTACCTTCCTGACTTGCAAACATTTTTTCTCCTGATAACCCCTTTCCATTTGATGCGCGCATTATTCCGAACCGCCCTTGATAGGGCCAATCGTTCATTGCTATTCTATCTATCGCCACGGGCTATCGTGGTTTGGAGGGTAATAATGAATATTCGTGATCTTGAATATCTGGTCTCACTTGCTGAATATCGCCATTTCCGCCGTGCGGCAGATGCGTGTCATGTCAGTCAGCCAACGTTAAGCGGGCAGATCCGCAAGCTGGAAGATGAGCTGGGTGTGATGCTGCTGGAGCGTACCAGCCGTAAAGTGCTGTTTACCCAGGCCGGTTTGCTGCTGGTAGATCAGGCGCGCACGGTTTTGCGTGAAGTAAAAGTGCTGAAAGAGATGGCCAGTCAGCAAGGGGAAGCGATGTCAGGCCCGCTGCATATCGGCCTTATCCCGACCACCGGCCCCTACCTGTTGCCACAGATTATCCCGATGCTGCACCAGACGTTCCCGAAACTGGAAATGTATCTGCATGAAGCTCAGACGCAGCAGCTGCTGGCACAGCTCGACAGCGGCAAACTGGACTGCGCGATTGTGGCGCTGGTCAAAGAGAGCCAGGCCTTTATTGAGGTTCCGCTGTTTGATGAACCGATGAAGCTGGCGATCTACGAAGATCATCCGTGGCGCGACCGCGATCGGGTACCGATGTCCGATCTGGCGGGCGAGAAATTACTGATGCTGGAAGACGGGCACTGTCTGCGTGACCAGGCGATGGGATTCTGTTTTGAGGCGGGTGCCGACGAAGATACCCATTTCAGGGCAACCAGTCTGGAAACGCTGCGCAATATGGTGGCAGCAGGCAGCGGCATTACACTGTTACCGGCGCTGGCGGTTCCGCCGGAACGTATCCGCGATGGGGTCTGCTATCTTCCGTGCTATAAACCGGTACCACAACGCACGATTGCGCTGGTCTATCGGCCGGGTTCGCCTCTGCGCAGCCGTTATGAACAGCTGGCAGAAGCAATCAAAACCCACATGCAGCACTATCTCGACACGACGTTAAAACAGGCGGTTTAAGCCGTTTAACGCCGCCACGCGATAGGCTTCCGCCATCGTCGGATAGTTAAAGGTGGTATTCACGAAGTACTCAATCGTGTTGCCACCATTTTTCTGCTCCATGATCGCCTGACCGATGTGAATAATCTCGGCGGCACGCTCACCAAAGCAGTGGATCCCCAGAATCTCTTTGGTTTCCCGGTGGAACAGGATCTTCAGGCTGCCGACGTTCATCCCTACAATCTGCGCCCGCGCCAGATGTTTGAACTGCGCGCGTCCCACTTCATAGGGCACTTTCATGGCGGTCAGCTGCTGCTCGGTTTTGCCCACGGAGCTGATTTCCGGAATGGTGTAGATACCGGTCGGGATATCTTCAATCAGGTGCGCTGACGCTTCCCCTTTAATAATCGCCTGCGCGGCAATGCGGCCCTGATCGTAGGCGGCAGAGGCCAGACTCGGATAGCCAATCACGTCACCGACCGCATAGATGTGCGGCTGCGCGGTCTGATACATGCTGTTGACTTTCAGCAGGCCACGGCCATCCGCTTCCAGACCGACATTTTCCAGCGACAGGGAATCGGTGTTGCCGGTTCGGCCGTTGGCGTAAAGCAGGCAGTCCGCTTTCACTTTCTTGCCGGATTTCAGGTGGATGATGACGCCATCTTCCACGCCCTCAATCTTCTCAAACTCTTCGTTGTGACGAATCACCACGCCGCTGTTCCAGAAGTGGTAGGAGAGCGAATCAGACATCTCCTGATCGAGGAACGCCAGCAGACGGTCGCGGGTATTGATCAGGTCAACCTTGACGTTCAGACCGCGAAAAATCGAGGCGTATTCACAGCCAATCACGCCGGCGCCATAAATGATGACGTGGCCCGGTTCGTGATGCAGGTTGAGAATGGAGTCTGAGTCATAGACGCGGGGATGGGTAAAGTCGACATCGTCAGGATGGTAAGGACGTGAACCACAGGCGATGACAAATTTCTCTGCCGTCAGCCGCTCACGCGTCCCATCAGGTTGTTCAATCTCAATGGTGTTGGCATCAACAAAATGCGCATCGCCCTGGTACAGTTCGCAGCGGTTACGCTCGTAGAAGCCCTGACGCATGGCCGTCTGCTGGCTGATCACGTTTTCCGTGTGATTGAGAATGTCGGCAAAAGAGGAGCGAAGGAGTCGGGTGTGATCGCTGTAAAGCGGGTTCTGGTTAAATTCGATAATGCGACTGACGGCGTGACGGAGGGCTTTAGAGGGGATGGTGCCCCAGTGGGTACAGCCGCCGCCGATGTTATGGTAGCGTTCGATCACGGCGATGCGCGCTCCCTGTTTTACCAGCCCCATCGCCGCCCCTTCACCGCCGGGCCCTGAGCCAATCACAATGGCATCGTAATCGTAAGACTTTTGCATACCGATACGTCCTATTATTTATACATTTTTACAACGAGATTCTAACATCTCGTCGCGCACTTCTGAATTCTATCAGCGATTTTCATCACAGTTTGACAAAGAGTGAGGTTCACAGGCGGTGACAAAGATTGCCAATCTGTACGCTGAAATTTTTGATATAGTGCCTGCCTAACACCGCTAAAGGCAGAGAGAATGGGCGTCAGAGCGCAACAAAAAGAACGTACACGACGTACACTGATTGAAGCAGCGTTCAGTCAGCTCAGCGCCGAACGCAGTTTTGCCAGCCTGAGTCTGCGGGAAGTTGCCCGCGAGGCAGGTATCGCACCCACCTCCTTTTATCGTCATTTCAAGGATGTCGATGAGCTGGGCCTGACGATGGTGGATGAAAGCGGGCTCATGCTGCGACAGCTGATGCGCCAGGCGCGCCAGCGTATCGCCAAAGGCGGCAGCATCATTAAAACGTCGGTGTCGACCTTTATGGAGTTCATCGGCAACAACCCCAACGCTTTCCGCCTGTTACTGCGTGAACGTTCCGGCACCTCCGCCGCTTTCCGTGCCGCCGTGGCGCGTGAAATTCAGCACTTTATCGCTGAACTGGCTGACTATCTTGAGGTCGAAAATCGCATGCCGCGCAGTTTTACCGAAGCGCAGGCTGAGGCGATGGTGACCATTGTCTTCAGCGCCGGTGCAGAAGCACTGGATGTTGATGCTGAGCAGCGTCGTAAGCTTGAGGATCGGCTGGTGTTACAGCTGCGTATGATCGCCAAAGGCGCCTATTACTGGTACCGCCGGGAGCAGGAGCGTCTCGCGGTTACCCTGGAAAAACCCGAAGAGTAATGAGTAAGGATCCGTCCATGACCCACCCGGCTTCCCGCGATAAAGGCACACTGGCACTGGCTTTTATTACTGGCTTAGCGATTAATGGCTCATTTTCTGTGCTGTTCAGCGCCTTTGTTCCCTTTTCCATTTTTCCGCTGATTGCACTGGGCCTGGCGGCCTGGTGTCTGCATCAGCGTTACCTCAACACCAACATGCCGGAGGGGATGCCGGGCCTGGCAGCCGCCTTTTTCCTGCTGGGGATTCTGGTTTACAGCGCGCTGGTGCGGGCAGAATACCCGGATATGGGCTCCAACTTCATCCCCACTGTTCTGATGGTGGCGCTGGTGTTCTGGATTGCAACGCGATTTAAGCGCAAGCGTAATCAGTAAAAAAAACGGGAACCGCAGGGTTCCCGTTTTTGTTTATGCTTCAGGCTTTACGCGTCAGCAGAACACCGCATTCCATATGATGGGTGTAAGGGAACTGGTCAAACAGCGCCAGGCGCGTAACGTCGTGCGTTTGCGCCAGCGTCTGCAGGTTGTCGCTCAGGGTCTGAGGATTGCAGGAGATATAGAGGATGCGCGGATAAGCCTGCACCATCTTCACCGTCTCATCATCCAGTCCGCTGCGCGGCGGATCGACAAAAATCGTCTCGCAGTCGTAGCTGGTCAGATCAATGCCTTCCAGACGATTAAAGCTGCGGACACCGTTCATCGCCTGGGTAAACTCTTCCGCCGCCATGCGAATAATCTGCACATTATCGATCTGGTTAGCGGCGATATTGTATTGCGCCGATGCCACGGAAGGTTTGGCGATTTCCGTGGCCAGTACACGGCGGAAATTGCGTGCCAGCGCCAGCGAGAAGTTACCGTTGCCGCAGTAGAGTTCCAGCAAATCCCCCTGAGAATCCCGGGTGACATCCAGCGCCCACTCCAGCATCTGAATATTCATTGCCGCGTTAGGCTGCGTAAAACTGTTTTCAACCTGGCGATAGATAAGCTCGCGGCCCGCCACTGGCAGACGTTCGTCAACGTAGTCGCGATCGAGACAGATTTTCGTTTTGGTTGCGCGGCCAATCAGCTGCACATCCAGCCCTTCGGCACGCAGCCGATCGCGCAGCGCGGCGGCGGCCTGCTGCCACTCGTCGTCCAGCTTGCGGTGGTAGAGCAGCGAAATCACAATCTGATTGCTCAGGGTCGAGAGATAGTCGATCTGGAACAGCTTGTGGCGCAGAGTACGGTTATCGCGGATCGCGGCGATCATCTTTGGCATCAGCTGGTTGATCAGCTGGCTGGCCGCAGGGAACTGATCGACACGGATCCGTTCGCGCGTCTGCTGATCGAAGATGATGTGATAGATATCATCACCGTCGTGCCACAGCCGGAACTCTGCGCGCATCCGATAGTGGCTGACCGGTGAACGGAACACCTCCACGTCGGGCGCAGCAAACGGCGTCATCATCGTCTCTAAACGACTGACTTTTTCCGCCAGCTGTGCGTCATACTCTTCAATAGGGAGATGTTCGGGTGTCATGAGCAATCCTGATTAATAGCTTACCAGCGGGCGATTGTAGGCATTCACTTGCTGATGTCCAGTCCCGCAGAGCGATGATTTCCGGCTATCTGGACTTCCGAATCGCCACTCCGTAGACTGCAGACGCCGGCCTCAGCCTGAGTTAATAGGGAATCCAGTGTAAATCTGGAGCTGACGCGCAGCGGTAAGGAATGTCGTGATGAGTGCAATAGCAGACACTGTCCTGCGGGATGGGAAGTCATCATCATTTATGGTTCCCAGCCCGAAGACCTGCCGGTGTAACGTCGCTACTCGTACAATCATCGCGTGCTATCGATTGTCGGCCTGCGGCATCCTGCTTCGTCTTATGGATGCGATTTAAAAATGATAAAAAAAAGTGTATCGCTGTTCGCTCTGAGCGCAACGGCGGCTTCTCTCTGGGCGCAAAACGGGTTTGCTCAGGCAAATGATGAGACGCAAATCGTGACCGCTAACCGTTTTGCCGAACCTGTCTCCGGCGTGCTGGCACCCACCACCGTCGTGACGCGCGATGAGATTGAGCGCTGGCAGGCTAAAAGCCTGGCGGATGTGATGCGCCGCCTGCCGGGTGTTGATGTGGCGCAAAACGGCGGGTTAGGTCAGCAAAGCTCCCTGTTTATTCGCGGCACCGAGTCCCGCCATGTCCTGATCCTGATTGATGGCATCCGGCTTAATCAGGCCGGAATCAGTGGTTCGTCCGATCTCAGCCAGATTCCGCTGACCCTGGTGCAGCGTATCGAATATATCCGCGGGGCACGTTCTGCCGTCTACGGTTCTGATGCCATTGGCGGCGTAATTAATATCATCACCGGCCGGTCGCAGCCGGGAACCACGCTGACGGCGGGCATGGGCTCCAATGGCTATCAATCTTATGATGGCTCTACCCAGCAGAGGCTGAGCGACGCCACCACGCTGACCCTGGCAGGCAACTATACCTACACCAGAGGATATGATGTGGTGGCGGGTTATCCCAGTAACTATGGCCCGGCACAGCACGACCGCGACGGATTCATGAGCAAAACCCTCTATGGCAATCTTGAGCATCAGTTCAGCGATGAGCTGAGTGGGTTTGTGCGCGGCTACGGATTTGATAACCGCACCGCCTATGACGGGGCATACAGCTACGATGAGAGTTATACCAACATCATCGGTCTGCCGGACACCCGCCAGCTCTACAGTCAGACCTGGGACACCGGTTTACGCTTTAACCGTGATTTCTACTCTACTCAGCTCATCGCCAGCTATGGCCATACCAAAGATATCAACTACGACCCGCGCAATGGCCGCTACGGTGCCGCCTCTACGTTTGATGATGTCACGCAGTACAATCTGCAGTGGGGCAACACGGTGCAGATGGGGCAGGGCGCGGTGAGTGGGGGTGTCGACTGGCAGAAAGAGACTACTGAGCCAGGCACCAATACTCTGTCAGAGGGGTATGAGCAGCGTAACACCGGCCTCTACCTGACCGGCCAGCAGCAGTTCGGCACGGTTACCCTGGAAGGGGCGGTACGCGGTGACGATAACAATCAGTTCGGCTGGCATAACACCTGGCAGACGGCAGCTTCCTGGGAGTTTATCTCGGGCTACCGTGCATTCGCCTCTTATGGCACCGCCTTTAAGGCGCCGAATCTGTCACAGGTTTACAGCCCGGCTTATGGTAATCGGGACCTGGAACCGGAAAAAAGTAAACAGTGGGAAGGCGGCTTTGAAGGGCTGAGCGGGCCGGTCAACTGGCGCGTGTCGGGCTACCGCAATGACATCGATAACCTGATTGATGGCGATCCGGCGACCTTCCGGTACTACAACATTAAGCAGGCGCGTATTAAAGGCGTGGAAGCGACGGCAGGCTTTGATACCGGGCCACTGACGCATCAGCTCTCTTATGATTATGTCGATGCGCGGGATGGCAGCACCAATCAGCCGCTGGTTCGCCGGGCAAAACAGCAGGTGAAGTATCAGCTCGACTGGACGCTGTATGACGCGGACTGGTCCGTGACCTATCACTATCTGGGCGACCGCTACGATACGGATTTCAACAGCACGCCCAGCCGCCGCGTCAGGGAAGGTGGCGTCAGTCTGTGGGATCTCGCCGTCTCATATCCTGTCACTTCACAACTCACAGTTCGTGGTAGAATTGCCAACCTGTTCGATAAAGATTACGAGACAGCGTATGGCTATCAGACTCCAGGACGAGAGTATTACCTCAGCGGCAGCTACAGCTTCTGATTTGCGACCCACCGTGCTGGTATTTGACTCCGGCGTCGGTGGGCTTTCTGTCTATGATGAGGTCCGTCAGCTACTGCCGGATCTTCATTATCTCTACGCCTTCGATAACGCCGGCTTCCCTTATGGTGAGAAAAGCGAATCCTTTATCGTGGAGCGGGTGGTTGCCATCGTTGAGGCCATTACCCGCCGCACGCCTCTCTCATTAGTCATCATCGCCTGCAATACCGCCAGCACGGTTTCGCTGCCTGCATTGCGTGAACACTTTTCGTTTCCTGTTGTAGGCGTCGTTCCGGCGATTAAACCGGCTGCGCGCCTGACGCGTAATGGTGTCGTGGGCTTGCTGGCGACAAGAGCAACCGTTCGCCGTCCTTATACCCATGAGCTGGTGGCACAGTTTGCTGGCTCCTGCAAAATTGAGATGCTGGGATCGGCGGAGCTGGTGGAGCTGGCAGAAGCCAAGCTGCATGGCGGGGAAGTGGCACTGGATGAGGTAAGGCGTATTGTTCAGCCATGGCTGCGGATGGCGGAACCGCCTGACACGGTGGTTTTAGGCTGCACTCACTTTCCTTTACTGCGCGAAGAGCTGCAACAGGTCCTGCCGGAAGGAACGCGCCTGATTGATTCCGGTGCGGCAATTGCCCGACGTACGGTCTGGCTGCTGGAGCATGAAGCACCTGAGGTACGTTCCTCACAGCAGAATGTTGCGTTCTGTACGGAGCTGGATGGCGAAGCGGTACAATTATCACCCGTTTTACACCGTTATGGCTTCCCATTGCTGGAAAAACTGGCGCTTTAGGGGCTTTTAGCTGAAAAAAACAGCACTCGGAATTTTATTTGAAATTAGCACTTGTCAGCCTCCGAGAACTCCCTATAATGCGCCTCCACTGACACGGCACAACGGCTTACGAAGCGTCGCGTTAAGTGGTTCGAAATCATACGAACCAGTGAGTTAAGCGAAAATAAATGCTTGACTGACAATGCGGAAAGCGTAATATACGCAGCCCGCGCCGCAGGAAAACGCGGCACTGCTCTTTAACAATTTATCAGACAATCTGTGTGGGCACTCGCAGGATTGATATCAGCGTCTTCGGACGCACAA
>NZ_JAALFP010000015.1:0-103322 GCF_011800325.1 Pantoea sp. EKM101V
GCCTGCTGTGCGCTGCTGACCGCGGTATTGAGCGCGCTGCCCGCCGTGCCTGACAGGGCAATGGTCAGACCGCTCTGTTTCTGCTCGAAGGTTTCCTTACGGCTGCGTATATCAAAGCCCGGGTCGATAGTTACGCTGTCGCCCGTCAGGTTCAGATCTTTCCCCGCCACCAGGTCTGCGCCGCCGGCGTGCAGCCGGTTGCCCGCCGTAACATTGACGCTGCCCTGGCTGCTGCCGACGGTGCTGATGCTCTGGCTCTGGGTGGTGCCCTTCTCATCGATTTCATGGCGGGTTGACTGTTTGCCGACGGTGAAGCCGATGCCACCGCTGCCCAGCAGGCCGCTCTTTTTCTTCTCTTCCAGCTGATAGTGGCTCTCGGTCTCGGTCGCCGCGCCGATCTCCACGTCGCGCCCGGCCCGCAGATTGACGTCCCGGTCGGCAACCACCGCCGATCCGGTCACCGTCAGATCACGTCCGGCGATGACCGTGACGCTTTCGCCGCTCAGCAGGCTGCCGTTCTCACGGGTGGCGCCATCCAGCGAGATGCTGTGGCTGCTCTTTTTCTTCAGGAAACTTTTTTTCTCTGAGCGGGATTCGCTGAACAGTGACTCCCGTTCGGTGGCGGTATTGAGGGTCACATCCTGTTTCGCCTGCAGCGCAACGGCACCCAGCTCACTGTGCAGCGTGCTGGCCGTGGCGGTGATGCTGCCCTCCTGCGCCACCACCGTGACGCCATCATGTCCACTGAGCGTGCTCCCCACCACGTTCTCACGCAGCATTTCCTCCGCGCGTTCACCCTTGGTTTTCCGGCCGCGACTTTTTTCCTGTGAGGCGCGGTGCTCGCTGTCTGTCGTGTGGTTGAGGATGACATCCTTTTTCGCCAGCAGCGCAACAGCACCCTGTTCGCTGTGCAGCGTGCTGCCGGTGACCGTCACGTCACCCTCACGCCCGATTACCGTTACGCCCTGCTGTCCGCTGAAGGTGCTTCCCATGCTGCCTTCGCGAACCGTCTCCTCGTCACGATGGCTGAGGGTATTACCCAGGCGCCTGTTCTCGCTGTCCAGGTCCTGTGTATGGGCACGCGCATCCTTAATGGTAACGCTCTGCGCACTGACGCCAATCTGGCCCTGTGAACTGTCAACCTGCGCGCCTTCGGCCAGCAGATTATTGCCTGCCACCAGCGTCACGCCCTGATCACCGCTCAGGGAACTGAGCAGCAGACGATCTTCCTGACGGCTGTTGCTGACCGATGAGGTCCGGCTGTTGGCCTCAAGATGGGTGGTATTGGTGGTGGTCTCCGCGCCGATGTGGATGTCGCCGCCAGCCTCAACCCGGGCAGAGCCGGTAGCGCTGGCCTGGCTGCCGGTCAGCGTCAGATCACGCCCCGCCGAGAGAAGGAGGTTACCACCCACGTTAAGCTCACTGCCCTGTGCCTGCTGCCACTCGCCGCTGACCTGCGCCATGCGCTTGCCCGCCTCTTCCATGCCGCGGCTGGTGCGATTTCCCATCGCCCCGGCAATCACGTTCAGGCTGCCGCTGTGGCTGCTTTTTGCAGTGCCGATTTCAAGGTTGTTGCGTGCACTCAGGCTGAGGTTATCGGTGGCATTGAGCTTCGCGCCCTGCAGCCGGATATCGGTGCCGCTGAGGCTGATATCGTCAGCGCTCATCGTCGCCTGGCGCAGGGCATTCTGCAGATCGGTGCTGATCGTCAGCGTCTCCGCCTTCACATCAATGCTGCCAGCCTTGATGTCGCCGCCCAGATGCAGGAACTGACTACTGTCGACTGACAGTGCCTTGTCCGCAAAGAGATTTCCGGCGTTGGTCACGCTGTCCGCCGAGAGCTGCAGATTACAGCCGCCAATCACCGCGCCATCACCGGTCAGGCGCAGGGTAGTCTGTGCCAGATAGACTTTTGGCACCCACACGCTCTGCGGACCCTCTGCCGTATCCACCGTTTCGCTGACCAGCCAGACGATATCCTGCTGCAGCGCTGCAATCTGTTGCGGCGTCAGCGCCACACCCGGCACCAGATGGAAATCCTGCGCCACTTTTGAGCCGTTATTCATCAACTCCTGATACTGCGTCATCGCATCCCAGCCATTAACGGAAGGCCTGCCGGTCAGCGCCAGGACCTGCTCGCGCACCAGCCGCTGCTCATAAAAACCGTCGCCCAGTCGTTTATGCACCTGCGACGGGTTATAGCCCACCCGTTCGAGCAGATAGTCGCTGCTGATAAATTTCTCCCGACTGGTGAAGCGCTCGTCAGTCACCACCAGGAACGGACTACCTGCCGCAGTATGCTGGCTGAACAGGCCGTTATTGGGGATGCTTGTGGCGACTTTCTCCAGCTGTTGCAGCGCCGTCAGCGCCAGCTCGGCCGGTAACAGCGGGCGACCCGATGAATTACCCGCCGCAAGTTCTGTGTCGCCATCATGGTGAGCGACGCCGTCTATGGCAAAAGCCAGCGGGTTACGTTCATACTCTGCGCGCTCGGCGTCCACCGCCTGCAGCGCCGCTTCAAGCTGGCTGATCTGCGCCTGATTAACGGTGGTGTTACTGATGCTCGCTCCGCTGATACTGACGTTACCGTTGCCCGTAATGATGCCATCAATGGTAGCCAGGGCCGTGGTCTCGTCAGAATTGAAGGTTGGATACCAGTGGTGAGTGTCTTTATCCATATGATCGACAATCACTTCCTGCCGTCGCTCATTGACCGAGTAGCCGCGGTTATCAATGCTGCCACCGCCATCCAGTGTCAGATTACCGTTGGCTGTAATCACGCTGGCGTCATTAATCAATTGGTCAATAATGCGCAGGATCATGTTGCCACCCGCCAGGATACGGGCGCCGATGCCTTCACTAACCAGCCGATCACGCGTTACGGTTCCGGTTACAGTTCGTTCACGGAAATTGTTGTAATCAGTAACGAACGGCGCATTGTCGATGTCGATATGCTTTTCGGGATCCCACTGCTCCAGATGTCCACGATCATGTTCACGCCAAACCGTATTTTGATAGGGAGTCGGTACATTATTTTGCCGGAATCCGCGGGTTTCATAGAACGTCATGGCATAGGTGCCGTCGGCATTGGGGTTCAGCGCCAGATAGTTAACCCACAGATCGGTCAGCACACCCTGATTGTTCATGACTCGGACCTGGGCGCGTTTGCCTGCAGCGTCAATCGCCAGCAGCGTGCCGTAAGGATTACTCTGTGCCGCTGCCTCATCCTGGAAGGTCAACTGCTGAGTGGTAGACGCCATGGTGCTGAGATCGGAGCTTACTGCTGAGCCGTAAGAGCGCCAGTAATAGTTATAACGATGCCAGCTGTAGTCGCTGCTCTCCGCCTCGCGCTCAATCACCAGTCCTTCGCGCAGGTTGTCGAGCCGCCGCGCTTCCAGCGTCATATCACCGTCTGCTTCAATAAAACTCGCCCGGTTCTCGATCAGGTCGTCGCTGTGCAGGAACAGGCGATCGCCGCTGTAGAGCAATGCGCTATCTTTGTTGCTCAGCCGCTCGCGGGCCTGCAGCGTCAGGCTTTGGGTGGCCGCGATGACCGCCGGCTGGCCATGGTTGTCGATCACCCGACCACGCACGGTGATCTCATCGCCCATCACGGTCGCGCTGTTATCCAGCGAATCGACATTCAGCGTCAGGGCGTCGGCTTCAAGCCGCCCGCTGTTCAGCAGCGCACCGGTCGTGAGCTGAACGGTTTTACCTACCAGCATCGCCGGGTTGGTAATAGCCGAGGCATTCAGCACCAGATTACCCGGCAGCAGCCAGTCCACCAGGTTAATAAACGCCCCGCTCAGCGAGAAAGTCACCGTGCCGTTACTGCTGAGGGTTTCACCCGCCTGGCGGGTGTAATCCTGTTGCGCGGTCAGCGTCAGAGCCTGCAGGCCGAGCAGGGTGCCGCCCTGATTATCGAAAGCGTGTGCATGGATGGTTAATGCGCCCGCACTCTCCAGCCGTCCGCGCTGATTGAGCAGCACCAGCGGTGAATCAGTCGGTGAGAGATCGGCGTTGAGGGTGAGATCGCCATTCGCCAGCATCTGTCCCTGCCGGTTATCCAGCTGTGCAACACCCCGAAGCAGGAGCGTTCCGGCGCTCTGCAGCCGTCCGCTGCTGTTATCGATGTCACGGGCAGCGATGTCGGTAAAGGTCGTGCCGAGTAACAGGCCGCCGTCGCGGTTACTCAGACGATCGGCCTGCAGTGAGAGTCCCGCCTGGCTGCTGAGCACACCCTGTGTGCTGTTATCGATCGCCGTGGCCTTCAGCACGAGATCCTGGGTAGCGACCAGCTGGCCGCCCTGATTGTTCAGTTGCGCAGCGTCAAGGGAGAGCGCCGCGCCGCTGTGAACTTTGCCCTGCGGGTTGTTGAGCACACTGAGGTGATAATTTCCCGCGCCCTGACTGATCAGTGTGCCGCTGGCATTCTCCAGTTGCCCTGTTGTCAGATTAATCGCCTCACGACTGCTGAAGATGCCCTGACGGTTATTGACCATCGCAGCATGAATCTGCTGTTCACCGTTACTGCGCACCGCACCGCCGCTGTTATCCATCTCTCCTGACAGCTGCAGGCTGAGCTGTTGCTGGCTGTCGATGTGGCCGCCCGCGTTGTTCAGCATCTGCGCATCAAGCTGGAGCGCTTCGCCGCTCTGCACGTTGCCCGCCCGGTTATTCAGATCCCCGGCCAGGTTCAGCCTTAACTGCCGCTGACTGTAGAGCAGACCACCCTGAGTGTTATCGAGACGCTCAGCGGTGATCGTCAGCCCTTCACCAGCCAGCCACTGGCCGCCTGCATTGTTAATGTTACCGGTGCGGCTGCCTCTGGTCTGACCCTGAACGGTCAGCTGCTGCTGCGCAGAGACTTTACCGGCCAGGTTATTGATATCCTGTGCAACGCGCAGCGCCAGCCCGGCGGCTGACTGCAACACGCCGCTGGCATTACTGAGCCAGTTTGCCGAGAGCTCAGCCTGCTGCTGACTTTGCACGTGGCCCGCCGTGTTATCGAAACCGGCAGTCGCGGCAGTCCAGTTCGCCTGACTGCCCATCCAGCCCTGGGCGTTACCAATTTCCTGCGCCTGGAGCGTCTGGCTTAGCCGACTGAAGATGCGGCCATTACTGTTATCCAGACGACCCGCGAACTGCATATCCAGCGCGTCCAGCGCATTGACCGCGCCCCCGGCATTCAACAGATTTGCGGCGCTGGCCTGCGTGCTGCCGTTGCCGGTCAGGGTGCCGCCCTGATTGTCCCAGTCGCCTGCCAGGCTGAGCGTCAGCGCCCGCTGGCTGAGAATCTGTCCTGACTGACGATTGTTCAGCGCGCCACACTGCAGGCGCAGATCGCCGCCGCTTTGCAGCGACCCGCCATCGTTATCAAACAGCGTCGCGGCGGTGCCCTGGATCGCGAGAGCGTTTTTCGCCGTGAGTTTTCCGCCCTGGTTGAGGATATCGCCGCGGCTGGTCAGCGTCAGATCACCGCCAGACTGCAAGCGGCCGCTGGCGTTATTGAGTTGATCTGCCGTCGCCGTAACCTGCTCACCGCCCTGCGCCGTCCCACCGCTGTTCTGCCAGAATCCGCCGCTGTTGAGCGAAAGATAATGACCCGCTTCGATCCCGCCATCGCTGTTGTCCAGGCCCTGTGTCGTCGTCAGGCTCAAATCCTGCAGCGCAATCACTTTGCCCTCTGAGTTATCCAGTCCGCTTGCCGTCAGGCTCAGATCACGCTGGCTGATAATCTCGCCCTGCGCATTATTCAGATGCTGCGCGGTCAGCGACAGCTGGCCGCCGTTCAGGGTGCCCGCGTAATTATCCAGATCGCCGCTCGCGCTAAGCGTCAGCGCATTACCGGCCAGAAAATTCCCCTGACTGTTGTTAACCGCCTCGCGGGCAGTAACAGACAGCGACGCCTGGGTTTTGATGGTGCCGCCCTGGTTATGCAGGCTGCCGGTTTCAAGCGTCAGATCGCCGTTATTGCCCAGCTCGCCCGACGTGTTGTCAAACAGCCCATCAATCCGCCAGTGCTGCGCTGCGTTATCAAGCGCGACCATACGGCCACGCTGATTGTTGAGCGAGGCGGCCTGAAAACTGAGCTGCTGGCTCTCAATCGAACCCTCGCTGTTGTCCAGCCCGCCAGACAACGTAAAGCGGCTCTCGCCACTGCCGGTCTGCGACCATCCCGCCTGCTGGCTGAACAGGCTGCGTCCGTCGACCTGCCAGCGTCCGGCGCTAATCTGTGCCTGCTGCGCTTCGATATCACCTGACGTGTTAATCACCAGCTGTGTGCCATTAATCACCGCCTGACGCACGGCAACCCCCGCTTCCTGAGCCGTCAGGGTGGCGCGGCTGGCAGCGACCTGAGCGCCACTGAGATCGACCCGGCGTCCGCGCGCGCTGACCTCTTTTTTGCTCAACAGGCTGCCACTGGCGCGAATGGTATCCTGGCTCTCCAGTTGCAGACTGGCTTCCTGCACAATCTGGCTGCTGGCATCGCTGCCCGCCAGCAGGTGTCCACTGCTCTGAATGCTGCGGGCCGCAGTCAGCCGTACGTCACCAGCCGCCGCCAGCGTGCCGGACAGGGTAATCCCGCCTTCTCGGCTCTGAACCGTCAGCTGACCGCCACTGTGGAGCTTGCCCTGATAATCAACGCTGTCTCTGGCCGCCAGGCTGATGTCGCCTGCGGCCTGCGTGACGCCATCCTGTGCCGCCGATTGCCAGACGAGTTTACCTTCGCTGCTCACCACCAGCGTTTTACCCGCCTGCACCTGGGCGTTCTGATTTCGTACCCCGACGCCCGCTTCGGTGCCAATCATGCGGATCTGGCCGCTGTACATGCCGCCCATCTGGCCCATGTCGATCGCCAGTTCAGGTCTGGTACTACCGTCGTCAGCCAGCGGTGTGATCGTCTGGGTGTCGGCACTGATGCGGTTGCGACCAGCCACCACCGCCAGCTCTTTTTTGGCCCAGACGCCCGCATTGATCTCCACCGCGCGGGCCAGAACGTCTACGTATTCAGTATCATGACGGGGATCGCCGTTGAGTCCGCCGCCTTCAATGCGCACCACGCCGCGCTCAATCTGATAACCCGCCAGGCTGCCGTCAGCGTTGCGCTGCGGTTTGCCGGTGGTCAGCGTCATCCGTCCGGCATTGATGGTGCCGCAGCCGTTGCAGACAATCCCGGCCGGGTTGGCAACGATCACCTGCGCCCGTCCGCCCGCTACTTCCATATAACCGCGAAGCTGGCTGGGATTGTTGCTATTCACTTCGTTGAGGATCACCCGCGCGGGTGCAGTGCCAGGCTTGAGGTTCGGGTTGCCCTGAATCATGCCGGCCAGTTGTGTGGAGGTCATCACTGCTGAGTTATTGAGGATGGCACCGTTCTGTGCGACGTCGAACTGCTGATACTGGTTGTGTGAGATTCCTGCCTGATTGGGCGCAGTAATATTGACCTGCGGCAGCCCGTTCTGAGTAGCGATGACGTCCGGCCGCTGACCTGGCGTAGCGTTGCCATCCGCCACAATGCCGTTCGCCAGTGCTGGCCCGGCAAACAGCGCCACTCCCAGCAGCCACGCCGTGCGGCGTAACGTAACCCAGAGACGCGCCGCACCGCTTCCCCGGCTCTGGCCGGGTTCAGTGCTGCAACTGCGGGCAAGTTCGGACACCACCCGGAGTTCACCGTGGGTGCGGCTGAAAATAATACGATAACAATGTTTATTCATGGGTCACATCCGTGTGAAAGTGAGTGGTCAGATTTCCAGGTTGAGGCTGAAACCCGCCGTGGCGCCGGAGGTATGAAAACCCTCGGGTTTAAAGAGCGGCACGCCCGCAAACAGGTCGTAGCTGAAGCGACTCCAGAGTGAGCCACGTACGCCGATGGCACTGCCTGCCAGCTGATGCCCGACCAGATCCCGGGCGCCAGGCCCGCTTACCCGACCATAATCGGCGGCCAGATAAAGCTCATGCCCGCGTGAGAAAAGATCCCAGCCGATCTCGTTGCGCCACAGCAGACCTTTTTCACCTGACAGCATCTGTTCACCGTCAAAGCCGCGTACCGTGTAACGCCCGGCAATCGCCATGCGCTCCTGCGGCGTCAGCGCATTCGGACTCCATTGTCCTCGCACGCTGCTGTAGACCCGCCATGGCTGCTCGCCGAGGGCGAAAGGGTGGTTGATGCCGAGGTCGCCCAGCAGTATGCCGGTACGCGCACTGCCCTGATGGCGCGGCTCTTCCGGTGCAGGTAATGCATTGAATGCCCCTGTACCGCGCCGCCAGGCAATATTCGCGTCCAGCGTGCTGCTGCCAAAATAGCTGCGCTGATTCAGGCCCAGTTCCCAGCCTGCGGTGCGCCGCTTTTGCTGCTCTATGTTGATATTGTTGACGGCGTTGGTGGAGTGTTTGCGATAGCCGCGCAGATTCAGCGTGGTTTTACTGGACTGGTCGCGATAGAGCAGGCGGGAGACCGTGAGCTGGGCGTTGTCGCTCTTACCGCTATAGCGCAGCACCTCATTGGCATTGGGAATGTTCTGGTGATAGGTGTAGTCGTTGTAGTTGGCGGAGACGGCCCAGTACCCGATCGGGAAAAAGTAATTCAGGGTATGCGAGCGGCTGCCGAACGGCCCACGCTCAAACAGATTTTTGCCGATGCTGGCGTAAAAGAGGTCGTTCTGCGCAAAGGGGGCGTCCACAGCCAGCGTGGCAGAACCGAGGTAGCGTCCGGTACTTTCAGATCCGCTGTCATCCAGTCCCAGACTGAGCCGTACCGGTCTGCCTTCGTGCCAGTTGACCTGCAGATCGCTGGTGGCTTCCTGTTCGCCCGGCACAATTTTAATGTCAGCACTGGCGCTGGGCACCCGCTTAAAGTTCTCCAGGCCCTGCTCAATATCGCGCAGATTCAAAATATCACCCGATGACGCCGGAACAGCATTCCACAGCCGTCCACGCCAGGAAACGGGTTCTTCGAAGCGGATCTGGCTGATACGGCCAGGCTGCAGCGTCAGCGTCAACACGCCCTTCGTCAGATCCTGCTCCTGCGCCATAACGCGGGTGGTCACATAGCCTTTGGCGAGAATCGCATTCTGCACTTTGTTGATGACCAGCACGATGCCCTGTCCGCCCAGGCAACGGCCGGTAGCGTCTGAAGCAGCATCGAGCGCCCACTGAAAACGGCTGGCTGCCTCGCCCGTCAGGGCGATCCGATGGATGGTAAAGCAGGGCTGCTCATTAGCAGGATAACCGGGCAACCGACTATCAGGACGCGGAAGATGTTCATTCACCTGCGGCGCATTCTGCTGTTGCAGCACGCGCTCACGCGTCTGCTGACGCTGTTGTTCGCGGGCATCAATGGCCTGGCCCTGTTCGCGAGACGTTTCGGCAGCCGGGGCTGCCATCAGCGGTAAAGAGAAGCAGAACAGCGCGCCCGCGACTATGGCGAGCAGACGTTCTGGCGAATGCCATAACGATAAAGAATTCCTTTTCATGAAAATTCCATTTCACTAACTGTAACGGAGTGTAACTTCTGGCGAATTATCACTCTGAAAAGAGCAAAAACAAGAGGGCGAACTTTTTTTCAGGCGGTTTCTTAAGCTGCGGATTGACGGAAAGAAGAGACGGTTGAATCGGAGAGGAGAATCAAATCAGATTATTGATATTTAACAATAAAAAGAAAAATACAAAGCCAGATAATGGCGGGTTTTACCTGCACCCGGATGACATTTTCCGGTTGTTTTAAGCACGTTTTGTACTCATTTGAACATTAAAAAAGCGGCCGCTGAAACGGTCACGCTGACCGCCGGATTCAGGATGCAGACCAGAAAAAATAAAAAAGGGACGATTGCTCGTCCCTTTTTGCCTCAACCAGAGAGGATTACTGCAGCAGCGAGATATCCGCCACCTGCAGGAACAGCTCACGCAGTTTTGACAGCAGCGTCAGGCGATTGATTCGCACCGCCTGATCGTCGGCGTTCACCATCACTTTATCGAAGAAGTTATCGACCGCGGTACGCAGCTGTGCCAGTTCGACCAGCGCATCCTGATAACGGCCTTCCGCGAAGTAAGGTTGCAGCTTGCTGCTCAGCGCGGTGACAAAGGTCGCCAGCTGGATCTCTTCATTCTCTTTCAGCAGCGACGCCTGCACGCTCTCATTCAGCGGTTCAGTCGCTTTTGCCAGAATATTTGAGACGCGTTTGTTTGCCGCTGCCAGTGCTGACGCCGCCTCCAGCGTACGGAAGTGCGACACGGCTTTCATACGGGCATCAAAGTCAGCCGGACGGGTCGGACGACGCGCCAGTACCGCCTGCAGCGTATCGATGCTGTGACCCTCTTCCTGATACCAGGCGCGGAAGCGACCCAGCATAAAGTCGATCACATCATCCACCACGCGGGCGTTGCTCAGCTTGCTGCCATACAGACGCACCGCTTCTTCCGTCAGGGTCTGCAGATCCAGCGGCAGGTTCTTCTCAACGATGATACGCAGCACGCCCAGCGCCGCACGACGCAGCGCGAACGGATCTTTGTCGCCTTTCGGATGCTGACCAATGCCGAAAATACCGGCCAGGGTATCCATCTTATCGGCAATCGCCAGCGCACAGGCAACCGGGCTGGACGGCAGATCGTCACCGGCAAAACGCGGCTGATACTGCTCATTCAGCGCGACCGCCACATCTTCGGCTTCGCCGTCGTGACGCGCGTAGTGCATGCCCATCACGCCCTGGGTGTCGGTGAACTCAAAGACCATGTTGGTCATCAGGTCACACTTCGACAGCAGGCCGGCACGGGTGGCGTGGTTCACATCGGCGCCGATCTGGCCAGCGATCCAGCCCGCCAGCGCCTGAATGCGATCGGTTTTATCGCGCAGCGTGCCCAGCTCTTTCTGGAACAGCACGGTTTCCAGACGCGGCAGGTGATCTTCCAGACGCTTTTTACGGTCGGTATTAAAGAAGAACTCCGCATCGGCCAGGCGTGGACGCACCACTTTTTCGTTGCCCGCGATAATCTGGCGCGGATCGCTGGATTCGATGTTAGTGACGAAAATGAAGTTCGGCAGCAGATTGCCGTCGTTGTCATACACCGGGAAATATTTCTGATCGCCCTTCATGGTGTAAACCAGCGCTTCGGCGGGCACCTTGAGGAATTTCTCTTCAAAGGTGGCAGTCAGCACCACTGGCCACTCCACCAGCGACGTGACCTCTTCCAGCAGGCTGTCGCTGATATCGGCATTGCCGCCTAAACGGCGCGCGGCCGCTTCAGCATCCGCTTTGATCATCGCCTTACGGGTCTGATAATCGGCGATCACTTTGCCACGCTTTTCCAGCGCGTCAGGATACTGATCGGCGCTCTCAAGGATGATGTCGTTTTCGCCCATGAAGCGGTGGCCGCGAATGTGACGTCCTGACTCAATGCCCAGAATGGTGCCAGGGATCAGCTCATCGCCCAGCAGCATCGTCACGGTGTGTACCGGACGGACAAACTGCACATCGCTGTCGCCCCAGCGCATCAGTTTTGGCACCGGCAGTTTGCCGAGCGCGTTAGCAATCATTGCTGGCAGCAGCGTCTGAGCCGCTTCGCCTTTCACCTGGGCGCGATAAACCAGCCATTCGCCTTTATCAGTAGCGAGACGCTCGGCCTGGTCGACGGTGATGCCGTTGCCGCGCGCCCAGCCTTCGGCCGCTTTGGTGGCGTTGCCGTCCGCGTCAAACGCCGCAGCGACGGCCGGTCCGCGCTTCTCCACTTCCCGATCAGGTTGTGCGGCGCTCAGGTTCGCCACTTTCAGCGCCAGGCGACGCGGTGCAGCAAACCAGCTGACCTCGCCGTGACTCAGGTTCGCGGCATCCAGTTCCGCGGTAACCTGCGCAGCAAAGGCTTCCGCCAGGCTGCGCAGGGCTTTTGGTGGCAGCTCTTCGGTGCCGATCTCCACCAGGAAGGTTTGTTCAGTCATGGCTGCCTCTTACTTATTTTCTAGTTTTGGCGCTTTACGAGCACACATCGGGAAGCCCATCGCCTCGCGAGAGGCGTAGTAAGCTTCAGCCACGGCTTTGGTCAGAGTACGGATGCGCAGGATATAGCGCTGACGCTCCGTGACCGAAATCGCTTTGCGGGCATCCAGCAGGTTAAAGCTGTGCGCCGCTTTCAGAATGCGTTCGTAGGCGGGCAGTGGCAGCGGTTTTTCCAGCGCCAGCAGATGCTGTGCCTCTTTCTCGTACTGCTCAAAGCAGGTAAAGAGGAAGTCGACGTCGGCGTATTCGAAGTTATAGGTGGATTGCTCCACTTCGTTCTGATGGAACACGTCGCCGTAGGTGGTTTTGCCCAGCGGACCGTCGCTCCACACCAGATCGTAAACGCTGTCGACGCCCTGGATATACATCGCCAGACGCTCCAGGCCGTAGGTGATCTCGCCGGTCACCGGCTTACACTCCAGGCCGCCAACCTGCTGGAAGTAGGTGAACTGCGTCACTTCCATGCCGTTGAGCCACACTTCCCAGCCGAGTCCCCAGGCACCCAGCGTCGGGTTTTCCCAGTTATCTTCGACGAAGCGAATATCATGCACCGTCGGGTCCATACCCAGCTCTTTCAGTGAGCCAAGGTAGAGCTCCTGAATGTTATCCGGTGAAGGCTTGATGATTACCTGGAACTGGTAGTAGTGCTGTAAACGGTTCGGGTTTTCACCGTAGCGGCCATCGGTAGGACGGCGTGATGGCTGCACGTAGGCGGCGGCAATTGGCTCCGGGCCCAGTGCGCGCAGGCAGGTCATCGGGTGTGAAGTGCCAGCGCCCACTTCCATGTCCAGCGGTTGAACAATGGTGCAGCCCTGACGCGCCCAGTAATCCTGCAAGGTCAGGATCAGCCCCTGAAAGGTCTTGGTATCAAACTTTTGCATGTTAAGTGTGCACGCGCTTCGGTTGGATTAAAAAAAGAGGCCGACAGTATACCCTTTGACCGCGCGATGTGCAGCCGTAAATCCCGGACGATAGCGGCCCGTTTAAGGGGGATTCAGCGCGCTGCTGTACAGAGGGGTCTGAATCCTGCTGGCGGCAGTTGTTGCGCCGGTCGCATTTGGCTACGCTTTTCCGCACGGACGCTATGCGCAAGAGGACGCCATGCCGCAGAAGATTTACTGGATCGATAATTTACGCGCGGTTGCCTGCCTGATGGTGATCGTCATTCACACCACCACCTGGTATATCACCGGGCCGATGGCGGTAAAGGGGGTCGCCTGGGATGCCGCTAATCTGCTGAACTCGGCCTCACGCGTCTGCGTTCCGCTGTTCTTTATGATCTCCGGCTACCTCTTTTTCGGTGAGCGCAGCGCCCAGCCGCGCCATATGCTCCGGCTGGTTCTCTGCCTGCTGTTCTACAGCGCCGTGTCACTCGCCTATATCACCTGGCTGACCCCCATCAGCGAAGGGCGATCGATCCTGAAGATGCTGCAGAAGCCGGTGTTTTATCACCTCTGGTTCTTCTTTGCGCTGATCGGTATCTATCTGCTGTCGCCGCTGATTCAGGTGAAAACCGTCCAGGCGCGCTATGTGGCGCTGCTGGTTCTGGTACTGGCAGTGCTGGCCAACCCGAATACGGTCAGCCAGTCGCTGGGCCCCTTTCATTTTCTGCCGGTGAATCTCTATGTCAGTGGCGACAGTATCTACTATCTGCTCTATGCGCTACTGGGGCGGGCTATCGGTTCGATGGAGACCACCCGGCGCGGCCTGACACCGCTCGCCGCCGGGCTGTTTATCGCCTGTGTGGCGGGCATTACCCTCGGCACCAAAAAGGCGCTGATCGTTAATGGCGCGTTTAACGATACCTGGTATCTCTACTGCGGACCGCTGGTGTTTATCGCCGCGATCAGCCTGCTGGTGGTATTTAAAAACTGTCTCAACCAGCGCACCCTGCCCGGTTTTTCGCTGATTGCGCGCTATTCACTGCCGATCTACGGCTTTCACGCGCTGTTTATCCACTATCTGCGCACGCATCACTACGATGACATGTCACGCCCGTGGCTCGACCTGCCCTGGGTGTTCGGGCTGACGCTGGGCGGCAGCCTGCTGCTGGGCATGGCACTGAAACGCGTCGACACCCGTCACTTTGTCAGCTGATCGGCTTCGCGCTGACGGGCGCGTCGTAGCTGGCGCGCCGATGAAAATCCTGCCGCCAGCGCCGCTTTCTCGGCGGACTCTCCCTGCTGCTGCCGCTGACGCGCCACCCCTACCCGCAGCTGTTCGTGATACTCACGCACGCTGATCCCCAGATGCTGACGAAAGAGCCGTGCCAGATGGCGGCTGCTGACGTGCGTGCGTCCGGCCAGCTCGGTCAGCGTCCAGCCATGCTCAGGATGGGCAATCATCAGATCCTGCGCCCGGTGAATGGCGGGATGGAGATGATTGCGGTAACGCAGCCACGGCGAGAGCTGCGGGTCATCACCGGCACGGCGAAACCAGACCACCATTTCGCGTGCCACCGCCAGCGCCGTGGGCGTGTCACAGAGCTGATTAATCAGATGCAACGCCAGGTCTATACCCGCCGTGATGCCCGCGCTGGTCCAGATGTTCCCGTGCCCGACAAACACCCGGTTCTCTTTGACCCGTGCACGCGGGGCGGCCGCTTTCAGACGGGCAATCACATCATGATGCGTCGTGCACTCCACCTCATCCAGCAGCCCTGCCTGCGCGGCCAGCAGGGCACCTGAGCAGACGCAGATCAGCATACAGGTCTGCGCGCGCAGCGCAGCCTGCTGGCGGATCAGCCACTGGCGCGCCTCGGCGGCCTGCGGCGTGGCGAAGCAGTGCCGGGAGTCATAGACGCCCGGCACCACCAGCAGACTGTCGGCGGGAAGCTGCTCCGGCAGCGGTTCGATGCCGCCAATGGTCATGCCGGTGGAGCAGACAACCTCCGGCTGCGGGCCAATGTAGCGCAGCGTAAAATGATCGCCCGCCAGTTTCAGCGTCTCGGCCGGACCGGTCAGATCCAGCACCATGACGCCAGGCAGGGTTAAAAACCAGACGGTGTGACTCATGGGCCGCGCTACACCAGATCCCAGCCACGGGCGCGCCACAGCGCAGGCAGCTGCGCCATGTCATCGAAGCGCGTCACCAGCGGATGATCCAGTTCCGGGTTATGCGCGTCTGCGCAGTAGTAGTAGACCGGAATCCCGGCGGCGATCCCGGCGCGGGCGCCCGCTTCGGAGTCATCCACCAGAATGCAGCGCTCAATCGGCACCTGCATCTGCTCCGCCGCGTGGTACATCAGTTCCGGATCGGGCTTCCAGTGCAGAATGTCATAGCCACTGTAGAGGTGCTCAGCAAACAGCGGCAGCATGCCGGTTAATCCCAGCGAGTGCTGCATCTTCTTTACCGTTCCGTTTGAGACCACGCACATCGGCACCCTGATCTGCTCCACCAGCGCTTTCGCACCGGCGATCGGCTGCAGCTGCTGGTCGAACAGTCGCGCCACTTCCGCGCGGTAGGCGGTTTCGACCTCCTCCATCGGCAGCGACACCTGATGCGCCTCACCCACATCACGAATGATGTCGTAAAGTTTGACGCCCTTATACTTTTCAAACATCTCCTGCAGCGACAGCTTCAGGCCATAGCGGGAAAAGGTATTCACGTAGGCCTGGGTGCAGAGCAATTCACTGTCCACCAGCGTGCCATCGCAATCAAAAAAGACGCATTCTACTGACATCAGATTCTATCCTTCGATTCAGGTGTGGGTTCCTCACTTTACCGCACTCCGTACAGATTGCGAGACTGGCAATCGGTTGCGAAAAATCATTGTATTGCCCCGGTAAAATCGCCAGGATACGCGCCGATGATTTTTTCTTCTGGATGGATGGCATGAGCA
The DNA here is from genome assembly GCF_011800325.1 of Pantoea sp. EKM101V. Taxonomy (NCBI): domain Bacteria; kingdom Pseudomonadati; phylum Pseudomonadota; class Gammaproteobacteria; order Enterobacterales; family Erwiniaceae; genus Pantoea; species Pantoea sp. EKM101V. The sequence goes on from NZ_JAALFP010000015.1 coordinate 15,832, forward strand.
AGCAAGGCGTTTTGCAGCGCATTTTCAGGCTGCAGGAACATGGCACCACGGTGCGTACCGAAGTGATCGCGGGTATCACCACCTTTCTGACGATGGTCTATATCGTCTTCGTCAATCCGCAGATCCTGGGCGTCGCGGGCATGGATACGCAGGCGGTATTTGTCACCACCTGTCTGATTGCCGCCTTCGGCAGCATTCTGATGGGCCTGTTTGCCAATCTGCCGGTAGCGCTGGCACCCGCTATGGGACTGAACGCCTTTTTCGCTTTTGTGGTGGTCGGGGCGATGGGGTATTCCTGGCAGGTCGGCATGGGCGCCATTTTCTGGGGTGCGGTCGGCCTGCTGATCCTGACGCTGCTGCGGGTCCGCTACTGGATGATTGCCAATATCCCGCTCAGCCTGCGCGTCGGCATTACCGCCGGTATCGGCCTGTTTATCGCCATGATGGGGCTGAAGAATGCGGGCATTATTGTGGCTAACCCCGATACCCTGGTGGCCGTAGGCAACCTGACCTCGCACAGCGTGCTACTGGGCGCGCTGGGCTTCTTTATTATCGCCATTCTGGCGTCGCGTAATATCCACGCGGCGGTGCTGATCTCCATGTTGATCACCACGGCTATCGGCTGGATGCTGGGCGATGTGAAGTTTGTCGGCCTCTTCTCCGCGCCACCGTCGGTAACGTCGGTGGTCGGTCAGGTCGATATCAAAGGCGCATTCAATATCGGTATGGCCGGGGTAATTTTCTCCTTTATGCTGGTCAATCTGTTCGACTCCTCCGGCACGCTGATTGGCGTCACCGATAAAGCGGGCCTGACCGATGAAACCGGCACCTTTCCGCGCATGCAGCAGGCGCTGTATGTCGACAGCATCAGTTCAGTGAGTGGCGCGCTGGCGGGCACCTCCTCGGTGACCGCCTATATCGAGAGCTCCTCCGGGGTGGCGATTGGTGGCCGTACCGGCCTGATGGCGGTCGTCACCGGCCTGCTGTTCCTGCTGGTGACGTTCCTGTCACCACTGGCGGCCATGGTGCCGGCCTACGCCGCGGCGGGCGCGCTGATTTACGTGGGTGTGCTGATGACGGCCAGCCTGTCGCGCGTGCGCTGGGATGACTTAACCGAAGCCGTTCCGGCATTTGTCACCGCCGCCATGATGCCGTTCAGCTTTTCTATCACCGAAGGCATTGCGCTGGGGTTTATCGCGTACTGTGTGATGAAGCTGGGCACCGGGCGCTGGCGTGAGATCAGCCCCTGCGTGGTGATTGTTGCCCTGCTGTTCGTACTGAAGATTGTCTTTATCGACGCGCACTGAGCGCAGTAACTGATCGCCGCAACCCACCGGTTGCGGCGTTGTCACATCTCAGGATGCAGATTGCGCTCGCTGGGCAGGCTGGTCAGTCGCAGCGCATGCGGCCCGATATTGGGCTTGCCCATCTCCATTTCCCGTAATGCGCGCCACTGAAAGGCGTTATCCATCTCCCACAGATAGAGCCGCTGGGTCGCGGATGAGAGCGCACACGACCAGACCAGCACAGGCTCTGCATCGCAGACCACCTGAATATCGGGATAGAGCGACGACCGCAGCCGCCCCGCACCCGGCAGCAGACGCAGCGAATCCAGCCCCCGATCGCCCTCTCCCGTCAGCTTGAGAATGCTCTGGCGCAGCGTCCAGATCTGGGTCACCGCTTCCATCGCATCCTGCTGGGCATTGATCCAGGCGATTTCGCCGGAGGTCAGCCCCTGAATCAGCTGCTCCTGCGTCTGACGGCTCCGCGCATGCACAATCTCCATATCCAGACCGGCACGTCCGCCCTCTTCGGCCAGCAGCACCCCTACGGTATTACCCGCATAGGCGATGCTGAAATCGGGCAGATCGCGGTCGGCAAAGGTGGGCCGTCCGTTATCCTGAATGGTTAAGCGCGGCAGCTCATTGATGCCATAAATCCGCTGCATCAGCTGTGCCAGCAGGATACGCGCGGCAAGGAAGCGTCCACGGCGTTTGTCAGCAAACTGCTGTGCCGTGTCCCGGATTGCCTGGGGAATGTGCATCTCACTGGCCGGGAAACCGGGGTCACCCGTCCAGCGTACAAAATGACCAGCCATCTGTCGCTCCGTGAAAATGGTCAGATAATCATCAGAGGCATTGTAAGAATTTTCTTAACTTAATGCACCCGGCAACGCACGGATTGGGCTAAATTCGGAATAGGACGAACGGAGAGCACAGAGCAGGCGGGAGCGCCTGGGAGAAGCGTCGCGATGCGGATCGCGACGCGGGTAGCATCAGGCGAAACGGCTTGCCTGCTCAAAGCTCAGACGCGGCAGGCGCGGATGCAGTTTTGATGCCTCACCATAGCCAAGGTTGATCAGCAGGTTGACCTGATACTGACCGTCCGGGAAGAAGGCGTCGTTCACTTTCGCCGGATCAAAACCGGACATCGGACCGGCATCCAGCCCCAGCGAACGGGCCGCCAGAATCAGATAACCCGCCTGCAGGCTGCTGTTACGGAAAGCCGTCTCTTTTGCCGCTTCCGGACTGCCGGTAAACCAGCTGCGCGCATCAGCATGCGGGAACAGGGCGGGCAGCTGCTCATAGAACTCACGATCCCACGCCACAATCACCGTGACCGGTGCGCTCATGGTTTTGTCCAGATTGCCGGAAGAGAGGGCCGGTTTCAGCTTCTCTTTCCCCTCCGCCGAGGTCACAAAAATAAAACGCGCAGGCGAGCAGTTTGCCGACGTTGGCCCCAGAGCCGTTAAGGTATAGAGCTGTTCCAGCAGGGCATTATCGACCGGCTTATCCTGCCAGTAACTGTGGGTGCGGGCGTCGTTAAACAGCGTGTCCAGAGCGGTCTTATCGAGCGGTGTACTCATGCAACTCTCCTGTAGCAGGCGAAAAGGTTCGCCCGAATAGCTTCACGTATAGGGTCGGCTTGCGGCCTGATGCGGCGGGAGCGGGATCGCTCACCACACTCTGCAGCGGTACATCAGATCGGCGCCTCTACCGTTATACGATAATGGCGTGCCGCCGCAAAATAACATATCGGCAAGAATCACTGCAGAGAGCGGAATAACGGAGGAACGCGCGCGGCGGGAAAGCCAGCCTGACAGCCTACGCCGCCAGGCCAGAGGGATTATTTACCGATACAGAAGCTGGAGAAAATACGTCCCAGCAGATCGTCAGAGGTGAACTCGCCGGTGATCTCGCTTAACGCCTGCTGAGCAAGGCGCAGCTCTTCAGCCAGCAGCTCGCCCGCCCAGGCGCCGAGCAGCTGTGCTTTGCCCTGCTGCAGGTGGGTTGCCGCTAATTCCAGCGCCTGCAGATGACGGCGACGCGCCAGGAAGCCGCCTTCCATATTGCCGGAGAAGCCCATGCTCTGCTTCAGGTGATCCCGCAGCGCATCGACGCCCTCGCTGGTGCGTGCCGACAGACGAATCAGTGAGTGACCATTGACGTCCGTCAGACCGGGAGACTCACCGGTCACATCCGCTTTATTACGCACGACCGTGATCGGCAGTTGTGGCGGCAGACGCGAAACGAAATCGGGCCAGATGGCCGCCGCTTCGGTGGCATCGGTGGTGGTGGCGTCCACCATAAACAGCACGCGATCCGCCTGTTCAATCTCCTGCCAGGCGCGCTCAATCCCGATGCGCTCCACTTCATCGCTGGCCTCACGCAGACCGGCGGTGTCGATGATGTGCAGCGGCATGCCATCAATATGAATATGCTCGCGCAGCACGTCGCGGGTGGTGCCCGCAATGTCGGTCACGATGGCGGCTTCACGGCCCGCCAGCGCATTCAGCAGGCTCGATTTACCGGCATTTGGCCGGCCCGCAATCACCACCTTCATTCCTTCACGCAGCAGGCTGCCCTGACGCGCTTCGGCACGGACGGCATCCAGATCACCGATGACCGTATTCAGCTGCGCTTCGATTCTGCCGTCAGAGAGGAAATCGATCTCTTCATCCGGGAAGTCGATAGCCGCTTCGACGTAGATGCGCAGATGCGTGAGTGCTTCCACAAGATGATTGACCCGGGTGGAGAAAGCGCCCTGCAGCGAGTTAACGGCTGAACGAGCGGCCTGTTCGGAGCTGGCATCAATCAGATCGGCAATGGCTTCGGCCTGCGCCAGATCGAGCTTGTCATTCAGGAACGCCCGTTCGGAAAACTCACCTGGCTGAGCAATCCGCACGCCTGGCAGGGCCACGATGCGCTTCAGCAGCAGGTCGAGGATCACCGGGCCGCCGTGGCCCTGCAGCTCCAGCACATCTTCGCCGGTAAAGGAGTGGGGGCCAGGGAACCACAGCGCGATACCCTGATCCAGCACGCTGCCGTCGCTGTCGGTAAACGGCAGATAATCGGCGTAGCGCGGCTTAGGCAGTTTGCCCAGCAGCTGGCGGGCGACCTCTGCCGCCTGTGCGCCAGAGACGCGCAGAATGCCGACGCCGCCGCGTCCGGGCGGTGTTGCCTGGGCAACAATGGTATCGCTGTGGCTCATAAATTTTCTCTCGCTACAAAAAACACAGGCGGTCGCTTTGACCGCCTGAGAATAGACTATATAGGGCGGGATGGCTCCCGCGCTGGATCGCTTACGCTTTCTTCTTGTCGCGGCTATGCAGACCACGTTTTTCCAGGCCGCGATAAATCAGCTGCTGCTGGAGAATGGTGACCAGGTTGCTGACGATGTAGTACAGCACCAGACCTGACGGGAACCACAGGAAGAAGACGGTGAAGATCACCGGCATGTACGTCATGATCTTCTGTTGCATCGGATCGGTCACGGTGGTCGGTGACATCTTCTGAATGAAGAACATGGTGATGCCCATCAGAATCGGCAGGATGTAGTACGGGTCCTGCGCAGACAGGTCATGGATCCACAGAATGAATGGCGCATGACGCAGTTCAACCGAGCCTGACAGCATGTAGTAGAGCGCCAGGAAGATAGGCATCTGAATCACCAGCGGCAGACAGCCACCCAGCGGATTCACTTTCTCTGCTTTATACAGCGCCATCATTTCCTGGCTCTGCTTCTGCTTGTCATCACCCAGACGCTCACGCATCGCCTGAATTTTCGGCTGCAGCATGCGCATCTTCGCCATCGAGGTGTACTGCGCTTTAGTCAGCGGGTACATGATGCCGCGCACGATGAAGGTGATCACGATAATGGAGAAGCCCCAGTTACCGATGAAGCTGTGGATAAATTTCAGCAGCTTGAACAGCGGCTGAGAGATAAACCACAACCAGCCGTAATCCACGGTCAGATCAAGGTGCGGAGCAATAGCAGCCATCTTGTCCTGAATTTCCGGGCCGACCCACAGGGTTGCGCCCAGATTCTGCTGTGCGCCTGCGGCGATGGTTACCGGTGCAGATTTATAGCCAATCGCCGCCACGCCGTTACCCAGGTTGCTGGTGTAAAGGGTGTTGGTGCCTTCGGTACGCGGAACCCATGCGGTTGCAAAGTACTGCTGCAGCATCGCCACCCAGCCATTGCTGGTGGTGGTGTTCAGGTTCTCGTTATCCGCGATGGTGTCGAATTTGTACTTCTCATATTTCGACTCGCTGGTGGAGTACGCCGCGCCACGGAAGGTATGCAGTGCAAAGTTGTTGCTGCCGGTATCACGATGCTTAGGCAGATCGATAGTCTGCTTCAGCTGGCCAAACAGCGACACTTCCAGCGGCTGCTGGGTGGTGTTGTTGACATGATAGTCGACATTAACGGCATATTCGCCACGCTTGAAGATGAAGGTTTTGGTGTAAACCACGCCATTTTCAGCGGTATAGGTCATCGGCACACGCAGTTCAGCCTGGCCATCAGCCAGCTCGAAGTGATCCTGTGCCGTGGTGAACAGCGGACGCGCACCGTTGTTCGGGTTATCCGGACCATTACGGCCGGTTAAACCACTCTGCGCCTGATAAAGGAAGGCTGGCGTCGTTTCAAGCAGCTGGAACGGCTGGTCAGAACCCAGTTTGTCCGGGAAAGTCAGCAGCTGTGCCTGTTCTACATCACCGCCGCGGGTGTTGATATTTAATGACAGGACATCGGTCTTAACGGTGATCGTCTGGCCCTGACCGCTGGCCGGTACACCCTGACTGGCGGTATCACCCGCTACGCTGTTGGTGCCCTGTGTGGTCTGCGTCTGCTGTGGCTGCGGAGCGTGGTCCGTCTGCCAGGCTTGCCAGATCATAAAGGTCACGAACAGAAAAGCGATGAGAAAGAGATTGCGTTGCGAATCCATCGTTAATGTTCTCTGGTATCAAAGGTTTTTGGCGGCACAGGATCGTCACCACCCGGGTTCAAGGGGTGGCATTTTAATACGCGTTTTAATGTCAACCAACTGCCTTTTATCAGGCCGAACCTGCGTAACGCCTCAATTCCGTAATGAGAGCAGGTCGGGTGAAACCGACAGTGTGGTCCCAGTAATGGACTGATACCGCGTTGATAGACGCGTATCAGGACGATCAGGAGCCGCGCGCCAGGCGACAGTGACGACGCCATAATTTCTCCAACGCTTCCGCCAGCATACGGTTATCCAGATCGGCAACCCCCTTCTTCGCGACCACCACGAAGTCCATCGACGGCAGTTCATGTTGACGCAGACGAAAGCTTTCGCGGGTCAATCGCTTGATCCGGTTGCGTTCGTGGGCGCGTTTCACATGTTTTTTAGCGACGGTAAGACCGATGCGGGGATGCCCCAGCGCGTTAAGGCGGCCGAGAATAGTGATTTGCGGCGTGCCAGCCCGTTGTGGCTGCTGGAAGACGAAAGTGAAATGAGTGGGAGTTAACAAGCGTAACTCCCTGGGAAATGCGAGCTTACCCATGAGGGCTAGCTTTATTACTTAGAAACGGTCAGACGAGAACGGCCTTTAGCACGACGACGTGCCAGAACCTGACGACCATTTTTTGTTGCCATACGAGCACGGAAACCGTGTGAACGGTTGCGCTTCAGTACGGACGGTTGAAAAGTGCGTTTCATGGCGGTTTCTACCTAAACTTGAAAATTTTCACTGGGTGACGCGTTTCGGGCCAGTAAATCGACCGACGCCTCAATGTGTCTTTAATAAAGAGGCGGGATTGTAATAATTGTACAGTCCCGAGTCAATTTACTTCGCGTGGCACGGTACCTGAAAACCCGCATACAGCCCGCTGAGTTCCGACATTTTGCTTTGGGGCGCAATGTCGGGTGGGGAATTATACGGGCTCCGCTCTAAAGCGCAAGGATCGTACGGGATCTTATTACGATCGGGAGGCGGGATCGTGGGGATAAAACGAGACATCGTCCGAAATTCTGACGCTTTTCGCCAGATCCCTGCGGGTTTTTCCGGCAACTGGCGTAAACTTCTTTGCGCGCCTCTGGCCTGTGGATAAAAAGGATCAAAACTGTGTAGAAAGGGAAGATCTCTGTCTCGCTTTGCGCTATGATCCGCCCTTCCGCTGACGATCCTCCGCTGATTGCAGGCTGGAAAACCGCTGATAGCGGTCGCAGGCGCTTTCTTTCGTCTGTGTCAAAAAATGAACGTTTCTTAGAGTAACGCCTACTATTCTTATCGAATTTGTACGAGTGGAGTCCGCCGTGTCACTTACGCTTTGGCAACAGTGTCTTGCCCGTTTGCAGGATGAGCTTCCTGCCACCGAATTCAGCATGTGGATCCGTCCACTGCAGGCTGAGTTAAACGACAATACGCTTGCCTTGTATGCTCCAAATCGCTTCGTACTCGACTGGGTCCGGGATAAATACCTCAATAGTATCAATGCGCTGCTGAATGAATTCTGTGGCCCGAACGTGCCCGCGCTGCGTTTTGAAGTCGGCACGCGCCCGGTTCAGCAGCAGGCGGCAGCGGTCAGCCAGCCGGTCATGGCCAGCGTCAGCGCACCGGTGATGCCCGTGCAGAGCCATGTTCGTCCGGCACCGACGCAAATCGTGCGTCCCAGCTGGGACAATGTGCCGGCACCGGCCGACGTGACCTACCGCTCGAATGTGAATAACCGTCATAACTTCGACAACTTCGTCGAGGGTAAATCCAACCAGCTGGCGCGCGCGGCGGCACGTCAGGTGGCGGATAATCCCGGCGGCGCGTATAACCCGCTGTTTCTGTATGGCGGCACCGGTCTGGGTAAAACGCACCTGCTGCATGCGGTAGGTAACGGCATCATTGCCCGTAAACCCAATGCAAAAGTGGTTTACATGCACTCCGAGCGTTTTGTGCAGGATATGGTTAAGGCACTGCAGAACAATGCGATCGAAGAGTTCAAACGCTATTACCGTTCAGTAGATGCCCTGCTGATCGATGACATTCAGTTCTTTGCCAATAAAGAGCGATCGCAGGAAGAGTTCTTCCACACCTTTAATGCCTTATTAGAAGGCAATCAGCAGATCATCCTCACCTCGGATCGTTACCCCAAAGAGATCAACGGGGTGGAAGATCGTCTTAAGTCCCGTTTCGGCTGGGGGTTAACGGTGGCGATCGAGCCGCCTGAGCTGGAAACGCGGGTGGCGATCCTGATGAAAAAAGCGGATGAGAATGACATCCGCCTGCCGGGTGAAGTCGCCTTCTTTATTGCCAAGCGTTTACGATCCAATGTGCGTGAGCTGGAAGGCGCGCTGAACCGCGTGATCGCCAACGCCAACTTTACCGGCCGGGCGATTACGATCGACTTCGTGCGTGAAGCGCTGCGCGATCTGCTGGCGCTGCAGGAAAAGCTGGTCACCATCGATAATATTCAGAAGACCGTGGCTGAGTACTACAAAATCAAGGTCGCCGATCTGCTTTCCAAGCGCCGTTCGCGTTCGGTTGCACGTCCGCGCCAGATGGCGATGGCGATGGCGAAAGAGTTGACGAACCATAGCCTGCCGGAAATCGGCGACGCTTTTGGGGGACGCGACCATACAACGGTGCTTCACGCCTGCCGCAAGATTGAGCAGCTGCGTGAAGAGAGCCACGATATCAAAGAAGATTTCTCTAATCTCATCAGAACATTATCTTCGTGACGCTATGAAATTTATTGTTGAACGTGAGCAGCTGCTGAAGCCGCTGCAACAAGTAAGTGGCCCGCTGGGCGGGCGTCCAACGCTGCCAATCCTCGGAAACCTGCTGCTGCAGGTAACAGAAGGTTCGCTGCTGCTGACCGGTACCGATCTGGAAATGGAGATGGTGGCACGTGTGGCGCTGACGCAGGCACATGAGCCTGGCGCAACCACCGTTCCGGCGCGTAAATTCCTCGATATCTGTCGTGGCTTACCGGATGGCGCAGAGATCACGCTGGCGCTGGAAGGCGATCGCATGCTGGTGCGCTCAGGACGCAGCCGTTTTTCGCTGTCCACCCTGCCCGCCAGTGACTTCCCGAATCTTGACGACTGGCAGAGTGAAGTCGAATTCACCCTGCCGCAGGCGACGATGAAGCGGCTGATCGAAGCGACCCAGTTCTCCATGGCGCATCAGGATGTGCGTTACTACCTCAACGGCATGATGTTTGAAACCGAAGGGGAAGAACTGCGCACCGTGGCGACGGACGGTCACCGTCTGGCCGTCTGCTCAATGCCGGTTGGCCAGGCGCTGCCGAGTCATTCGGTGATTGTGCCGCGCAAAGGCGTGATTGAGCTGCTGCGTCTGCTGGATGGCGGCGAGACGCCGCTGCAGGTGCAGATAGGCGGCAGCAATATTCGTGCACACGTCGGCGACTACATTTTCACCTCTAAGCTGGTTGATGGTCGTTTCCCCGATTATCGCCGCGTGTTGCCGAAGAATCCCGACAAAGTGCTGGAAGCGGGCTGTGACCTGCTTAAACAGGCGTTTGCCCGTGCGGCGATCCTCTCCAACGAGAAGTTCCGCGGGGTGCGCCTCTATATCACCGAAAACCAGCTGAAGATCACCGCCAATAACCCTGAACAGGAAGAGGCGGAAGAGATGCTGGATGTCAGCTATAACGGCACCGAACTGGAGATTGGCTTTAACGTCAGTTACGTGCTGGATGTGCTGAACGCGCTGAAGTGTGAGAACGTGCGTCTGCTGCTGACCGATTCGGTGTCGAGCGTGCAGATTGAGGATGTGGCGAGTCCTGCTGCGGCCTATGTCGTCATGCCCATGCGCTTGTAGGTGTTACATATCGGCCTGGCTTACTTGCCATTCTGATTCCGGGCAGTGCTCGCCCCTGGTCACATACTTCAGTATGCTCCCAGGGTCTGCGCGCTGGCCGGAACCAGACTGGCGGCGACGCCGACGGCCTGGTGACGGGGATGTCGGGCAAACCTGCTTCGCCGTCGACGCCCTGGATTGTTAAAGGTAAGTCCTGAATTTTTACCATTTTATCCCGATCATTGCCCCTCACGCTGGACTGATTCATGGCTTTAACCCGCCTTCTTATTAAAGATTTTCGTAATATCGAACAGGCTGACCTGCAACTGGCTCCCGGCTTTAATTTCCTGGTCGGCGTCAACGGCAGCGGCAAAACCAGCGTGTTAGAGGCGATCCATACGCTGGGGCATGGCCGGTCGTTTCGCAGCCTGCAGGCGGGGCGCGTCATCCGTCACGACGAAGCGGCCTTTGTGCTGCACGGACGGCTGGAGAGCAAAGAGCGGGAAATTTCGGTCGGACTGACCAAAAACCGGGCCGGTGACAGTAAAGTGCGCATTGATGGCAGCGACGGTCACAAAGTCGCCGAGCTGGCACAGCTGCTGCCGATGCAATTAATTACACCCGAAGGCTTTAGTTTGCTTAATGGCGGCCCCAAATACCGCAGAGCCTATGTTGACTGGGGCTGCTTCCATAATACGCCTGGCTTTTTCAACGCCTGGAACAACCTGCGTCGCCTGCTTAAGCAGCGCAACGCCGCGCTGCGTCAGGTCACCCGCTACAGCCAGATCCGTCCCTGGGATCAGGAGCTGGTGCCGCTGGCTGAACAGATCAGCCTCTGGCGGGCGGAATACAGTGCCGCCATTTCCGCCGAAATCACCGGCACCTGCAGCCAGTTCCTGCCGGAATTTGACCTGCGCTTCTCCTTCCAGCGCGGCTGGGACAAAGAGAGCGACTATGGCGAGCTGCTGGAGCGTAACTTTGAGCGCGATCGTGCACTGACCTACACCGCCAGCGGCCCCCATAAAGCGGATTTTCGCATCCGGGCTGAAGGGACGCCGGTGGAAGATTTACTCTCACGCGGGCAGCTCAAGCTGCTGATGTGTGCATTGCGTCTGGCACAGGGCGAGTTCCTGACAAGCCAGAGCGGACGCCGCTGTATTTACCTCATTGATGACTTTGCTTCTGAGCTGGATGAGAGCCGCCGACGCCTGCTGGCGGAACGGTTAAAAGCCACCCAGGCTCAGGTCTTTGTCAGCGCCATTTCGGCCGGACATGTAATCGACATGAGCGACGAAAAGGGCAAGATGTTCCGCGTGGAACAGGGTAAAATAGCGGTTCAACCTGAAGATTAAAATGAGCGAGAAACGTTGATGTCGAATTCTTATGACTCCTCCAGTATTAAAGTCCTGAAGGGGCTTGATGCGGTACGTAAACGCCCGGGCATGTATATCGGCGATACCGATGACGGTACCGGTCTGCATCACATGGTATTCGAGGTCGTGGATAACGCAATCGACGAAGCGCTCGCTGGTCACTGTAGTGACATTGTGGTCACCATCCATGCGGATAACTCCGTCTCGGTGCAGGATGATGGACGCGGCATTCCGACCGGTATTCACGAAGAAGAGGGCGTGTCCGCCGCTGAAGTGATCATGACCGTTCTGCATGCGGGCGGTAAGTTCGATGATAACTCCTACAAGGTCTCCGGCGGCCTGCACGGCGTGGGTGTCTCGGTCGTTAACGCCCTGTCACAGAAGCTGGAGCTGACCATTCGTCGCGAAGGCAAAGTGCATCAGCAGATTTACGTCCACGGCGTTCCCGAGTCGCCGCTGACCGTGACCGGTGATACCGATTTAACCGGTACCCGCGTCCGTTTCTGGCCGAGCTACGAAACCTTCACCAACGTCCGCGATTTTGAGTATGACATTCTGGCGAAACGCCTGCGTGAACTCTCCTTCCTGAACTCAGGCGTTTCGATCCGTCTGGAAGATAAGCGTGACGGCAAAACGGACCACTTCCACTACGAAGGTGGCATCAAGGCGTTTGTTGAGTACCTGAACAAAAACAAAACCCCGATTCACCCGACCGTCTTCTACTTCTCAAACGAGAAAGATGGCATCGGTGTGGAAGTGGCGCTGCAGTGGAACGACGGTTTCCAGGAAAATATCTACTGCTTTACCAACAACATCCCGCAGCGTGACGGCGGTACGCACCTTGCCGGTTTCCGTGCGGCGATGACCCGTACCCTGAACGCCTACATGGATAAAGAGGGTTACAGCAAGAAAGCCAAAGTCAGCGCCACCGGTGACGATGCCCGTGAAGGCCTGATTGCCGTCGTGTCGGTGAAAGTACCGGACCCTAAATTCTCCTCACAGACCAAAGACAAACTGGTTTCGTCAGAGGTGAAATCGGCGGTTGAGCAGCAGATGAACGAACTGCTGGCGGAATACCTGCTGGAAAACCCGGCAGACGCCAAAATCGTGGTCGGTAAAATCATCGACGCCGCGCGCGCCCGTGAAGCGGCCCGTCGCGCCCGCGAGATGACCCGCCGTAAAGGCGCGCTGGATCTGGCTGGCCTGCCAGGCAAACTGGCGGATTGCCAGGAGCGCGACCCGGCGCTCTCTGAAATCTACCTGGTGGAGGGTGACTCCGCAGGCGGCTCGGCCAAACAGGGCCGTAACCGTAAAAACCAGGCTATCCTGCCGCTGAAAGGTAAGATCCTGAACGTTGAGAAAGCGCGTTTCGATAAGATGCTCGCCTCTCAGGAAGTGGCCACGCTGATCACCGCACTGGGCTGTGGCATTGGCCGCGACGAATACAACCCGGACAAGCTGCGCTATCACAGCATCATCATCATGACCGATGCCGACGTCGATGGTTCACACATCCGTACCCTGCTGCTGACCTTCTTCTATCGTCAGATGCCGGAAATCATTGAGCGCGGCCACGTTTATATTGCCCAGCCGCCGCTCTACAAAGTGAAGAAAGGCAAGCAGGAGCAGTACATCAAAGATGACGAGGCGATGGATCAGTATCAGATCGCCATCGCGCTGGATGGTGCCACGCTGCACACCAACGCCAGCGCTCCGGCACTGGGCGGTGAGCCGCTGGAGACGCTGGTCTCTGACTTCAACAGCACGCAGAAGATGATCAAGCGTATGGAGCGCCGTTATCCGATGGCCATGCTGCGCGCGCTGATTTATCACGACACGCTGAGCGATCTGACCAATGAAGCGGAGGTCACGACCTGGCTGAACGGTCTGGTGAGCTATCTGACTGAACGCGAAGCGCACGGCAGCACCTATCTGGCTCAGGTTCGCGAAAACCGCGAGCTGAACCTCTTCGAGCCGGTTCTGCGCGTTCGCACCCACGGTGTGGATACCGACTACCCGCTGGAAGCGGAGTTCATTCAGGGACCGGAGTACCGCAAAATCTGCGATCTTGGCGGCAAACTGCGTGGCCTGCTGGAAGAGGATGCCTACATTGAACGTGGTGAGCGTCGTCAGCCGGTGGCCAGCTTCGAACAGGCGATTGAGTGGCTGGTTAAAGAGTCGCGTCGCGGCCTCTCTGTTCAGCGCTACAAAGGTCTGGGCGAGATGAACCCGGATCAGCTGTGGGAAACTACCATGGACCCGGACAGCCGTCGTATGCTGCGCGTCACCATCAAAGATGCCATTGGTGCTGACCAGCTGTTCACCACGCTGATGGGCGATGCGGTTGAACCGCGCCGCGCCTTCATCGAAGAGAATGCGCTGAAAGCAGCCAATATCGATATCTGATCGGTCGCAGACCGGACAGGCCATCACTCCGGTGATGGCCTTTTTTTTATGCCGCCGCGGCGAACGCCGCGCCCGGTGCTGCGAGACCGATCACGTTTTCCCCCGCCCTGCTCCTTTACGCTTGCCTCTCTTTGCGCCTTCAGCGCGCACAACGTTAATACAGGGAGTTACCTTATGATTGTCTGCGACTGTCACGACTGGAACAGAGAACGTCACGCCTTTCATCCGGTTATCGATCAGGCGATACGCTGGATTACTGACACCGACTTCAGCCAGCTCGACACCGGTAAATATGCCATCCTGCCTGAGGATAAGATGTTCTGCCTGGTGCAGGAGATGATGACCGAACCAGCGAGCGCGCGTCGGGCAGAATCCCACTTCAGCTACATCGACATTCAGTTTCTGCTGGCCGGCAGCGAGAATATCGGCGTGGCCCGTGCCCACCCCGATCAGCGAGTGACCGAGGATTTTGCTCAGCAACGCGACGTGGTCTTTTATCAGAAGACGCTGAATGAGTCGGTGATCACGCTGCTGCCCGGTATGTTCGCGATCTTTTTTCCGCACGATATTCATCGCCCCTGCTGCGCGCCGGGTGAACCCGCCATTATCCGAAAAGCCGTGATTAAAATTCACCGCGATCTGTTTACCGCCTGACGCTGACGGTCGGCCGGGGGTGCCCGCCTGCTATGAAACTGGTCAATACGCGCTGAATCGCGCTAGCATTGAACCAAACCCAGACGCAACGAGGACTCTATGGCTATTAAATTGATCGCTATCGACATGGATGGCACCCTGCTCAATCCCCAGCATGAGATCACGCCGGGGGTGAAATCTGCCCTTGATCGCGCCCGCCAGCAGGGGGTATCGATTGTGCTGACCACCGGCCGGCCGTTTGTGGGTATCCAGCGCTATCTGATGGAGCTGGATATGCAGACCCCCGGCCAGTACGCGATCAGTAACAACGGCGCGCTGGTTCATCAGGCTGAAGATGGTGAGTGCGTGGCGGAAGTGACGCTGACCTTTGACGACTACCTCTACATTGAGCAGCTGGCGCGTGAACTTGGCGTCCATTTCCAGGCGTTCGACAAATCCCATCTCTATACGCCCAACAAAGACATCAGCGAATACACCATTCATGAGGCGAGCCTGACCGGGATTCCGGTGCGCTATCGTGCGGTGGAAGAGATGGACCGCGCGACGCGCTTCCCAAAACTGATGATGATCGACCGTCCGGCCCTGCTCGACGCGGCGATTGCCCGCCTGCCAGCGCACGCTAAGCAGACCTACACCATCCTGAAGAGTGCGCCTTATTACCTCGAAATCCTCGATCGCCGGGTCAACAAAGGTCAGGGCGTCAGAATGCTGGCGGAGAAGCTCGGCCTGAAGCAGGAAGAGGTGATGGCGATAGGCGACCAGGAGAACGATCTGGCGATGATTGAGTATGCCGGCACGGGTGTCGCCATGGGCAATGCGATTGATTCGGTCAAGGCTATCGCTCAGTTCATCACGAAAACCAATATGGAAGATGGCGTCGCACATGCCATTGAAGAGTTAGTGCTGTAACCGCCCTGCGCTTTCCGGGCCGCGCTGGCCCGGAACCCGGTAAAAAAGCTGCAGCGCGAAACAGAATCGCGTAATTTGTCGGGCAACGCTTCCTGCACGGGTTTCACCATGTCAGAAAAACAGATCACCTTTGCTGCCCGTCAGCATCAACTCACCAATATCAATGTCTGGACTGCCGACAGCCAGTGGCTGGCATTTGACGTGCGTCCTTCGGGCGCCTCCTTTACCAGCCAGACCATTGAGCGGGTCAATGTGATGACCGGTGAGGTGGAGGTGCTCTATCAGGCAAAGCACGGGGCTCATGTCGGCGTGGTGACGGTCAGCCCCGATATGCCGCCGCGCTACGTCTGCATTCATGGCCCGGAATATCCCGATGCGCGGTGGCAGTATGATTTCCATCACCGCCGCGGGGTGATCGTTCAGAACGCCACCGCTGTCAATCTGGATGCCTGCGACATCACGCCCCCCTTTACGCCTGGCGCGCTGCGGGGCGGGTCGCATGTGCATGTCTTCAGTCCCGACGGTTCACGCCTGAGCTTTACCTACAATGACCATGTCATGCATGAACGGGATACCCGGCTGGATCTGCGCAACGTCGGCATCGCGGTGCCGCTGCGCGCAGTCACGCCGGTTAAGCAGCATCCGCGGGAGTATGACGGCAGCTACTTTTGCCTGCTGGTGAGCGAGACGCATCCGGCACCGCAGCCGGGCAGCGACCAGATCAACCGTGCCTATGAAGAGTGCTGGATCGGTAACCGCGGCTATCAGAAACCGGACGGCCGCTGGCAGCGCTGGGCCATCGCGTTCATCGGCGACACGCTGACGGCGGAGGGAGAGAAGCGTCCTGAAGTGTTTGTTGTTGATCTGCCCGAAGCCCTGGACGATTACGCCCGGCCCGGTGCCAGCCCGCTGGAGGGCAGCAGCCAGCAGTTACCTGCGCCCCCGGCTGGCGTCAGGCAGCGCCGTCTGACGTACGGTCGTGGTCTGGCGCTGCAACCGCGCCACTGGCTGCGCAGTGCGCCCGATGGCAGCCAGATTGCGTTTCTGATGGCAGATGAGGGAGGGGTGATCCAGCTCTGGACGGTCTCTCCCAACGGCGGCGAACCGCGTCAGGTGACCCGTCTCGGCAGCAGCATTCAGTCCGCCTTCAGCTGGCATCCCGATGGCCAGGCCGTCGCCTTTATCTGTGATAACAGCGTGATGCGATGTGACGCTGAGAGCGGCGAGTGCCAGCGTCTGACGCGCAGAACGGATGACGCCCCCTCAGGCGACGCGGTCGTCTGGTCACCTGACGGCACGCAGATTGCGTATATGCGCGAGGTGGAGGGCTGGCGGCAGCTGTTTACGGTTGCGGCTGAGGGCGCAGCGGAGGCATAGGCTGCGCCTGCGCCAGGCTCTCCTGCGTGTGCGCCAGCTTTTCGCTCTGCAGAATGCGTTCCCGCGGGGAGTCGAGTGATTTATCTTTGTCGCTGCGGTAGTAGTCCCACGGCAGCAGCAGCGTATCCATCACGGCGGAGAAAGGAAGATCGATCAGCGCCAGCGGCTTCAGCGCCCAGCTGGTGTCCCCGTCGGTCAGCATATCCGCGCTGGCCCGGGTGCCTGGATAATAGCCCTGACTCGCACCTGTGTGTGACATCACGCTGGAACAACCGGTTGTCGCCATTGCGCAGCAAACCATTCCAGCCAGAGGTAAGGTCTTCATCAATTTCATTATCATCATCCCTTCAGCCCTGACATGCGCCGGGCTGAGTTGGCTTGCCAGACAACGTCAACACTCTGGGGCGAAGTCCGTTCGGGTCTGACAAAAGGTGTTCTGAGTGTATGTCATTTCCTGAGATTGGCGAAAAAAATTGCATTCTGCACGCTTGAAAATTCTCCTTTGGCACCCATTTTTAGTTTACGGACGCGCTCACCGTCGCCGAAAGGGACAGTGAGGTGCCGGATCCAGCCTGTCCAGTAGTGGAAGGTTGCCAAAACTTGCTGAAATTCAGGAGTCTTAATATGCGTAACTTTGATCTCACCCCACTTTATCGCTCAGCTATCGGTTTCGATCGCCTGTTTAACCTGCTCGAATCAAACCAGAATCAGAGCAACGGGGGTTATCCTCCCTATAACGTTGAACTGGTCGATGAAAATCACTACCGCATTACCATCGCGGTGGCCGGTTTCTCTCAGAGCGAGCTTGATATCACAGCGCACGACAATGTGCTGACTGTACGGGGTGCCCATCCGGAAGAGCAGGCCGAGCGTAAATACCTGTATCAGGGTATCGCCGAGCGTAACTTCGAGCGTAAATTCCAGCTTGCCGACCACATCGTGGTGCGCGACGCCCGTCTCGAAAATGGTCTGCTGAGTATCGATCTTGAACGTCTGGTGCCGGAAGAAGCCAAACCACGCCGTATTGAGATTCTGAAGTAATTTCTGAAGTAACCATAAAAAACGCCGCTAATGCGGCGTTTTTCGTTTTTAAGATCAGTGGAGATTCATAAGGCAAAAAATGTTGCTCCGATCCCCTGTTTCAGACGGCTGATAAGTTCAAAGCGATGGGAGCATACGCCTGTAGCAAAGCATCGCGGACCAGGGATGGGCCGCGCTGAGCATGCCAGGGATGGCGTCTATTGCGTCTTTGCGAAAGGCGTATGCTCCCTGAGCCTGTCACCTGACCTCAAGGCGATATTTTTTGCCCTTATATCTGACGCCGGCCTTGCCCTTACGGCTGCGTTCGCATCGCGAAACGCTGTCCCAGCACGCCGCCAAACACGTTGATCAGCAGGCCGGCAATAATCACCGAGGCGCCCAGCATCTGCTGCCCGGAAAGATGCTCATCCAGCACCAGCGCAGCGGTAATGATCCCGACCACCGGCACCAGCAGCGACAGCGGGGCAACGCGCCAGGTTTCGTAACGGCTGAGCAGATTTCCCCAGATGGCGTAGCCGACGATGGTGGCGACGAAGGCCAGATAGAAGAGCGCCAGTACCGTCTGCAGCCCGATGTGCAGCAGGCTGCTGACGATAGCCTCCTGCCCCTCAAACAGCAGCGAGCAGGCAAAGAAAGGAATGACCGGCACCAGCGCACTCCAGACCACCAGCGACATAATCGGCACGCTGCGATTCCGCATAATGATCTTGTTGGTAATGTTACCCAGCCCCCATGACAGGGCCGCCGACAGCGTCAGCATCATAGTCGTCAGCGTAATGCCGGCGCTGGTCTGTCCTTCCATGCCTGCCGTCGCCAGCAGAAACATCCCCAGCGTGGCGATGATAATCCCGGTGATGTGGTTCCAGCGCAGCTTCTCCGCCAGCAGCAGCGCCCCCAGCAGCAGGGTAAAGAACGCCTGCGCCTGCAGCACCAGGGAGGCCAGGCCTGCTGGCATACCGAGCTGAATCGCCAGGAAGAGAAACGCAAACTGACCAAAACTGATGGTCATACCGTAAACCACCAGCCAGCGCAGCGGGATCGGCGGACGGCGCACAAAGAAAATGGCAGGGAAGGCGACCAGCGTGAATCGCAGTCCGGCGAGCAGAAAAGGCGGCATCCCCTGCAGCCCCAGCTTGATCACTACAAAATTGACGCCCCACGCCACCACCACGCACAACGCTAACAGCATATCTTTTACCGACATCAGAAACTCCTTGAGCCGCCGTCAGGCGGTGATCGCAATCGGGGTCGCGATATCAGCACAGCACGCTTCCCCCACGATGCGAAAATAGTCATCTACAGCCAGCGCGATCGATTTATCCAGCTCGCCCGCGTTAAACCATAACGTTCCGACCTGCTGCAGCCGGGTATCGACCCGCAGCGCCAGCCGGTCATCAAAACTGAATGGCGGCACCGCGCCCATCACACAGCCGGTCAGCGCCTGCGCCAGCTCCGGCGCGGCGAAAGAGGATTTCTTTCCGCCGATAGCGCGCGCCGCACTTTTAAAATTGATCCGGCAGTCGCCCGGCACAATCGCCAGCAGCGGACGCGGCGGCGCGCCGTCCGGCATGACGACCTCCAGCACCATCGCCTTAGCCGCCTGACCCAGTGCATTACCGCGTATCTGGCTGATCTGGTCGGTCTGCCCTATCGCCTCATGCTCCACGACGCGGTAGCTGGCCTGATGCTGATCCAGCAGCGCGGTGATTTTTTCAAACGTCGTCATATCCCTCTCCTTGTCTGGCCCGGACCGGATTAACTCCAGGCGATAGCGTGTTTCATTTTTTTATCGGTCAGCCCGAAAAAGAATCCCATGGTGATGCGGGTATCACCTTCAACCCGATCAATCTCGTGATAAAAAGCGGGATTAAACAGATAGATATCGCCACTGCGTGGTGAAAATTCGCAGACTTCGCTGTGTTCAATCACCTCAGCGGGATAGCCCAGCTCACCGGCCGTTTTGAACCGCTCATCCTCCGGTGCCCATTTTTTGTTGTAGATCCGCAGCGCCCCGCCCGCATTGCACTCCTGCAGGCAGACCACGCAGCTGAGCTGATGGAGAATCTGCGTCACCGCCAGCCCGGTTCCGGCGGCATCACGCACGATATTGTCGTTGTGTAACGGGTTCGCGACGCCATCGGCATGAAACCGCACGATAGAACCGGCATAGTCGCCGTGGCCCGGCTCCTGGGCGATGCGCAGGCTCTCCAGCCGCAGCGCATGCTGAACCCAGAGGTAGATCTGCTCACGCAGGGCGGTGAGTGAAGGGGGCAGCGCCGGCTGGATATCGCGCAGCTCGGTAAAATAGTTATCGGGCTCTGCGGTGTGACGCGCCAGATAGGGCCCGAGCGTGGTCAGCGCGCCATTCGGATAGTGAGAAACACGGATCTTTTCCCGGCAGCGCTGCAGATCCGCCACCACCGCTTCCCGCACCTCCGGCGTCAGGAAATTACGCAGCACCAGCAGCGGCACACGCGCCGTGACGATGTCATCCAGCCAGGTCGACTCCACAAACATGCTGGGATTAATCACGCGGAACTGATTGAAAATAGCCATGTTTATCACTCCCTAAACGGAATTTCATAGAGTTCATGATTGTTCATTCGCCGCCAGCTGCCGGCGCTGCCTGGTATTGTCACGGGTTCAGAAGCGATCAGCGTGCAATCCTCCTGTTGCCGAAAATGCATCGTAAAATAGTCAGGCCAGGGGGTGTCGTGGGGATACCACTGCCACGCCCAGGCTTTGTCACGGGTGACGAAAATGGCATTGCCTGCGCTGCCGCCGGGTTCCACCTGCGCCATCTTTGCGCGCAGATAGTCGCGGGTGAAGTCGGCGGGCGTGGTCTGATCGACCAGGTAGCGCAGGTACTCTTCTGAATCGAAACGGGATTCCGCCAGGCCAAGCTGGCGGTGGATGGTCGGCAGAAAGCCGTTGTGCATCATGTACCACTGATGACCCGCGCTGTGGCGCGTCAGCGGATGAGAAAAGGCCAGCCCCTGATTTTTACTCAGCGTGGCGTGGCGCACATGCACAGCCAGAAACGGACTGCGCAGCCGATCCACATCGATGTCCGGCAGCGCTTCCGCAAACGCGCCTGTGCCGTGCAGGGTGCGGATCTCCCCCGCTTCCAGCCACAGGCAGCCCCAGCCGTTGGGATGGGATTTAATTGGGCCATCGTGTTCGGCTCCTTCGCCGCAGCTCATGGCGCGCGCCGCCTCCAGAATCTGAGCGCTGTCGAACCTGCCATGCGCCAGAATCATTCTGCACATACTTTGTCTCTCCCGGCGGTCACCGGCTGCGCGGCAATCACCTGCTGAAAAAGGGTCATAACGGGCTCCCGCGTCGGGGCGCTGAGGCTGAAGGTCGCCAGAATGCCGGCGTGACGGGTGAGATCGGCGTAGAGCGATGAGCGGGATGACACCTGCAACGCAGGCAACCGGAGGGGGGGTAACAGCGCCCCCTGCTGATGCTGTTCAATCCAGCGTTCCGCCGCCTGCAGCTGTGCGGGCTGGCGCAGGCGCAGCTGGCCGACAGCGCGTGACGTGCTCAGGGCAAAGGCAGGCAGGGTGCCTCCCGCCTCCAGCCGGAAAGTCACCTCAGCCCAGTTGATACCGGTCGCCTCCTCAACCAGCGTCGCCACCCCCATGCCAGAGAGCCGGAACCCCATCTCCAGAAAATGCGGCACGCCGTTAACCACAATGAAATCGATATGAAACGCGCCCTGACGGTAGCCAAAGGTTTCGCAGCAGAAGGTCATGAGACTGCTGAACGCGGCGGGCAGCGCCGCTGCTGCCATCGCCACATGCCCCGACTCATAAAAGCTGACGCAGCCTTCGCTGTCCCGGTGCTGCTCAATCACCTTCTGGCAGCAGGTCAGCGCCCGGGGATGCCCGTGCGCGACCACACCCTGCAGCGAAAACTCCTCGCCGATCAGGGCGCTTTCCACGATAAAGCCGCTGAAGCCGCGCCCGCCATAGTTCATGGTCTGCACCAGCTGCTTCACCACGCTGCGCAGCTGATCGGCCCGCTCAATCAGCCAGATGCCCAGCCCGCCGCCGCCATCTACCGGTTTAACGACGCAGGGGTAGATCAGCGCCTGCTCCGCATCCAGAATGCTGAGCGGTGAGGCAAAAAAGCGGAACTCCGGCTGCGGGAAGCGCGGCCAGGCTTTTTTCAGCGCCATGCGCTGCGCATATTTATCCAGCGGAATAAAGGCGGCGGGCGCGTCCGGCCCGGCCAGCATGTCGCGCAGTCGTCCGGCGCTGGCGTTGTAGGCTTCAAAGCCCGCCAGCACCACCAGCGGATGCGCCAGTAAACCGGCGTGCAGATAAGCCTGCATCACCTCCCACGGATTCTCAGGGCGGTCGAGGCGAATAATCAGATCAAAAGGCAGCGCCAGGCTTAGTGACTGGTAATCGACAAAATCGCCCATTTCCGCCAGCACGGTGAAATAGCCTTCGCGC
Organism: Pantoea sp. EKM101V; assembly: GCF_011800325.1. NCBI lineage: Bacteria > Pseudomonadati > Pseudomonadota > Gammaproteobacteria > Enterobacterales > Erwiniaceae > Pantoea > Pantoea sp. EKM101V. Next base: position 38,119 of record NZ_JAALFP010000015.1, read on the forward strand.
TTTGCCACCGCGCAGTAAGGGTTCTGTCCATCGCGGGTGGCGCCAATTTGCAGAAAAATCTTTTTCATCGCCTCGCCTTACCGGGTTATCGCCCAGAGATGACTTCTGTCACCGTGTCATTGAGCACACCGTTACTGACCTGAATCACCGCTTTATGGGGATCGAAGCGCAGCACGCGCGACAGGGGATCGGGGCTTTTTCCCTCCAGCAGCGAGCTGACCGGCTTGCTCTGCCAGCAGTGGCGCATCTGTGTCAGCGTCATGCCGGAGAGGTGCGTTAACGCCCTGGCCAGCGCGATGTCCTGACTGCGTTGCTCAAGCAGGTCGCGGATAGCGGCCTCTTCCAGCGCGATCTGCTGCCCGGTCAGCCAGTGACCGAGCTGCTGGCCCTGTCCCAGAAAGGGCGAGTAGATCATGCAGATCAGCTGCGCTTCGCTGAGGTCAAACGCCTGCACGGCGAACGCGGCTGCGCGCTGCCGCTGCTGCCGGATCGCGGCGTCATCCTGATAGCGCGCCGCCATCTCGTCGATCAGCTGCGGGGGAAAATCCTTCTTCACCATCAGCCCCAGCGCAAAGCGCACATATTCCCGGATCCCCTCGGCGTAGCTGCGCTGCAGGAGCGTTTCGGCCCGCAGTCCGCGCAGATGCGCCATCAGCGTCGGGTTACCGCAGTCGGACTCAGAAAAGCTGAACATCAGTTCATCAAACCGGAAGCCCATAAAGTCGCTGAGCAGCGCCCAGTGCGCACCCGCTTCATAGGCCGTGTCCTGATAGATATTGAAGAAGAGCGGATCGCGCGCCAGCTGGTGGGTGATGCGGTGCGCGGGGGTGAGCTGGCCGGCCCCGTAGATGTCGCGGAAGTAGCGCTCTGCGACGCCATCCAGCGTCTGCAGGAACCCGCTGAAGCCACGGCTTTTTTCCGCGACCGGCGCATCAAACAGTCGTGAGAGGTGACGCGCCCAGGCAACATAGGCGGCCTGCTCCTGCGGCGAATCGCCGGTGATAATCATATCCACCCCGCCGTTGTAGTCCGCCGCCAGGCCAAAGGAGTTGACCATGCTGAGGTTGCAGGCGTTGCAGAAGGTGGAGCGCGCATCGGCGCGAAAGCGGTGGCCATTCATCAGCACATCGTTGCGGTTCTGCTCACGCACGCTGTCCGGCATCGGCAGATCGCGGGCGAAAGGGCGGATCAGCAGACCATCCACCACCAGACAGGTCACCCGTTCATCGTCATGCATCGCCAGCGACTGATAAACGCGATGAATATTATCCATGACGCTCTGGTTCATCGCCGCGTGACGGTTGGTGCTGACCCGCAGATGAAAGGTGGTGCCCTGCTGCTGCCAGATCAGCCCCTGAATGTAGCGCACGTAAGCCACCATGTAGCTGCTGTCTTTGCCGCCGCCATAGGCGAGCAGGACGCGGTTGTTCTCAGGCTGCTTATCGGGTAACGCCGCCAGCAGACGGGCCGAACAGCGCTGAGCCGACGCGATGATGGCCGGTGAGAGATACGCTTCCATTGCTTTCATCATGGCGGGCAGATTATTCATCTTTCACATTTTCCTTAGGTGAACGGCCTGCCGTTATGGCCACAGGCCCGACGGCAGCCGGGCGCTGTGCGCCGTTTAGCGTCATGAATAATTAAGAGATGCAGCCTAAAGTACTTTGAATGTACTCTGTTGAATATGCACAGATCAGCGCGATATGGGGTGGAACAGATGACCGGGGTTATCGGGGAACAGGAGAGTCAGAGCAGCCGTTATCGCCAGATAGCAGAACAGATTAAACAGGCGATCCATGCCGGTTCACTGGCACCCGACAGCCGTCTGCCCTCGGTGCGCACCCTGGCGACACAGTACAATGTCAGCCTCACCACCGCCCTGAAAACCCTGCGTACGCTGGAAGATGAGCGCTACGCCGTCGCCCGCCCGAAGTCGGGCTTTTTTGTTGCCCCACAGCGGCCCGCTTCGCGTGCGTTACCCGCCGTCAGCGAACAGCCGCGCGCCATCGCCCCGCTGGATGAGCAGACCGAACTGCATCTGGCGATGCTCGGATCAGACTGCCGGGTGCGCCTCGATCTGGCGAACGGCGACAGTGCCCTCTATCCGATCAGGCGGATTGGCCTGCTGATGCGCCAGATGGGTTACAGCAAACCCGCCCTGCTCGGCAATACGGTGAAGGGCACCGGCTATGCGCCGCTGAAAGCGGAGATTGCCCGGCGCGCAGTCGATTACGGCTGCAATATCAGCGCCGACGATATTCTGATCACCAACGGCTGTATTGAGGCGATCTCGCTGTCACTGCGCGCCACCACCCAGCCAGGCGATGTGGTGGCGGTGGAGTCCCCCTGCTATTTCGTCCTGCTGCAGATGCTGCATAACCTCAATTTACGGGTGATTGAAGTGGAAGCCGGGCCGGAAGGCTATGTGAATGTGGCAACCCTCACCCGTCTGTTTCAGCGCAAAGCGGTGCGGGTCTTTCTGACGCTGTGCAACGTCAACAATCCACTGGGAAAAAGCATTCCCAACGAGCAGAAAGCCTATATTGCGCGCCAGGCCGATGAAAACGATGTGGTGATCATTGAGGATGATATTTTTGGCGATACCGCCTTTGGTGAGCGTCGCCCTTTCCCGATGCGTGCCTTCAGCCCCAACGCCATTCTCTGCAGCGGCTTCTCGAAAACCGTGGCACCCGGCATCCGCATCGGCTGGGTCCACAGCGTCAACTACATGCGTAAGATCGCCTCGCTGAAATATACCTCCACCATGGGCACCTCGGTGCTGTCGCAGGCCGCGGTGGCGGAACTGCTGTGCAGCGGCGGCTATGATGCTCACCTGCGCAAGCTGCGGCGCGAACTGGCTCGGCAAATCAGCGAAATGCGTCAGTCGGTGCTGCGGGAATTTCCGGCCGGGACAACGGTCTCCGACCCGGAAGGGGGATATGTGCTGTGGGTCGCCATGCCGCCGCAGGCGCTGAACGTGCGCGAGCTGTTTCTCAAGGCGCGCAACGCGGGCATCGGGATTGCGCCGGGCCATATTTTTGCCACCGATCAGCGCTACGATCACTGTTTCCGGCTGAATGCCGGTTTTGGCTGGAATGCGGAAGTGGAACAGGCGATCCGACAGCTGGCGCAGTGGTGCCAGCTGTCGTTAACCGACGCGCAGGCTTAGCTGTCGCGCCAGGCGTTCTCCACCTCTTCCGCCAGAATCTGCACCGCCCGCTCGATGTTCTCCGCATCCGGCACGTAGTTCATCCGCATACACTGGTGGGTGTGCGGCCACGCCTGCTCCAGTCCCGGAAAGAAGAAGTGGCCCGGCACCATCAGCACCCCGCGCGCTTTCAGCCGCTGATAGAGCGTTTCCGTGGTGATCGGCAGATCGCGGAACCAGAGCCAGAGGAAAATCGCCCCTTCCGGCTTGTGGATCAGGCAGCGCTCTGCTGACAGATGGCGACGCAGGATCGCAATCGTCTGCGCAACCTTCTGCTGATAAAACGGCTTAATCACCTCTTCAGAGAGCCGCAGCAGATCGCCGCGACGAATCATCTCATTGGCGATGGCCGGGCCAATACTGCCGGGGGCCAGGCTGATGATGCCGTTCATGTTGCTCAGCGCAGAGATGGTCTTCTCGTCTGCGATAATGATGCCGCAGCGTGCGCCCGGCAGGCCGAGTTTCGACAGGCTCATGCAGAGAATAATGTTGGGATTCCACAGCGGACGCACTTCGCTGAAGATGATGCCGGGGAACGGCACGCCGTAGGCATTATCGATCAGCAGCGGCACATCATGCTGCTGCGCCAGCGCATCCAGCTGGATCAGCTCCTCATCGGTGATCACGTTGCCGGTGGGGTTGGTCGGACGCGAGACGCAGATCAGCCCTACCTCATCGTTCATCGGCAGATGCTCGAAATCGACATGATATTTAAACTGTCCTTCCGGCAGCAGCTCAATATTCGGCTTCGCCGACACAAACAGCTCCTCTTCCAGACCGGCATCCGCATAGCCAAGGTACTCAGGCGCCAGCGGAAACAGCACCCGCTTTTTGCTGCCGTCGGCGCGACGACCGGCAAACAGGTTAAACAGATAGAAGAAGGCGCTCTGACTGCCGTTGGTCAGCGCGATATTCTGCGCGGTAATCGGCCAGCCAAGCTGGTCGCGCAGCAGCCCGGCCAGCGACTCCAGCAGCGTCGCTTTGCCGCGCGGGCCGTCGTAATTGCACAGTGCTTCGCTGAGTTTGCCCTCCTCATGCATCTGCTGCAGCAGCTGCTGAAAGTAGTCGTTCATGGCCGGGATCTGCGCCGGATTACCGCCGCCAAGCATGATGGTGCCGGGCGTACGCAGGCCTGCGCCCATATCTTCCATCAGACGTGAAATGCCGGAATGTTGGGTAAATTTGTCGCCGAACTGAGAAAAGGACATAGCGGTTAAAAATTTGTGATTGCGAATCGGGGGTTCACCATAACGCCCGCCATCGGCGGGCGCAATGGAAAGGCGTGGCGATTATTTCAGCGCCTGAGGGTTAACGCAGTTTTTATCGACGTTTCCGCCGAGCGCGGCGATAAGATTCTCTACCGCATCCTGCATCATGCCGTAGCGGGTTTCGTGGGTAGCAGAACCGATGTGCGGCAGCGTCACCACGTTCGGCAGCGACAGCAGCGGAGAGTCGGCAGGAACCGGCTCCTGCTCAAACACATCCAGCCCGGCGGCGTGCAGTTTGCCCGCCTGCAGCGCGGCGATCAGCGCCTTCTCATCCACCACCGGCCCGCGACCGGCGTTGATCAGTACCGCATCCGGCTTCATCAGTTCCAGCTCGGCGGCCCCAATCAGATGGTGGGTTTCGTCAGTCAGCGGCAGGCTGATGCAGACAAAATCACTCTGCTGCAGCAGCTCTTTCAGTTCGCAGCGCTGCGCGCCAAAGCGCGACTGCGCTTCCTCATGCTCACGGCGCGCGTTGTAGAGGATTTTCATGCCGAAGCCAAAGTGGGCGCGCTGCGCCAGCGCCATCCCGATCCGTCCCATGCCGAGAATGCCCAGCGTTTTATGGTGTACGTCGATGCCGAACTGCGCCGGTCCGATGCTCTTCTGCCAGTGGCCCGCTTTGACCCAGGCATCCAGCTCCGGCACCCGACGCGCGGTGCTCAGCACCAGCGCCATCATGGTGTCAGCCACGGTTTCCGTCAGCACGGTCGGGGTGTGCATCAGCACCACATGACGCGCATTCAGCGCCGCCACGTCAAAATTGTCATAGCCCACCGAGACGCTGGAGCAGACGCGCAGATTAGGCATGTTCGCCAGCAGCTCGCCATTCACTTTTCCGCCCGATCCCAGCAGGCCCTCGGCCTGGCGGAACGCCGCAGCGTGCTGCTGCTGGCTCTCTGGCGAAAGATTGCTCACTTCCGTCACGTCACACTGTTCAGCCAGGCGTGCATAAAGGTCGTCAGGCAGTTTTTTATAGAGAATTACAGCGGGTTTCATTCAGTGGCTCCCGATCAAACAAATAAGTAGCGGGCGGCTTGCGGGCCGCCCGGAGAAAACAGAGGCTGACGTTTACGCCTGGGCGGCCTCCGTACAGGCCCGGCAAGGCCTGTGCGAACGGTGCAGGCGTTGTGGAGCTGCACCGGGCCAGCCCGCTTCAGCGTTTACGCTTTCAGGCCGGTTTTGCGCCCCGCAGCGGCGGCGCTTTGTTCTGCGCCGGTTTCACTATCAGCGTCAGCCACACCGACACCAGCAGAGCCGAACCCATAAAGATGTAGGAGGCTGCCGGGCTGCCGGTCGCCCCATTAAGATAGCCGACGATCCAGGACCCGATAAATGACCCCAGTGCACCCATACTGTTGATCAGTGCCATTGCCCCGCCCGCGACGTTGCGTGGCAGCATCTCAGGAATAATGGCGAAGAACGGTCCGTAAGGCGCATACATCGCGGCACCGGCAATCACCAGCAGGGTGTAGGAGGCCCAGAAGTTGCTTGAGCCGACCAGGTAAGAGCCAAGGAACGCCAGCGCCCCCACCAGCAGCAGCGGCCAGACAAACAGCTTACGATTCTGGGTTTTGTCCGACGCCCAGGAGACCACGACCATCGCAATGGTTGCCGCCAGATAAGGCACCGCTGACAGCCAGCCCGCTTCAACCATGCCCATCTGCGTGCCGTTACGCAGAATCGACGGCAGCCACAGCACAAAGCCATACACACCGATGCTCCAGGCAAAATATTGCAGGCAGAGGATGATCACATTACGGTTGCGGAACGCTTCACCGTAGTTACGCACCGCCTTGATGTTTTCCTGCTCTTTTTGCAGCTCAGCCTGCAGGGCCGCTTTCTCTGCATCGCTCATCCAGCGCGCCTGAGACGGCTTATCCTGCACCAGGAACCACCAGGCAATCGCCCAGATGACCGCCGGAATCCCTTCAATGATAAACATCTCACGCCAGCCGAAGGATTCGATCAGATAGCCCGACACCACCGACATCCAGAGCACGGTGACCGGGTTCCCCAGGATCAGGAAGGTATTGGCGCGCGAACGTTCCGATTTGGTAAACCAGTTGCTGATGTAAATCAGCATGGCCGGCATCACCGCCGCTTCCACCACGCCCAGCACAAAGCGAATCGCTGCCAGCATCGGAATGTTGCTGACCACACCGGTCAGCGATGCACAGCCACCCCACAGGATCAGACAGCCAAAAATCAGTTTCTTCACGCTGCGGCGTTCGGCATAAATTGCGCCCGGGATCTGGAAAAAGAAGTATCCCAGGAAGAACAGCGCGCCCAGCAGCGAGGACATGCCTTTGGTGATGCCGAGATCGTCATTAATCCCGGCGGCAGAGGCGAAGCTAAAGTTTGCACGATCAAGATACGCCAGGCTGTAGGTGATAAACACGATGGGCATGATGAACCACCAGCGTTTTGGCGCGATTGTCTGCTTTTTCATCGGGAACTCCTGTGTCTGTAGAGGGGCGCGTGAACTACTCGTCGCCCAGTTGCTGACGCGTCGGCAGACCTTCGCTGTCACCAATGACCTGAATCGCCATCGAACCAATTTTGTTGCCGCGGCGAATCGCCTGCGGCAACGTCTGACCTTCCAGCAGGGCGCTGATCACGCCGACGGCAAAACCGTCACCGGCCCCTACGGTGTCGACCACGTTGTCGACTTTTATCGCCGCCACCTGTCCCTGTTCACCCTGTGCGGTTTTGTACCAGGCGCCGTCACAACCGGTTTTAATCACGACCGCTTTCACACCCTTATCGAGATAAAAATCTGCAATCGCTTCCGGCTGACGGTAGCCGGTCAGGATCAGCCCCTCTTTTTCGCCTGGCAGTACCCAGTCGGCATACTCCGCCAGCAGATTGAGCTGCTTACGCATCTCCTCTTCACTGCGCCACAGCACCGGCCGCAGATTCGGATCAAACGAAATGGTTTTCCCGCGCGCGCGCATCTCTTTGGCCGTGTGCTTCAGCAGTTCCAGTGAACTCTCTGAGAGCGCTGCCGCCACCCCGCTGAGGTGCAGATGGCGTGCCGAGCCAAAGTAGTCCGCGTCAAAATCGTCAACCGACAGATGGCTGGCCGCCGAGCCTTTACGGAAATACTCCACCAGCGGGTCAGAGCCATCATCGACTTTGGATTTCAGCTGGAAACCGGTGGGATAACGGTTATCGACCGTGACCCGGGCGTGGTCAATGCCCTCTTTTTTCAGCTGCTGGCAGATAAAGCGACCAAAGGCGTCATCGCCAACCCGGCTGACCCAGCCCACTTTCAGGCCAAGACGCGCCAGGCCGGTCGCGACATTGAGTTCTGCGCCTGCTGCGCGTTTAACAAAGGTCTCTGCGGCGGCGAGATCGCCGGTTTCACGGGCGACAAACATCGCCATCGCTTCGCCGATGGTGACCACATCAAGCGGACCGGTGTGATATTGGGTGTGATGACTCATTTTTACTCCTTACACATTGCGCAGCAGCGACACATAGTGGCGCGTCACCGCAATCAGATCGTCGCCTTCCAGCGGAAATTCAATACCGCGCGGCACCGAGCCGGGCAGCTGTTGCAGCAGGTCACGCCAGCCAGCGTCCGCCTCATCCAGCGCAATTGCCCGGAAACTCTCCTGATGCGGAACGGCGGCTTTGACGTGCACATAGCCGACCTGCGCGGCCAGCTGCTGCGCGGCCTGGAAGGCGTTTTCGCCGGTCCAGCACCAGTTCCCCATGTCGAAGGTCATCGTGATCGGTAGCCCGGCTTCTCTGATCGCCGTGAAAAACGCGACGGAGGGTGCGAGTTTGCCCTGTTCGGTCTGATCGTTTTCCACCGTCAGTTCACACGGCAGTGCTGCCAGATGCGCCTGCAGCGTTTCACGGTGAAGTGCGCCGGTGAAATGTCCCAGCGCGACTTTCAGCCGCTGCGCATTTAACTGGCGTGCTTCTTCAACGTAGTGGGTTATGCGCGGATTGATTTCGCCGCCGTCACAAAACAGCGTATCGGGCACCGAATAGCTGGCCTGAAGCTGATGCTGTGCCACCGCCTGCGCCAGTGCGGGCAGATCGGCCAGCGCCGCGTCATCAAGCAATTCGCGGCGAATTTCGACGCCATCAGCACCAGCCTGCTGAATGATCGGCAGCAGCGCAGTCTGGCCGCCGAGTGCGGCGATCTGCGCATGGCCATAAGCGGCGGTCACCACAATGATGTCAGGTTTCATGTTCTGCTCCATGGCAGGTTTTTGCGCGTAGCGGATACAAAAACCCTAAATGGAACCGGTTCCAAAGCAAAGCAGCAAACTGTGAAACTATGATCGTGCTCACGAAGCGAGCACGAAGAGAGGTCTGAGGCTTACAAACGCAGGATTGTACGCTAAGTGCATATCAGAGAGCTCCGATGAAGGAAAAAAGTGAGGATTTTTATCATGTTAAGAGGGATGCGGATAGCTATGAAGTCATCGTCACTGAAAAGCGTTAGCGGGATTAATGCAAAAACGGATCGGAAAAAACAAAAACCGTCATTTTATGATGCTGTTAAATTTAATTCCTTTATTTCCATCCTATTATTGCTCAGCGTCATTTATAGTCGGTAATAAGATAGCAAACGGAGGTTTTGCAGATGAAATGGATTTTAATAACATTATTACTTGCTTCAGGATTAACAACGGTTTCAGCCCAACCCGATCAGGACATAAAAAAGGAACTCTCCACTGCCACTCTATTTTCGATGGGCTTCAATGGATTTATTGCGAAGGAAATGCCGCAACAAATGATATACGAAAAAGCTTTAAAAGATAACAACTCCGTAAAGATATTTGAAAGTGTGATGGAATCTGCAACCGCCACGCCTGAAAGTAAAGCCTTTGCGGCATGCGGTCTTTGGCAGAAAAAAGAGATAGACAAAATACAAGTAAGAAAAGAATATAAAGCTCTGCCTGTAACGCTATTAACGGGCGACATCCTCAGGCAGGAATCCTTAGAAAAGGTTATCGAAAATATACGACTACACGGATGCAAATTAAGGAGATCGAAATGAGAAACATAGATAAGTCAGAAGCCGAACGCGTTGCTGGCGCCGTGAATATGAGTAATTCAGGCGAGCCAGAAAAAAACTTTATTATCTTCGGGGGAAGCCCGGATGAATGGTTTGATAATATAAAAGTTTTCTCGACGCCAGGCCCAGGCCCTCTCAGCGTGTGTGCTGTTAATTTAACTCTTTCCGGCCTGCCTTTGTAAGCCAGTAAGAAGCCTGTCCTGAGCAGGCTTCTTTCGTCCCTTTCGACAATACCTTAACGGCACACTCTCTGATTTGCCCGCACAGCCCGAAGTAAGAACAAACCTGAATCTCAGGGAAGCGGCTGGCTGGAGCCGCGAACGATCAGTTCGCCGGAGAACACCTGTTCGGCAACCGGCAGGTCACTGCCATCAATACGGGCAATCAGTCGCTCCAGCGCACTGAAGCCAATCTGCCAGGTCGGCTGTTTCAGCGTGGTAATCCCGACACCGGCCAGCGCCGCCCACTCCAGCTCATCGAAACCGAGCAGGCCGATATCGCGGCCCCACTGCAGGTTGAGTCGCTGCAGCGATCGCGCCACCTGCAACGTCAGCGCCCCGTTGGCGACCATTACCGCACAGCGTTTGCCCGCATGCTGCTGATGGAATGCCAGTAGCGCCGCGTCCAGCGCCTCGGGCTGATGCAGCACCACTTCCACATTCTGATGCTCAACCTGCGGATGCGCCGCCAGCAGATGGCGGAACGCCTGCAGACGCTCGCGGCGCGTGTTGACACTGCCCAGCGGCTCACTGAGAAACATCAGTGCCTCATAGCCATTGTCGACCAGATGGCGCGTAGCGGTTTCGGCGGCTTCGGCGTTGTTCAGGCCCACCACATCGCAGGGAAAATCGGGGATTTTGCGGTCAATCAGCACCATCGGCAGCAGGGACTGCTGCAGATGATTCAGCACCTCTTCGCGCATCCCGACCGCATTGACTACGATGCCTTCAACCTGATAACTGCTCAGCAGCTGGAGGTAGTGCTGCTCCAGATCCACTTCGTTGTTGGTATTACACATCAGCAGCGTAAAGCCCTGCTCACGACAGGCGGCTTCAATGCCACTCATGACATCGACGGAATAGGGGTTGGTGATATCGGCGATAATCAGCCCAATCAGGCGCGTACGCCCGCGTTTCAGACCGCGTGCCATCTGGCTCGGACGATAGCTGAGGTCCGCTATCGCCTGTTCAATCCGCGCTTTCAGATCGGCGGAGAGCAGATGCAGTTCACCGTTCAGATAACGTGAAACGCTGGTTTTACCGGTCCGAGCCGCGTGAGCAACATCGCTGATGGTGGCGCGAGGCGGCCTGGTTTTCATGAGATATCCTGCAAAATTATAAATTCGGCAGAGACTAGCACAAGCGCAGCCCGGAGCAAAAAGCGCTACGCCGGTAATTGCAGCCAGGGCTGCCACAGGGTCTGTAACGTCTCCGGCGGCGCACCCTCGATCAGCCGGACAATCATCTCCGCCACCTGCTCTCCAGCCTGATGTGGCGTTGCCTGACGAATCGCGACAATGGGATGATCGAGAATCGCATCCCCCGGTAATCCCTCCCAGCCTGCCAGCAGGATGGCATCCTCACCCGCTGCGCGTCCGGCCTGATGCAGCGCCACAGCCGCGCCTTCCGCCAGCGCACCACAGTCGGTGATGATCACCTCCGGCATCGGCCCCTCTGCCAGCCACTGCCGGGTCTGCTGATAGCCGGCACGGCGCGTCGGTGCCACTGCCGCCATCGCATAAGGCGCGAGATCACCCAGCGCCGTCAGATAGCCCTGACGCCGGTCGCGCGCGCGGCTGCTGTTCTCCTCACTGCCAAGCCAGGCGATCCGCCGCCGTCCCTGTGCCAGCGACCACTCCACCGCCAGCTGCGAACCGGCAAGGTGGTCAACATCAAACCAGGCATAGGTTGCGGGCAGATCGCTGCGACCCAGCGTCAGAAAGCGAAAATCGGTCTGCAGCAGCGCATGAAGCCGACAGTCATCTGGCCGGGTGTGGCCGATAATCAGGGCATCGACAGCCCCGCTGCGCAACAGGCGGGTGAGCGCCGGAGGATTCTGCTGCTTATCTGTCAGCAGCAGCAGGTTAATATCATAAGCGGCCAGATGATGCTCCAGTGCCAGTAACATGTCACTGAAATCGCTGCCACTCAGAGGCGAAGCCCCCGACGGACAGACCAGGCCCACCGCATTAGCGCGACCGGTTTTCAGCCGTCTGGCCGCCGCATTAGGCCGGTAGCCGCGCCGTTGCGCCTCCGCTTCGATGCGTTTACGCGTCTCCTGAGCGACATCCTGGTAACCATTGAGGGCGCGGCTGACGGTGGTGACAGAGAGACCTAAAACCGCCGCGATGGCTTTAAGAGACATAGGGGAATTTCCACTGATCAATTTTTGATCAGGCTACCATAAAGCCTCTGCTGGCTCTATCCACAGAACGCTTTCTGGTGCTTTTAACGTGAGACTTTCCAGAAAAAAGGGCGCCCCCGGGAGGGGGCGACCACGGTTAGCCCAGCGGGGTGAGTGTGATCTCAACGCGACGGTTTTGCGCTTTGCCGGCTTCGGTGCTGTTGGTGGCAACCGGGTTATCCGGGCCTGCCCCCTGCGTACGCAGGCGATCGCTGGCCACGCCCTGCACGATCAGCGCGCTGGCGACACTTTCAGCACGCTGCTGAGAGAGACGCATATTCAGCGCACGGGTGCCGGTGCTGTCGGTGTAACCCACGACGTTTACCGCCGTTTTTGGATACTCTTTCAGCACCATTGCAACACCGGTCAGGGTGTTCGCGCCTGCGGGTTTCAGATTGCTGCTGCTGGAGTCGAAGGTGACATTGTTGGGCATGTTCAGGACGATGTTATCGCCATTACGGGTCACGCTGACGCCGGTGCCGCGCATCTTGTCACGCAGTTTCGCTTCCTGCACGTCCATGTAGTAGCCCACGCCACCGCCCAGTGCCGCGCCGCTTGCGGCACCAATCAGAGCACCTTTACGGCGATCTTTCTTCGACGATGAAAGCACGCCGACACCGGCACCCACTAATGCGCCCAGGCCAGCGCCTACGCCTGACTTACCCGCCTGTGATTCACCGGTGTAAGGATTGGTGGTGCAGCCAGGCAGGGCCAGGCTGCCGCTCAGTAACAGGGTGATCGCGATTAATTTCTTCTGCATTTTTGTTCCCTTACAGTCGAGACACAGGGGAAAACCTTCCCCATAAGTGGCACGATTATGCCGCCTGTGGAACAGGGATGTATGAGGAAAAATCCTGATTTATGGAGAATCAGCGGGTAATGGCATCAGGATGGCAGAAACAGTTGCTCTGATGATCGTTTATCAGCCCGCAGGCCTGCATAAAGGAATAGCAGATTGTCGGGCCGATGAATTTAAAACCACGCTGCTTTAACGCCTTTGAGAGCGCAATGGCCTGCTCTGACGTGGTGGGGGCCAGGCTGTAGTCGGGATAATGGTGAACGATTTGCACGTTATCGACAAATTGCCAGACGAAATGGCTGAAATCCTCACCTTTCGCCTCCATTTCCAGGTAAGCGCGGGCATTCGCGATAATGGCGGCGATTTTGCCGGGATGGCGGATAATGCCGCTGTTCAGCAGCAACCGGTCGATCGCTGGCGCGTCCATCTGCGCAATCGCCTGCGGATCAAACTGGTGAAACGCCGCGCGATAATTTTCCCGCTTTTTCAGCACGGTGATCCAGGAGAGTCCCGCCTGCTGTCCTTCCAGACAGAGCATCTCAAACAGCGCACGCTTGTCTCTCTGCGCTACCCCCCATTCCCTGTCGTGATAAGCCAGATAGAGGGGATCCTGTGTTACCCAACCACATCGTTGCATCGCTTTGTTCCTTTTAACGAGAATATTTTAGCGGTCCGCTTGATCTTAAAATTAATCGGTTGATAGTTAAACGATCAGCGGTTAAATAACAGAGACAGCGCGAATTTTAATTACGACGCCGGATAATAACTTCAGCCCTGCCTGGAGAAGAGATGTCGCCGAAAAGCGGTTGGAAAGGTCTGAGAACCTGCTGTGCTGCATGGCTGTTAATCTTAATGGCACCGGCTTTTGCCCGGAGCGGCCTCTCTGCGCCCCCGCACGCCGACTTTCTGCCGGACTACGATACGATACTGGCAGAGAAGATCGCGCTGACGCCCCTCACCTTCAGTGATGAAAACCGCGCCCTGTTTGAAGCCGCCATTAACTCTCCCACCGCCTCACCCATCGCGCTGCACAGTGAAACCGGCAGCGCAGGCACCACCCCGCTGGGAAAACGCTACCGGGCTGGCGTGGAGATGCCTGTTGCGCCGTCGCTCACCACCGGGCCGGTGGCGCAGTATGCCGTCGATCCGCAACCCATGAACTGTCTGCAATGTGACTACAGCGATCAGCAGAGTCGCGAGCAGAGTGCCAGCGTCGGCTGGCGCATCGATTCGCAGCAGGGATGGATATCGCCCTGGGCGCAGCTCAGCTATCGCTATCTGCTGGCGGAGACACCCCAGACTCCCCGCCGCGAGGCGACGAACGGCCCGGATCAGAGCGAGGGCATCGACCTGAGTATCGGGGCGCAGCTGCCGCTGAACGACAATCTGGCGGCTTTCGCCTCATTTTCACAAAACGAAGCGCTGAATAATCAGGAACAGCAACTTTACAGCTTCGGCTTCAGCGCCAGCTTCTGAGCGGGGCATAAAAAGAGAAAGGCGGTCGGGCGTTTAAAATATAATGAGCCTGCTAATCATTATACTGGTAACACTATGCGCAACGATCTCACTCTTATTGGCCGCGAAATCGCGGTTTTTCTGCTGGCAGCCCTGTTTCTTGCCCTCACCATCGTTCCTGTCTACATCGACGTCGCCTGGATGAACGACGCACTGCATGAGACCTCATTCACCGAAACCACTCAGGAAGTGATGCTGGCGACCATCGCCGCACTCTTTTTTATCGCGGCCCGACGCCGTCCCGATCAGCGCGGCGCGCTGACGCTGGTCGCCGGTTTTTACGCCTGTATGCTGATCCGTGAACTCGACTTCGTGTTTGATGCCATTCAGCATGGCAGCTGGGTCTGGTTTGCGCTGGCCGTCACCGCGGGCTCACTGGCCGTGGCGCTGCGCACGCCGAAAAAAAGCGTGCATGCGCTGGCTGCCCTGGTGCAGCACCGCAGCTGGCCGGTCATGGCCTCCGGCTTTTTAGTGGTGCTGGTCTTCTCCCGGCTGTTTGGTGTGCATGTGCTGTGGCAGCACCTGATGCTGGGGGATTACAACCGGGTGGTGAAAAACATGGCCGAAGAGGGGACTGAGCTGCTGGGATACAGCCTGTGCTGGCTCGCCTCGGTTCGCTATGTATGGCAGACCCGCCCCGCCGCTGCCGCCCTTACCGTGCGCGCACCGGAATCTGCACCGGCCCGCCATGCCACGTCGCCGGTGACCTCACACTGACCCGCACTCCTGCTTTTTAAGCGATCCCCTCCGTTAAAAAAGGTACAATAACCCCTTCTGCGCCGGCGACAGGTTCCCGGCGCAAGGTGTTCGTTAACCTCAGGTCTTTTCATGTCAGCTAAAATCTTAACTTCAACGCTCATTGGCCTGGATGCCTTCCGACAGGATCCGCTGACTGCCCTGCAGCAGGCGGAAAAGGGCACGCTGGCGGTGTTAGATAACTATGCGCCGGTGATGTATGCCATCACCCCGGCGCGTCTGGCCGAGCTGCTGGCGCTGGAAGCTGCCGCCCGGCAACCGAATGATGTGGCGCTGGATGACAGCCTGTATGACGATGCGCCCGCCGCGATCCACACACCGGCCGGGAAGTTCGCCATGTATCCGGGCTGGCAGCCGGATGCCGACTTTACGCGCCAGGCCGCGATCTGGGGCGTGGCGCTGGCTGAAGCCGTCACGCCGGGCGAGCTGGCGGCCTTTGTCGCCTACTGGCAGGCGGAAGGCCGGATGTTCCATCATGTCCAGTGGCAGCAGAAACTGGCGCGCAGCATCCAGATGAACCGCGCCGCAAATGGCGGGCAACCGAAGCGTGATATCACCCAGTTGCCCGATCCTGACCGTACCATTCCCGATGGTTTCCGAGGTGAATGATGAAAACGCCAAACGATCTCTTTAGCCGTCTGAAAAAAATGATGCCTGAAGGCACCCGCCCCAAATTTGCCAATGGCCAGGAGCTGCTGGCGTGGAATCAGGAGCAGGGTCGCCTGCGCTCAGAGGCGATAGTACGCGAGAACCGCGCCATGAAAATGCAGCGCGTGATGGGCCGTTCCGGCATTCGCGAACTGCATATCAACTGCTCGTTTGATAATTACCGGGTTGAGAATGAGGGCCAGCGTAAGGCGCTGGAGCTGGCACGGCAGTATGCCGCAGAATTTGACGGCAGCATCGCCAGCTTTGTCTTTTCAGGACGTCCCGGCACCGGTAAGAACCATCTGGCCGCGGCGATCGGCAATGACCTGATCCTGCGCGGCAAAAGCGTGCTGATCGTGACGGTCGCTGACCTGATGTCGAGCATGAAGGGCACCTTCAGCGGCAGCAGCGGCATTACCGAAGAGCGGCTGATTCAGGATCTGAGCAGTGTCGACCTGCTGGTGATCGATGAGATCGGTATGCAGAGCGAATCGCGCTATGAAAAAGTGATCATTAACCAGATCGTCGATCGCCGCTCCTCTTCCAAACGCCCGACCGGCATGTTATCGAACCTCGACCATGCCGGTATGAATGCCCTGCTGGGCGAGCGCGTGATGGATCGTATGCGGCTTGGCAACAGCCTGTGGGTGCGGTTTGACTGGGAAAGTTACCGCAGCCGGGTGCGCGGCGACGAATATTAATTCCACCGCGCGCTGACGCCTCTCTCCGCTGGTGCGGCTCTCCTTCCGGGGCCGCACCGCTGTCCTCTCGTTCTCTCCCTCTTATCCGAAACGCGCACCGTTTCGCTTACCCGCCCGCCTGCTGCCGAGGGTTATCCCTGATAGCGAGGTTGTGTGAAACAGCACACAAAAGTGTCAGATCAACGTTTCTCACGGGCTGATACACTGAAATCTGTCTCCTCTGTTGGGTGGATCCGTGATGAAAACAAACGGCAAAGGCCCTGCACTCCTGCGACTGAACAATCAGAAACGGGTAATGGCCCGGTTACGTAAACTGCGCGTCACGTCGCGTCAGGATCTGGCGGAGGCACTGGAACTCAGTAAGAACACCGTCTCGCTCATCATCGATGACCTGCTGGATCAGGGGCTGATTGAGGAGCTGGGACCGGTCAGCGTGGCGGCCGCCGGACGGCCTAAAATCGGCATCGCCCTGCGGCCGGAAAAGCTCAAGAGCGCGGGCATTATGGTGGAACGCAACGTCATCCACTGGCGGGTCTGCGACTACTTTTCGCAGGTGCTGGCGGAACAGACGCTGCGCACCGAGACCAGTAACCCGACCCGCCTGCTGGCGGAGCTGGCGATGCTCTGCCGGGAACTGACAGAGCGCTATCCCGATCTGCTTGGCTTCGGCCTTGGCTTTCCCGGCATCGTCGATCCCCGCCGGGGCTGGATGCATCTCTCCCTGCCGCTTGAATGGCAGGATGTTGACCTGCTGAGCACGCTGCGCAGACACGTTCGCCTGCCCATCCGCATCATGAACAATGTCAAAGCGGCGGCGCTGCTGGCCGTCGAGCAGCACGGACTCTCCGTGGAGAGCGGGCATTTTTATCTGCGGATTGCCGAGGGCATCGGCGGCGCACTGATCCAGCATGGCGACGTCTTTACC
The DNA here is from genome assembly GCF_011800325.1 of Pantoea sp. EKM101V. Taxonomy (NCBI): domain Bacteria; kingdom Pseudomonadati; phylum Pseudomonadota; class Gammaproteobacteria; order Enterobacterales; family Erwiniaceae; genus Pantoea; species Pantoea sp. EKM101V. The sequence goes on from NZ_JAALFP010000015.1 coordinate 55,380, forward strand.
GGGCACAGCTGGACGGCAGGTGAGGCGGGACATCTGATCGTTCAGCCAGGCGGGCCACGCTGCAGCTGTGGCCGGCGCGGCTGTCTGGAGGCGCTGGTCAGCAAACCTGCCGTGAATCAGCTGCTGGCGCAGCATCAGCCTGGCCTGAGCTGGCAGAACCGCGACAGCGCGCCACGCGTGGTGGATACGGTGATGACCCAGGCGGGTGGCTATCTCGGTGCGGCGCTGAGTCAGATCATGCTGCTGCTGAACCCCGCCACCATCATTATTGATTGCCCGTGGAGCGCCAGCGAGCTTTTCTGCAAAGCGGTGCGCGACACGGCGCATGGCAACGCCTTCGCCTTTACCGCCACGCACACCCAGCTGCACTTCCCCGCGACCCGGATTGATCCGGCGAACGGGCTGGCGCTGGCGGTGCTGGAGCAGAGTGAGCAGCGGGTGTGAGGCCGCAGAGGCTCTCCCCTACAACACATTCTCCCCGTGATGCTGCCGGTACTCTTTCGGGGTGGTGTCGTAGCTTTTGCGGAAGACCGAGTAGAAATACTGCAACGAGGGATAGCCGCACATCTGTGAGATCTCATTGATGTTAAGCGAGGAAGACGCGAGCAGTTCGCGCGCTTTTTCCAGCTTTTCGCGGTGGATCATCGCATGAATGGTGTCGCCGGTTTCATCCCGGAAGCGTTTTTCCAGATTGGAACGCGACAGCCCGACTGCATCCAGCACCTGCTCCACCTTGATCCCCTTGCAGGCATTAAAGCGGATGTAGTGCATCGCCTGAATCACCGCCGGGTCGCGCAGCGAGCGGAAGTCGGTCGAGCGGCGGGCGATCACTTTTACCGGCGGCACCAGAATGCGCTGAAGCGGCAGAGGCTGCTTATCCAGCAGCCGGTGCAGCAGCTTGGCCGCCTGATAGCCCATCTGCCGCGAGCCCTGCGCCACGGAAGAGAGCGCCACGCGCGACAGATAGCGGGTCAGCTCCTCATTATCAATCCCGATCACCGTAAGCTTCTCCGGCACCGGAATTTTCAGGTGTTCGCACGCCTGCAGCAGGTGCCGCGCCCGTGAGTCGGTGACGGCGATAATCCCGGTTTGCGGCGGCAGCGTCTGCAGCCAGTCGGCGAGCCGGTTCTGGGCGTGCTGCCAGTTGGCTGGCGCGGTTTCCATTCCCTGATAGACCACGCCCTGATAGCGCTCACGCCCCACCAGCTGGCGAAACGCCTGTTCCCGCTCCTGCGCCCAGCGCTTGCCGCTGGAGGCCGGTAATCCATAAAAGGCAAAGCGGTTGATCCCCTTCTCTTTCAGGTGCAGAAAGGCTTTCTCTACCAGCGCGGCGTTGTCAGTGGCGATGTAGTGCACCGGCGGATAATCTTGCGGCCGGTGGTAGGAGCCTCCGACGCCCACTATCGGCACGGAGACATTCGACAGCAGGGTTTCGATGGAGCGATCGTCGTAATCGGCGATCACCCCATCTCCCAGCCATTCGCGGATGTTGTCGATGCGGCAGCGGAAATCTTCTTCGATGAAGATATCCCAGTCAGTCTGCGATGCCTGCAGATACTCCCCGACCCCCTCCACAACCTGGCGGTCATACACTTTGTTGGCGTTAAACAGCAGGGTAATGCGATAGCGTTTGTCATGCATGGTGGCGCGTTCCCTTAAATGCTCAGCGCATTGCATAGCACGGCTGACAGGGGCAAAAAAATTGTTTGCGCCACAATGTGATCGTCCGCGCGATTACACCCGACGCCGCGTGGCCGTATCCATCCACACCGCCAGCAGCAGAATCGCCCCTTTGACGATGTACTGCCAGAAGGTCGGCACATCCATCATGCTCATGCCGTTATCCAGCGATGCCATGATAAAGGCGCCCATCACCGCCCCCGCCACGGAACCGACGCCCCCGGCCAGACTGGTGCCGCCGATGACACAGGCGGCGATCGCGTCGAGTTCCGCGATGTTACCCGCCGACGGCGAGCCAGCGCCCAGCCGCGAACTGAGGATCAGCCCGGCGATCGCCACCATCACGCCGTTGATGGCAAACACCGCCAGCTTGGTGCGCGCCACGTTAATGCCCGAAAGGCGCGCAGCATCGATATTGCCGCCGATGGCGTAGATACGACGGCCAAAGGCGGTGCGGGTAGCCATAAACATGCCCGCCAGCAACAGCATGACCAGCAGCAATACCGGCGTCGGCACGCCGCGATAGTCATTGAGTAACCAGATGGCCCCCAGCACCAGAATCGCGGTGGTCGCCTGACGGCCCACCGTGCCGCTGGCCGCGCCCTGCGGCAGCCCGAGCTGCTGACGGCGCAGCCGCAGACGCCACTGCCACAGCATAAACAGCGCCAGACCGACAAAACCAAAGCCGAAACCGACGCCGTCCGGCAGATAGCTCTGACCAATCTGCGACATTCCCGGCGTAATCGGCGCCACCGTGGTGCCGTCGGTAATCCCGACCAGGATGCCGCGGAACGCCAGCATCCCCGCCAGTGTGACGATAAACGACGGCACTTTGCGGTAGGCCACCCACCAGCCATTCCAGGTGCCGAGCAGCAGCCCCATCACCAGCGTCACAACGATAGTCAGCGGCAGCGGCCAGCCAAGCCAGACGTCGAATATCGCCGCGGCTCCGCCGAGCAGGCCCATCATCGAACCCACCGACAGGTCGATCTCCGCCGAGATAATCACGAACACCATGCCGACGGCCAGGATGCCGGTGATGGCGGTCTGACGCAGCAGGTTAGAGACGTTACGCGCACTGAGCCATGCGCCATCGGTGGTCCAGGTAAAGAACAGCGCAATCACGACAATCGCGCCCAGCATTACCAGCACCTGCAGGTCAGGCAGCGTGAACCTGCCCGGTGACGGTTTGCCCGGCGTGCCGGAGAGGCGGCTTTGGGTACTTTCACTTTTAAGCATAATGTTCACTCCGCAGGGCAGCTTCCATCACCTGCTCCTGAGTCAGGTTATCGTTAACTAAATCGGCTTTGATCTGCCCTTCATGCATCACCAGCACCCGATCGCTCAGGCCCAGCACTTCCGGCAGCTCAGACGAAATCACAATGACGGCGATCCCCTGCTGAACCAGCGCATTGATCAGCAGATAGATCTCCTGACGCGCGCCCACATCGATGCCGCGCGTCGGCTCATCCAGAATCAGGATTTTCGGGTTCAGCAGCAGGCATTTCGCCAGAATGGCTTTCTGCTGATTGCCGCCGCTTAACCGGCCAATCGGCAGTTCTGACGAGGAGGTTTTGACCCGCAGCCGGCCGATCGCGTCGTTGATGGCCTGCTGCTCCTGCGCTTCATCCAGGGTCGAGAGCCGATGGCTGAACTGATCCAGCGCCGCCAGGGTAATATTTTTGCCCACCGCCATCAGCGGCACGATGCCATCCTTTTTACGATCTTCCGGTACCATCGCGATGCCGTGCGCAATCGCGGCGCGGCAGTCGGTGATGCTGACCTGTTGACCATTGATCCAGATGTCGCCCTGCCAGCGGCCCGGCCAGACACCAAACAGACACTGCACCGTTTCGGTTCGGCCCGCGCCCACCAGCCCGGCGATGCCGAGGATTTCACCGCGGCGCAGCGTAAAAGAGACGTTGTTGACGCGGCGGATATGGCGGTTGACGGGATGCCAGGCGGTGAGGTTTTCCACCTTCAGCACCGGGTCGCCGATCTCATGCGGTGCATGTGGATAGAGCGCGGTCAGCTCGCGGCCGACCATCATGGTGATGATGTCATCTTCGCTCATGCCCGCCGCCGGACGGGTGGCAATGTGCTGACCGTCGCGGATAACGCAGATGGTGTCGGAGATCGCCTTCACCTCATTCAGCTTGTGCGAAATGTAGATGCAGGCGATGCCGTGTTCACGCAGATTGCGGATGATACCGAGCAGCACCTCCGTCTCCTGCTCGGTCAGGGAGGAGGTCGGCTCATCCAGAATCAGCAGCCGGACCTGTTTGTTAAGGGCTCGGGCAATCTCCACCAGCTGCTGCTGGCCCAGACCTAACTCCCCCACGCGGGTGGCAGGAGAGACGTTGAGCCCGACCCGCGCCAGCAGCTGCTGGCAGCGCAGGGTCATGGTTTCATCATCCACCATGCCGAACCGGCTCAGTTCGGCACCAAGGAAGATGTTCTCCATCACCGTCAGTTGCCGCACCAGCGCCAGCTCCTGATGAATGATCACGATGCCTTTACGCTCGGTATCGCGAATCGTCTGTGCCTGAATTTCGTCGCCAGAGAAGTGGATCTGCCCCTCGAAATCGCCGTGCGGATAGAGTCCGCACAGGATTTTCATCAGGGTCGATTTGCCTGAACCATTCTCACCGCACAGCGACATCACTTCGCCCGCCTCCAGGTGCAGGCTGACATCATTCAGCGCTTTCACGGCACCGAAACGCTTGGTGATGTTTTTCATTTCCAGCAGCATCGACTGTTCTCCCTCACGCTTTGCGCGGTCAGAGTTCGCTCTGTTTGTGGAAACCGTCTTTCACCACGGTGCTTTCGATATTGTCTTTGTTAACCGGAATCGGCTTCAGCAGCCGCGACGGCACATCTTTCAGGCCGTTGTTCAGCGTGCTGTTGCTGGCGGGTGTTTTGCCATCGCCCAGCTCGACCGCGATTTTCGCCGCTTCGGTCGCCAGCTCGGTGATCGGCTTGTAAACGGTCATGGTCTGAGTGCCCGCTTTAATGCGCTTAATCGCCGCCAGATCGGCATCCTGGCCGGAGATGGCCACTTTCCCTGCCAGTCCCTGCGCGCTCAGCGCCTGAATCGCTCCCCCGGCGGTGGCATCGTTGGAGGCGACCACCGCATCGATATGGTTACCATTGGCGGTCAGGGCATTTTCCATAATCTTCAGCGCATTTTCCGGCAGCCAGGCATCGACCCACTGATCGCCAACAATTTTGATGCTGCCGTTATCGATATAGGGTTTTAACACTTTCATCTGTCCGGCGCGGAACAGGCGGGCGTTATTATCCACCGGCGATCCGCCCATTAAAAAATAGTTGCCCTTAGGCACCTGTTTCACAATGCTTTCGGCCTGCAGTTCACCCACTTTTTCATTATCGAAAGAGATATAAAAATCGATATCGGCATTATTTATCATGCGATCATAGGCCAGCACTTTAATGCCTTCCCGCTTCGCTTCTGCGACGACGTTACTCAGCACCTGACCGTTGTAAGGAATAATGACCAGCACATCGACACCGCGATTGATCATATTTTTAATCTGCGACATCTGGGTTTCTTCATTGCCGTTCGCAGACTGAACAAACACCTGAGCGCCCTGCGACTCGGCCTGTTTTACAAAGATATCGCGATCTTTCTGCCAGCGCTCCAGGCGCAAATCATCAATTGCCATGCCGATCTTCACTTCTTTTGCCAGGCTGGTCTGGCTGAACAGCGCCAGCGCCGCACAGGCAGCAAACAGTGCATGTTTCATCTTCATTGTGATCATCCTGTAGGTTGAGGCTATTTTCGTTTCAGGCCGATAAACCAGGCGGATGAATTGTTGCCCTTATTTCTGAACGACAGCAATTACTGATTTTTATCCGGCTATTACGTTTTTTGGTTTATTTGTTTTTTTATGAGCGCGATCGGATTTTCATCCTTTTCGGAGAAACCATGCCGCGCGCGACGCTCCGCGTGGAATAGCCTTATTTTGCGAGCCAGCGCACAAATAATAATTATCTGAAACCCGGAGTGAAATATCGTAATTGAGCTGAGTCAGTCACCCATATCAAATATGGCTTCAACGCAGACCATTCGGGTACTGATGCTAAGGAGCAAACCATGCACGCTTATTTCGATCAGATCGATCGGGTTCGTTATGAAGGTCCCCAGTCGACGCATCCTCTCGCTTTCCGCCACTACAATCCTGATGAGGTGATCCTCGGCAAGACGATGGCGGAACATCTGCGCTTTGCCGCCTGCTACTGGCACACCTTCTGCTGGAACGGCGCGGATATGTTTGGTGTCGGCGCCTTTGATCGTCCCTGGCAGAAAAGCGGCGATGCATTGCAGCTGGCAAAGCAGAAGGCGGATGTGGCCTTTGAGTTTTTCCACAAGCTGAATGTGCCCTGGTACTGCTTCCACGACGTGGACGTCTCACCGGAAGGGGATTCGCTGCAAAGCTACAAAGAAAACTTTGCCGCCATGACCGATAAGCTGCTGGAGAAACAGCAGGAGACCGGCGTGAAACTGTTGTGGGGCACCGCTAACTGCTTTACCCATCCCCGCTATGGCGCAGGCGCGGCGACCAACCCCGATCCGGCGGTCTTTGCCTGGGCAGCGACACAGGTCTGCAGCGCCATGCAGGCGACGAAAACGCTGGGCGGCGAAAACTATGTGCTGTGGGGGGGACGTGAAGGGTATGAAACGCTGCTGAATACCGATCTGCGGCAGGAGCGCGAGCAGATTGGCCGCTTTATGCAGATGGTCGTCGAGCATAAACATAAAATCGGCTTCCAGGGCACGCTGCTGATCGAACCGAAACCGCAGGAGCCGACCAAACATCAGTATGACTACGATGTCGCCACGGTTTATGGCTTCCTGAAACAGTTCGGGCTGGAGAAAGAGATCAAGGTGAACGTGGAGGCGAACCACGCCACGCTGGCCGGTCACTCCTTCCATCACGAAATAGCCACCGCCATTGCGCTGGGCATTTTCGGTTCGGTGGATGCGAACCGTGGCGATCCGCAGTGTGGCTGGGACACCGACCAGTTCCCGGTCAGCGTGGAAGAGAACGCGCTGGTGATGTATGAAATCCTTAAAGCGGGCGGCTTTACCACCGGCGGTTTAAACTTTGATGCCAAAGTGCGTCGTCAGAGCACCGACAAATATGACCTCTTCTACGGTCATATCGGCGCAATGGATACGATGGCGCTGGCACTGAAGGTGGCGGCGCGCATGATCAGCGACGGCGAGCTGGATAAGCGTGTGGCGCAGCGCTACAGCGGCTGGAATGGTGAGTTCGGCCAGCAAATTCTGAAAGGCGAGTTTTCCCTCGACGCGCTGGCGGCGCATGCTCAGCAGCAGCAGCTCAATCCGCAGCATCAGAGCGGGCGTCAGGAGCAGCTGGAAAATCTGGTGAATCACTATCTGTTTGATTTCTGAACCTTCAGGAGCGGAGCATGTATATCGGGATCGATTTAGGCACCTCTGGCGTCAAAGTGGTGCTGATGGATGCACAGGGCAACGTGGTGGCGACAGAAACCTCGCCGCTGCAGGTTTCGCGTCCACACCCCCTGTGGAGCGAGCAGGATCCCGAAAGCTGGTGGCAGGCGCTGGATCAGGCGATGCAGGCGCTGAGCGCACAGCAGGATCTGGATGCCGTGCAGGCCATCGGGCTGAGCGGACAGATGCATGGAGCGACGCTGCTCGACAGCGCAAACCAGGTCTTACGCCCGGCCATGCTCTGGAATGATGGACGCAGTGAGGCGCAGTGCCGTGAGCTGGAGCAGAAGGTGCCGGATTCACGGGCGATCACCGGAAATCTGATGATGCCCGGCTTCACGGCCCCCAAACTGCTGTGGGTGCAGCAGCATGAACCGGCCATCTTCCGTCAGATCGCGCACGTGCTGCTGCCCAAGGATTACCTGCGCTGGCGGATGAGTGGCGACTTCGCCACGGATATGTCAGATGCCGCAGGCACGATGTGGCTGGATGTGGCGCAGCGTGACTGGAGCGATGTGATGCTGCACGCCTGCGATCTCAGTCGCGACCAGATGCCGCAACTCTATGAGGGCAATGCCCTGACCGGCACCTTACATGCTGACCTGGCGACACGCTGGAAGATGAACGCGGTGCCGCTGGCCGCTGGCGGGGGCGACAATGCCGCCGGCGCCGCAGGCGTCGGCATGACCGAACCCGGCCAGGGGATGCTGTCGCTGGGCACCTCCGGCGTCTATTTTGTGGTGAGCGATGGCTATCTCAGCAATCCGCAGCAGGCCGTTCACAGCTTCTGTCACGCGCTGCCGCAGCGCTGGCATCTGATGTCGGTGATGCTGAGTGCGGCCTCCTGTCTGGACTGGGCCGCGACGCTGACCGGCTGCCGGGATGTGCCTGAGCTGCTGGATGAAGCCGCGCGGGCGCGTGATGACGTGCCGCCACTCTGGTTTCTGCCCTATCTTTCCGGTGAACGCACGCCGCACAACAATCCCAACGCCCTCGGCGCCTTCTTTGGTTTTACCCACCAGCATGGTCGTCCCGAGCTGGCGCGCTCGGTGCTGGAGGGGGTCGGCTTTGCGCTGGCGCAGGGCATGGATGTGCTGCATGAGTGTGGCGTTCAGCCGGAGAGCATTATGCTGATCGGCGGCGGGGCACGCAGTGCGCTGTGGCGTCAGATGCTGGCGGATATCAGCGGCCAGACGCTGGATTACTGTCATGGCGGCGAGGTTGGCCCGGCCCTGGGCGCGGCCAGGCTGGCACAGCAGGCGCTGGATGCCAGCGTCACCGTCCCGACACCGGTGCGGGTGCAGCGGCATCAGCCGGATCCCGGCAGAATGGCGGAGTACCGCTCACGCCGGGAAACCTTTGCAACCCTCTATCGGCAGCTCCTGCCGCTGATGAACTGATCGTGCCTGCCCGGCGCACGCTGAGCAGTATCAGAAAGCCCTGATGGCCGGGAGAGCGATCCCCCGGCCACCGTCTGTCAGCCAATTGCGCCCAGCGTATCTTCCTGACCCTGCTTCTTCGGCAGCAGGAACAGCGTCGCCACAATATCCAGCAGATAAATCAGCGCCAGCAGGGTAATCGCCGCCGTGAACGAAAACTGACTGGCCAGCAGCCCTATCACCACCGGCCCAAAGCCGCCCACGCCACGACCCAGGTTAAACAGGACATTCTGCGCGGTGGCCCGCACCTGCGGCGGGAAGGTATCGGAAATCAGTGCACCGTAGCCGCCAATCATGCCGTTAACGAACATCCCCATGATCGCGCCGGTCACCAGCATAATGGTGGGATCGCGCAGCTGGGCGTAGACCACCACCATCACCACGGCACCAAACTGATAGAGCAGGAAGATTTTCCAGCGCGCAAAGCGGTCGGCCAGCACGCCAAACAGCCAGATGCCAAAGGTCATCCCGACGACGGTGACCGCCGTCCAGAGACCCGATTTGGTCAGGCTGAAGCCAAAGCTGGAGGAGAGGTAGCTTGGCATCCAGATCATCAGCCCGTAGTAGCCAAAGTTCTGCACGGAACAGAGAATAAAAATGCCGAGGCTGGCTTTGGCGGTGGTGCGATCGCGCACCAGCAGCTTCAGGCGCGCCGGGAAAGAGAGCGACGGCACCTGCTTAACCTGACGCTGATACGCTTCCGGCTCGCCCATGCCGCGGCGAATAGCAAACGAGACCAGCGCTGGCAGCAGCCCGACCAGGAACATGCCGCGCCAGCCGATGAGCGTCAGCAGCGGCGGCGTGATAAAGGCCGCCATCAGCACGCCGAGCTGCCAGCCAATGCCGACCCACGCTGACGCGCGATTGCGCTTCTCCACCGGCCAGGCTTCGGCAATCAGCGCCATGCCGATACCAAACTCGCCGCCCAGTCCGACGCCCGCCAGCGTGCGCCAGGCGAGCAGATCCCAGTAGCCCTGCGCCACCGCGCACAGACCGGTGAAGACAGAAAAGACCAGAATCGTGACGGTGAGCATACGGATGCGGCCAAAACGGTCGCTGAGATGACCAAACACGATGCCACCGATTACCGCGCCAATCAGCGTCCAGGTCACCAGCGATCCCGCCTGTGAGGGGTTGAGCGCCAGCGAAACGGAGATAGCCGGCAGCATAAAGCCGAGTATCAGCAGGTCGAATCCATCCATGGCATAACCACTGACCGCAGCCAGCATCGCTTTGCCGGGTGTGACGCCTGGCTTAGATTGGGGAGAAGGGGACATCTTTGCGCACCTCAGAGAGAAAAGTGCCGCAATTATAAAGAGTGTTCAGGGTGTGACCAATTGAAAAGGCTTATCCCTGCGCCGGGCAGGCGCAGGGTAAGCGGGATCAGGAAGGGCGATTGCTGCCGTCATCACCCGACAGCAGTTCGTCGAGACGGTCACCGCCAACGTGGCGGAAATCCTGACCTTTGACGAAATAGAAGATGATTTCGCAGATGTTCTGGCAGCGATCGCCGATGCGCTCAATCGCACGGGCGCAGAACAGCGCCGTCAGCACGCTGGGAATGGTGCGGGGATCTTCCATCATGTAGGTCATCAGCTGACGCACAATGCCCTCATACTCTTTATCCACCTTTTTATCTTCACGGTAGATAGTGATCGCCTCATTGAGATCCATGCGGGCAAAGGCGTCCAGCACATCATGCAGCATCTGTACGGTGTGGCGGCCCAGCGACTCCAGGCTGACCAGCAGCGGCAGATGCTGCTGACCAAACTTCTCCAGCGCCGTGCGGCTGATCTTCTCTGCCACATCGCCAATGCGCTCCAGCTCAGAGATGGTTTTGATGATCGCCATCACCAGCCGCAGATCGATTGCGGTTGGCTGACGTTTGGCGATGATGCGCACGCAGGCTTCATCAATCTCCACCTCCATCATGTTGACCTTCTGGTCACCGTCGATCACCCGCTGCGCCAGCTCGCCGTCCAGGTTGTGCATCGCGGTAATCGCGTCGGTCAGCTGCTGCTCGACCATCCCGCCCATGATCATCACCTGAGTGCGGATATGCTCCAGCTCGGCATTGAACTGACCGGAGATGTGTTTGTTCAGATTCAGATTATCCATGTCGATCTCCTGTCAGATCAGCCGTAGCGGCCGGTAATGTAGTCTTCAGTCTGCTTCTGCGCCGGTTTGGTAAACAGCGTGTCGGTGTCGCTGAACTCAATCAGCTCGCCCAGATACATAAAGGCCGTATGGTCAGAGCAACGCGCCGCCTGCTGCATGTTGTGCGTCACGATCACCACGGTGTAGTCCTGCTTCAGCTCGGTGATCAGCTCCTCGATACGCCCCGTCGAGATCGGGTCCAGCGCCGAGCAGGGCTCATCGAGCAGTAACACTTCCGGGCGAATCGCGATGCCGCGCGCAATGCAGAGACGCTGCTGCTGACCGCCGGAGAGACTGTAACCGCTCTGATGCAGCTTGTCTTTGGTTTCATTCCACAGTGCCGCTTTGGTCAGCGCCCACTGCACGCGCTCATCCATATCGGCACGTGACAGCTTTTCAAACAGGCGCACGCCAAAGGCGATGTTGTCATAGATCGACATCGGGAACGGGGTCGGCTTCTGAAAGACCATGCCGACGCGGGCGCGCAGCAGCGCAATATCCTGCTGGGCCGTCAGAATATTTTCGCCATCCAGCAGAATGTCCCCTTCGGCCCGCTGCTCAGGATAGAGGGAGTACATTTTGTTAAAGGTACGCAGCAGGGTCGATTTACCGCAGCCCGATGGCCCGATAAATGCCGTCACCTGATTCTTAGCGATATCCAGGTTGATGTTCTTCAGCGCATGAAACTTACCGTAATAGAAGTTCAGATTACGGACCTGAATTTTATCGGCTGATGCCGTCGCGATACTCATCATTCATCTCTCTTATACGGCGCCGCAGCGGGCCGCGCCGGAAGTTAACCGTGTTTGCCTTTGGCGAAAATCACCCGCGCGACAATGTTCAGCAGCAGCACGCACAGGGTAATAATCAGCACGCCCGCCCAGGCCAGGCTCTGCCATTCGGCGAACGGGCTCATGGCGAACTTAAAGATGGTGACCGGCAGGTTGGCCAGCGGCTGCATCATGTCGGTGCTCCAGAACTGATTCGAGAGCGCGGTAAACAGCAGCGGAGCCGTTTCCCCGGCGATGCGGGCGATGGCCAGCAGTACGCCGGTGATGATGCCGGAGACGGACGCCTTCAGGGTGATGGCCGAGATCATCTTCCACTTCGGCGTGCCCAGGGCGTAAGCCGCTTCACGCATGCTGTCTGGCACCAGACGCAGCATGTTTTCGGTGGTACGGATCACAATCGGCACCTGCAGCAGCGCCAGCGCTATCACCCCGGCCCAGCCGGAGAAGTGCTGCATCTGCGACACCACAAGGGTGTAGACGAACAGGCCGACCACAATCGACGGTGCCGACAGCAGAATGTCGTTAATGAAGCGGATCACCTCTGACAGGGCCGACTTGCGTCCATATTCCGCCAGATAGATACCGGCCAGAATGCCCAGCGGCGTGCCAAAGAAGGTCGACCAGAAAATCAGTAATCCACTCCCGGCCAGGGCATTCGCCAGCCCGCCGCCCGCGGTGTTCGGTGGCGGGGTCGATTCGGTAAACAGGGACCAGGAGAGGCCATCCACGCCGCGGGAAACCGTGGTGAAGAGGATCCACACCAGCCAGAACAGGCCAAACGCCATGGTCAGCAGCGACAGCGTCAGCGCGATCTTATTTTTGGTGCTGCGCCAGGACTGCATTTTACGGCGTGAAGCGTCCAGTTCGGCACGCGCCTGAATTTCAATCGTGGTCATGAGCGCGCTCCTTCACTTTTCGCCAGGCGCATAATCATCAGCTTGGAAATCGCCAGAACGATAAAGGTAATCACAAACAGGATCAGCCCCAGCTCCATCAGCGCGGCAACATGCACGCCCGACTCCGCCTCCGCAAACTCGTTGGCCAGTGCCGAGGTAATGCTGTTACCCGGCATAAACAGTGACGGGCTGTCGAGCTGGTAGGTGTTGCCGATAATAAAGGTGACCGCCATGGTCTCACCCAGTGCACGCCCCAGTCCCAGCATGATGCCGCCAATCACGCCGTTTTTGGTAAACGGCAGGACGATGCGCCAGATCACTTCCCAGGTGGTGCAGCCGATGCCGTAGGCGGACTCTTTCATCATGACCGGCGTCTGCTCAAAGACGTCGCGCATCACGGAGGCGATGTAAGGGATGATCATGATGGCCAGAATCACCCCCGCCGCGAGAATACCGATACCGAAAGCGGGGCCGGAGAAGAGCGCGCCGACAATCGGAATGCCTGACATGACGTCGTTGACCGGCGTCTGAAAATATTCGGCAAACAGCGGGGCGAAAACAAACAGGCCCCACATGCCATAAACGATGCTCGGAATCGCCGCCAGCAGCTCAATAGCGGTGCCCAGCGGACGACGCAGCCAGCCGGGTGCGAGTTCAGTCAGGAACAGCGCGATACCAAAACTGACCGGCACGGCGATAATCAGCGCGATAAGGGAGGTCACCAGCGTGCCGTAGATCGGCACCAGAGCACCAAATTCTTCATTGGGCGCATCCCAGGTTTTGGTCCACAAAAAGGCGAAACCAAACTTCTGGATGCTGGGCCATGAGGAGATGATCAGGGAGACGATAATGCCGCCCATCAGTAACAGGACAATCAGCGCAGCCAGCCGGACCAGTGCACCGAAAATTTTGTCACCCTGTTTGCCTGGGGCTTTGAAAGCCGGCTTCGTTGCAGCCATAGAAGTCTCAGTCTTCAGAGGTTATCGGGGCGGCATGACGCCGCCCGCTGGGTCTGACCGGACTACCGTCCGGTCAGGGTCGTTCAATTACTGATAAAGCGCTTTACCAGAACTGTCTTTGATGTTGGCTTTCCATGCGGCACGGATCTGTTCGGTTACGCTCGCAGGCAGCGCCGCATAATCCAGCGCGTTAGCCGTTTTGCCGCCGCTTTTGTAAGCCCAGTCGAAGAACTTCAGCACTTCAGCGCCTTTGGCCGCATTCGCCTGATCCTTGTAGATCAGAATGAAGGTGGTGGAGGAGATAGGCCAGGCATCTGCACCCTTCTGGAAGGTCAGATCCTGGGCAAACGATTTGCTCCAGTCAGCGCCTTTCGCAGCATTGCTGAAGCTGGTTTCGTCTGGCGCGACCGCTTTGCCATCGGCATCCATCAGTTTGGTGTAGGTCAGGTTATTCTGTTTGGCGTAGGCATATTCCACGTAGCCGATTGAACCCGGCAGACGCTGAACAAAGGCGGCGACACCGTCGTTGCCTTTCCCGCCCAGACCGACCGGCCAGTTAACGGTGTTCCCTTTACCGATTTTGCTGTTCCACTCCGGGTTCACCTTCGCCAGATAGCTGGTGAAGACGAACGAGGTGCCTGAACCATCAGCGCGGCGCACCACGTTGATGTTGGTCTCTGGCAGTTTTACGCCCGGGTTAAGTCTGGCAATCGCCGGGTCGTTCCACTTTTTAATGGTGCCGAGGTAGATATCACCGACGGTTTTGCCATCCAGCGTCAGCTGGCCTGACTTGATGCCTGGCAGGTTAACCGCCAGTACCACGCCACCGATGACGGTCGGGAACTGGAACAGGCCATTTTTCTGCAGATCTTCCTCTTTCATAGGCGCATCGGACGCACCGAAATCTACGGTTTTGGCGATGATCTGTTTGACACCACCGGATGAACCGATGCCCTGGTAGTTAATTTTGCTACCGGTGGCTTGCTGATATTCTGCTGCCCACTTGGCATAAACCGGTGCCGGGAATGTCCCGCCAGCGCCCGTGAGATCGGTGGCCGCAAAAGCAGATACCGCGCTGACGGCGAAGGTGGTGGCAAGAATTCGGGCTACGGTGCTACGCATCAGTGTCATGTTCCCTCCAGGGGAGAAAAGTCAGGCTCGGGGCCGTTTTAGTAAGAGTCAGTGATTGCTGCAGGAGGGAAAATAGGACAGTTTGATGACAGTGAAATGTACGAAATATGACAGTTATATGACAGTGCGCAAAAATGAAGTGGGCCCACTCTGGGGCCCACCTGATTATTCCACGGTAACCGATTTGGCCAGGTTACGGGGCTGGTCGACGTCGGTGCCTTTGATCAGGGCGACGTGATAGGAAAGTAACTGCAACGGCACGGTGTAGAAGATCGGCGCAATCACCTCTTCGACATGCGGCAGCGGGATAATCTTCATCCCGTCACTGTCGCTGAAGCCGGCATCCTGGTCGGCAAAGACATAGAGCAGGCCGCCACGGGCGCGCACCTCTTCGATGTTGGATTTGAGCTTCTCCAGCAGTTCGTTGTTGGGTGCCACAACGATTACCGGCATATCGGCATCAATCAGCGCCAGCGGGCCATGCTTCAGTTCGCCAGCGGCGTAAGCTTCCGCATGGATGTAGGAGATCTCTTTGAGCTTCAGCGCCCCTTCCATAGCGATCGGATACTGATCGCCACGTCCCAGGAACAGCGCGTGATGCTTGTCAGAGAAGCCTTCGGCCAGATTCTCAATCAGCTTATCCTGCGCCAGCATCTGCTCAATCCGGCTGGGCAGCGCCTGCAGCGCGTGCACGATCTCATGCTCGGTGTCGGCGGACATCCCTTTCAGACGGCCCAGTTTCGCCACCAGCATCAGCAGGACGGCGAGCTGCGTGGTGAACGCCTTGGTCGACGCGACGCCGATTTCCGTGCCCGCTTTGGTCATCAGCGCCAGGTCCGACTCGCGCACCAGCGACGAACCGGCCACGTTGCAGACCGCCAGCGATCCCAGGTAGCCCAGCTCTTTCGAGAGGCGCAGCGCCGCCAGGGTGTCGGCGGTCTCGCCCGACTGCGACAGGGTGATCAGCAGGCTGTTTTTGCGCACCGCTGACTTGCGGTAGCGGAACTCCGAGGCGATCTCAACATCACAGGGGATGTTGGCCAGCGACTCAAACCAGTAGCGTGACACCATGCCAGAGTTATAGGAGGTGCCGCAGGCGATAATCTGGATATGCTCGACCTGGCTCAGCAGCGCCTCGGCACCCGCACCCAGCTCGCTGAGATCCACCTGCCCCTGGCTGAAGCGACCGCTCAGGGTACTTTTCAGCGCCATCGGCTGTTCATAGATCTCTTTCTGCATGTAGTGACGGTAAATGCCTTTGTCACCGGCATCATATTGCAGGTTCGACTCAATTTCGGCGCGCGTCACGCTGTTGCCTTCACGATCGATTACCGTCACGTCGCGGCGGCTGATCTCGGCGATATCGCCCTCTTCCAGATAGATGAAGCGACGGGTGACCGGCAGTAGCGCCAGCTGATCGGAGGCGATAAAGTTTTCACCCACGCCGCGACCGATGACCAGCGGGCTGCCGGAACGGGCCGCCACCAGCCGTGAAGGATCGCGGCTGTCCATGATGACCATGCCATAGGCACCGCGCAGCTGCGGGATCACGCGCAGCACCACGTCACGCAGCGATCCACCCTGCTTCTGCTCCCAGTGAACCAGATGCGCCACCACTTCCGTGTCGGTTTCAGAAACAAAAACGTAGCCGCGTTCGATCAGCTCCGCGCGCAGCGGCTCATGGTTTTCGATAATGCCGTTGTGCACGATGATGATGTGTTCTGAGACGTGCGGATGCGCATTCGCTTCCGACGGCTCGCCATGGGTTGCCCAGCGCGTGTGCGCGATGCCGGTGCCCCCAATCAGCGGCTGCTGTTCAGCAGCTTCCGCCAGTTTCTGCACCTTCCCTAAACGCCGCAGGCGCGTAACGTGCCCCTGACGATCAACCACGGCCAGACCGGCCGAATCATATCCGCGATATTCAAGACGACGCAGACCTTCCAGCAGAATCTCTGCGATATCGCGCTGTGCTACTGCACCAACAATTCCACACATAATGATGTTTTCCTGACTACATGGCTTTTCGCCACTTTCGTTGTCATGCGACCTGATATCCGGCTTTGCCGGTTCCCCGAGCCTTGTAGAGAGTGGGGATTATAGTTTTGGCACTGCACTGTACCGGCCCGCATAAAGCGGGCCGTTAAAAATTTATTTTTTCTTCACCGGACGCTGCCAGTCCGCTTTGTGATTCTGCTCTTTGCGGTTGTAGACCAGCCCGGCTTCGGTCACATCCTTCATGATGGTGGTGCCTGCCGCGATAGTGGTGCCTGCTGCCACGCTGACCGGGGCCACCAGCTGGGTATCTGAGCCGACAAAGACGTCATCGCCAATCACGGTTTTGAATTTGTTCGCGCCGTCATAGTTACAGGTGATGGTGCCTGCACCGATATTTACGTTGTCGCCGATCTCCGCATCGCCGAGATAGGAGAGGTGACCCGCTTTCGATCCTCTGCCCAGACGCGCTTTTTTCATTTCGACGAAGTTACCCACATGGGCGGCGTGCGCCAGATCGCTGCCGGGACGCAGACGGGCAAACGGCCCGACGGTAACGGCGGTCGCGAGGGTGGCATCCTCGATCACGCTATAGGGGCTGATTTCGCAATCGTCGCCGATTACGCTGTTTCTGATGATGCAGCCCGCACCGATTTTCACGCGTGCGCCCAGCGTCACCTGGCCTTCAATAATGACGTTGGTGTCGATCTCCACATCCCGTCCATGCGTCAGCGTTCCGCGCAGGTCAAAACGGGCCGGATCGCGCAGCATCACGCCCGCCAGCAGCAGTTTTTCCGCCTGTTCCGCCTGATAAGTGCGTTCTAAGGTTGCCAGCTGCAGCCGGTTGTTCACCCCGTCGGTTTCACTGATACGCGCCGGATGAACGGCATTGATCGTCCGCCCTTCCTGATGCGCCAGCGCAATAATGTCGGTGATGTAATATTCGCCCTGCGCATTATTGTTGGTGAGCTGCGCCAGCCAGCGTTTTAAATCGCCGCCGTTGGCGATCAGGATACCGGTGTTGATTTCGGTAATGGCAAGCTGTGCCGGGCTGGCATCTTTCTGTTCGATGATGCCGGTGATGGTGCCGTTCTCACGCACAATGCGCCCGTATCCGGTGGGGTCGTCCAGCACCACGGTGAGTAACCCGATACCGCCCTGCGGTCTGGCTTCGCGCAGCCGCTTCAGGGTCTCCTGGGAGATCAGCGGCACGTCACCATACAGCATCATGATCTCTTCATCATCGGCAAACGCAGGCGCAGCCTGCTGCATCGCGTGGCCGGTGCCAAGCTGTTCAGCCTGCAGCACCCAGTTGAGTGCACTATCAGTGAGGGTTGCTTTCAGGCGGTCGCCGCCGTGACCATAAACCAGATGGATGTGCTGTGCGCCCAGCCCTTTGGCGGCGTCAATGACATGCTGAACCATCGGTTTGCCTGCCAGCGTATGCAGAACTTTCGGCAGATCGGAATACATACGGGTGCCCTTGCCAGCAGCAAGGATCACCACACTCATCGCACTGTTAGACATAACTATCCTGGGTGAATTTTTACGGGTGAAAGTAAAACGGTTTAGGGGGGAGATTACTACATTTTTCTCAGGCCGAAATTAGGCGAAGAGGCCGATTTGCCATAGCAGACAAAAAAAATGCCAGCCCGAGGGCTGGCATTTCGTGACGCATAAAGCTGGATTACATCGCTTTTTTGGTCAGTTCGATCACGCGCAGTTTAGCAATGGCTTTCGCCAGCTCGGCAGAGGCCTGAGCATAGTCCACGTCGCCGTGGCTGCTGTTCATGTGCTCTTCTGCTTTGCGTTTTGCTTCCAGAGCACGCGCTTCATCCAGATCGGTACCGCGAATCGCGGTATCGGCCAGAACGGTGCTGCTGCCCGGTTGCACTTCCAGCACGCCGCCAGAGAGGTAGATATACTCCTCTTCGCCGTGCTGTTTCACGATACGGATCATTCCAGGCTTAATGGCAGTCAGCAGCGGCGCATGGCCAGGGAAAATCCCCAGTTCACCTTCGCTACCTGACACCTGAATTTTCTGTACCAGACCAGAGAACAACTGCTCCTCTGCGCTGACCACATCCAGGTGATAAGTCATAGCCATAATCTTCCTCCCGGGAAACCGTTATTACAGTTTCTTCGCTTTTTCCACGGCTTCTTCGATGGCACCAACCATGTAGAAGGCCTGCTCTGGCAGGTGGTCAAACTCACCTTCCATGATGCCTTTAAAGCCACGGATAGTGTCTTTCAGGGAAACGTATTTACCCGGTGAACCGGTGAATACTTCCGCAACGAAGAACGGCTGAGACAGGAAGCGCTGAATCTTACGCGCACGTGCCACCAGCAGTTTGTCTTCTTCAGACAGCTCATCCATACCGAGGATGGCGATGATGTCTTTCAGCTCCTGATAACGCTGCAGCAGTGACTGAACGCCACGTGCAACATCATAGTGCTCCTGACCCACAACCAGCGGATCCAGCTGACGGCTGGTAGAATCCAGCGGGTCAACGGCCGGGTAGATACCTAGAGAGGCGATCTGACGGCTCAGCGTAACGGTTGAGTCCAGGTGCGCGAAGGTGGTCGCTGGTGACGGGTCAGTCAGGTCATCCGCAGGAACGTAAACAGCCTGTACGGAGGTGATTGAACCGGTCTTGGTGGAGGTAATACGCTCCTGCAACACACCCATCTCTTCTGCCAGCGTTGGCTGGTAACCTACCGCAGATGGCATACGACCCAGCAGTGCAGAAACTTCTGTACCGGCCAGGGTATAACGGTAGATGTTATCGATGAACAGCAGAACGTCGCGGCCTTCATCACGGAATTTTTCCGCCATGGTCAGACCGGTCAGTGCAACGCGCAGACGGTTACCCGGCGGCTCGTTCATCTGGCCATAGACCAGCGCAACTTTATCGATAACGTTAGAGTCGGTCATTTCGTGGTAGAAGTCGTTACCCTCACGAGTACGCTCACCCACACCGGCAAACACAGAGTAACCTGAGTGCTCAGCCGCGATGTTACGGATCAGTTCCATCATGTTGACGGTTTTACCCACACCCGCACCACCGAACAGACCGACTTTACCGCCTTTCGCAAACGGACACATCAGGTCGATAACCTTGATGCCGGTTTCCAGCAGTTCCTGCGAGTTAGACTGATCTTCATAAGAAGGTGCCGCGCGGTGAATAGAGGCGATCTCTACTGCGCTGCCATCTTCTTCTTTCAGCTCGCCTTTCATATCGATTGGCTCGCCGAGAACGTTCATGATACGGCCCAGGGTCGCTTTACCGACTGGAACCTGAATCGGTTTCTGCAGGTCGTTGACGCTCAGACCACGCTTCAGGCCGTCAGACGTACCCATTGCGATGGTACGCACAACGCCGCCGCCCAGCTGCTGCTGAACTTCCAGCACCAGACGTGCATCACCATTCATCACCTCGAGGGCGCTGTACACTTGCGGTACCGCGTCCTGAGGGAATTCGACGTCAACAACGGCGCCGATAATCTGGACAATCTTTCCAGTTGCCATCTTGAATCCTCTACCTAATTCCAAACCTGGTTAAACCGCGGAGGCCCCCGAGACGATCTCGGTAAGTTCCTGGGTGATGCTGGCCTGACGAGCTTTGTTGTACACCAACTGCAGCTCTTTGATCAGATTTCCGCCGTTATCGGTTGCGGCTTTCATCGCCACCATACGTGCGGCCTGCTCACTGGCCAGATTTTCCACCACACCCTGATAAACCTGCGATTCGACATAACGACGCAGCAGGGTATCCAGCAGCGCTTTCGGATCGGGTTCGTACAGGTAATCCCAGGTCTTCGCCTTCATCTCTTCTTCACCTTCCGCTGGCGCTAACGGCAGCAGTTGGGTGATGGTCGGAGTCTGAGACATGGTGTTATTGAACTTGTTACTGACGATCATCAGTTTGTCGATGCGGCCTTCATCATAAGCCTGCAACATCACTTTTACCGGGCCAATCAGGTCAGACAGGGCAGGTTTATCGCCCATGCCGCTGACTTGCGCCACGATGTTGCCACCCACAGCACTGAAGAATGACGCCCCTTTTGAACCGATAATCGACAGATCGCTCTGCACGCCTTTATCGGACCAGGACTTCATATCCGCCAGTAATTTTTTGAACAGGTTAATGTTCAAACCACCACAAAGCCCGCGGTCTGTTGAAACGACCAGGTAGCCGACGCGCTTGACGTCGCGCTGTTCCAGGTAAGGGTGCTTGTATTCCAGATTACCCAACGCAAGGTGACCAATCACTTTGCGCATGGTGTCTGCATACGGACGGCTGGCCGCCATGCGTTCCTGCGTTTTACGCATCTTGGAGGCGGCGACCATTTCCATCGCTTTGGTGATTTTCTGCGTGTTTTTCACGCTTCCAATCTTGCTTCGTATCTCTTTTGCGCCGGCCATTAGCTTCTCCTCAAAGCCTTGCGGCCTGCCTTTTCAGACAAGCCGCCAGACATTACCAGGACTGGGTTGCTTTAAACGTATCGATCAGGCCTTTCAGCTTCGCTTCGATATCGTTGTTAAAGTTGCCCGACTGGTTGATTTCAGCCATCAGCTCAGCGTGGTCGCGATCGGCGAAGGCTAGCAGTGCAGCTTCAAAGCTACCAATTTTTGCCAGTTCAACGTCGTTCAGGTAGCCACGCTCGGCAGCGAACAGAACCAGACCCTGCTGCGCGACAGACATCGGCGCATACTGTTTCTGCTTCAGCAGCTCGGTCACTTTCTGACCGTGGCTCAGCTGTTTACGGGTTGCATCATCCAGATCAGAAGCGAACTGCGAGAACGCCGCCAGTTCACGATACTGTGCCAGCGCGGTACGGATACCACCGGACAGTTTCTTGATGATCTTGGTCTGTGCAGCACCACCAACACGGGATACCGAAATACCTGGGTTAACCGCCGGACGAATACCGGAGTTGAACAGGTTCGATTCCAGGAAGATCTGACCGTCAGTAATCGAGATTACGTTGGTCGGAACGAACGCAGAAACGTCGCCCGCCTGAGTTTCGATGATCGGCAGTGCAGTCAGTGAACCGGTTTTACCTGTCACCGCGCCATTGGTGAAACGCTCAACATATTCAGCGCTTACGCGTGATGCACGTTCCAGCAGACGAGAGTGGAGATAGAACACGTCGCCAGGGAATGCTTCACGACCTGGTGGACGACGCAGCAGCAGAGAGATCTGACGGTATGCGATAGCCTGCTTGGAGAGGTCATCATAGACGATCAGCGCATCTTCACCGCGGTCACGGAAGTATTCGCCCATCGCACAACCTGCGTACGGAGAGAGATACTGCAGTGCAGCAGATTCAGATGCAGACGCCACAACAACGATGGTGTTCTGCAGTGCGCCATGCTCTTCCAGCTTACGAACCACGTTAGAGATGGTTGAGGCTTTCTGACCAATCGCAACGTAGACACACTTGATGCCTGAGTCGCGCTGGTTGATGATCGCATCGATCGCCATCGCGGTTTTACCGGTCTGACGGTCACCGATGATCAGCTCACGCTGGCCACGGCCGATTGGAATCATCGCATCGACCGACTTATAACCGGTCTGAACCGGCTGGTCGACTGACTGACGATCGATAACGCCAGGAGCAATCACTTCAACCGGTGAGAAACCGTCGTTGTCGATTGCGCCTTTACCGTCGATAGGAGCACCCAGGGTGTTCACGACGCGGCCCAGCAGGCCACGGCCTACCGGTACTTCAAGAATACGGCCAGTACACTTAACCTTCATGCCTTCGGCGAGGTCAGCGTAAGGACCCATCACCACAGCACCAACCGAGTCACGCTCGAGGTTCAGGGCGATAGCGTAACGGTTACCCGGCAGGGCAATCATCTCACCCTGCATGACATCGGCCAGGCCGTGTACGCGGATGATACCGTCACTTACAGAAACAATCGTACCTTCGTTGTGAGCTTCGCTCACGACATTGAACTGAGCAATGCGCTGCTTGATCAGTTCGCTGATTTCGGTGGAATTCAGTTGCATATGCTCCAGTCCCCTTAAGACTGCAAGACGTCAGCCAGACGGTCAAGACGGCCGCGTACGCTGCCATCAATAACCAGATCACCCGCACGGATGATCACGCCTGCCATCACAGACTTATCAATTTTGCAATTCAGCTTAACTTTGCGTGACAGACGTTTTTCCATCGCGGCGCTGATTTTATTCAGCTGGTCGTCACTCAGCGTACTGGCGGAGATAACATCAACTTCAGCGGTGGCTTCATGAGCGTCACGCAGTTCGATGTATTGGGCCAGTACAGCCGGAAGCGCTGTCAAACGTCCGTTTTCCGCCATCACCTTAATCAGGTTCTGCGCGGGTTCATCCAGTTGATCACCACAGACTGCGTTAAACGACGCTGCCAGCGCTTCCGGTGCTAACGCACCAGAGAGAAGATCAGCCATCTGTTCATTGCGAGCCACTTCTGCGGCGAACGCCAGCATCTGTTGCCAGCGTTCAATACTTTGATGCTCAACAGCAAAGTCAAAAGCTGCTTTGGCGTAGGGGCGAGCTACAGTAATCAGATCAGACATCAGCCCCTCCCTCCTTACAGTTCAGCGACCAGTTTATCAACGATGTCGCTGTTAGCAGCTTCATCCACGGAGCGTTCGATGATCTTCTCGGCGCCAGCCATAGCCAGCAACGCGACTTGCTTACGCAGTTCTTCACGTGCACGTTTACGTTCGGCGTCAATTTCCGCCTGCGCTTGTGCCACGATACGATTACGTTCGTTTTCAGCTTCGGTTTTGGCTTCGTCCAGAATCTGCGTGCGACGCTTGTTCGCCTGCTCGATAATGACCTGAGCGTCTTCTTTGGCTTTTTTCAGCTGGTCGGTCGCATTAGCCTGCGCGAGATCCAAATCTTTCTTCGCACGTTCAGCAGAAGCAAGGCCTTCAGCAATTTCTTTCTGGCGCTTTTCGATGGCAGCCATAATCGGCGGCCATACGTACTTCATGCAGAACGCGACAAACAGGATGAACGCGATAGCCTGGCCGAGGATTGTTGCATTAATGTTCACAGCACAATGCCTCTAGATTGAGTATTTAACTTTTCTGCCGTTATCAGCGATAAGCGGCAGAATCCGTTCACCCCTGCACATTGTGCGCTGAGTGAACACAGGGCTTTAGGCGACAGCAAACATCACGTACAGACCCAGACCAACAGCGATCATCGGGATTGCATCCACCAGACCCATTACAACAAAGAACTGCGTACGCAGCAGAGGAATCAGGTCAGGCTGACGAGCAGCGCCTTCCAGGAATTTTCCTCCGAGGATGCCGATACCGATCGCAGCACCGATTGCCGCCAGGCCCATCATCACAGCGGCAGCCATGTACAGCAGATCCATATTCAGGTTTTCCATGACAGTCTCCAGTTTGTTTCAGTTAAATGCTCCCTTCATCTTCCGGGCTTCAGCGGCGTGCGCTGCCACCCGGAATCAGGAGGGAAAGTAGTGTTGAGAAAAAAATCAATGCTCTTCAGATGCCATCGACAGATAGACGATCGTGAGGACCATGAAAATGAAAGCCTGTAGCGAAATGATCAGGATGTGGAAAATGGCCCACGGCACATTCAGCACCCACTGTGACCACCACGGCAACAGACCGGCAATAAGGATAAAGATCAGTTCACCCGCATACATGTTACCGAACAGTCGTAAACCCAGTGAAACAGGCTTAGACAGCAGGCTTACACCTTCCAGAATCAGGTTGATCGGGATGAAGATCGGGTGGTTAAAAGGCTGCAGCGTCAGCTCTTTCGTGAAGCCGCCAATGCCTTTCATTTTGACGCTGTAGAACAGAATCAAAATAAATACGCCCAACGCCATAGAGAGCGTGATGTTCACGTCTGCAGACGGTACGACGCGCAGCGCCGGCAGGCCTAAACCTTTCTCAGCGATTGTCGGCAGCAGGTCGATAGGCAGCAGATCCATGAAGTTCATCAGGAAGACCCAGACAAAGATTGTCAGAGCCAGCGGGGCGATAAGTTTGCTCTTACCGTGATACATGTCGCGCACGTTACTATCAACGAAGCCGACAACCAGTTCGATAGCCGCCTGCATTTTCCCTGGCACACCGCTGGTGACAGACTTCGCCACGCTACGGAACAACACCAGGAAGATAACTCCCAGCACCAGAGAGAAAAACATGGAATCGATATTTAATACCCAGAACGTCGCGGGAGCGTCGTGCGGATTCACTAACTCGAAGGTACGCAGGTCCAACTGAAGATGAGTCAGGTGGTGACCAATGTACTCTTGCGGAGTAGAGATTTCTCCTGCAGCCATGATGCCTCTTACCCTTTGTTGTTAATTACCGCCGGTGCCAGCATGTGTACCACCAGCACCGATAACCAGGTTATTCCGACCGGCCAGAAGACCGCGCCGAATAGACCCAACGCCACAATGAGCAAAATGATGGTCGCAAACACTTTGGCTATTTCACCTAAAGCGAAGCTCCACGCGACTCGCCCCGAAGCGGGGGATTGCCCCTGCAGGCGCCAGGCTAAAAACAAAAACAATACGTTTGGCAGCCAGGCTGCCGCTCCGCCAGCAAGAGCAGAGACACCCCACGTGACATCTTTAACAGCAAAGAGTGCGCCGATGATGACTATCGTCACCAGCTGAATCATCAGCACCGTTCGGGCGAATTTCACACTGTAAAGAGACACTGACATGACGCTGATACTCTCCTGCCCCATCAGGGGTATGTCGCGTGTCGTATAAGACTGCCTTTGCGCAGTTGAGTCAAGCAGCAAAAGCCGTGCAAATTATACGGGCCGCACCTGCGATTTCAATCGGTAAGTAGCGAAAAGGTGAACAATTATTTAAATTTCTTTCCGGAGGGCTATTTTTCCAAAGATTACCCTGCCGGAATTCATCTGAATCGGACTGAAAATTCACTGGCGTCTTGCTTTTAAAGCGTGCTTTAGATCACATAATAAGCACCTGCGCCAGAATGAGTTTTATCGGGGCGCTATTTCAGCGCCCGGCCTGCATCGGTTAAGGCTAGTTGAATCAGCCACTTAAAATTAGATCGCTGTAGCGGAAAGCGTAATTTCCCGGAAAACAGGCTATTGACATCGAACTGTGCCTGAGAATCGTGAAACTGATATTACGCACGGCAGGTTATTACCGCGATATATTTTCTGACGTGACTATTTTTATTCCGCTACCCGGCTATACAAGTGATATTTCTGATAACCAAATGTGAATTAAAGGTTAAATGTAACAGAGCTTTTCGGATAATTTCCATCGGCCTTTTTAACCTTCTTACCGCGCGCGTTTAATCAAAAACTTTTATCACACCGATCTCGTCTGCGTTTTTTTTAATCAGCCGCCTGAGAGGGCCTGAGGCTGAAACGCGCTAAGACCCTGCTGACGATAAGGTTACTGGTGACGCAGAATGACCAGGTGGCGGTCACCGTCCAGCTGAGGCACCTGCAGTCTGATGACGGAATCTACCCCAAAGCCCGCCGGTAAAGCGGCAATTTCATCGTCTGGTCGCACCCCTTTCAGCGCAAAGAAGCGCCCTTCCCTTCCCGGCAGATGATGACACCAGGTCACCATATCGGTCAGGGAGGCAAAAGCACGGCTGATCACCCCGTCGAACGGGGGTTCCGCCGGGAAGGTCTCTACCCGGCTCTGGACCGGCGTGATGTTAGTAAGTCCTAACTCATGCTGAACCTGACGCAGGAACCGGACCCGCTTGCCCAGACTGTCGAGCAGCGTAAAGTGCGCCTCCGGCATGACGATAGCCAGCGGAATGCCTGGCAGACCCGGTCCGGTGCCAACATCAATAAAGCGTGCGCCCTGAAGATGCGGCGCCACCACGATACTGTCGAGGATATGACGCACCAGCATCTGCTGCGGATCGCGGACGGAGGTCAGGTTGTAGGCTTTGTTCCACTTATCCAGCAGGCCGACATAGGCAACCAGCTGCTGTTTTTGTTGATCGGAGAGGGAAATACCGGCTGCATTGAGCAGCGACGTGAGTGTGTTAATCACAGCATAAGTCCATTCAGCGGGGGCGAGTCTCCTCGCCCCGTTTAAGATCAGGCGCTTTTGCGCATCAGACCCTGTTTTTTCAGGTAAATAAGCAGAATCGAGATGGCCGCCGGGGTAATACCGGAAATGCGCGTCGCCTGCCCGATCGACGTCGGCTTGTGATCGTTCAGCTTGGCGATCACCTCATTGGAGAGTCCATTCACCTGGCGATAGTCGAGCTCAACCGGCAGCAGCGTGTTCTCATTACGCAACTGACGATCGATCTCTTCCTGCTGACGCGCGATGTAGCCTTCATACTTCACCTGAATCTCAACCTGCTCAGCGGCCTGCTCATCAGCCAGTGCCGGGCCGAAGGCCTCCAGCGCCATCAGCTTCAGATAGGTCATCTCTGGACGACGCAGCAGATCTTCACCACTCGCTTCTTTGGTCAGCGGTGCGCTGAGCACCGTATTGACGTCGGAAACGTGTTCGGATTTTGGATGAACCCAGATATCGCGCAGACGCTGACGCTCCTGCTCAATCGCTTCCAGCTTCTGATTGAAGCGCGCCCAGCGTGCATC
Organism: Pantoea sp. EKM101V; assembly: GCF_011800325.1. Taxonomy (NCBI): domain Bacteria; kingdom Pseudomonadati; phylum Pseudomonadota; class Gammaproteobacteria; order Enterobacterales; family Erwiniaceae; genus Pantoea; species Pantoea sp. EKM101V. The sequence goes on from NZ_JAALFP010000015.1 coordinate 82,526, forward strand.
ATCGACCAGACCCAGTTCACGGCCGGTTTCGGTCAGACGCAGATCGGCATTGTCTTCGCGCAGCATCAGACGGTATTCGGCACGGGAGGTGAACATCCGGTACGGCTCTTTGGTGCCGAGCGTACAGAGGTCATCAACCAGCACGCCCAGATAAGCTTGATCGCGACGCGGTGCCCAGCCTTCTTTGTCAGCAGACTGACGCGCGGCGTTCAGACCGGCCAGCATCCCCTGCGCAGCGGCTTCTTCATAACCGGTTGTGCCGTTGATCTGTCCGGCAAAGAAGAGGCCGTCGATAAACTTACTCTCCAGCGTCGGTTTGAGATCGCGCGGATCGAAGAAGTCATACTCGATGGCATAACCCGGACGCACGATCTTCGCATTCTCCATCCCCTTCATTGAGCGGACGATCTGCATCTGCACGTCAAACGGCAGGCTGGTAGAGATACCGTTCGGGTAGATCTCATTACTGGTCAGCCCTTCCGGCTCCAGGAAGATCTGATGCGAGTTACGATCGGCAAAGCGCATGACTTTGTCTTCGATCGACGGGCAGTAGCGCGGGCCGATCCCTTCGATGATCCCGGCGTACATCGGGCTGCGATCCAGGTTTTCGCGGATCACGTTGTGGGTTTTCTCATTGGTATGAGTGATCCAGCACGGCACCTGCTGCGGATGCTGAGCGGTACTGCCCATAAACGAGAAGACCGGCATCGGGTTATCCCCATGCTGCGGGCTCAGCACTGAAAAATCGATGGTGCGAGCGTCAATGCGCGGCGGCGTGCCGGTTTTGAGGCGGTTTACCCGCAGCGGCAGCGCGCGAAGTCGTTTTGCCAGCGGAATGGACGGGGGATCACCTGCGCGACCGCCACTGTAGTTGTCCAGACCGATATGAATTTTGCCGTCCAGGAAGGTTCCTACGGTCAGTACCACGGTTTTCGCGCGGAACTTCAGTCCCATCTGAGTCACGGCACCCACCACACGATCGTTTTCAACGATGAGATCGTCGACCGCCTGCTGGAAGATCATCAGGTTGGGCTGGTTCTCCAGGGCAGTGCGCACCGCCTGGCGATAGAGCACGCGATCGGCCTGAGCACGGGTGGCCCGCACCGCCGGCCCTTTGCTGGCGTTTAGTATCCTAAACTGGATACCGGCCTGGTCGATCGCATGGGCCATCAGACCCCCCAGGGCATCCACTTCCTTCACCAAATGTCCTTTGCCAATGCCACCGATCGCCGGGTTGCAGGACATTTGTCCAAGCGTATCAATGTTATGGGTGAGTAACAGGGTTTGCTGACCCATTCGGGCTGCCGCCATTGCGGCTTCGGTGCCCGCATGACCACCACCAATTACGATGACGTCAAAAGGATCCTGATAAAACATGAAGTGGTACCTCGGTTGATGAACGTGCAGGATCGTCGTCCTGGGGCGTGGATTCTACTCAAATTCCGTCTGGGGTGAAAGCCGCGGGATCGTCCGGTTTTAAAAGAAAGGATCTTAGATCTGTATATGATCTTTCTGTTAGATCTCTTATTAGGATCCCGGCCTCCTGTGGATATGTGCCAGAAGCATTGCATAAACAACAGGATGGGCAGGATCACTAGCTGTGAGTGATCGGTGATCCTGATCCGTATAAGCTGGGATCAAAACCTTAGGTTATACACAGCTCAAAAAACATGCATCAGTTGTTCTTTGGATAACTACCGGTTATACGCAGTAAAAGAGGGTAGTTATCCACAAAATAAACGAGCGGAAAAGGATAAAATCAGCATCTTCCACTGGGGATCGTCACTATTTCGCGATCCCCGTCCACGATTCAGATCGCGTTTTTCCACGTTTCCAGCCAGGCCTCTGCCGGATCTTCAGGGATCTCATGCTCCAGCACGTCAATCTCCAGACGATCGCCTATCCGCTGCGCCCCCTGTGCGGTCAGCAGCGCATCAATCTGGCGGATCGCGCCGCAAAAGAGATCGTACTCATGGTTGCCGAGTCCGACAGCGCCAAAGCGAACCTGAGAAAGATCGGGCTGGCTGTCGCGGATGGCTTCAGCGAGTGGCAGCAGATTGTCAGGAATATCGCCGGCACCATGCGTTGAGCAGACCACCAGCCAGATACCGGTCTGCGGCACCTCATCCATCTCCGGGCCATGCAGCAGCTGCGTGGAGAAGCCTGCGTCCTGTAATTTTTCTTCCAGATGTTCAGCCACATACTCGGCGCTTCCCAGAGTACTGCCACTGATTAAGGTAATATCGGCCATCTTGCTCTCCCGGACAGTAAGGCGAGCATTGTACGCTGTGATCAAGCGGTGATCCACCTGTGGACAACAGGGTTAATGGATCGGGAAAGGCGAACGCAGCCGTTGTCAGCCGCCACATTCGTCAGGGATAAGATTATGCACAGGGAAAGGAACGATCAGGGCTTGATGGTACGCATGATCGGGTTTTGCAGCGAGATCAGGGTTTCGGTTGACTGAATTTCATCAATGGTCTGGATCTTGTTGATCAGCACCTGCTGCAGGGCATCGATTGACCGGCACATCACTTTAATAAAGATGCTGTAGTGACCGGTGGTGTACCAGGCTTCAACCACCTCATCCAGCGCATCCAGTTTGCTCAGCGCCGCCGGATAGTCACGCGCGCTCTTCAGGATAATGCCGATAAAGCAGCAGACATCAAACCCCAGCTGGCGCGGATCGATATCCACCCGCGTGCCCAGGATAATACCCGCCTGCTTCATCTTCTCTACGCGCACATGAATGGTGCCGGGACTGACATTAAACTGCTTTGCCAGCTCGGCGTAAGCGGTGCGCGCATTCTCCAGCAGGGCATTCAGAATGCCGCGATCCAGATTGTCGAGCTGCAGATGTTCGGCCATGGCCATCCTCGTTGTGGGTCTGCTTAAGTGAACAAGGGTGAATGTGCAGCAAAATAGTGGTTCAGGCAACTCCCGGCAGCGACGGGCGCCGCTGCCGGGTTGCTTAGCGTTTGCGCCAGACGGTGACCTGCGCCAGCGTATGCTGGAACTTGCGGGCCGTTTCGCGGATCACGAACGGCACATCCTGCGGTTCATCGATCAGCTCGAAGTCGGCGGCCAGCAGCCGTTGCAGCGCCTGCAGGGTCGTCAGGGCCTCTCCGTTTTCCCGCACGCCGCCCAGCCAGTTCTCTTTCGGCGTGAAATCTTCCAGCCAGGTGTAAGGCGATGAGAGCAGCAGAATGCCGCCCGGACGCAGCATCGGCGTCACATCCTGCAGGAAGCGCGCGGGCTGACGCAGACGATCGATCAGATTGGAGGCAAGCACCAGATCGTAACCGGCCGGTTGCGGCTTCAGGTTGCAGGCGTCCCCCTGCACAAAGCGGATTCGCTGCGCCAGATCGCTCTCCAGATCGAAATCTTTCAGGCGAACCTGACGATACTCGACCAGATCGCCCTCCTGAGGCAGGAGATAGCGGAAATCTTCACCGCTGGTCAGCTGCAGCGCCACATCGATGAAGCGCGCCGAGTAGTCCATGCCGGTGACGCGTTCGAAGTGGCGGGCCAGTTCGAAACTGGCGCGTCCGGTCGCGCAGCCGATATCCAGGGCGTCGCCCCGGGCGCGGGTGTAATTCAGCGCCAGCTTCACCAGGCTTTCGGCATAGTTTTCCACGCCGAAATAGCGCGGGCCATACTGGAAGTCGAGATACTGCGACACCATGGCGTCAGACTCATACGGATTCAGCGCCATGCTCTCCCTGTGCCCGGACACCACATAGCGGAAACCGGCATGCTGGAAGAAGTGGCGGCGAAACGCATAGCGTGCCGATTTCAGGGCTTCGTTGCCGGTGGATATCCAGCTGCCCCCTTTGATCAGCGAGTGTTTGCCATCAAACGTCGGCGTCGAGAAATCGTCGTAAAGCGGATGGACCCGGAAGCCTTCGAAGCCGTTAATTGGCGTGGTGGTCCACTGCCAGACGTTGCCGACGATATCGAAGAAGTCGCCCTGGGCGAACAGATCGACCGGTGACGAAGAGGCCCAGTAAGCCAGGTTAATGTTGCCCGGTGCCTGCTCCCAGTGCGGCTGGTCGCCGGCAACCTGTTCGCGCAGCTGAGTCCACTCCGCTTCGCAGGGAAGCTGTATCGCCAGCCCCGTCTGCTCTGCTTTCCAGCGGCAGAAGGCGGCGGCTTCCAGCTGATTGACCTCGGCAGGCCAGTCCCAGGGCATCGCCACCTCTTCACACATCAGACGCAGTTTCAGCTGATCGGGCATCGCAGGTGTGCCAACCCAGAAAGTGGGCATCTCTGCTTTGGCAAACTGACACCAGCCCCAGCCTTCATCATCCCACCAGCGACGATCCTGATATCCTCCCGCCTCGACGAAGGCCAGAAATTCTGCGTTGCTGACCAGCATTTTGCTCGCCTGGAACGGCTGCAGCGTAATCTGCTGGCGGCCATACTCATTATCCCAGCCGTAGGTGTCGTCAGTTTTACCCAGCGTGACCGTGCCGCCAGGCATCGGCAGCAGGGCGTTGGCCGGAACAGCCTGACGCTGGTGGCGCGCCAGCGGACAGATGGGCCATGCGGACTGCGGCTTAACCCACTCAATCGGAAGCTGGCGGATCAACACGCTGGAGGTTTCCAGATGGATGCGCTCATGCTCGATGCCCATCAGGATCACCCAGGCCGGACTTTCCCAGTCGATCGGCAGAGTGAGCGGCATGGTCTGGATGAGATCGCTGACCAGGGCTTTCACGCGTCCCCGGTATTCACGCACTTCATCGACGGTGGGCCAGTCGTAGTGACTGTCGTTGAGATCGTCCCAGCTCATCTCATCCACCCCAATCGCCATCATCGCTTCGATGCGATCGTTCAGACGCGCGTCGATGAGACGTCCGGCCATCAGCTTATTAATGTAGAAGGTCGCCGTGTGACCGAAATAGAAAATCAGGGGGTGGCGCAGCGGAATGGCTTTGGTGAACCAGGCCTGCGGATCCGCCAGACAGGTAAACAGACTCTCATACTGGTCCCAGGTCTGATGGAAATAGGCCAGCAAATCGGCACGTTTTTGTTCGCTATTCTGGCCGGAGAGCAATAACGTCCGCGTAGGTGCAGGCAGATCGCGGTGGGGTTGAGCAAGCGTCACAGGAAGCTCCAGATTGCTGAGTAAGTGAAACGGTAATTCACTATAGCAAAGAAGCTTTTCTGCCAGATGACTTAGAGCCTGCCCGTCAGGCTATTTTATTTGCCACTCTGAACCTGGGCAGTGCTCACAATCCTCACGTACTCCGTGTACGCTCCGGTTGTTCCGCGCTGTCCGTGTCCAGACTGCCTGCAACAATTACGCCTGTCGGGACAGGCTTTTAACGGCGCCAGTGGCGCAGAAGGCGGCTTTTCATGCCGGTATCGAAACGCCAGATATGGTCGAAGATGCGCAGAATACCGGGTTTCCCGTGGGCCGACATGGCCACCGCGTGAAAACGTTGCTGATTGTGTCGCTGGCGCTGTTTTATCGCCCCGATCACCTCTTCCGGCAGACGCTGGCCGATGAAATCGGAGACGATGACCGCATCCGCTTCCTGCCACAGTGCGCCCTCCATCCGGTTCACCACCGAGGAGAGGCAGGCGGCCAGATCGGTGCCGCCACGAAAGCGCTGGCTGAGAAAGCGAATCGCCTGTTCCAGCCCATCTTCCCCGGTCAGCTCGTAGCCGATGACTTCATGGGCAAACAGCATGATGTAGCAGCGACGCCGGTCAGCCAGCGCGACTTTCAGCAGCGCCAGACAAAACGCTTTTGCGCAGCGCTCGTTGAAGCCCCCCATGGAGCCGGAGGTATCCACGCAGACGATAAACGGCCCGCGGGGCTGCTCCTCATGCTGCTGATGGCTGGCCGGCCGCATCGTCACTTTTTCGTGCCAGGCCTCGCCCTGCAGACGATATGTCAGCAGCCGTTTCTCAACCAGGCGCCGGTAAAACTCCAGCTCCAGTTCGCTGATGCTCAGCGCGGCTAACTCCGGCGGCAGCAGACGCAGTACGTCATCGCTCTGATGAATGCCGCTCACCTCTTCCGGCACGGAAGCGGGCTCCTGCACCAGATGGTGAAAGGCCTCCATCGGGGCATCCTGTGACGGCACCGATTTAGCCTCCCGACTGCGGCCCAGCTGCTGTGCCAGCTTCAGCAGCTCCGGTTGCTGCGCGAGAAAATCACCATATTGCAGCATCAGCTGATAGTCGCCGGGCTGCAGTGACGCTTTGCTCATGTCCCATAACCGGCCTGCCGCCGCTTCATCATCGTCCCCCAGGATCGGGGCCAGCTGACCGCTCAGCGCCATGCGCTGCTGCAGCTCCGCCAGCAGGCGTTCGCGCTGCTGCTCCAGCAGCTGCTGATTCAGGGTCAGGGTCTGTAAGGTCAGACTCAGCCGCCAGCGCTGCAGAAAAAGCTGGTGCTGCGCGCTGCTGAGATGGTGGATATCGGTGTGCTGCAACAGCCGGTTCGCTTCATCCAGGAAGGGCGAAGGCAGGCTTTGCAGCGCCTGAAGCGTCGCATCCAGCTGGTGGATGAATTCACGATCGCTGAGGAGCTGAACCCGCTGAAAGAGCTGAAACTCCTCTGCCAGCGTGGCCGGAACCGGGGTGGCTTTGAGTTCCGCGTTGATCTCGGCCCGCCAGCGCGGCACATCGCGTAGCAGCGCTTTTTTCAGCCCGGGAAACTTTTCAAAAAACAGCGCAAGCTGTGGGGAGGCCAGCAGGGCGACGATCAGCTCTTCAATCAGTTCGGTCTCACCCACCGAGAGCAGGGTGCTGAGCGTCTCCACGGAGATCATTTACGCGCCTGTTTCATCTGCTCTGCCACATCCTGCAGGCTGGTTTCGACCCGCGCCAGCCAGTCGTCGCTGATAAACAGGCAGCGCTGATGCTGACTGAAGAGATGCCGCTGGGTGCGCAGTTCACTCTCCAGTGCATCCAGTGCCTCGGTAATCTCACCGGGCAGCGGCTCGCTGTTGCTGACGCCGGGCAGGGTCAGCCGCGACGACTGCAGACTGACATCGCGGATCGCCAGGCAGTGCTGCGCATCCACCTGAAGATCCAGACTCTGAGCAAAGCCGATGCCGTTGAGTTTGCCGCGCACCTCGCCCCCTTTCTGCAGCCACTGGTTCAGCGCATCACGCGCGATCACCAGGTGGGTAACCTGCATATCGTGCAGCATCAGCGGCTTTTGCAGCATCAGCGTCAGCTGCTCGTCGGTGAGGCTTTCGGGCATATCGTAGTGCGGCTTGCGGCTGAACATGCCGCTGTGCTTCTCCAGCGTGATGGCCTGCGCCACGCTCTGCTGTTGCTGCAGCGCCAGACGACGGGCTTTGATCTGATGCAGTTTCAGCAGCATCGGCTGCTGCTGCCAGGCGTGTTGTGTCATCAGATGGTCGATTTCGCGTTCCAGCAGCTGCATGGACGCCACGTCGTGCCAGAGGCAATCTTTCAGCAGGATCAGGTCTATCGGCGCAATCGCGCTGCGTCCGCTGTAAAAGGCGCTGGCCTGTAACAGGTGAATGGCTTTTTTCCAGCGACGATCGGAAATGTAGGGGGCGGCAGGCTGGCTCTCCAGCTGCTGACGCAGCTGATAGATCAGCTCGAAAACGGCATCCGGCAGCCCCACCTGGCTGATGCTGAGCTGCCACTGCGCATACTCCTCATCGCTGATGCGCAGAGATTCCGCCACCGGATTGGCGTGTTCATCCTGCTGGTGAGTCAGCATGCTGCGGAAGTTCTGCTTCTCATGCACGTTATCCAGCCACAGGCGGATCAGCATCCGGTCATAGAGCGCCTCAAGACCGCTGTCCGCTTCCGGGAGTTCATTGGAGGCGGTGACCAGCAGACGCATCGGGATGGTCTCTTCGCTGTCACCATTGCGGAAGCGGCGTTCGTTGATGGCGGTCAGCAGGGTATTCAGAATCGCCGGGCCGGCTTTCCAGATCTCATCCAGAAACACAATCTCTGCGTCGGGCAGATACCCTTTAGTGAGGCGCTGATAGCGCCCTTCATCCTTCAGCGCCTGAATGGAGAGCGGGCCAAACACCTCTTCCGGCGTCGAGAAACGGGTCATCAGATATTCAAAGGCGCGGGCGTGCTGAAAGGCATATTTGAGGCGGCGTGCTATCAGGCTCTTGGCGATGCCGGGCGGGCCCAGCAGGAACACGCTTTCACCGCTCAGCGCCGCCAGCAGGCAAAGGCGAATGGCATGATGCCGCTCATACAATCCTTTTTCTAACGCATTGCTCAGGCGAGAAATTCTTTCTGCCAAAAGATGGGGTTGAGCCATAATCACTTCAATGTCCTTACGATCGACGGGCCGCCGCGCTTAAGCAAGCGCCTTACTCTATAGATCATCATGCGTGAAAGCGTTGATAGCTGTCAGCTTTTTTGTATCAGAAGGTTTGCCTGCTATCACGCGGTATCCACTGACATTTTACCGCCTGAAGCGCCCCCGTTATCCGGCGAGCAAGGCGAAGCGGGTATAGGAATTTTCACCAATACGTGCATACTGTGCGCTTTTTGATGGCCTGAGCGAGGGGTGTTTGCGCCTCTCAGACTCCAACAAAAGATAACTCTATGAGCTCAGATAATAAGCAGTCCCTTCCCGGATTAACGCTGGCCGCGATTGGTGTTGTTTACGGGGATATCGGCACCAGTCCGCTCTATACCCTGCGTGAATGTCTCTCCGGACAGTTTGGTTTCGGCGTTGAACGGGAAGCAGTGTTTGGCTTTCTGTCGCTGATTTTCTGGCTGCTGGTGCTGGTGGTCTCACTCAAATATATCAGTTATGTGATGCGCGCCGACAACGCCGGAGAGGGCGGTATTCTGACCCTGATGTCGCTGGCGGGCCGCCACACCGGTGCGCGCGCCACGGCGGTGCTGGTGATCATGGGACTGATTGGCGGCAGCTTCTTCTATGGGGAGGTGGTGATCACTCCGGCCATTTCGGTGATGTCCGCGATTGAGGGCCTGGAGATTGCCGCGCCGTCACTGGATCCTTTTATTGTGCCGATGTCGATTGCGGTGCTGACGCTGCTGTTTGTGATTCAGAAACATGGCACCGGTATGGTGGGCAAACTGTTCGCGCCCGTGATGCTGATCTGGTTCCTGGTGCTGGCGGTCCTGGGGGCCTGCGGCATCATGAAAAACCCGGAAGTGCTGCACGCACTCAATCCCGCCTATGCCATTGAGTTCTTCCTGCACTACAAGTCGGTCTCGTTCTTCGCGCTGGGCGCTGTCGTGCTGGCGATTACCGGCGTGGAGGCACTCTATGCGGATATGGGCCACTTCGGCAAAGTGCCGATCCGGCTGGCCTGGTTCTCGGTGGTGCTGCCGTCGCTGGTGCTGAACTACTTTGGTCAGGGCGCGCTGCTGCTCAGCGATCCGAAAGCGATTAAAAACCCCTTCTTCCTGCTGGCCCCGGACTGGGCGCTAATCCCGATGCTGATTCTGGCGACGCTGGCCACCGTGATCGCCTCACAGGCGGTTATCTCTGGCGTCTTCTCGCTGACGCGTCAGGCGGTGCGACTGGGCTATCTGCCTGGGATGCGTATCATCCACACCTCTGAGCGCGAGTCGGGTCAGATCTATATTCCGGCCATCAACTGGGTGCTCTATTTCGCCGTGCTGATTGTGATTATCAGCTTTGAGCATTCGAGTAACCTGGCGGCGGCCTACGGTATCGCCGTGACCGGCACCATGGTCCTGACCTCGATCCTCGTCTGCACCGTGGCCATTAAAAACTGGCACTGGCAAAAGCTGGCCGTCGGCCTCATCCTGGTGCTGCTGCTCTTTATCGACGTGCCGCTGTTTACCGCCAACCTGGTGAAAATCTTCTCCGGTGGCTGGCTGCCACTCTGCCTCGGTCTGGTGATGTTTATCATTATGACGACGTGGAAAAGCGAGCGTTTCCGCCTGCTGCGTCGCATGCATGAGCACGGTAACTCCCTGGAGGCGATGATCGCCTCGCTGGAGAAGTCGCCGCCGGTTCGCGTGCCGGGCACCGCGGTCTATATGTCGCGTGCGCTGAATGTGATTCCGTTCGCCATGCTGCATAACCTCAAGCACAACAAGGTATTGCATGAGCGCGTGGTGCTGCTGACGCTGAGAACGGAAGATGCGCCCTACGTTCACAACGTGCGGCGTGTGACGATTGAGCAGCTCTCACCGACCTTCTGGCGGGTGGTCGCCAGTTACGGCTGGCGTGAAACGCCTAACGTTGAGGAGATTTTCCATCGCTGCGGGCTGGAAGGGCTGAACTGCCGCATGATGGAGACGTCGTTCTTTATGTCGCACGAGTCGCTGATCATCGGCAAACGCCCCTGGTATCTGCGCCTGCGCGGCAAACTCTTCCTGGCGCTGCAGCGCAACGCACTGCGCGCACCCGACCAGTTCGAGATCCCGCCAAACCGGGTTATCGAGCTGGGCACCCAGGTCGAGATTTGACGGGTCGCGCCCGCCTTACGGGGTGGGCGCGGACCAGCGCAGCGTGACGCACAGGCCGCTGCCGGGACGCTGGCTGAAGCTCACCTGCATCCCGTGCAGCTGGGCAATATTACGCACAATCGAGAGTCCCAGTCCGCTGCCACTCTTCTCCTGACCGGGCGGTCGCCAGAAACGTTCACCAAGACGCTGGCGGTCGGCTTCACTCAATCCCTCGCCGTTATCCTCCACCGCCAGGCTGTTCGCCTGTAACCGCACATCAACTTCACTGCCTGCTGGCGTATAACGAATGGCGTTATCCAGCAGATTACGCACCAGCAGTGACAGCAGCAGCGCATGCCCCTGAATCTGCGGATCGGCGTCGGCATGCAGCCGCAGCGTCACGCCCGCTTTATCCGCCAGCGGCAGCTGGGCGGCCAGCGTCTCCTGAACCGTGCGCTTCAGCGCCACCGGCCCGAAGGCACTGCGCGCATCGTCAGCTTCCACCCGCGAGAGCGTCAGCAGCTGATCCACCAGCCGCGTGGCGCGCAGGATCCCGGCATCCAGCTGCTGCAGCGCATGGGTGCGCATCACCTCATCATCCGCCGTCAGCTGAATGACCTCACTTTGCACCTGCAGTGCAGCCAGCGGACTGCGCAGCTCGTGCGCCGCATCGGCGGTAAAGCGCCGTTCGCGCTGCATCATGGCGCTGATGCGGCGGAAGAGGCCATTCAGCGCCACCATCAGCGGCTGGACCTCTTTCGGCACCCGCCCGGCCTGCAGCGGCGTATCATCATCGGGCGCGCGCTGCGCCAGCTGCTTCGCCAGCCTCTTCAGCGGGCGCAGTTCAGACCAGATCAGCCCCATCAGCAGCAGCAACATAAACGGCAGCGCGATCAACCAGGGCAGCACGCTCGCTTTCATTACGTCCTGTGTCATGTCATCCCGATATTCCAGCTCCTGGCCGACCACCACGCGAAACTGCTTGTCGGGAGTGGTGAGCCAGACAAATCGCCAGCGATCATCATCATTCGTGAGCTGACCTTCATGGAATCCCTGAGACGCTGCGTCGAACGGCAGATAGCGGCCATTATCCCCATCGTTCATCACCTGCCTGCCGTCATGCGTGAAGACGGCAAACGCCAGGGCGTCGTCATCCTGTTCGCCGCGATGGTGGCGCAGGATCGCTTTGGTTTTTGGCAGCGTGGTGTTCTCCAGCGTCGAAAAATTCAGTGTCAGCAGACGCTTTGCCAGCAGCATCTGCTGGGTATCGAAGAGTTCATCCAGGGTTTCACGCGTCTGATGCCAGGCACTGAGGCTGGCGCTGACCCAGCAGAGAGCGACCAGCAGCACAAAACCGATGCCAAGCCGCAGAAACAGGCTCATTGATCGCATTCGGCGGCTCCCAGGGTATAGCCGACGCCGTGCAGCGTGCGGATGAACTGACTGCCCAGTTTTTTACGCAGATGATGGATATGCACCTCCACCGCATTGCTGGAGACATCGGCATCCCAGCTGTAGAGCTTCTCCTCCAGCTGGCTGCGCGTCAGCACCCGGCCAGGATTTCGCATAAACAGCTCCAGCAGCGCCAGCTCCCGGCTTTTCAGCGCAATGGTTTCCCCCTCGCGCATCACACTGTGACCGCCGGGGATCAGCACCACATTGCCGTGACGAAGTTCAGGCTGAAGCTGGCCGTGCCGGCGGCGAATCAACGCCTGCAGGCGCGCGGCCACCTCGGTCAGGGCAAAAGGTTTACACAGATAGTCATCGGCGCCCTGCTGCAGCCCTTCGACCCGCTGGTCGAGTGCATCGCGCGCGGTCAGGATTAACACCGGAACATCTTTGCCCTGCTGCCGCCACTGTCGCAGAATATCGAGCCCGTCGCGTTCGGGCAGAGAGAGATCCAGAATCACCGCATCCCAGGGGGCCGCGTCCAGCGCGTTAAAGCCCGCCTCACCGGAGGTAAACCAGTCAACGCTGAAGCCCAGCCTGCTCAGCCCTGCCTTAATACCGTCACCAATTAAGCGATCGTCTTCAATCAGTAAAATACGCATGATGTCTCCCTGTTCCGATAGCGTTTTATACGAAGCCCCCTCCTGCTTGTACAGCGGATTCCGGCAAATATCGTCTATTTTTAATGCTTAAGAAGCTGTTAAGAACTCTGTGGTCAACTGGGCCTGTTCCACCCGGACCGACCACTAAAAAAGGGGTACACCATGAAAAAGCACGCTGCTATTCTGACCGTCGTTATGCTGGCTTCCGCGCCGGTTTTTGCTGCACAGCAGGGCGGATTTGTTGATCCCAGTGCGCCCGCCGCACAGACGAAGGCTGCCGCTGGCCAGGGCGGTTTTCGTGCCGACCAGACCAGTGTGGTGACGGTGAAGCAGGCGGAAGAGATGAAAGATGACAGCTGGATCACCGTGCGCGGCAAGCTGGAGAAACAGATCGGCGATGAAGATTATCTGTTCCGCGACCAGACCGGCACGATGAAAGTCGAAATCGACCACAAGCACTGGAACGGCCAGACCATCTCACCGAAAGACAATGTTGAGCTGACGGGTGAGCTGGATAAAGATTTCAACAGCATTGAGATGGACGTCAAACAGGTTAAGAAACTGCCTTAATCTTTTTTTCAGGCCCGCGCCTCTCCCGGCGCGGGACGCTTTCCTCCTCTGTCCATCTCCTCTCTGTCTGGTGCTGAACCCTTGCTGCCCGTTTTTTCCGGCGTTAAGTTTGCCAGCCGCCTGAGACTGCCTTCACGATCCTTTTTTCAGCCCCTCTCCTGCCCTGATTCAAATTCTCGCCCGCGTAAGCGAAACGTTTCGATAGCGATCACAGATTTCTTCTTTGCCGGTTGAGTTGATGGCGGCATTTCATACACTCCTGTCAGCGAAACGTTTCGCTGTGGAGTGAAAAGATGAAAAAAGGTCGCCTGTTAAACGCTGAACTCTCTCATGTGATTGCCCGCCTGGGACACACGGATACGCTGACGATTGCGGATGCTGGCCTGCCGATTCCAGCCGGTCCGCAGCGTATTGATCTGGCGCTCACACCGGGTACGCCCGATTTTATGCAGGTGGTGAATGCGGTTGCCCTGGAGATGCAGGTAGAAAGCGCCCTGATGGCGGAGGAGATTCAGCAGCACAATCCGCCTCTTCACCGTGCGCTGATTGCCGCACTCGAAGCCCTGCAGCAGCAGCAGGGGAACGTCATCACCATCCGCTACCTCTCGCATGAACAGTTCAAACAACACACGCAGCGTAGCCAGGCGGTCATTCGCAGCGGGGAGTGCTCTCCGTTTGCCAATGTCATCCTCAGCGCCGGTGTGACCTTCTGAGGCCGCTATGCAACCTTTACTGCAACTCGACGGCATTGAAAAATCCTTTCCAGGGGTGAAAGCCCTTAAGGGTGCTTCGCTGAATGTCCGCGCAGGTCGCGTGATGGCGCTGGTCGGAGAGAACGGCGCAGGCAAGTCCACCATGATGAAAGTCCTGACCGGGATCTACCAGTATGATGCCGGTACGCTGCGCTGGCTCGGCAAAGAGACCCGCTTCAGTGGGCCGAAAGCGTCGCAGGAAGCGGGCATTGGCATCATCCATCAGGAACTGAACCTGATCCCGCAGTTAACCGTGGCGGAGAACATTTTTCTTGGTCGCGAATATGTCAGCCGGTTTGGCCGCATTCAGTGGCAACGCATGTATGCCGAAGCCGACGCGCTGCTCAAACGCCTCAATCTGCGCTTCAGCAGCCACAAGCTGGTGGGCGAGCTGTCGATTGGCGATCAGCAAATGGTCGAAATCGCCAAAGTGCTGAGCTTTGAATCGCAGGTGATCATCATGGATGAGCCGACCGACGCGCTGACCGACACCGAAACGCTGTCGCTGTTCCGGGTGATCAATGAGCTGAAAGCGCAGGGCTGCGGCATCGTCTACATCTCGCATCGCATGAAAGAGATCTTTGAGATCTGCGATGACGTCACGGTGTTCCGTGACGGGCAGTTTATTGCGGAGCGTCCGGTCAGCGCGCTGACCGAAGAGAGCCTGATCGAGATGATGGTCGGGCGCAAACTGGAAGATCAATATCCCCGTCTGGATCAGGCGCCCGGCGACGTGCGCCTGAAAGTGGAAAACGTCAGCGGACCGGGCGTGGATAAGGTCAGCTTCAGCCTGCGCAAAGGCGAAATTCTGGGTATCTCCGGCCTGATGGGCGCGGGCCGTACCGAACTGATGAAGGTGCTTTACGGCGCGCTGCCGCGCCATGAAGGCAAACTGTGGCTCAGCGGCCGCGAAGTGGTAACGCGTTCGCCACAGGATGGGCTGGCTAACGGCATCGTCTATATCTCCGAGGATCGTAAGCGCGACGGCCTGGTGCTGGGCATGTCGGTAAAAGAGAACATGTCGCTGACGGCGTTACGTTATTTCAGTCGCGGCAACGGGTCGCTGAAGCACGCGGCAGAGCAGCTGGCGGTCGGCGATTTTATCCGGCTGTTCAATGTGAAAACGCCCTCAATGGAGCAGCCGATTGGCCTGCTTTCCGGGGGCAACCAGCAGAAAGTGGCGATTGCCCGCGGACTGATGACCCGGCCCAACGTACTGATTCTGGACGAACCGACCCGCGGTGTGGATGTCGGCGCGAAGAAAGAGATCTATCAACTGATTAACCAGTTCAAGGCCGAAGGGCTGAGCATCATCCTCGTTTCCTCGGAAATGCCGGAAGTGCTGGGCATGAGCGACCGGATTCTGGTGATGCATGAAGGCCGTATCAGCGGCGAATTTACCCGGGAAGACGCCACTCAGGAACGTCTGATGGCCGCCGCCGTAGGCAAGCAACACAGCGAGGATTTAGTGGTATGACAACCCAAACGTTACCTGCCAGCCGCCGCTGGTTTAGCAAAAGCTGGTTACTGGAGCAGAAGTCGCTGATTGCGCTGATGGTGCTGATAGCCGTGGTCGCCAGTCAGAGTCCGAACTTCTTTACCGTCGCGAACCTGTTCAACATCCTGCAGCAGACCTCGGTGAATGCCATTATGGCGGTCGGGATGACGCTGGTGATCCTGACTTCCGGTATCGACCTCTCTGTGGGATCGCTACTGGCGCTGACCGGTGCGGTAGGCGCGTCGCTGGTGGGTATGGAGGTCAATGCCCTGGTGGCGGTGGCGGCCTCGCTGGCGCTGGGGGCGGCAATCGGTGCCCTGACCGGCACCATCGTGGCGCGCGGCAGGGTACAGGCGTTTATTGCCACGCTGGTCATGATGCTGCTGTTACGCGGCGTCACTATGGTCTATACCGACGGTAGCCCGATTAACACCGGATTCAGCGCCAATGCCGATTTGCTGGGCTGGTTTGGTATTGGTCGCCCGCTGGGTGTGCCTGCACCGGTCTGGCTGATGGCGCTGGTCTTTATCGCCGCCTGGTACATGCTGCAGCATACCCGCCTGGGCCGTTATATCTATGCGCTGGGCGGTAACGAAGCGGCTACCCGTCTCTCCGGCATCAATGTGAATCGCGTCAAAATCATCGTCTATTCACTGAGTGGCATGCTGGCGGCGCTGGCGGGCACGATTGAAGTGGCCCGTCTCTCTTCGGCACAGCCTACTGCGGGCACCGGCTATGAGCTGGATGCGATTGCCGCGGTGGTGCTGGGTGGCACCAGCCTGGCGGGCGGTAAAGGGCGTATTTTCGGCACGCTGATCGGTGCGCTGATCCTCGGCTTCCTGAACAACGGCCTGAACCTGATGGGCGTCTCTTCTTACTACCAGATGATCGTTAAAGCGGTAGTCATCCTGCTGGCGGTGCTGGTGGATAATAAAAGCAGTAAATAACTCTGACCTTACACAGGATAATAAGATGAAAAAGTTAACCGCACTGGCCATCATCCTTGGCGCAACCCTCAGTACCAGCGCTATGGCAAAAGAGACCATCGCCCTGGTGGTTTCGACCCTGAATAACCCCTTCTTCGTTTCGCTGAAAGAGGGTGCGCAGAAAGAAGCCGATAAGCTGGGCTACAACCTGGTGGTGCTGGATTCACAAAACAATCCGGCGAAAGAGCTGGCAAACGTGCAGGATCTGACGGTGCGCGGCACTAAACTGCTGCTGATCAACCCTACCGACTCGGATGCTGTAGGCAATGCCGTGAAGATGGCTAATCAGGCGAACATCCCGGTCATCACACTGGATCGCGTCGCGTCACAGGGCAAAGTTGTCAGCCATGTCGCCTCCGATAACCGGTTCGGCGGTAAAATGGCCGGTGACTTCATCGCCAAAAAAGTCGGTGAAAACGCGAAAATTATTGAGCTGCAGGGCATTGCCGGGACCTCCGCGGCCCGTGAACGTGGCGAAGGTTTCAAACAGGCGGCCGATGCGCATAAGTTCCAGATCCTCGCCAGCCAGCCCGCTGACTTTGACCGCACCAAAGGGCTGAACGTTATGCAGAACCTGCTGCAGGCCCACCCGGATGTGCAGGCCGTCTTCGCGCAGAACGATGAAATGGCTCTGGGTGCTCTGCGCGCGCTGCAGACCGCCGGTAAAACCGGTGTGATCGTGGTCGGTTTTGACGGCACGGCGGATGGCGTGAAAGCGGTTGAAAGTGGCAAACTGTCCGCGACCGTGGCACAGATGCCGGACAAAATTGGCATGATCGGCGTGGATACCGCTGATAAAGTGCTGAAGGGTGAAAAAGTGCAGGCGATCAATCCGGTCGACCTGAAGCTGGTCACTCAATAACTCAAAGAAAAGCAGGGCACCGCGCCACCCTTCCGGTGGCGCACTTATTCCGGACTCCCCTAATGAGCAAAAACGCAAAACTGGCCGTTCTTGGCAGCATTAACGCTGACCACATCCTTAATCTGGCGCACTTTCCTCGTCCCGGTGAAACGGTGATCGGGCAGAATTATCAGATTGCGTTTGGCGGTAAAGGTGCGAATCAGGCGGTTGCCGCCGGTCGCGCAGGCGCCGATATCGCCTTTATCGCCTGTGTGGGCGCTGACGACATGGGTGAACGGATTCGTCAGCAGCTGGCGCAGGACAATATTGATACCACCCCGGTTGAAGTGGTTGCGGGTGAGTCCACCGGCGTGGCGATGATTTTCGTTAACGGTGACGGCGAAAACAGTATCGGTATCTACGCCGGTGCCAACGCGGCGTTAACGCCTGCCTGTGTGGCGCGTCATCAGCCGGTCATCGCTGCAGCCGATGCGCTTCTTATGCAGCTGGAGTCACCGCTGGAGAGCGTTCTGGCCGCGGCCACGTTTGCCCGACAGCATCAGACCCAGGTGATTCTCAATCCGGCCCCGGCCACCCCGCTCTCTGACGACCTGCTGGCGCTGGTCGACATTATTACGCCGAATGAGACCGAAGCGGAGATCCTGACCGGCATCGCCGTCAACAGCGATGAAGATGCTGCCCGCGCCGCGGCAGCGTTACATGCAAAGGGCATCGGCACGGTGTTAATTACGCTGGGGCGCCGCGGCGTCTGGCTGAGCGAACAGGGTGAGGGCCAGCGCATTGCAGGCTTCAGCGTGAAGGCGATCGATACTATCGCGGCGGGCGATACCTTTAATGGTGCGTTTATTACCGCGCGACTGGAGCAGAAGCCGATTTATGAGGCCGTACGATTTGCCCACGCCGCCGCCGCGATTGCCGTGACCCGCTCGGGTGCACAGCCCTCCGTGCCGTGGCGCGCGGAGATCGATGAATTTTTGCAGCAGCAGGGCTAAGCGCTTGAGTACCATGAAAGATGTCGCTCGCCTGGCGGGCGTCTCTACTTCCACCGTCTCGCACGTCATCAACAACAATCGCTTTGTCAGTGAAGGCGTGCGGGAAAAAGTCGAGCAGGCGATACGTCATCTGAATTACGCCCCCTCGGCACTGGCGCGCAGTCTGAAGATCAACCAGACCCACACGATAGGCATGTTGCTGACCACCAGTAGTAACCCGTTCTATGCGGAGGTGGTGCGGGGCGTAGAAGAGAGCTGCTATCAGCGTGGCTACAGCCTGATCCTCTGTAACACCGCCGGGGATGAGGAGCGGATGAACCGCAGCCTTGAGACGCTGATGCAAAAGCGCGTCGATGGCTTACTGATTATGTGCACCGAAAGTCACCTTCCTTCCGCAGACATTCTGAATCGCTACCCCTCTATCCCGGCCGTCATGATGGACTGGGCGCCATTTGAAGGGCGGGGCGACATTATTCAGGATAACGCCCTGCTGGGAGGCGAACTGGCAACTCAGCATCTTATCGACAGCGGCTATACCCGCATCGCCTGCATCGCCGGCCCGCAGGATAAGACTCCAGCCCGCATGCGTCTGCAGGGGTATCGCAACGCCATGACAAAAAGCGGCCTTGAGATCCTGCCGGGCTACGTGGTGAGCGGTGACTTTGAATTTCAGGGCGGTTACAACGGGATGGTAGAGCTGCTGGCACTGGACACGCCACCGGATGCGGTGTTCACCAGCAACGACGCCATGGCGGTCGGCGTTTACCATGCGCTCTATCAGGCGGGACTGCAGGTTCCGCAGCAGATGGCGGTCATGGGCTATGACGATATCGAACTGGCGCGCTATCTTTCTCCGCCACTGAGTACCGTTCATCAGCCAAAAGATGCCTTGGGCGAACTGGCGATAGACACCTTGATCCATCGTCTCAGCGATCCCGACGCCAGCCAGCAGACGCTGGTGCTGACGCCGGAGCTCGTGGTGCGTGGGTCGGCTTAAGCCTTTTTCTTCCTGTCGCGATTGGTGATCAGGTTACGTCCATCCCCGTTTTTCAGCAGCATAAAGGTCAGCCCGGAGAAGACGGTTATCACGCCCATAGTCAGAAACGTGGCGTGAAACTGTGAAATGGTGCTGGTTTCAAACTCCTGATAGAAGCGCAGTACCGCGGCGCTGACGGCCACACCAAAACTGATCGCTAACTGCTGCGTCACGGCCAGCACGCTGTTGCCGCCGCTGGCGTTGTCATCATCCAGATCGGCCAGCGTGATCGTGTTCATGGCCGTGAACTGTGTCGACATGGCCATGCCGAGAATAAACAGCGGCAGTAACAGCACAATAATGCTCTCAGCAGGCGACTGCAGGGAGAAGCTGGCGATCAGAATGCCAATGATGGCGGTAATGCCGACCAGCAGGCGGCGGTATCCCAGCCAGCGCAGCAGCTGGGTCACCGTGGATTTCGCCAGGATAGAGCCTATCGCGGTGGGAGCCATCATGCAGCCTGCGATAATCGCTGAATAGCCAAAACCGACCTGCAACATCAGTGGCATTAAAAAGGGCACGCAGCCCGTGCCGAGACGTGACGCGATGTTGCCACCGATGCCGACTGAGAAGGTGCGGGTTTTAAACATCGGCAGGCTGATCAGCGGTGAAGGGTGACGCCGGGCATGCACTATATAGAGGAGCAACAGCACAATCCCGCCCAGTAATATCCCGCCCGCCAGCCAGGCTGAGACAATCCGCTCGCCAAACAGCTCAATACCGATTGAGATCATCACCAGTCCGGCCCCGAATAATAAGAAGCCTGCAAAGTCGAAGCGGCGCTTGGGCGTGGTGAAGTCCGGCATATATTTGCGTGCAAAGACAATACCGAGAATGCCTATTGGAATGTTGATCAGGAAAATCCAGTGCCAGGTGGCGTAGGTGACCAGAACGCCGCCCAGCATCGGTCCCAGTATCGGACCCACTAATCCCGGCATGGTGACAAAGTTGAGCACCGGCAGCAGCTCACTGCGCGGATAGGCACGCAACAGCGCCAGCCGGGCAACCGGCATCATCATGGCGCCGCCGACGCCCTGCACGATGCGTGACATAACCAGCACCGACAGCGTAGGCGAAAGCGCACAGGCCAGTGAGCCAAGGGTAAACAGTGACACGGCAACGATAAACACCTTACGCGTGCCGAAACGATCGGCAAGCCAGCCGCTGACCGGAATCAACATAGCAACAGTCAGGGTGTAGCTGATAACGGCGGATTGCATGGCCAGGGGAGAACGATCGAGGCTGGAGGCGATGGCGGGCAGTGCAGTATTCAGTATGGTGGCGTCGAGTGACTGCATGAAAAAGGCCATGGCAGCTATCCATGGCAAACCGGCCATGCTGCGCGCGGATCTTATCATTGAGTGTCCTTCTGGGGTTATCCTGCGACAAGAAGCAAAATAATAGCACCCGCAATCCGCCACGGCAGGTCTCTTTACAACGTTTAATGGCGGTTTTTGTGCGTTATTCAGGCGCGAAACGTCTGTTTTTAACCCGTTCGTTTAAAAAAGATGCGCTCAGCAAATTAATTCAAAGAAACACTTGTCAGCCCGCGGAAACTCCCTATAATGCGCCTCCATCGACACGGCACACCGGCAACGGGAAACGGGTTGAAGGTTCAGGAGACTGAGCCG
>NZ_JAALFP010000016.1:0-73894 GCF_011800325.1 Pantoea sp. EKM101V
GCGGGGGCCGGATTTGAACCGACGACCTTCGGGTTATGAGCCCGACGAGCTACCAGGCTGCTCCACCCCGCGTCCGTGGAAGCGCACTATACTCTCCGCGCTGATTGATGCAACCCCTTTTTGCAGATAAAAGCCAAATTAACAGCCAGTTGCTGAAGGATTCCCCCATCTGGCTAATTATTGAACTGTTCCGCGCGAGGTCAAAGCGGATGCATTTCATTCTGCCGGGGGCTTTGCTATCGTCGCGGGGCGAACAGTTATAAAAAGAGAAGAGAATGAAATTACATTGGGTGAAGTATGCACTCACTGGCGCGTTGATTACGCTGCTGGCGGCCTGTAGCTCTAAACCGACCGATCGCGGTCAGCAATATAAAGATGGCAAACTGGAACAGCCGCTGGCGCTGGTGAATCAGCCCAATGCCAAAGGCGCGCCGGTCAATGGCCGGGACTTTGGCGAGCAGGTTCGTCAGATTCAGTCCGCCTCGTCTGCGCTCTATGGTCGCCAGAACGGCACCTACAGCGCGATTGAGAGCTGGCTGATGGCGGGCGCCGACACCCGCCAGCTTCGTCAGTACGGGCTGAACGCCTGGCAGATGGAGGGCACGGATAACTACGGTAACGTGCAGTTTACCGGTTACTATACGCCGGTGGTGCAGGCGCGCTACACCCGCCAGGGTGAATTCCAGTATCCGATTTACCGCATGCCGCCGCGCAAACGTGGTGCAAAACTCCCGAGCCGTGCCTCTATCTATAGTGGCGCACTCGATGACCGCTACATCATCGCCTACAGCAACTCGCTGATTGATAACTTCATGATGGATGTGCAGGGCAGTGGCTACGTCGACTTTGGCGATGGTCGCCCGATGAGCTTCTTTGGTTACGCCGGTAAAAATGGCTGGGGTTATCACAGCATTGGTAAGGAGCTGATCGATCGCGGTGAAGTGAAGCGCGAAGATATGTCGATGCAGGCGATTCGTCAGTGGGCGCAGGAGCACTCGCCGCAGGAAGTGCGTGCGCTGCTGGAGACAAACCCCTCTTTCGTCTTCTTTAAGGCGGAGCCTTTCACGCCGGTGCGCGGTGCCAGTGCGGTGCCGCTGGTAGCGAAAGCCTCTGTGGCTTCTGACCGCTCTATTATTCCGGCAGGCACGGTACTGCTGGCGGAAGTGCCACAGTTGAATGAGAAGGGCAAATTCAACGGCAAGTATGAGATGCGCCTGATGGTGGCCCTCGACGTGGGCGGTGCGATTAAAGGGCAGCACTTTGATATCTATCAGGGTATCGGCCCGGACGCGGCGCATCTGGCGGGCTTCTATAATCACTACGGACGCGTCTGGGTGCTCAAGGCCGCGCCGGGGGCCGGTCAGCCGCTGTTCTCCAGCCCGCAAAACGGCAACAGTGGTTCACTGCTTCTGGGCGCTAACTGATTTCTTCTCTGCGGGCCTGCGGGCCCGCACGACGTAACAGGTTCAACTATGAAAGTGTTAAACGACGCCTGGCATCAGCGCTTTGGCGGCACGGCGCGTCTCTATGGTCAGGATGCGCTGCAACGGTTTGCTGACGCTCACTTCTGCGTGATCGGTATCGGTGGCGTCGGCTCCTGGGCCGCAGAGGCGCTGGTGCGCACCGGCATTGGCAAAATTACCCTGATTGATATGGATGATGTCTGCATCACCAACACCAACCGGCAGCTTCATGCGCTGCAGGGCAACGTCGGTAAGGCGAAAACAGAGGTGATGGCTGACCGTCTGCGCGCCATCAATCCTGACTGTGACGTGATCTGCATTGATGACTTTATTACGCCCGATAACACCGCGGAACTGATGGCAGCCGGTTTCGACTACGTGATTGACGCGATCGACAGCGTGCGGCCTAAAGCGGCGCTGATCGCCTGGTGTCGCCGCAATAAGATCCCGCTGATCACCACCGGTGGCGCAGGCGGGCAGATTGATCCCACCCAGATCCAGGTCGCCGATCTGGCGAAGACCATCCAGGATCCGCTGGCGGCAAAGCTGCGTGAGCGACTGAAAGGTCTGGGCGTGGTGAAAAACAGCAAAGGAAAACTGGGCATCGACTGCGTTTTTTCCACCGAAGCGCTGGTCTATCCGCAGGCGGATGGCAGCGTCTGTGCGTCACGCGCCACGGCAGAAGGGCCAAAGAGAATGGACTGTTCGTCTGGCTTTGGTGCGGCCACCATGGTGACCGCCAGCTTTGGCTTTGTCGCCGTTTCGCACGCGCTGAAGAAATTTCTGGCGCGCGCAGCCCGTCAGGATGCCGTCAGCGCCTGACGCGCGGCCTGCCGGACGGCGTCGGCCAGCGCCTGCAGGCCACTGCTGCGTGAAGCACTGAGCTGAGCGCGCAGTCCCAGCGTATCAAACAGCGTCAGGGGATCGTCTGCCAGCAGCTGGTCAGGCATCCGGCCCTCAACGGCGGTCAGCAGTACCGCCAGCAGGCCACGTACGATGCGTCCTTCGCTGTCACCGTAGAAATGCAGCGCGCCATCCTCACGCAGCTGGCTGCCCAGCCAGACCCGGTTTTCACAGCCGCTCAGCTCAATGTCCGCGGTTTTCAGCGCCTCCGGCAGAGCCGGCAGCTGACGACTCAGCTGAATCAGCTGACGATAGCGATCTTCCCACTGATGAAAGTGGCTGAAACG
The DNA here is from genome assembly GCF_011800325.1 of Pantoea sp. EKM101V. Taxonomy (NCBI): domain Bacteria; kingdom Pseudomonadati; phylum Pseudomonadota; class Gammaproteobacteria; order Enterobacterales; family Erwiniaceae; genus Pantoea; species Pantoea sp. EKM101V. The sequence continues at coordinate 2,654 of NZ_JAALFP010000016.1, forward strand.
CTCTGTCAGGCTGGCAACGGTAATCTGCTCGCCAAACGGGTGTGGCGCTAACAGCGATGAACACATAATCAAAACTCCGATAACAGCGCGACGGCGCTCTTCATGGCGCGCACCAGCGCATCAACATCCTGCAGGTTATTATAGGGGGCAAAAGAAGCCCGCAGCGTGCCGCTGACGCCCAGCGCCGCCAGCAGCGGCTGCGCACAGTGCTGACCGGCCCGCAGCGCGATGCCCTGTTCGGCCAGCAGCGTCACCAGATCGCTGTGATGCTGATCGGCAAAATCAAAGGCCAGCAGGCTGGCACTGCCACAGCGGAAGCTGCGGAAACCCGGCAGCTCCGCCAGCTGCTCCTCGGCCAGCGTTGCCAGCTGCTGGCTCCAGCGCTCCATCTGCGTCAGGTCGTACTGCGACAGCCAGCTCAGCGCGGCACTTAAGCCCACCACGCCCGCCACATTCGGTGTTCCTGCCTCGAAGCGCCACGGCACCGGCTGCGGCGTAAAGCCCGTAAAATCGACATCGGTAATCATCTTGCCGCCGCCCTGCCAGGGTTCCATCGCCTCCAGCAGTTCAGCTTTACCATAGAGCGCACCGATGCCCATCGGCGCGTAAATTTTATGGCCGGAAAAGGCGTAAAAGTCGATATCCAGCGCCTGCAGATCGGGCGGGCAGTGCACCACCCCCTGCGCGCCATCGACCATCACCCTGGCACCCACATCGTGCGCCAGCTGAATCGCCCGGGCGAGATCGGGACAACCGCCAGTAACGTTCGACATCTGGCCGACCGCCAGCAGGCGGGTGCGGCGGTTCAGCAGGGCGGGCAACAGGCCGATATCGGGCAGCCGGTCCGGCCCTAAGGGCCATTTCACCACGCGCGCACCGCAGGCCTGGGCGGCCATCAGCCAGGGCACCAGGTTTGCGTGATGCTCTGCTTCGCTGACCACAATCTCGTCGCCGGGCTGTAAGCGCGGACGCAGCCAGCTGTTTGCCACCAGATTGATCGCTTCGGTGGTGCCGCGTGTCCAGACGATCTCACGATCGTCCGCGGCGTTAAGCCAGCGGGCAACCTGAGATCGCGCCTGCTCATAGCGCTGGGTCAGGGCCTGCGCGGCGGCAAACTGACTGCGGTGCACCGTGCCCGCACTCAGGCTGTAAAACTGCTGCGTACTCTCAATAACAGCCTGGGGTTTCAGCGTGGTCGCTGCGCTGTCGAGATAGACACCGGCGTCGGCGAGTGCGGGAAACTGCTGGCGAAATGCGGTGGGATTAAATGCGGTCATGCCTGGCTCATAGTGTGAATAATCAGGACCACACTGAAAGCGTGGTCGGCGTCTGGCAAAGCTGGAAAAGCGCGTTATGCTGAATATTGCAAGGTTTGAACCAAACCCGCATAACGATCGGACGTTCACTGGTCGATCTCACTTATCGGCTGCCTCTGGTTAGCGTAACGCGGGTGGTTTGATGCAATCAATCTACAAGGAGATAGCAGATGAATAAACTTACCGCAGTGCTGGCCGTGTGTACTCTGGCTTTTACCCTGGCGGGCTGTTCAAGCAATTACGTGATGCATACCAATGATGGACGCACCATTGTTGCTGATGGCAAGCCTAAGGTTGATGATGATACCGGTATGATCAGCTATAAAGATGCGAATGGCAACGAGCAGCAGATTAACCGTACTGACGTCAAAGAGATGGTTGAGATGGGCCAGTAAGCAGCAAAAAAAAGCACCGCAATTTGCGGTGCTATTTAAAATCACTATGGACAGACAGGGTAAATCTACAGGAATTAAGAGTTCGATCCGCAATCGTCGGATCAAAAAATTGCAAACACAACATCACGACCACAAGCCAAAAGCTTTCAGAAAATCTGCGAACTCACTCACAAATCTAAAAACTTTTCGTTCCGGCTCAGGAAGTGCGGCAACTATAGGTATTTGCTGGTGGTTCCTCAACGGACAAATTATAATGCCTCGGATTAAAAATTCTAATACGTAAACGCTTTGTATAAGCCCGCGTATTTTTCGCCGATCCGGATACGGAAAACCATGTCGAAACGCCTTCCTCCTCTCAACGCACTGCGTGTTTTTGACGCGGCTGCGCGTCATCTCAGCTTTACCAAAGCCGCTGAAGAGCTGTTTGTCACCCAGGCAGCTGTAAGCCATCAGATAAAGTCTCTGGAAGATTTTCTCGGGTTAAAGCTGTTCAGACGGAGGAATCGTTCGTTATTACTGACGGAAGAAGGACAAAGCTACTACCTCGATATCAAAGAGATCTTCTCGGCGATAAACGAAGCGACCCGCAAGCTGCAGGCGCGCAGCGCCAAGGGGGCGCTGACCGTCAGTTTACTGCCGAGCTTTGCCATTCAGTGGCTGGTTCCCCGTCTCTCCAGCTTTAATATGGCTTATCCGGGGATCGATGTGCGCATCCAGGCCGTAGACCGCGACGAAGAAAAACTGGCCGACGATGTCGACGTGGCGATCTTTTACGGACGCGGTAACTGGCCGGGGCTGCGGGTGGAAAAACTCTATGCCGAATATCTGCTGCCGGTCTGTTCACCGTCGCTGATGACCGGCGATAATCCGCTGAAAACGCCGATGGACCTGTCGCGCTTTACGCTGCTGCATGATGCCTCCCGCCGTGACTGGCAATCCTATATCCGGCAACTCGGCCTGCAGCATATTAATGTGCAGCAGGGGCCGATCTTCAGCCACAGCGCCATGGTGCTGCAGGCGGCGATTCATGGTCAGGGCGTGGCGCTGGCAAATAATGTCATGGCGCAGAGCGAAATCGAAGCGGGGCGGTTAATCTGTCCGTTTAATGATGTCTTAGTCAGTAAAAATGCTTTTTATCTGGTTTGTCATGACAGTCAGGCAGAACTGGGTAAAATAGCGGCCTTCCGACAGTGGATCCTGGCAAAAGCCGCAACCGAACAAGAAAAATTCCGCTTTCGTTACCAACAATAACATCTTGATTTATTTGCATTACGATGCAAAAGCACCCTGAGGATCGGTTAATGTCCAGTCGTGCCATGTTTGTTTTTGCGGCTATCAGCGGTTTTCTGCTGGTGGCTTTTGGCGCATTTGGTGCCCACGTTTTACGTCAGTCGCTGGGCGCGGCTGAAATGGCCTGGATTCATACCGGGCTGGAATATCAGGCTTATCATACGCTCGCGGTGATGGGCCTGGGGGCGGCGATGTTGCGCCGTGCCAATATCTGGTTTTACTGGAGCAGTGCGCTGATGGCGCTCGGCACCGTGCTGTTCAGCGGCAGCCTCTACTGTCTGGCGCTGTCGCATCTGAAGTTTTGGGTTTTTATCACCCCCGTGGGCGGAATCTGTTTCCTCGCCGGTTGGGTATTGATGTTGATTGGCGCGCTGCGTCTTAAACGAAAGGCAGAACGCCATGAATAAAGTTTTACTCTATTGTCGTCCCGGTTTTGAAAAAGAGTGCGCGGCGGAAATCAGCGCCAAAGCGGCAGAACGTGAAGTTTACGGTTTTCCGCGGGTCAAAGAGGATGCCGGCTATGTGCTCTTTGAGTGCTATCAGTTTGAAGATGCTGAGCGTCTGGTGCGGGAACTGCCGTTCCAGGAGCTGATCTTTGCCCGGCAGATGCTGGTCGTGGGCGAACTGCTGCGCGACCTGCCGCAGGAGGATCGCATTACGCCGATTGTCGGTATGCTGACCGGCGTTGTTGAGAAGGGCGGCGAACTGCGTGTTGAAGTGCCGGACACCAACGAAGCCAAAGAGCTGACCAAATTCTGCCGTAAGTTTACCGTGCCGCTGCGCGCGGCCCTGCGTGAAAGTAAGATCCTGCTCAACTACGAAAGCCCGAAACGGCCGGTGGTGCATGTCTTCTTCATCGCACCAGGCACCTGTTATGTCGGCTACTCCCTGCCGGAAAACAGCTCGCCGTTTTACATGGGGATTCCGCGCCTTAAGTTTCCATCGGATGCGCCAAGCCGCTCCACCCTGAAGCTGGAAGAGGCGTTTCACGTCTTTATTCCGGCCGATGAGTGGGATGAGCGCTTAGCCAGCGGTATGTACGCCGTCGATCTGGGTGCCTGTCCGGGCGGCTGGACCTATCAGCTGGTCAGACGCAGCATGATGGTTTACGCGGTCGACAACGGTCCGATGGCCCCGAGCCTGATGGAAACCGGTCAGGTGATGCACGAAAAAGCGGACGGTTTTAAGTTCCGTCCGCCACGCACCAATATCAGCTGGCTGGTGTGTGACATGGTGGAGAAACCGGTTCGCGTGGCAAATCTGATGGCCGACTGGCTGGTCAACGGCTGGTGCCGTGAAGCGATCTTCAACCTCAAGTTGCCGATGAAAAAGCGTTATGAAGAGGTAACGCAGAATCTGGCGATGCTTCAGGAGAGGCTGAATGAGAACGGCATCAATGCTCAGATCCAGGCGCGTCAGCTCTATCACGATCGCGAAGAGGTGACGGTGCACGTCCGTCGCATCTGGGCCGCCACAGGGGGGCGTCGCGACGAACGTTAATCACCGGGCTGAGTGTTGCGGCACTCAGCCACGATAACGCAGCGTGTTCAGATTGCCTGCCAGCAGCAGATCCCGTTTCAGCGTCGCGACCTGACGGCTGATTTCAGCCATCTGCTGTCCTTCCGCGAGCTTTTCCCGCCATTTAGCCGGCACCTTATCGAGTTGCTGATAGATCCCCTCCAGCGTGTGAAACTCTGCGAGCAGCTGTTTCGCGCTTTTCGGGCCGATACCGCTGACACCCGGGATCTTACTGCTGCTGATCCCGCATAATCCCCAGAAGTCGGGCAACCGCTGCGGGGGAACGCCAAATTCGGCGTCGATAAAGGGCTGGTCGAGCCAGCGCTTCTGGAAGTAATCGCGGATGCGGATTTCCGGAGCCAGCAACTGGCAGTAGCCTTTATCCGTGGAGACAATAGTGGCCTGATGGCCGGCCTGGGCCATTTTGACCGCCAGCGTCGCCGCCAGATCATCTGCCTCATCCTCGCCCGCCATCCAGCAGCTTACCCCGGCGGCACGAAAGGCTTCCTGCAGCGCCGGCATCTCCGCCTGCAAATCCTCAGGCATCGGCGGACGCCCGCTTTTGTAATCGGCTAACAGCTGATGACGCCAGCCCTGATGACGCGCGTCGCCATCAAATACGGCCACGGCGTGCGTCGGGCGGGTGTGGCCTAAGACCTGACGCAGCGCGGCGACGCAGCCTTCGACACAGGGGGAGCCCTGAACCGCATGGAGACGGCGTATCAGGTTCAGCGCATCAACAATAACAAGATGAAGAGCCATGAGAGTCCGGGCAGCCCGATGGGCTGCCTCCTGGTTTATTTAATGATTTCGTAGCAGGGGATGTAGGCGGTGCCGGGCAGTTTCATACGCTGCTGAGCAACGAAGCCCTGCAGCAGCTCGTCCATGCGGTGCATGATGTCGGCATCGCCATGCAGCCGGTAACGTCCCTTCTCACGGATTTCGCGGATCCCGATCTCTTTCACGTTACCGGCTACGATGCCTGAGAAGGCCCGGCGCAGGTCAGCAGCCAGCTTTTCAGGAGGCTGGTTGGTGTAGAGATTGAGGTTCGCCATGTTTTCATGGGTCGGCAGGAAAGGGATCTGCAGATCGGGCTCGATGCGGATGGACCAGTTGAAACTATACGCATCGCCGGTTTCGCGACGATTCTCTTTGACCTGCGGCATCGCTTTCTTCATCAGACGCGCCACTTCGGCTGCATCATTAATGATGATCTGATAATGCTTACGCGCCTGCTCGCCCAGCGTGTTAACAATGAAATCATCCAGCACGCGGAAGTAGTCGGCACTCTCTTCCGGTCCGGTCAGGATCAGCGGCAGCACCTGGTCCTTGTTCTGCGGGTTCATCAGAATGCCCAGCAGGTAGAGCAGCTCTTCGGCGGTGCCGACCCCGCCCGGGAAAATGATAATGCCGTGGGCAATACGCACAAAGGCTTCCAGACGCTTCTCAATGTCCGGCATGATGATCAGCTCATTGACCAGCGGGTTAGGCGGTTCCGCCGCAATAATTGAGGGTTCGGTGAGACCAATAAAGCGGCTGTCACGGTAGCGCTGCTGCGCATGGCCGACGGCGGCCCCTTTCATCGGGGCTTCCATGACGCCGGGTCCGCAGCCGGTACAGATATTCAGCTCACGCAGGCCCAGCTGTGTGCCGACATTGCGGCAATACTGATATTCAACCGCGTTAATGGAGTGACCGCCCCAGCAGACCACGGTGTTGGGGTACTCACCGATGTGCAGTGCCCGTGCATTACGCAGAATGGAGAAAACGGTGTTGGTGATCGTGGCGGAGTCATTCTCTTCACCCGCGGTTAAGCGCCCCGGCATGGCGAGCTGGCCGCTGACAAACAGGATGTCGCGCAGTACCGCAAACAGGTTCGCCTGCAGGGAGCGGATGATGCGGCCATCCACAAAGGCCTCTTCCGGTGGGTTGATCAGCTCCAGTTTGACGCCACGCTCACGGCGCAGCACGTTGATGTCGAAGTTTTCAAAGCGGGAGAGCAGTTCGTGGCTGCTGTCAGTCTGGCTGCCAGAGTTAAGCACGGCCAGAGAGCAATTGCGGAACAGCTGATAGAGGTCGCTGCTGGCGGTGCGCTTGAGCATATCGACTTCCAGCTGCGAGAGCAGATCCATTGAGCCAAGGGGGCTGATATGGGTAATCAAATGAACTCCTTTACACCCGCCTGGGTGCGTGTTGGCACTGCAACGGCAGTGACGAAAATCCCTGGTCGGCAACCCGCAGATTGCCGCCATCACCAGAGTAGCCTTGTCGGCCCGCCCAGCTCAAGCGGAACTGCGCTTCCTTCATGCAGCCTGCGAGAGCTCTCGCAAACTACTGACGCACCAGACGCGAAAAACCGGGCGAGAAGGGCACATTCGTGCGCCATGGGTTGATGTCCAGCCCGCCGCGCCGCGTGTAGCGCGCATAGACCGTCAGCGCTTCCGGGTGGCAGAACCGCATCACATCGTTAAAGATGCGTTCGACACACTGTTCATGAAATTCGTTGTGCTGGCGGAAGGAGACCAGATAACGCAGCAGCGCTTCGCGGTGAATGCGCGGACCTTTGTAGCGGATCATCACCGAGCCCCAGTCGGGCTGATGGGTAATCAGGCAGTTTGATTTGAGCAGATGGCTGACCAGCGTCTCTTCCACGATTTCGCTGCCTGCGGCATCGGCCAGATAGTCAGCGTTAAAGCGATAATCCTCGATAGCGATATCCTGCTCATCAATGCAGCTCCCCTCAAAATGGCCGATCGGCTGTCCTTCGATTTCATTCAGACGGAACAGCGCCACCCGCACGTCACCTTCAGCACAGGCGCGGAGATCGCGCTCCAGCGTCTGACGCACCTCACCCCAGTCGGCAAAGCGGGTCTGGTTGAAACTGTTGAGATAGAGCTTGAAGCTTTTCGACTCGATGAGGTTGCGGCTATGCGCATCCAGCACCACTTCACCCACGGCAACCTGCGGCAGCCCCTTGCTGTTCAGCCAGGAGAGCTCATACAGCGTCCAGATATCGCCGCCGGTAAACGGCAGACTTTCAGGAAACAGGCCAAGAGGTTCGCGGTTCAGGCTGCGCGGCACCGCCTGCAATAAGCCATTGTCATAGCGATCGTGATAGGCTGTGGGCTTGCCCAGCGTCAGGTTGCTGAGTGCCTGATCCTGTTCGTGTGTAGTCATTGCGGTTACCACCAGAATTCATCAAAGTGGCTAAGTGTAACCCATCAGAAGTGAGAATATGAATGATGCAGCAAACTGCCGCCGCGTTGCGCGACTTTACCACCCGTTACTGCCAGCACTGGCTGGCGCAGAGGGGTCATGCTCCGGCCAGCCGCGATCTCGCCGGCGTCGCGTCGCCCTGCGCGCTGGAGGAGCGCGAGGAGCAGGTCATCTGGCAGCCGCAGCCTTTTAGTCTGCCGCCGACACTGGATGGAGTAGAGCGGGCCGTGGATCTGCAGCTGCAGCCATCAGTTACCGCCTTCTATACCACCCAGTTTGCCGGCGACATGCTGGCGCGTCATGGTGAGAATCAGCTGACGCTGTTGCAGGTGTGGAGTGAAGAGGATTTCCTGCGGCTTCAGGAGAACCTGATTGGGCATCTGGTTATGCAGCGCCGCCTCCGACAGTCACCGACGCTGTTTATCGCCACGACGGCGTCAGACGAGGAGATCGTCTCCCTCTCTAACCTGACTGGCGAGGTGATTCTGGAACAGCCTGGCCGTAAACAGCGCCAGATTATTGCGGAAAATCTTGAGATGTTTCTTAAGTCATTACAACCGGTTATCATCTGAATTGCAGTGATTTGCCGCCTCGCTTGTGAGAGATCTCTTACATGTGATGTAAGAGATCGCTATATAAAATCTGAGCCATCCGGAAGGCTGCAATGTAAAAATATTGTGAATCATCAACTTAATGGCGATTATCTGAATTTGTGCCGCACATTTTGTAAAGTTCAGCTGTAAGTCACTTGTGTGCGTAACGAGTTCTGTCAAAATATTTCCCACTGCAGGATGCTCAGGAAAAAGATATCGTCAGGATGATGATAAGCCATGAGGCAGGAACGTAACGGAGCTTACGGCACACGGAAGGTTTCAGGATGAAACAGGATCGCTCAGGATTGAGTCAGGGACACCTCCAGGATGGAGAACGGGAGCCCCTCGGACGAGGTGGCGGGCCAGGATGCTTAGGAATCATCAGGACGATGCGCGACAGGAGTTCGCACTGGACAAGTTGTCACGGAAGAGCAGGGAGCATTAACGTAGCAGGATGGCTGCAAACGAACCGGGAGCACTGTTTATACAGTGCTCCCTTTTTTTGTGCCTGTGCCAACAAGTGATATGCTTGCCGCCCATTTTTTGACGGCTAGCCGGAGGAGGCGCATGACGCCTGAACAATTGATTACGCAGCGGCTGGAGCAGCTGGAAGCGGTGATGCGTGAGTACCAGCTCTGGCAGAGCACGCCGCCTGCCGTGGAGGCGCTGGAGAGTCGTGAACCCTTCTGCCTCGATACGCTTGAGCCGCTGCAATGGCTCCAGTGGGTGCTGATTCCGCGGATGCACGCCCTGATGGCGGCCGGCCATCCGCTGCCGCAAAACTTTGCCGTCGCGCCCTATTATGAGGTTGCGCTGGTGCCTGACCAGCCCGGCATTGCGCCGCTGCTGCTCACGCTGCGTCAGCTGGATGCGTTGCTCAGGGATGCGGCCCACTGATGCTGGAGATACTCTATCAGGATGCGTGGCTGGTTGCGGTCAACAAGCCCAGCGGCTGGCTGGTGCATCGCAGCTGGCTGGATCGGCATGAAACCGTGTTTGTGATGCAGACCGTGCGGGATCAGATCGGCCAGCATGTCTTTACCGCCCATCGTCTGGACAAGCCGACCTCCGGGGTGCTGCTGATGGGGCTATCGAGTGAGGTTGGCCGCCAGCTTTCTCAGCAGTTTGAACAGCATCAGATGCAGAAAACCTATCACGCCGTGGTGCGTGGCTGGCTGGAGAGCAGCGGGACGCTGGACTATCCGCTGGTTGAAGAGCGGGACAAAATCGCGGACAAGCACGTCACTGAAGCACGCGCCGCGCAGCCCGCGGTCACCGACTATCAGTCGCTGGCCACGGTCGAGATGCCGGTCGCCATCAGCCGTTACCCCACCTCGCGCTACAGTCTGGTTGAGCTCTCACCTAAAACCGGTCGCAAACATCAGCTGCGCCGTCATATGTCCCACCTGCGTCATCCGATTATTGGCGATTCGGCGCATGGCGACCTGCGTCAGAACCGGGGCGCCGCGCAACATTTTGGCGCTGACCGGCTGATGCTGCACGCCAGCAGCCTGGCCCTGACCCACCCGGTGACCGGCGAGCCACTGGTGCTGCGCGCCGGGCTGGATAGCGTCTGGCAGAGGCTGATGACGCAGTTTGGCTGGCAGGATTGCATTCCTGAGGTGCCGCGGGTTGAGTTTGAGGCCGCGCCAGGACAGGATAACGTTTCAGAATAAGGGAGAGATCAGATGGCAAAGATTGGCATTTTTGTGGGGACGGTTTACGGCAATGCGCTGCTGGTGGCGGAAGAGGCCGAGCCGATTCTGCAGCAGCAGGGGCACAGCGTGACCCTGTTTGATGACCCGACGCTGGCGGACTGGCAGGCCTTTGCAGGCGATGTGGCGTTAATCATCACCTCAACCACCGGGCAGGGCGATTTTCCTGACACCATTTCCGGTCTGTTCCATGCCATAAAGGATCAGCTGGGGCACCAGCCCGCGCTGCGCTATGGCGTCATTGCGCTGGGCGACAGCAGTTACGACCACTTCTGTGGCGCGGGCAAAGCCTTTGATGCGCTGCTGCAGGAGCAGGGCGCACAGCGGGTCGGTGAGGTGCTGCTGGTGGATGCCACCGAAAATCCAGAACCGGAAGCGGTGACCTCGCCCTGGGTCGATGCCTGGGGCGCGCTGCTCTGATCGCCTCGCCCGGGCTCTCTGCCAGCTGACGGCAGGGAGACGCCGGGCACGGCTCACGTCACCGGAGCCGGATTAAAGACCGCCAGCTGATTACGGATACCCCAGCGATCGGACCAGGTCTGCTTCCTGCCACTGGCGATATCAAGAATTAACGCAAACAGCCGCCAGCCGACCTGCTCAATACTCTCTTCTCCGGTGGCAATCGTGCCGGCATTGATATCCATCAGGTCGTGCCAGCGCTCGGCCAGCGCGTTACGGGTTGCCATCTTGATGACCGGAATGGCCGCCAGTCCGTACGGGGTGCCGCGACCGGTGGTGAAGACCTGCAGCGTAATGCCGGAGGCGAGCTGCTGGGTGCCGCAGACAAAATCGCTGGCGGGCGTTGCCGCGTAGATCAGTCCGCGGCGGGTGGGGCGCTGACCGGGGGACAGCACTTCCACAATGGCGCTGCGCCCCGATTTGGCGATGGAGCCGAGCGCTTTCTCCACCACGTTCGCCAGTCCCCCTTTTTTATTGCCCGGTGACGGATTGGCGCTGCGGTCGGTGTTGCCCTGGTCGAGGTAATTGTCATACCAGGCCATCTCTTCAAGTAAACGCCTTCCGACCTCCTCATTAATGACCCGCGGCGTCAGCAGGTGAATGGCATCCCGCACCTCCGTGACCTCAGAAAACATCACGGTAGCCCCGCAGCGCACCAGCAGATCCGAGGCGAACCCCACCGCCGGATTCGCCGTCACGCCGGAAAACGCATCGCTGCCGCCGCACTGCATGCCGACAATCAGTTCCGAGGCGGGACAGGTTTCGCGCTGACGCTGATTCAGCCGCTGAAGATGACGCTCTGCCACCTGCAGAATCGCCTTTACCATCGCACCAAACCCCACCAGCTTTTCATCCTGCAAACGCACGATGTCATCATCATCCAGCGAAATCGCCTGCACGTCGGGGGTGCCGGTCAGCAGACGCTCCGGCTGTAACTTTTCGCAGCCGAGGCTGATGACCATCACTTCACCGCCGAAATTCGCATTCAGCGCCAGGTTGTGAATCGTGCGAATCGGCACCACCGCTGCAGGGGCGTTGATTGCCACGCCGCAGCCGTAGAGGTGATTCAGCGCGACCACGCCATCCACATTCGGATAGCGCGGCAGTAACTCCCGTTCGATGATCTGCACCACATGATCCACCACACCCGCCACACAGTGGACGCTGGTGGTGATGCCGAGCAGGTTACGGGTGCCCACGCTGCCATCCGCATTGCGGTAGCCTTCGAAGGTGTAGCCTTCCAGCGGCGGCAGGTCGGGCGGGACCTGGGTGGCTAACGGCAGGCTCGCCAGCGGCGGCGCCTCCGGCAGCGCCACCAGTGACTCATCGATCCAGCTGCCGCAGGCAATATCCCGCACGGCATAGCCGATCACTTCGCCATAACGCACGATCGCCCCTCCCTGGTGAATCGTCTGCAGCGCGACTTTATGCCCCTGAGGCACATGTTCCGTCAGCGTCAGGCCATCCGCAAACTGCGTGCCAGCGGGCAGACCCAGCGTGTTGACCACAATCGCCACGTTGTCATGCTCATGGACTCTGATGCAGAGCGGCTGTTCATCTGTTGTGGGGGTCATCGCCTATCTCCTGTCGAGCGCACCGGCTTGTCCGGCTCGCATAATCTGACCTGTTACATGCGGTGTATTAGCCAGCTTCAGTATAAAGAGGGGAAGCAGGTCACACATTGTGCAACTGACCACTATTACGCCGATCTGCCGCGCTGTTTTGGGTCGATTCTCCAGAAGCAAGTGAAACGCCTCACAAAGCGGAGGGGAAAGGGCGACCGGGCACGGTTTCTGCGGCGCTATTTGCCGCTTTCGTGAGCCATGCCGCAGGGGTTCGTGCATCCGCCAGACAATCACTTCATAACGGCCGTTATTCCAGGGCGATACGCCAATGTGCTCGCCACAGGCTGTTTTTATACTGAGCGCCGTTAGCCAAAGTCAGGTTATCTGTCACGACGTATTAGCCCGTCCTGAACCAAAGAGATCGCCGTGTTTAACCCAACTTCTCTCTGATACCCAACGCGATGTGTATGCAGTCAGAGCGAATGTAGCTCACGCTATATTTCAGGAGTGCATCATGAATAGTTTCAGCCAGACTGCGGAAGCGGTGCAGAAGCGCACCAACGCCCGTTACTGGATTGTGGTGATGTTATTCATCGTCACCTCATTCAACTACGGCGACCGCGCCACCATTTCGATAGCCGGTTCGGCGATGTCCAAAGATATCGGCCTCGATTCGGTCGGACTGGGCTACATCTTCTCTGCTTTCTCATGGGCGTACGTAATTGGTCAGATCCCAGGCGGCTGGCTGCTCGATCGTTTTGGCTCAAAGCGCGTCTACTTCTGGAGTATTTTTACCTGGTCGCTGTTTACCCTGCTGCAGGGCTTTGTCGATATCTTCAGCGGCTTCGGCATCATCGTGTCACTCTTTCTGCTGCGCTTCCTGGTGGGGCTGGCTGAAGCCCCCTCTTTCCCTGGCAACAGTCGCATCGTAGCCGCCTGGTTTCCGGCGCAGGAGCGTGGCACCGCGGTGGCGATCTTCAATTCAGCGCAATATTTCGCCACGGTGATCTTTGCGCCCATCATGGGCTGGCTGGTGTCGGAAGTGGGCTGGGCACACGTCTTCTGGTTCATGGGCGGGCTGGGGATCATCCTGAGCTTCATCTGGCTGAAGGTGATCCACGATCCCACCGACCACCCCGGCGTAAACAAAGCCGAACTGGCCTACATGGAGCAGGGCGGGGCGCTAATCAATATGGATGTCAAAAAGGAGAGCCGCAGGGTGAGCTGGAGCGAAAAGTGGTTCCAGATCAAACAGCTGCTGACCTCCCGCATGATGCTCGGCATCTACCTCGGCCAGTATTGTGTTAACGCCTTAACCTACTTTTTTATCACCTGGTTTCCGGTCTATCTGGTGCAGGCGCGCGGCATGTCGATTCTCAAAGCGGGCTTTATCGCTTCGGTGCCGGCGGTGTGTGGCTTCCTCGGCGGGGTGCTGGGTGGGGTGATCTCCGACTGGCTGATGCGCAAAACCGGCTCGCTGAATATTGCACGTAAAACGCCGATTGTGCTCGGCATGTTGCTCTCTATCTCAATGGTGATGTGTAACTACACCGAAACCGAGTGGCTGGTGGTCTTCTTCATGGCGCTGGCGTTCTTCGGTAAAGGGATCGGCGCGCTGGGATGGGCGGTGATGGCGGATACCGCCCCCAAAGAGATCAGTGGCCTGAGCGGCGGCCTGTTCAACATGTTCGGCAACTTCTCCGGCATCGTGACGCCCATCGCCATCGGCTACATCATCGCCACCAGCGGCTCCTTTGAGGGTGCGCTGATCTATGTCGGTATCCATGCCTTCGTCGCCGCCTTCAGCTTCCTGGTGATCGCCGGTGATATCAAACGTGTTGAACTGAAAACCCGGCCGGTTAAGGACGCCTCATGACGACGCAAAGTTCACCCGTGATTACGGCGATGCAGGTTATCCCGGTCGCCGGTTACGACAGTATGCTGCTCAACATTGGCGGCGCGCACAACGCCTGTTTTACCCGCAATATCGTGGTGCTCACCGACAGCGCCGGACACACCGGCGTGGGTGAAGCGCCCGGCGGCGACACCATCTATCAGACCCTGGTGGCGGCCATTCCGCAGGTCGAAGGCCAGCAGATTGCCCGCATGAATCGTCTGGTGCAGCAGGTGCACAAAGGGAATGCGTCGGCTGACTTCACCACCTTTGGCAACGGTGCCTGGACCTTTGAGCTGCGGGTCAACGCCGTGGCCGCGCTGGAAGCGGCGCTGCTCGACCTGCTGGGACAGTGTCTGGGCGTGCCGGTGGCGGAACTGCTGGGGCCGGGCAAACAGCGGGATGAAGTCACGGTGCTGGGCTATCTCTTCTATCTCGGTGACCGCCGCAAAACCGATCTGCCCTATCAGAGTGGCGAGCAGGCCAGCCACGACTGGTATCACCTGCGTCATCAGGAGGCGCTCACCAGCGAAGCGGTAGTGCGACTGGCGGAGGCGGCGGCGGATCGCTATGGCTTTAAAGATTTCAAACTTAAAGGGGGCGTGCTGCCGGGCGAGCAGGAGATCGCCACGGCGGTGGCGCTGAAGCAGCGTTTTCCCGGCGCGCGCATCACGGTGGACCCCAACGGGGCATGGCGGCTGGATGAGGCCATCATGCTCTGTAAGGGGATGCAGGATGTGCTGAGCTACGCCGAAGACCCCTGCGGGGCAGAGCAGGGCTATTCGGGACGTGAAGTGATGGCCGAGTTCCGGCGCGCGACCGGCCTGCCGGTCGCCACCAATATGATCGCCACCAACTGGCGGGAGATGAACCACGCGGTGATGGTTAACGCGGTCGACATCCCGCTGGCGGACCCGCACTTCTGGACGCTGAGCGGGGCCGTGCGGGTCGCCCAGCTGTGCGATGAGTGGGGCCTGACGTGGGGCTGCCATTCCAATAACCATTTCGATATTTCGCTGGCGATGTTCACCCATGTCGGTGCGGCCGCGCCAGGTAACCCGACCGCGATTGACACCCACTGGATCTGGCAGGAGGGCGATCAGCGCCTGACGAAAAACCCGCTGCAAATCCGCAACGGAAAGATTGCCGTGCCGGATGCGCCGGGTCTGGGGATCGAGCTCGACTGGGACCAGGTGCACAAAGCCAGTGAGCTCTATCAGTCACTGCCCGCCGGTGCGCGCAACGACGCCACGGCGATGCAGTATCTGATCCCCGGCTGGACATTTGATCGCAAGCGCCCGGCATTTGGCCGTGCAACAGCATAAGGAGCAGGAGATGAGTTCAACACCTAAAGTGACCGCCATGCAGGTGATCCCGGTTGCCGGCTACGACAGTATGCTGCTGAATCTCAGCGGCGCGCACTCGCCATTCTTCACCCGCAACATTGTCATTATCAAAGATAACGCCGGACATACCGGTGTCGGTGAAATCCCCGGCGGGGAGAAAATTCGTCAGACGCTGGAAGATGCCGCCTCGCTGGTGGTCGGCAAAACGCTGGGCGAATATAAAAATACCCTCAGCCTGGTGCGCACGACCTTTGCCGATCGGGATGCGGCCGGTCGCGGCAACCAGACCTTTGATCTGCGCACCACAATCCATGTGGTCACCGGCATTGAGGCAGCACTGCTGGATCTGCTGGGTCAGCACCTGGGCGTTAACGTCGCCTCGCTGCTGGGTGACGGGCAACAGCGCGACCGCGTGGAGATGCTCGGCTACCTCTTCTATATCGGCGACCGCAGAAAAACCGCCCTGCCATATCAGAGCCAGCCGGACGATCCGTGCGACTGGTATCGCCTGCGTCATGAAGAGGCGCTGACCCCTGAGGCCGTGGTGCGCCTGGCGGAGGCCGCCTATGAGAAATATGGCTTCAACGACTTCAAACTCAAAGGCGGTGTGCTGCGCGGCGGCGAAGAGGCCGAAGCGGTGACGGCGCTGGCAAAACGCTTTCCCACGGCGCGTATTACCCTCGATCCCAATGGTGCCTGGTCGCTCAATGAGGCGATCCTGCTCGGCAAACAGCTCAAGGGCGTGCTCGCCTACGCAGAAGATCCCTGTGGCGCGGAGCAGGGCTACTCCGGGCGGGAAGTGATGGCGGAGTTCCGCCGCGCGACCGGCATGCCTACCGCCACCAATATGATCGCCACCGACTGGCGGCAGATGGGACACACCCTGTCGCTGCAGTCGGTCGATATTCCGCTGGCCGACCCCCATTTCTGGACGATGCAGGGCTCGGTGCGGGTCGCACAGATGTGCCACGACTTCGGCCTGACCTGGGGCTCCCACTCTAATAATCACTTCGACATTTCGCTGGCGATGTTTACCCACGTTGCCGCGGCCGCGCCGGGCGCGATCACCGCCATCGATACCCACTGGATCTGGCAGGAGGGGAATCAGCGTCTCACCAGAGAGCCGTTCCTGATCAAAGGCGGCATGGTGCAGGTGCCGCAGAAGCCCGGTCTCGGTATCGAGCTGGATATGGATCAGGTGATGCAGGCCCACGCGCTTTATCAGAAGCAGGGGCTGGGCGCGCGTGACGATGCCGAAGCGATGCAGTTCCTGGTGCCAGGCTGGACTTTCGATAACAAACGTCCGTGCCTGGTTCGTTAATCTTTCTGGCTCACGCGGAGCCGTCGTCACAGGAGTTCAACCATGAGTAATGCAGCCTGGCCCAACGGATTTCGTCGTCGCCTGTTAGCGGGTGAAACCCTGATTGGCAGCTGGTGCGCGCTGGCCAGTCCGATCTCTACCGAAATCCTGGGGCTGGCCGGTTTTGACTGGCTGGTGCTGGATGGGGAGCATGCGCCCAACGATATCACCACGTTTGTGCCACAGCTGATGGCGCTGAAAGGGAGCCACAGTGCGCCGGTCGTACGGCCGCCCTGCAACGAGCCGGTGATCATCAAGCGCCTGCTGGATATCGGGTTTAACAACTTCCTCGTGCCCTTTGTTGAGACAGAAGAGGAGGCGCGGCGCGCGGTCGCCTCAACCCGCTATCCGCCCGCCGGTATTCGCGGCGTGTCGGTCTCCCATCGCAGCAACATGTACGGCACCCTGCCGGATTACAACCAGAGCATCAATGACAACATCACCGTGCTGGTGCAGATCGAAACCCGGCAGGCGGTTGACCACATCGACGCCATAGCCGCAGTCGACGGCGTGGACGGCATCTTCGTCGGGCCGGGCGATCTCTCTGCGGCGCTGGGCTACCTCGGCCAGCCCGCCCACCCGGAGGTGCTGGACGTGATTAAACACATTTTTGACCGTGCCAGAGCGGCCGGGAAGCCGGCGGGCATTCTGGCCCCGGTGGAGGCGGACGCCCGTCGTTATCTGGAGTGGGGAGCCACCTTTGTGGCGGTCGGCAGCGATCTCGGGGTATTCCGCAGCGCCACCCAGGCGTTGTGCGACAAATTTAAGCGCTAAGCAGCAAGGAGACATGCAATGAAGATTGGATTTATTGGCCTGGGCATCATGGGTAAACCCATGAGCAAAAATCTGCTGAAAGCGGGCTATTCACTGGTGGTGCGCGATCACCACGCCAGCAATGAAGCTGAACTGGCTGAACTGGGCGCGACCGTGGCAACCTCGCCGAAAGAGGTGGCTGAGCAGTGCGAGGTGGTCATTACCATGGTGCCCAACTCGCCGCAGGTGAAAGCGGTCTGTCTGGGAGAGGGCGGCATTATCGAAGGCGCGAAGCCGGGCCTGGTGGTGATCGACATGAGCTCGATTGCGCCGCTGGCGAGCCGGGAAGTGCACGATGCGCTGGCAGAGAAAGGGATCAGCATGCTGGACGCCCCGGTCAGCGGCGGGGAGCCGAAAGCGATTGAAGGCACGCTTTCCGTCATGGCCGGCGGAGAGAAAGCGGTGTTTGATCGCTGTTACGACATCATGAAGGCGATGGCGGGATCGGTGGTGCACACCGGTGATATCGGCGCAGGCAACGTCACCAAGCTGGCCAATCAGGTGATTGTCGCGCTGAACATCGCGGCGATGTCCGAAGCCCTGTCGCTGGCGACCAAAGCGGGGGTCAGTCCGGAGCTGGTGTTCCAGGCGATTCGTGGCGGCCTGGCGGGCAGCACGGTGCTGGAGGCGAAAGCGCCGATGGTGATGGATCGCAACTTCAGACCAGGCTTCCGCATCGACCTGCATATCAAGGATCTGGCGAACGCCCTGGATACCTCGCACACGCTGGGCGCACATCTGCCGCTGACGGCGGCGGTGATGGAGATGATGCAGGCGCTGCGTAATGATGGCCAGGGAACGTCCGACCACAGTGCGCTGGCCTGCTATTATGAGAAGTTAGCGAAGGTTGAAATCGCCCGCTAAATCCCGGTGCCGGTCTCCGCGGAAACCGGCCGGGTTCAGCACCGTTTCAATGACTCAACTGTGCTCGGATTGCCTATGAAAATCGTAATCGCACCGGATTCATATAAAGAGAGTTTATCCGCCCTGGAGGTGGCATCGGCGATTGAAGCGGGATTCCGTGACATCTTTCCCGATGCCCACTACGTGAAAATACCGGTCGCCGACGGCGGCGAAGGAACGGTAGAAGCGATGGTCGCGGCGACGAAAGGAAACATCGTCAGGCTGAAGGTGACCGGGCCACTGGGCACACAGGTCGAGGCTTTCTATGGCCTCTCCGGCGATGCGTCCACCGCCTATATCGAAATGGCGGCGGCCAGCGGACTGGAGCGCGTGCCCGCCGCCCAGCGCGATCCGCTGATCACCACCTCGTTCGGCACCGGCGAGCTGATCCGGCATGCGCTGGATAAAGGGGTCGGCCACATCATTATTGGCATTGGCGGTAGTGCGACCAACGATGGCGGCGCCGGGATGATGCAGGCGCTGGGCGCCCGGCTGCTGGATGATCGCGGCCAGCAGATTGGTTACGGCGGCGGGTCGCTGCCTGACCTCGCTTCCATTGAGATTGATGCACTGGATGCCCGTCTTCGGCAGTGCCGCATTGAGGTGGCGTGTGACGTCACCAATCCGCTGACCGGAAAAGAGGGCGCTTCGGCTGTTTTCGGTCCGCAGAAAGGGGCGACACCGGCACTGGTGCAGCAGCTCGATCAGGCGCTGACCCACTACGCCGCGATTATTCAGCGCGACCTCGATATCGACGTGCTGCATATCCCCGGCGGCGGTGCGGCGGGCGGCATGGGGGCGGCGCTGCACGCCTTTTGCCAGGCAGAACTGCGGCGCGGCATCGAAATTGTCACGGAGGCGCTGGGGCTGGCGGAGCAGGTAAAAGATGCCGACCTCGTGATCACCGGGGAAGGCCGCATCGACAGCCAGAGTATCAATGGCAAGGTGCCGGTGGGGGTCGCCAGCGTGGCAAAGCGCTTCAACAAGCCGGTGATAGGCATCGCCGGCAGCCTGACGGCGGATGTGGGGGTGGTGCATCAGCATGGTATCGATGCGGTGTTCAGCGTGCTCTACAGCATCTGCACGCTGGATGAGGCGCTCGCCACGGCCGGCAAAAATGTAACGATGACGGCGCGTAACGTCGCCGCCACGCTAAAGCTGGCCGGCTTTCACTGATCCTGCGGCCAGCCCCGGATTACCCGATGCCCAGCAGCTGCCGGGCTTCACGCGCCACGTTCTCCATCTCATCCTGCAGCTCCAGCAGTTCCGGCTCCAGGGCGGCAATATCGCTGGCCTGCAGCAGCTCTCTCTCCAGCTGGTGGCAGAGCTGCTTCATGCGCGGCACGCCGCTGTAGCTGGCACTGCCGTGCAGCTTGTGAATAATCTCCCGCAGGGCCGTGACCTCATTGGCGGCCATAAACTGCGCCATCTTCGCGTGAACTTCCGGTAAAAACTCCAGCAGCATCCGCAGCAGATCCCGTGCCAGGTCGGGTTTATTCGCCGCCTGCCGCAGTGCCAGCTGCCAGTCGAGCGTCGGCAGTATCGGCGGCAGTTCCGGCACGGCGACCACCGGTGCGGGCGTATAGCGCGCCAGCAGCTGCCTCAACTTGCTCTCATCAATTGGTTTGGCAAGATAGTCATTCATGCCCGCTTTGATGAGCTGCTCGCGTTCGCCATCAATGGCGTGAGCGGTCACCGCCACGATGGGGGTCGTGGCGTGCAGCGGCAGACCACGGATGATTTCGCTGGCGCGAATACCATCAATGTCAGGCATCTGAATATCCATCAGAATCACATCCAGCGACTGCTGGCGCGCCTCGCGGATAGCGTGTTCGGCGCTGCTGCACAGCAGGATATTCTGCACCTGCTCCTCCAGCAGCGCACCAATCAGCTTGAGGTTGGCAGGGTTATCATCCACTGCCATCACCGTCAGCGGCAGGCGCGGGGAGAAGGGCAGCTCGCTGATCTGGCGGGTGTGCAGATCCAGCAGCATCGGCAGGAGTCGCGTCAGGGAGATTGGCTTCGCAATGCAGCCGTCAATGCCGCGCACCTTCAGTTCATCAGCCAGCAGCATCATCGGGCTGGGCAGGGCCATCAGCACATTATCTGCCCGATCCAGCAGCGCATTGAT
Source organism: Pantoea sp. EKM101V (assembly GCF_011800325.1). Classification (NCBI taxonomy): domain Bacteria; kingdom Pseudomonadati; phylum Pseudomonadota; class Gammaproteobacteria; order Enterobacterales; family Erwiniaceae; genus Pantoea; species Pantoea sp. EKM101V. Next base: position 23,168 of record NZ_JAALFP010000016.1, read on the forward strand.
CCTCCCCTCGTTCAGCAGCTCGGGCTGGCTGATGCTGACCGGCATCGCCATCAGCAGCAGCGGATAGTGGGACGCCGGCAGGCCCTCCAGCGTTTCGCTGTAGTCGATCTGCAACGGCGTGGCGCTCAGCATCTCCAGCGCCGCGCGGGCGACGGTGGCATCCGCCTCGACATAGGCGATGCGGGACTGTGACAGCGCTTCCAGCACGCGCGGCATACCGGGCGCGTTGGGGTTGAGATCCAGCTGCACGCGAATCACAAAGGTAGAGCCCTGATCCGGCTGGCTGCTGAAGGTGATATCCCCGCCCATCTCCCGCACCAGTTTCTGGGTGATGACCAGCCCCAGCCCGGTGCCGCCATGACGGCGCGAAATACTGGCGTCGGCCTGGCGGAACGCCTGAAACAGCTGCGTCTGCTGCTGCTCAGAGATACCGATGCCGCTATCCTCTACCTGAATCTCCAGCTCGACGCGCGTCTGGGTCATAACGCGCTGCGTGACGCGCAGGCCGATATGGCCCTGTTCAGTAAACTTGATGGCGTTGCCAATCAGGTTGATCAGAATCTGCTGCAGGCGCAGCGCATCGCCGATGACGTTGTCCGGCACGCTGCTGTCGCACACCACCGTCAGCTCCAGCCCCTTGTCATGCGCCGACGGGGCCAGCAGCACCAGGGTCTCATCCAGGGTGGCACGCAGAGGGAAGGGGATCGCCTCCAGCATCAGCTTGCCCGCTTCCAGCTTCGAAAAATCGAGCACGTCGTTAATGATGCTGAGCAGGTTGTTTGCCGAGCGCTCGATGGTCTGCATGTAGTCGCGCTGGGTCGTGCGCAGCTGAGTTTTCAGCATCTGGCGGGTAAAGCCCAGCACGCCATTAAGCGGCGTTCGCAGCTCGTGCGACATGTTTGCCAGGAACTCCGATTTGATGCGCGCCGCTTCCTGAGCGCGCTTCTTCGCCAGATCCAGTTCGACGTTCTGAATCTCCAGCTGCTCCAGCGTTTCCCGCAGATCGTACGTCGCCTGGTCGATGTTGTGCTGCATCTCTTCGTGATAGGCGGTCAGCGACATCGCCATGGCGTTGATGCCGTTTTTCAGCGTGCTGAGTTCGCCCAGCATGTACCCCTCAACGCGGCTGTCGAGCTGACCGCGGCGGATGCGGTCAACGGTGGTCACCATGTTGCGGATCGGGCCGGTGACATCACGCATCAGCCGATAGGCAAACAGCATCGCAAGGCAGAGGCAGAAGAGCAGCATCAGGGTGGCGACAAACACCTCTTTATACTGCTGCAGGCGCACCGACTGCAGATCGAGTTCAATCGCCACATAGCCCAGGGGGTTACCCGAGGGTTTGACCTTTTCATCGGGTAATTCATCCAGATCGTAACGCTCGGCCGTGATCGGCGTGCGCAGAATCAACAAATTACCGTGACGCTCCATGGAGACATCATCGGGCAGGGCGTGGATATCTTCCTGCTGCAGCAGGCTGAGATTCTGCCGGTTATTGGAGGTCACGTAGAGCTGGTTATGATTATCAAACACGGAGATCGCCCGGACGATGCCGGAGTGGCGGCGGTGCAGTAAACTCACCAGCTCCCGCATCGCATCGCGATCGTCCCAGGTCATGCTGTATTCGCTGGAGATAGCCAGCGGTTCGATGATATTCGCCCCAGCATCGATCACCTGGCGCTGCAGTTCATTGTAGCGATGGACCACAAAAAATGAGCTGAGCAGCAGGCCAACCATCAGCGTGGGTGCCAGAATTAAAATCATCATTCGCGCCCGCAGGCTGTATTTGGTCATAATAGTCGCCTGGCTACTCCGGCATTAACCTCCCTGCACATCCTGTCGACAGCACCGTGCAGGTCGTTTCGATAAAGAGAACTGATAACACTATGGCGCAATTTTACGTTGCAAAACAGCGCGTGGCGACACAACAGCGGATCACCGTCACCATCGATGAGCTCGATCCGTTCGGTCAGGGCGTGGCGCGTCACAAAGGCAAAACGATTTTTGTCGCCGGTGCCTTGCCGGGTGAGCAGGCGGAGATCACGCTGACAGAGGATAAACGCCAGTTTGCCCGGGGGAAAGTGAAACGGCTGCTCAGCCGCAGTCCGGCACGCGTTGCACCGCGCTGTCCCCACTTTGATCGCTGCGGTGGCTGCCAGCAGCAGCATGCAGAGGTGGAGCTGCAGCAGCAGAGCAAAGCTCAGGCGCTGAGCCGGATGCTGAGCCAGGCCGCCGCGCAGACGATCGCGGTGGAGGAGGTGATCGCCGGTGAACCCTGGGGCTACCGGCGTCGCGCCCGTCTGGGTCTGCAGTGGCAGAATAAAGCGCAGCGGCTGCAGATGGGATTTCGCCAGGAGGCGAGCAACGATCTGGTCGATATTCAGCACTGCCCCGTTTTAGTGCCCGAACTTGAGGCATTGCTGGTGCCGCTGCACCACTGCCTGAGTGCACTGCGCGCCGTCAGGCGTCTCGGTCATGTGGAACTGGTGCTGGCGGATAACGGCCCGCTGATGATCCTGCGCCATCTTGATGCGCTGCACCCGGACGACCGTGAAAAACTGGAACAGTTTTCGCATAAGCATCAGCTGATGCTCTTCCTGGATGCGGGTGATGAAGGGTTAACGTCGCTAACGACTCAGACACCTTTTTATCACTCTCACCAGCTTAAGCTAACCTTCAGTCCACAGGACTTTATTCAGGTTAACGATGCGGTGAATCAGCAGATGGTGGCAAAGGCGATAGCCTGGCTCGATCTGCAACCGGAAGACCGGGTTCTGGATCTCTTTTGCGGCATGGGAAACTTCACACTTCCTATAGGAATCTTCGTACAAAATGTGGTTGGTGTGGAGGGGGTTGCAGCATTAGTGCGGCAGGCAGCGTATAATGCTGATTCGAATAATCTTAAAAACGTCAGTTTTTTTCAGCATAATCTGGAAGAGACGGTGTCGCGCCAGCCGTGGGCGGCACAGGGATTTAACAAGGTATTACTCGATCCGGCACGCGCCGGGGCTGCGGGCGTAATGGCACATGTGGTTAAACTTGCGCCAGAACGCGTGGTCTATGTGTCGTGTAATCCAACAACACTCGCCCGCGACAGTCAGGTCTTGCTGTCGGCAGGCTACCAATTGGAAAGGGTCGCGATGCTGGATATGTTCCCTCATACCCGTCATCTCGAATCCATGGTGCTGTTCAGAAAAACATAAGCGATGTATGTCGTTGTGCAGGAGAGGTTATGGTTGCGGTCAGAAGTGCGCATTTAAATACTGAGGGGGAATTTGCCCTCGACCAGTGGATCGCCAGTCTCGGTATCGCCAACCCGCAATCATGTCAACGCGTTGCCGATACCTGGCGCTACTGTGAAGCGCAGACGCAGGACCATCCCGATCAGTCGCTGCTGCTGTGGCGCGGGATCGAGATGGTGGAAATCCTCTCCATGCTCAGCATGGATATCGAAAGCCTCTGTGCGGCGCTGATCTTCCCGCTGGCTAACGATGAAGTGGTGAGTGAGGAGGAGCTGGAAACCGCCGTCGGCAAAGGCATCGTCTCGCTGGTGCACGGCGTGCGCGACATGGACGCCATCCGCCAGCTGAAAGCGATTCACAACGACTCCATGGCCTCTGAACAGGTCGATAACGTCCGCCGTATGCTGCTGGCGATGGTCGAAGATTTCCGCTGCGTGGTGCTGAAGCTGGCCGAACGCATCATGAACCTGCGCGAAATGAAAGATGCGCCGGAAGATGAGCGGGTGCTGGCGGCCAAAGAGAGCACCAACATCTATGCCCCGCTGGCCAATCGTCTCGGCATCGGTCAGCTCAAATGGGAGCTGGAAGATTACTGCTTCCGCTACCTGCATCCCGACGAATACAAGCATATCGCCCGGTTACTGCATGAGCGGCGTATCGACCGCGAGCAGTATATCGACAACTTCGTCAGCAACCTGCGCAAAGAGATGGCCAAAGAGGGCGTGCGAGCCGAGGTCTACGGTCGTCCGAAACATATCTACAGCATCTGGCGTAAGATGCAGAAAAAGTCGCTGGCCTTTGATGAGCTGTTTGATGTGCGGGCGGTGCGCATCGTGGCCGATCGCCTGCAGGATTGCTACGGCGCGCTGGGCACGGTGCATACGCTCTATCGCCATCTGCCCAGCGAGTTTGATGACTATGTCGCCAACCCGAAACCCAACGGCTATCAGTCGATTCATACCGTGGTGTTAGGCCCGCAGGGCAAAACGGTGGAGATCCAGATCCGTACCCGCCAGATGCATGAAGATGCGGAGCTGGGGGTGGCGGCGCACTGGAAATACAAAGAGGGCCCAACCTCGAGCAGCGCGCGTGGTGCTGCCGGCCACGAAGAGCGCATCGCCTGGCTGCGTAAGCTGATTAGCTGGCAGGAGGAGATGGCGGACTCGGGCGAGCTGCTTGAAGAGGTGCGCAGCCAGGTGTTTGATGACCGGGTCTACGTCTTTACTCCGAAAGGGGACGTGGTGGATCTGCCTGCCGGATCGACACCGCTCGACTTTGCCTACCATATTCACAGCGACATCGGTCACCGCTGCATCGGCGCAAAAATCGGCGGCCGCATTGTGCCGTTTACCTATCAGTTGCAGATGGGCGACCAGGTTGAGGTGATTACCCAGAAGCAGCCGAACCCGAGTCGCGACTGGCTCAACCCGAACCTGGGCTACATCACCACCAGCCGCGGACGCTCGAAGATCCACAACTGGTTCCGCAAGCAGGATCGCGACAAGAACATTGCCGCCGGACGGCAGATTCTGGATAACGAGCTGAACCAGTTCGATATCAGCCTGCGCGAGGCGGAAAAACTGCTGCTGCCGCGCTATAACGTGACCTCGCTTGAAGAGCTGCTGGCGGCGATTGGCGGCGGCGATATTCGTCTCAACCAGATGGTGAACTTCCTGCAGGCGAAGCTGAACAAGCCGAGCGCCGAAGAGGAAGATCGCGAGGCGCTGCGCCAGCTGACGCAGAAAGCCTACACTCCGCCAGCGCGCAAAGAGAGCGGGCGTGTGGTCGTGGAAGGGGTGGGCAATCTGATGCACCATATCGCCCGCTGCTGCCAGCCGATCCCGGGCGACGATATTGTCGGTTTCATCACCCAGGGGCGCGGCATCTCTATCCACCGCGCCGACTGCGACCAGCTGGCCGAACTGATTTCCCATGCCCCGGAACGCATCGTCGATGCGGTGTGGGGCGAAAGTTACTCCAGCGGCTATTCGCTGGTGGTGCGGGTGACGGCCAACGATCGCAGCGGGCTGCTGCGCGACATCACCACCATTCTTGCCAATGAGAAAGTGAATGTGCTGGGCGTGTCGAGCCGCAGCGACACCAAAAAACAGCTCGCCACCATCGACATGGACATCGAGATCTACAACCATCAGGTACTGGGACGTGTCCTGGCGCGTCTGAACCAGGTCTCTGATATCATTGACGCCCGTCGCCTGCACTGATTGTCAGTCAGGCCCTGCGGCAACCGGCAGCGTGCGGTTGCGCGGGCGCAATCTGCACCCCGGGGCGCTGCCGGACGCGCGTTACTGCATCCGTCAGCGCCTGTCATGCGCCTCTCTGTTTCCTGTCATCTGACCATCAATCAAGGATCTACCCGAATGAACGCTATTGAGCGCCTGCTTGGCATTATGAAAACCCTGCGCGATCCCGAGCATGGCTGTCCGTGGGATCGTGAACAGACCTTTGCCACCATCGCGCCCTATACGCTGGAAGAGACCTATGAGGTGCTGGACGCCATCCAGCGCGAAGATTTCAGTGACCTGCGCGGCGAGCTGGGCGACCTGCTGTTTCAGGTGGTCTTTTATGCCCAGATGGCGAGTGAAGCGGATCGATTCAACTTTGAGGATGTCTGCCACGCCATCAGCGACAAGCTGGAGCGCCGTCATCCGCACATCTTTGGCGAGGCCACGGCGGAAACCAGCACGGAGGTGCTGAAAAACTGGGAAGCGATTAAGAGCGCCGAACGGGCAGAGAAAGCGCAGCATTCGGCGCTGGACGATATCCCCAAAGCACTGCCTGCGCTGATGCGCGCCCATAAAATCCAGAAGCGTTGCCATAATGTCGGCTTCGACTGGACCACCCTGGGACCGGTGGTGGCGAAAGTGCATGAAGAGATTGATGAGGTCATGCACGAGGCGCAGCAGAGCGTGGTGGACAGCGAAAAACTGGAAGAGGAGATTGGCGATCTGCTGTTCGCCACCGTCAACCTGTCGCGCCATCTGGGCAGCAAAGCAGAAACCGCGCTGCAGAAGGCCAACGACAAGTTTGAGCGCCGCTTCCGCGCGGTGGAAGCGATAATTGCCGCGCAGGGACTGAGTATGCCGGGGGCGACGCTGGAACAGATGGAGGCCGCCTGGCAGCAGGTCAAAGCCGGGGAGAAGTGATGATTATTCCAGCGCTGTGCATAAAGTCGCCGTTTGCGCTTACACGATTCAGCGCGCCATCAACTTTGTGACGTACGTCAACATTTCTTTGGCGGCTATCCGCTATGTTAGCCGCAGCAATGCGTTGGAGGATGGCTGTGATTCATCAATTGTGGCTGATAGCGGTTTCCAGTATACTGTTTTCCCGTCCTGGTTATTCCACCGTCTTTAAACCTAAACTCTCAGGTTCAGCATGACAACGAATTATATTTTTGTGACCGGCGGGGTCGTTTCCTCTCTGGGTAAAGGCATTGCCGCAGCCTCCCTCGCAGCCATTCTCGAAGCCCGTGGTCTGAACGTGACCATCATGAAGCTGGACCCGTATATCAACGTGGATCCAGGCACCATGAGCCCGACGCAGCACGGCGAAGTTTTCGTCACTGACGACGGCGCCGAAACTGACCTGGATCTGGGTCACTACGAGCGCTTCATCCGCACCAAAATGACGCGTCGCAACAACTTCACCACGGGTCGTATCTACTCAGATGTCCTGCGCAAAGAGCGCCGGGGCGACTATCTGGGCGCAACCATTCAGGTTATCCCGCACATCACCAACGCCATCAAAGAGCGCATCATTGAAGGTGGCGAAGGTCATGATGTCGTGCTGGTCGAAATCGGCGGCACGGTAGGCGATATCGAATCGCTGCCGTTCCTGGAAGCGATTCGTCAGATGGCCGTCGATGTGGGCCGCGAGCACACCATGTACATGCACCTGACGCTGGTGCCTTATATGGCGGCGGCGGGTGAGGTGAAAACCAAACCGACTCAGCACTCTGTTAAAGAGCTGCTGTCGATCGGTATCCAGCCAGACGTGCTGATTTGCCGTTCTGACCGTGCCGTACCGGCTAACGAACGCGCCAAAATCGCCCTGTTCTGTAACGTCCCTGAAAAAGCGGTGATCTCGCTGAAGGACGTCGATTCCATCTACAAGATTCCTGGCATGCTGAAATCGCAGGGCCTGGATGACTATATCTGCAAGCGCTTCAACCTGAACGCACCGGAAGCCAACCTGGCCGAGTGGGAGCAGGTGATTTACGAAGAAGCCAATCCGGGTGGCGAAGTCACCATCGGTATGGTGGGCAAGTATGTTGAGCTGCCGGATGCCTACAAGTCCGTGATCGAAGCGCTGAAACATGGCGGCCTGAAAAATCGCGTGACCGTGAACATCAAACTGATCGATTCGCAGGATGTGGAATCACGCGGTGTCGAATTGCTGAAAGATCTGGATGCGATTCTGATTCCGGGTGGCTTCGGTTACCGCGGTGTGGAAGGCAAGCTGATGACTGCGCAGTACGCGCGTGAAAACAATGTGCCGTACCTGGGTATCTGCCTGGGCATGCAGGTCGCGCTGATGGAGTTTGCGCGCAATGTCGCCGGGATGCCGGGCGCCAACTCCACCGAATTTGTGCCAGACTGTAAATACCCGGTGGTGGCGTTAATCACCGAATGGCGTGACGAAGAGGGCAACGTCGAAGTCCGCAGCGAGCAGAGCGATCTGGGCGGCACCATGCGTCTGGGCAGCCAGCAGTGTCAGTTAACGCCGGGCAGCCAGGTTCGCCAGCTCTACGGCTCTGACACCATCGTTGAGCGCCATCGCCACCGCTATGAAGTCAACAATATGCTGTTAAAGCAGATTGAAGCAGCCGGTCTGCGCGTGGCGGGTCGCTCTGGTGATGATCAGCTGGTTGAGATCATCGAGATCCCGAACCATCCGTGGTTTGTGGCTTGCCAGTTCCACCCGGAGTTCACCTCGACACCACGCGACGGCCATCCGTTGTTTGCCGGCTTTGTGAAAGCCGCGCATGAGCATCAGAAGCGTTTAGCGAAGTAAGTTTCACAAACAGCGCGCGAACTTTTCGCGCGTTGTTTGTCTTAGGATTGACTAACTTGTACTGAGGAAAATCGTAATGTCCAAAATCGTAAAAGTCATCGGTCGCGAAATTATCGACTCACGTGGTAACCCGACTGTTGAAGCTGAAGTGCATCTGGAAGGCGGTTTCGTAGGCCTGGCCGCTGCGCCATCAGGTGCTTCTACCGGTTCACGCGAAGCGCTGGAACTGCGTGACGGTGACAAATCACGTTTCCTGGGCAAAGGCGTAACCAAAGCCGTTGCTGCAGTAAACGGTCCGATTGCTGAAGCGGTAAAAGGCAAAGACGCGAAAGATCAGGCGAACATCGACAAGATCATGATCGACCTGGACGGTACTGAGAACAAATCTAACTTCGGTGCAAACGCCATTCTGGCTGTTTCCCTGGCAGCGGCAAAAGCGGCGGCGGCGTCTAAAGGTCAGCCACTGTATGAGCACATCGCTGAACTGAACGGCACCCCAGGCAAATACTCTATGCCTCTGCCAATGATGAACATCATCAACGGTGGCGAACATGCCGACAACAACGTCGACATCCAGGAGTTCATGATTCAGCCGGTTGGCGCAGCTAACGTGAAAGAAGCCATCCGTATGGGTTCTGAAGTGTTCCACAACCTGGCAAAAGTGCTGAAAAGCAAAGGCATGAGCACCGCTGTCGGTGACGAAGGCGGCTACGCACCAAACCTGGGTTCCAACGCTGAAGCACTGGCTGTTATCGCAGAAGCGGTAAAAGCAGCAGGCTACGAGCTGGGCAAAGACATCACCCTGGCGATGGACTGTGCGGCATCTGAGTTCTACAAAGATGGCAAATATGTTCTGGCCGGTGAAGGCGGTAAAGCGTTCACCTCTGAAGAGTTCACCCACTTCCTGGAAGATCTGACTAAACAGTATCCGATCGTCTCTATCGAAGATGGCCTGGACGAATCTGACTGGAACGGCTTCGCTTACCAGACCAAAGTTCTGGGCGACAAAATCCAGCTGGTGGGTGATGACCTGTTCGTAACCAACACCAAAATCCTGAAAGAAGGTATCGAAAAAGGTATCGCTAACTCCATCCTGATCAAATTCAACCAGATCGGTTCTCTGACCGAAACTCTGGCTGCGATCAAAATGGCGAAAGACGCGGGCTACACTGCGGTGATTTCTCACCGTTCAGGTGAAACCGAAGATGCGACCATCGCTGACCTGGCGGTTGGTACTGCAGCAGGCCAGATCAAAACCGGTTCAATGAGCCGCTCTGACCGTGTTGCTAAGTACAACCAGCTGATCCGTATCGAAGAAGCGCTGGGTTCTAAAGCGCCATTCAACGGTCTGAAAGAAGTTAAAGGTCAGTAATGACCCGGTGCTGATGCCACGTTGCGTGGCATCGCATAAACAGAAAGCCCCGCCCTGTGCGGGGCTTTTTGTTTATGCAGTGTACAGTCACGGATGGCAGGGCCCGATCAAGCGGCAATCCTGCCGGCCCGTGCAGTTCCCTGCGCGCGGAGAAAAGGCACAACGCGTGGTTGAGCTGCGCGACAAATCTGCCATAATCAGCGCCCCGATTTATCCAGGCGAGTAAAAAATGTTCTACCCGATTAACGAAATGTTCCAGACACTGCAGGGCGAAGGTTACTACACCGGCGTGCCTGCTCTCTTTATCCGCCTGCAGGGATGCCCGGTGGGCTGTAGCTGGTGCGATACCAAACATACCTGGGACAAACGGGCAGATCGGGAGACCTCGCTGGGCGACATTTTGATCAAAACGGTGGAGAGTGACGCCTGGGGCGATGCCGACGCGGCGACCCTGCTTCGCGCCATCGAACAGCAGGGCTGGACGGCGCGGCACGTGGTGATTACCGGCGGTGAACCGGCGATATACGATCTGCGCCCGTTAACCGCTGCGCTGGAACAGCAGGGTTTTCAGTGCCAGATTGAGACCAGTGGCACTCACGAAATCCACTGCTCTGAACGGACCTGGGTGACGGTGTCGCCGAAGGTGAACATGCGCGGCGGCTACGACGTGTTGCCGCAGGCCCTGAGCCGGGCTGATGAAATCAAACATCCGGTGGCGCGCCAGCGTGATGTCGAGGCACTGGATGCGCTACTGGCGGGCATTGAGGACAGCAAACCGCGCATCATCGCGCTTCAGCCCATCAGCCGCAAAGAGGAGGCGACCCGCCTCTGCATTGAGACCTGCATCGCCCGCAACTGGCGTCTGTCGATGCAGACCCACAAATATCTCAATATCGCCTGATTTTCATCGCGGCGGTTTCTGCGCGCGGAGGGGGGCGTGCAGAGCAGGGGATAGCAGAGGCGAAAAAGGGGAGCCGCGTCGGATCGAAGGATTCGATCCGACAGGGTCAGCCGCGGTAAACGCAGCCCGCAGTACAGGTTTCTTTGATCATGACCGCGCTTAACAGCGGCAGTTGCGGCTTCATCTGATCCCAGATCCATTTCGCCAGCACTTCGCTGGTGGGATTTTCCAGGCCGGGAATATCGTTCAGGTAGTAGTGGTCCAGCCGATCGTAGACCGGCTTAAACGCCGCTTTCAGTTCAGCAAAATCCATAACCCAGCCGGTATGCGCATCCACTTCGCCGGTAATCTCCAGACGAACCAGGAACGAATGACCGTGCAGACGGCCACATTTGTGTCCGGCCGGCACATTCGGAAGATGGTGCGCGGCCTCGAACTGGAATTCTTTAAACAGGGTGGTAGACATAGTGGTTCTCAGACATTAAAAAACCGCTGGATTCTACCTGATTACCGCTTTTTTCGCACCCGCTGCGCACGAAGCGTTCTTTTTCTTCACCCCTCTTCCTCTGATGTCCAGCTAATTAACTGATATAGCGCCGCTTTGCTTACCACTTTTGCTGATTAATCCTACCTGAAAAACCATTTAGTCATTTTGGTTATTTGATATGTCGAAGGCGTATTTAATCGTTAATATACAGCCCGGTAACCTACGCACTCTTCCGCCATTTTACGGTCCGGACTTCTGATACTGGAATTTTTAACGCGATGACGACTCAGGCACCTGGTTCAATGCTTCCGCTCTCTCCGGAACAACTCGCCCGCTTACAGGCGGCGACGACAGATTATTCCCCGACTCAACTGGCGTGGCTGTCAGGCTATTTCTGGGGCAGGGTAGAACAGGCACCGGGTAGTGCCGTCGCCAGCAGCACACCGCCTGCGGCGGCCGCTGAAGCACCGGTTATCACACTGCTTTCCGCCTCACAGACCGGCAATGCCCGTCGTCTGGCCGAGCAGCTGCGTGATGACCTGCTGGCCGCGAAGCTGAACGTCAACCTGGTGAACGCCGGTGATTACAAGTTCAAACAGATTGGCCAGGAAAAGATGCTGGTCGTCGTCACCTCGACCCAGGGCGAGGGCGAACCGCCTGAAGAGGCGGTGGCGCTGCATAAGTTCCTGATGTCGAAAAAGGCACCGAAAATGGACGGGGCCGCCTTTGCCGTGTTTGGCCTGGGCGACACCTCCTATGAATTCTTCAGTCAGGCGGGCAAAGATTTTGACAGCCGACTGGCCGAGCTGGGCGGCGAGCGCCTGCTTGATCGCGTGGATGCGGATGTCGAGTATGCGGAGCAGGCCACGGCCTGGCGCAGTGCGCTGACAGCGATCCTCAAAGCGCGCGTGCCGACTGAATCGCCGGCGCAGGCGGCCGCGACAGTGGCAGGCAGCGTCAACGAAGTGACCACCAGCCCCTACAGCAAAGAGGCGCCGCTCAGCGCCAGCCTGGCGGTGAATCAGAAAATCACCGGACGGGATTCCGACAAAGATGTGCGCCATATCGAAATCGATCTGGGCGACTCCGGTCTGCGCTACCAGCCCGGCGATGCACTGGGCGTCTGGTATGAAAACGACGCGGCGCTGGTTAGCGAACTGCTGGAGCTGGTCTGGCTGAAAGGCGATGAACCGGTTGAGGTTCAGGGCCGCACGCTGCCGCTGGCCGAGGCGCTGCAGAAGCATTTCGAGCTGACGGTGAATACGGCGCAGATTGTTGCGCAGTACGCTCAGCTGTCGCGTAACGCCGAACTGCTGGCACTGGTGGATGATAAAGCCAGGCTGCAGCACTATGCGCAGCAGTACCCCATCGTCGACATGGTGCGCCTGGCTCCGTCTGAGCTCAGCGCAGAACAGCTGACCGGACTGCTGCGTCCGCTGACGCCGCGACTCTACTCTATCGCCTCCTCTCAGGCAGAGACCGATACCGAAGTGCATATCACCGTGGGTGCCGTTCGCTTTGATATCGAAGGTCGCCAGCGTGGCGGCGGCGCATCTACCTGGCTGGCCGATCGGATCGAAGAAGAGGGCGAGGTCCGGGTGTTCATCGAACATAACGACAACTTCCGCCTGCCGGCCGATCCGGATGCTCCGGTCATCATGATCGGGCCGGGCACCGGCATCGCTCCCTTCCGCGCCTTTATGCAGCAGCGCGATAACGACGGTGCGGGCGGCAAAAACTGGCTATTCTTTGGCAATCCCCACTTCACCGAGGATTTCCTCTATCAGGTCGAGTGGCAGAAATATGTGAAGGATGGTCTGCTGACCCATATCGACCTCGCCTGGTCACGCGATCAGGCTGAAAAGATTTACGTTCAGGATAAGATCCGCGCGAAAGGTGCCGAAGTGTGGCGCTGGATTCAGGAGGGCGCGCATCTTTATGTCTGTGGCGACGCCAATCGCATGGCAAAAGACGTCGAGCAGGCATTGCTGGATGTGGTGGTCGAACACGGCGGAATGGATCGTGAAACGGCCGACGAATTTTTAAGTGAGCTGCGCATTGAGCGCCGTTATCAGCGAGACGTTTACTAATGAGCGATAAACACCCTGGACCGCTGGTTGTAGAAGGCAAATTAACCGACGCTGAGCGTCTGAAGAAGCAGAGCAACTATCTGCGCGGCACCATTAAAGAAGATCTGGAAGAGGGTCTGACCGGTGGATTTACCGGCGACAACTTCCTGCTGATCCGTTTCCACGGCATGTACCAGCAGGACGATCGCGACATCCGTGCCGAGCGTGCTGAGCAGAAGCTGGAGCCGCGCCACGCCATGATGCTGCGCTGCCGTCTGCCGGGCGGGATCATTACGCCGACCCAGTGGCTGGCTATCGACAGATTTGCCACCGACAAAACCCTTTATGGCAGCATCCGTCTGACCAACCGTCAGACCTTCCAGTTTCACGGCATTCTGAAAAAGAACGTGAAGCCGACGCATCAGATGCTGCACGAAGTGGGGCTGGACGCGCTGGCGACCGCCAACGACGTCAACCGTAACGTGCTCTGCACCTCGAACCCGGTTGAGTCGGAGCTGCATCAGGAAGCGTATGAGTGGGCGAAGAAGCTCTCTGAGCATCTGCTGCCGCGCACCCGTGCCTATGCCGAGATCTGGTGGGATAAGGAAAAGATCGCGACCACCGATGAAGAGCCAATCCTCGGTGAAACCTATCTGCCGCGTAAGTTCAAAACGACGGTGGTGATCCCGCCGCACAACGACGTGGATCTGCACGCCAACGATCTGAACTTCGTAGCGATCGCTGAAAACGGCAAGCTGGTGGGCTTCAACCTGCTGGTGGGCGGCGGCCTGTCGATTGAGCACGGCAACAAAGCGACCTACGCACGCACCGCCAGCGAGTTTGGCTACTTCCCGGTGGATAAGATCCTCGACGTGGCTGAAGCGGTTGTCACCACCCAGCGCGACTGGGGTAACCGTACCGACCGTAAAAACGCCAAAACCAAGTACACCCTGGAGCGCGTGGGCGTCGAGACCTTTAAGGCGGAAGTGGAAAAACGGGCCGGCGTGACCTTTGAGCCGATCCGCCCGTATGAATTCACCACCCGTGGCGATCGCATTGGCTGGATTAAAGGCATCGACAATAAATGGCACCTGACGCTGTTTATCGAGAATGGTCGCCTGCTCGACTATCCGGGCCGTCCGCTGAAGAGCGGCATTGCTGAAATTGCGAAAGTCCATCAGGGCGATTTCCGCCTGACCGCCAACCAGAACCTGATTGTGGCGGGCGTGCCGGAGAGCGAGAAAGCGAAGATTGAAGCGATCGCCCGTGAACATGGTCTGATGGATCACGTCACGCCGCAGCGCGAAAACTCGATGGCCTGCGTGGCCTTCCCGACCTGTCCGCTGGCGATGGCGGAAGCAGAACGCTTCCTGCCCGCCTTCGTGACCAAAGTCGAGGGCATCATGCATGCGCACGGCGTCGGTGATGAGCACATAGTGTTACGCGTTACCGGTTGTCCGAACGGTTGTGGTCGTGCCATGCTGGCAGAGCTGGGTCTGGTGGGTAAAGCGCCAGGCCGCTATAACCTGCATCTGGGCGGAAACCGCACCGGAACGCGTATTCCCCGCATGTACCGTGAGAACATTAACGAAAGCGAAATTCTCGCCACCATTGATGAGCTGGTGGGACGCTGGGCCACCGAGCGCCAGGCCGCAGAAGGCTTTGGTGACTTCACCATCCGCGCGGGCATTGTCGCGCCGGTGCTGGACCCGGCACGCGACTTTTGGGAGGAGGCAAAATGAGTCATCCTGACCTCGCAGCACTGAATGAGATGTCCAAAGTCCAGCGTGCAATGGCGCTGGCGGCGACCAATGCGCAGCTGGAGAAGGCGTCAGCAGAAGAGCGGGTCAGCTGGGCGCTGGAGCATCTGCCGGGCGCCTATGTGCTCTCCTCCAGCTTCGGTATTCAGGCCGCGGTGTCGCTGCACCTGGTGACGCGTCAGCAGCCCGATATTCCGGTGATCCTGACCGACACCGGCTATCTCTTCCCGGAGACTTATCGTTTTATTGATGAGCTGGCTGACCAGCTCAATCTCAACCTCAAAGTGTTCCGCGCCGAAACCTCTCCGGCCTGGCAGGAAGCGCGCTACGGCAAACTGTGGGAGCAGGGCGTCGAGGGGATTGAGAAGTACAACGAGATCAACAAAGTCGAACCGATGAACCGCGCGCTGGAAACCCTGGGCGCGCAGACCTGGTTTGCCGGTTTGCGCCGCGATCAGTCGGGCAGCCGGGCGAATCTGCCGGTGCTGGGCGTGCAGCGCGGCGTCTTTAAGGTGCTGCCGATTATCGACTGGGATAACCGGAAGATTCATCAGTATCTGGAACAGCATAAGCTGAAATACCATCCGCTGTGGGATGAGGGCTATCTCTCGGTGGGCGATACCCACACCACCCGCAAGTGGGAGCCGGGTATGGCAGAAGAAGAGACCCGCTTCTTCGGTCTTAAGCGTGAGTGCGGCCTGCACGAAGGCTGAATCCCGCGCCTCTTCTCTCCCCCCTGGCTGGCGGGAGAGAAGGGCGTCACTGCCCGGTCTCAGACGCCGGTTAAGCCACTGAAGGCTTCCGCTGCCCGCGTTACATTCACCTTTGTCACCTCATACTGCGCCACGGCGACAAAAGGATCTTCCGCTAAGATCGCCTCCAGCCGTTCACGCTCAATATCCCTCACCAGCAGCATGCCGCCGGTGCGCGGATCTTTACGTCCCGCCGCAATAAAAATGTCCGCGTCAAAATAGCGATTGAGCCAGTCGATATGGCCAGCCAGCAGGGTTTCAACTTCCTCTACCGGACGAATGTAATTCAGAAAGACGACGTACATGTCAGATCCTCACACGTTGGGATTGGTCAGTTCTCTGAGCAGCGGCAGCAGCACGCTGACACTGTCATGGGTTCGCCGGGCTATCTGACCCGGCAGCCAGCGGTCAAGGTAGTTCAGATTATCCAGGTCAGTCTGATGGAGGGTGACGCCATCGGGAAAGTGGCGGCTGCGGTGACGCTGCAGCGCGCCATCTTTATTTCCCAGCGTCCAGTTACTGGCGGTCACATCCAGCAGCGGAAAGCCCGCCCTGTCAAAGGCATTCAGCCCGCTGACATCTTTGCGGGTCAGCTGATGACTGGCGGCGGGAATGCCGAGCTGGCGGGCCAGCAGCAGCGCCCGATCGCTGGTCTGCTTGCGTACCGCCCGGGGCGTATTCATGCCGCTGTTAAAATAGAGGTGATCGCCGGTGATCAGGCTGTTGAGATCGATGACCAGCAGGGTGTTCTTCTTCTCACGCGCGCTCATCCGCTCCACGTAGTCATCCATGCCGTGCAGATCGGCTTCTCCGGCGCTCAATGCCACAAAGCGGACGCCATAGTGCAGCGGTTTCTGACTCAGCTGCTGCGCCAGTTCCAGCATCACGCCCAGCCCTGAGGCGTTATCATCCACCCCCTGCAGACGCAGGCCGCCCAGATTGCGGTGAACCTGGGCGCTGTTCAGCGGCGTCCAGGTATCCAGATGGGCCACGATCAGGATCTCCTGCGGCACGCTGCCGGCGCGTGCGGCAATGACCGAGGTGGCGGTCAGCTTGTGCCAGCGCCGCGAGCCATCCTCTTCCTGCCAGTTGTAACCGGTGTTGAACTGGCGGGTATTGGTCTGATAACCCAGCGCGGTAAATTGCTGCTGCAGATAGTCAGCCGCCATCAGCTCGGCCGGGCTGCCGCTCATCCGGCCCGGGAAAAAGGTGGCGATGTGCCGGACCTGCTGCTCGGCAAACTGGCCGGGCGGCGTGGCCAGTGCCAGTGCCAGCGGGGAGAGGAGTGCGCCAGACAAAAGAGTGGCAACCCTCAGACGGAGGGAACAAAACATAGTGCATCCTTTTTTTTATTTGTCCGGAGCGGGCCTGTACAGGGGTCAGGGCCGCTCATGCCGGGCGTATTATACGCTTTTTGTTCCGCAATCCTGTTAGTGGAATCGGGCGCTGTCGCCTCCGGCACAGAGAGGCAGACCTTTGCGCTGGCACTTATCTGCTTTTGCAGCGCAGCAGGTGCGGAGGAATCTGTGAGCCTGTTCACGAAAAAGCCATTACATTTCATCTGTTAAGATCAAATTATTCTGTGCTTTGCGACACCGTTATTCCATTCGGTAACTACTCATTCCAATTCGTAATTTCATCTGGATAAACTCAGCGACGTATAGTCCCGTTAATACAAAGTTAAAACATCAGGGTTAACGTGGACTATTTGCCTCTTTTTGCCGATCTCTCTGGCCGCCCGGTTCTGGTTGTCGGCGGTGGAGATATTGCGGCGCGAAAAATTGAACTGCTGCGTCGCGCCCGCGCGCGCGTTCAGATCGCCTCTCGTGAACTCTGCCCGGAACTGCAGGAACTGCTGGATAAGCAGGAGCTGGAGTGGGTGGCGACCGAATTTGATCCGGCTCAGCTGGATGGCGTTTTCCTGGTGATTGCTGCCACCGACGATAACCATCTCAACACCCAGGTTTTTGAAGCCGCTAACGCGCGGCATAAGCTGGTTAACGTGGTCGACGACCAGCCAAAATGCACCTTTATCTTCCCGTCGATTGTTGACCGCTCACCGCTGGTAGTAGCGATCTCCTCCAGCGGCACCGCGCCGGTACTGGCACGCATGCTGCGCGAAAAAATCGAAACGCTGCTGCCCGCCAGTCTGGGTCAGATGGCGGAGGTAGCCGGACTCTGGCGCGATAAGGTCAAACAGCGCTTCAGCCGCATGTCCGATCGTCGGCGTTTCTGGGAGCGGGCCTTCGACGGTCTGTTCGCCAGTCAGATGTCCGCCGGTAACGTCGAAGAGGCGAAGCGCACGCTGGATCGTGAACTGCTGGAAGAGCCAACCCGTCAGGGCGAGATCTTTCTGGTCGGTGCCGGGCCGGGCGACAGCGGCCTGCTGACGCTGCGTGGCCTGCAGGTAATGCAGTTAGCCGATGTGGTGCTCTATGACCATCTGGTCAGCGAAGAGGTGCTGGACCTGGTGCGTCGTGACGCCGACCGCATCTGCGTCGGTAAACGCGCCAGCGCGCATACGTTGCCGCAGGAAGAGATTAATCAGTTGATGGTTTCACTGGCGCTGAAAGGTAAGCGCGTTGTCCGCCTCAAGGGCGGCGATCCCTTTATCTTTGGCCGCGGCGGCGAAGAGCTGCAGGCGGCACAGCAGGCGGGCGTGCCGTTCCAGGTGGTGCCGGGCGTCACCGCGGCTGCCGGTGCGACGGCCTATGCCGGGATTCCGCTGACCCACCGCGATTATGCCCAGAGCGTGATGTTTATTACCGGTCACTGCCGTCCCGATGGCGATGATATTGACTGGCCATCGCTGGCGCGTGCGCGTCAGACGCTGGCGATCTACATGGGCACGGTTAAAGCGGCTGCTATCAGCGCGGCGCTGATTCAGCATGGTCGTGCACCATCAACGCCAGTGGCGGTGATCAGTCGCGGCACCCGTCAGGATCAGCAGGTGCTGACCGGCACCTTAGAACACCTTGAGGCGCTGGCCGCCTCGGCACCTACTCCGGCGCTGCTGGTGATCGGAGAGGTGGTTAATCTGCACGGGCAACTCGCCTGGTTTAAACATTCAGCACAGCAGGGGGCTCGCGAGTCCGCCGTTGTCAATCTGGCTTGAGGGAAAATCATGGACCAAAAACGACTCACTCATCTGCGTCAGCTGGAGGCGGAGAGCATCCATATCATTCGCGAAGTGGCTGCAGAGTTCAGCAACCCGGTGATGATGTACTCCATCGGCAAAGACTCTTCGGTCATGCTGCACCTGGCACGCAAAGCGTTCTATCCGGGCACGCTGCCGTTTCCGTTGCTGCATGTGGACACCGGCTGGAAATTCCGCGAGATGTATGAATTTCGTGACCGCACCGTGAAAGCGATGGGTGCCGAGCTGATCGTTCACCGCAACCCGGAAGGGGTGGCGATGGGCATTAACCCGTTTGTCCACGGCAGCGCCAAACACACCGATATCATGAAAACGGAAGGGCTGAAGCAGGCCCTGGACAAATATGGTTTTGACGCGGCCTTCGGCGGCGCACGTCGCGATGAAGAGAAGTCGCGCGCCAAAGAGCGTATCTACTCGTTCCGTGACCGCTTCCATCGCTGGGATCCGAAAAACCAGCGTCCTGAGCTGTGGCACAACTACAATGGTCAGATCAACAAGGGCGAAAGCATCCGCGTTTTTCCGCTGTCGAACTGGACCGAACTGGATATCTGGCAGTACATCTTCCTGGAAAACATCGAGATCGTGCCGCTCTATCTCGCCGCGCCGCGTCCGGTGCTGGAGCGTGACGGCATGCTGATGATGATTGATGACGATCGTATCAATCTGCAGCCGGGTGAAGAGATCACCCAACGGATGGTCCGTTTCCGTACCCTCGGCTGCTGGCCGCTGACCGGCGCAGTAGAGTCCGAAGCGCAGACGCTGCCGGAGATCATCGAAGAGATGCTGGTGTCCACCACCAGTGAGCGTCAGGGCCGCATGATCGACCGCGACCAGTCCGGTTCGATGGAACTGAAAAAACGCCAGGGTTATTTCTAAGGAGACGCCAGATGAATACCGTAATTGCACAACAGATTGCCGACCAGGGCGGCGTTGAAGCCTGGCTGACCGCTCAGCAACACAAGAGCCTGCTGCGTTTTCTGACCTGCGGCAGCGTGGACGATGGAAAAAGTACCCTGATTGGGCGTCTGCTGCACGACACCCGTCAGATCTATGAAGACCAGCTCTCTTCACTGCACAACGACAGCAAACGTCACGGCACCCAGGGCGAGAAGCTCGATCTGGCGCTGCTGGTGGACGGTCTGCAGGCGGAGCGTGAGCAGGGCATTACCATCGACGTGGCCTACCGCTACTTCTCGACCGAAAAGCGTAAATTCATTATTGCCGACACGCCGGGCCATGAGCAGTACACCCGCAACATGGCGACCGGGGCGTCTACCTGCGACCTGGCGATCCTGCTGATCGACGCGCGAAAAGGCGTGCTGGATCAGACCCGTCGTCACAGCTTTATCTCGACGCTGCTGGGCATTAAGAACCTGGTGGTGGCGATTAATAAGATGGATCTGGTGGACTACAGTCAGGAGCGCTTCGAGGCGATCAAACAGGATTATCTCGATTTCGCCGCCCAGCTGCCGGACGATCTCGACATCCGCTTTGTGCCGATGTCGGCGCTGGAAGGGGATAACGTTGCGACGGCCAGCCAGACCATGCCGTGGTACACCGGCCCGACGCTACTGGACGTGCTGGAGACCGTGGAGCTGAAGCGCGTTGTCGACCATCAGCCGATGCGTTTCCCGGTGCAGTATGTGAACCGTCCTAACCTCGATTTCCGTGGCTATGCCGGTACCCTGGCGTCAGGCAGCGTGCAGGTGGGTCAGCGCGTTAAAGTGCTGCCGTCTGGCGTGGAGTCGACGATTGCCCGCATTGTGACCTTTGATGGCGATCTGCAGGACGCGGGAGCAGGGGAGGCGATTACCCTGGTGCTGCAGGATGAGATTGATATCAGCCGTGGCGATCTGCTGGTGGACGCCAGCGAAACGCTGACGGCGGTGCAGTCGGCCAGCGTAGACGTGGTGTGGATGGCGGAGCAGCCGCTGCAGGCGGGTCAGAGCTACGATCTGAAAATCGCCGGTAAGAAAACCCGTGGCCGGGTCGAAAAGGTGCTGCACCAGGTCGACATCAACTCGCTGGCGACCCATCAGGTCGATGCGCTACCGCTGAACGGAATCGGTCGCATTGAGATCGTCTTCAATGAACCGATGGTGCTCGACAGCTATCAGCAGAACCCGGTGACCGGCGGCATGATCTTTATCGATCGCCTGAGCAACGTCACGGTCGGGGCGGGCATGATCCATCAGCCCAACCAGGATGTGCCGGCCAGTACAGGTGAATTCAGCGCCTTTGAGCTGGAACTGAATGCGCTGGTGCGCCGTCACTTCCCACACTGGAACGCGCGCGATCTGCTGGGCGGTCAATAATGGCGCAGCACGACGACAACGTGGTGTGGCATGACCATCCGGTCACCCGCGCGGCACGCGAACAGCAGCACGGCCATCAGGGCGTGGTGCTGTGGTTCACCGGGCTGTCGGGCTCGGGGAAATCCACGGTCGCCGGTGCGCTGGAGCAGGCGCTGCACCGCATCGGTGTCAGCACCTATCTGCTGGATGGGGATAATGTGCGTCACGGCCTGTGCCGTGACCTCGGTTTCAGCGATGACGACCGTAAAGAGAATATCCGTCGGGTCGGCGAAGTGGCGAAACTGATGGTGGATGCCGGATTAGTGGTGCTCACCGCCTTTATTTCACCGCATCGCGCCGAGCGGCAGATGGTGCGCGATCTGCTGGAACCGGGACAGTTTATCGAGGTGTTTGTCGATACGCCGTTAGCGGTGTGCGAGGCGCGCGATCCTAAAGGGTTATACCGCAAAGCCCGTGCCGGAGAACTGCGAAACTTCACCGGCATCGACAGCGTTTACGAAGCCCCGGAGAGCCCGGAAATTCAGCTGGATGGCGAACAATTGGTTACAAAACTGGCCGCCCAATTGTTAGACCTGCTGCGTGACCGCGATATCATCAGATCCTGAAGAGACAGCGGCAAATCGTCTCTGATTTGCCGCCCTCGCACCAACAGGATGCCTATGCAGAACATAACCCCACTGCTCGCTCGTAAAGATGACACCACCCCGGATGAGCCGCGCTCACTGCTGCCGGGCTGCGTGATCGGCTTTCTCGCTTACTGGTGTGCGCTGGCGATCCCGTTCCTGCTGTTCGGCTCCAACACGCTGTTTTTCTTTCTTTATACCTGGCCATTCTTTCTGGCGCTGCTGCCGGTTGCGGTGGTCGCCGGTATTGCCCTGAATACCCTGCTCAGCGGACAGTGGCTCTGGACCGCACTCGCCACCGTGATTCTGGTGGTCTCTCTCTTCTGGTTAATGTTCTCTTTTCTCTCCGGCTGGTAAGCGCTGATGCCCCTGCGCTGATGTGCAAACGCATCGGCCGGTTACAAATCTTTTCCCCCTGGAATCGCTGCTGATTCATATTTTGTGCAGACGCGCGGCAAAGCGCGCCATTTTCTCCGCTGGTGTGGAGTCCTGTGCAAAGTTATGGGATGATTGGGCCGTTTTAAGGGGGCGGGATGGGAAAACTGACGTTACTGTTACTGGTGCTGCTCGGCTGGCTGCAATATTCATTGTGGCTGGGGAAAAATGGCATCCACGACTATACGCGCGTCAATGATGATGTCGCGGTGCAACAGGCTAACAATGCCAAACTGAAATCGCGCAACGATCAGCTGTTTGCCGAAATTGATGACCTCAATGGCGGCTCGGAAGCGATCGAGGAGCGTGCACGCAATGAGCTGGGCATGATTAAGCCCGGTGAGACCTTCTATCGTCTGGTGCCTGACCAGAACAAACGCAACGCGCAACAATCAGCGCAAAACCAACAACGATAAAACATGAATACTCTGGCCTCCCTTGCGGATGTGATTGCCGTGGTGCCCGCGGCCGGGATCGGCAGCCGCATGCAGGCAACCTGTCCTAAGCAGTATCTGACGATTGGTCAGCACACCCTTCTGGAACACAGCATTGCACGTCTGTTTTCCCATCCTGCCATTAAACAGGTTATTGTCGCCCTCAGTCCCGACGATCAGCACTTCGCCTCACTGCCGCTGGCGCGCGATCCGCGCGTGCTCAGGGTTACCGGCGGAGAGACCCGCGCCGAATCGGTGCTGGCTGGCCTGCAGGCCGCGCAGGGTTCCGCGTGGGTTCTGGTTCACGATGCTGCCCGTCCCTGTCTGCATCCCGACGACCTGCAGCAGCTGCTCAACGTGCGCGAACAGAGCCACGTCGGCGGGATTCTGGCCGCACCGGTGCGCGACACCATGAAACGTGGCGAGCCGGGCAAAGCCGCGGTGGCCCACACGGTAGAGCGTGACGATCTCTGGCACGCCTTAACCCCCCAGTTTTTCCCGCATGCGCTGCTGACAGCCTGCCTGACGCGGGCACTGACCGAGGGCGCAACCATTACGGATGAGGCCTCGGCGCTGGAGTATTGCGGCTACCATCCGCTGCTGGTCAGCGGACGCAGTGATAACATCAAAGTCACCCGGCCAGAAGATCTGGCGCTGGCGGCTTTTTATCTGAGTCAGATTCAATTAAAGGAGAGCGCATGATGCGTATCGGTCACGGTTTTGACGTTCACGCCTTTGGCGGAGAGGGTCCGTTAGTGATTGGCGGTGTGCGGATCCCGTTTGAGCAGGGGTTTATCGCCCATTCCGATGGTGATGTGGCGCTGCATGCGCTGACGGATGCGCTGCTGGGCGCGGTCGCCATGGGCGATATTGGCAAGCTGTTTCCGGATACCGATCCCGCGTTTAAAGGCGCGGACAGCCGCGGCCTGCTGCGCGAGGCCTGGCGTCGTATCGAAGCCAAAGGCTATCGCATCGGTAACGTGGATGTCACCCTGATTGCCCAGGCGCCGAAAATGCTGCCGCATGTGCCGCAGATGCGCATCAACATCGCGGAGGATCTGGGATGTCACATGGATGCGGTCAATGTCAAAGCCACCACGACCGAAAAGCTGGGCTTTACCGGGCGCGGTGAAGGGATCGCCTGCGAAGCGGTGGCCCTGCTGCTGAAAGCCGACACTCAATGACGCTTCACTATCTGCACGGCACGCCCGTTGCCACCGGCGTCATCAAAGCCAGCCCGGAAGATTTTGTAGTGGTTGAAGATCTCGGTTATGGCCCGGATGGGGAAGGTGAGCATCTGCTGGTGCGCATCCGTAAAGTGGGCGCGAATACCCGCTTCGTGGCGGAGGCGCTGGCGAAATATCTCGGTGTGCATCAGCGTGACATGAGCTATGCCGGGATGAAAGATCGCCATGCCGTGACGGAGCAGACGCTCTGTTTACGTCTGCCGGGGAATGCGATGCCCGATCTGCGCGGTTTTGCGCTGGAGGGGGTTGAGATCCTGCAGGCGGTACGCCACAAGCGCAAGCTGCGCACCGGCGCGCTGGCCGGAAATGCGTTCCGGCTGGTCATCCGCCAGATCAGTGACCGTGAGGCGGTTGAGACGCGCCTGACGCAGATTCGTGACGCGGGTGTGCCGAACTATTTCGGTGAGCAGCGTTTCGGGCGCGGCGGCAATAACCTGGTGATCGCAGAGAAGTGGGCGCGTAACGAGATTATCCTGCGCGATCGCAACAAGCGCAGCCTGATGCTCTCTGCCGCGCGCAGTGCGCTGTTTAATCAGGTGACCAGTGCGCGTCTGGCGCAGCAGGGTGGCCTGAGTCAGGTCCTTAACGGCGATGCCCTGCAGCTGACCGGGCGAGGCAGCTGGTTTGTTGCGCAGCCGGATGAGCTGGAAGCGTGCCAGCGTCGGGTTGAACAGCATGAACTGCGCATCACCGCGCCGCTGCCGGGGCGGGGCGAGCCGGGTCCGCAGGCGGATGCGCTGGCTTTTGAAGAGCAGGTGCTGGCTGGCGAAACCCTGCTGACCGGCCTGATTGAGCGCGAACGGGTGGATGCCGCACGCCGTGCCATGCTGGTCGTGCCGCGCGATCTGCGCTGGAGCTGGTGGGATGAGGTGACGCTGGAGCTGACGTTCTGGCTGCCCGCAGGCAGCTTCGCCACCAGCGTCGTCAGAGAACTGCTGGTTCAGGCCGACGCGTCCGATCAGATTGATGAGTAATCTTCGCCGCAACCTGACCCGCTGTGTGGGGAATGTTGCGGCAACCCCCCTCTGCTGTGTGATTTACGCCTACCACTTCCTTGCGTGCCTCGCTAGAATGCAAAAATCGCCGCCCATTCCTCACCTGTTGCCATGCCGTTCAGACAGGTTCAGTCGCGGCGACCAGTCGAATAAAAAAAGGTCAGAACGAAATGCGGATATTGCTCAGCAACGATGACGGCATTCATGCGCCAGGTATTCAGACTCTGGCGAAAGCCCTGCGGCAGATTGCTGACGTGCAGGTGGTTGCCCCCGATCGTAACCGAAGCGGTGCGTCAAACTCGCTCACCCTGGAAACGCCCCTGCGAACGTTCACCCATGAAAACGGCGATATCGCGGTGCAGATGGGTACCCCGACCGACTGTGTCTATCTGGGGGTGAATGCCCTGATGCAGCCGCGGCCCGATATTGTGGTGTCAGGCATCAATGCCGGTCCCAACCTGGGGGATGATGTGATTTACTCCGGTACAGTCGCGGCGGCGATGGAGGGGAGACACCTGGGCTTACCGGCGATCGCCGTTTCGCTCAATGGTCATCAGCACTACGAGACAGCCGCGGCGGTGACCTGTGCGCTTCTCCGGGCGCTGACGCATGAGCCGCTGCGCACCGGTCGCATTCTCAATATCAACGTGCCCGATCTGCCGCTCTCCGAACTCCGGGGCATTCGCGTGACGCGCTGTGGCAGCCGCCATCCGGCCGATCAGGTGATTGCGCAGCAGGACCCGCGCGGCAATACCCTCTACTGGATTGGCCCGCCGGGTGAAAAACTGGATGCCGGGCCGGATACGGACTTCGCCGCCGTGGATCAGGGTTATGTCTCTGTCACCGCGCTGCACGTCGATTTAACGGCGCACAGTGCACAGGAGGTGCTCAGCGACTGGCTGGCGAAAGCTGAGGTGAATCTGGCATGGTGAATCGGCGTATTGAGACGTTGCTGTCACAACTGCGTCAGCAGGGCATCCATGACGAAAACCTGCTGAAAGCCATCAGCGAGGTGCCACGCGAACGCTTTATCGATGAGGCGTTCGAGCACAAGGCCTGGGACAATGTCGCCCTGCCTATCGGCTCCGGTCAGACCATCTCACAGCCTTACATGGTAGCGCGGATGACCGCGCTGCTCGGGCTGAATCCCCATTCGCGGGTGCTGGAAATCGGCACCGGTTCGGGTTATCAGACCGCCATTCTGGCCCACCTGGTTGATCACGTCTATTCCGTGGAGCGGATTAAAGGGCTGCAGTGGCAGGCCAAGCGCCGGCTGAAACAGCTCGATCTGCACAATGTCTCCACCCGCCATGGCGACGGCTGGCAGGGCTGGCCATCCCGAGGCCCGTTCGATGCGATTATCGTCACGGCGGCCCCGCCGGAAATTCCGATTGCGCTGATAGCGCAGCTGGCAGAAGGCGGCATTATGGTGCTGCCGGTGGGGGAAGATCAGCAGGTACTGAAACGGCTGCGTCGTCAGGGAAAAGAGGTGACGGAAGAGACCATCGAGCCGGTGCGTTTTGTTCCGCTGGTGCAGGGCGACCTGGCCTGACCCTCTACGTATTTCTTCACAACTGTTTCATGGCACCACGTACCTGATGTTGTTACTATCCGGTTTACCTAACGAAAACACAGCTTTTATCGCGTCACGCAGAGCATTCTGCTGGCAGATACAGTGAAACAGATAGATCAGAGTTGCCATCACGGGGGATTAATGAGCACGGGAAGCACACTTTTTCAGTTACGCCGTCTGGCGGCGCTTTCACTGGTAGGTTTCTGGCTGGCAGGCTGCAGCTCCAGCGACAACTCGCAGGCGCCCATCAGTCGCGTGGGCGACAATGGCGGCATGAACAGCAGCCCGTCTGACACAGGCATGGTTTCGGGCGGCGTACCTGCCACACCTGCCCAGGGACAAATGTTAAGCACAAATTCAGGATCTGCTCCCCGTAGCGGTGGAATGATTAGTACCAGCGATAATGTTGAGACACAAAATGGCCGGATTGTGTACAACCGCAGTTATCAGAATATTCCAAAGGGCAGTTACTCCGGTGAAACATATACCGTTAAGCGCGGTGACACATTGTTTTACATTGCCTGGATTACCGGCAACGACTTCCGCGATTTAGCCCAGCGCAACAACGTTCCGGCGCCCTATAGCCTGAATGTGGGGCAAACGCTGCAGATTGGAAATGGGTCAGGTCAGCCGATTACGGGCGGAAATCCCATTACCGTTGCTGATGCAACGCAGAGCGGTGTTCCGGCGTCGCCACAAATTAAAGCGCCTGTTGTTGCACAGCAACCTGTTATTACGTATTCTGATGATTCGGGTAATTCGGGTGGCAGCAAATTGTTGCCTTCGAAAGGAGCAAATGTTGCAACGACAACAGCTCCAGTCGTTACCGCCCCCCCAACGGTGAGCAGTACCACCAACAGTTCAACGCCGGTCGGAAGCTGGCGCTGGCCGACCGATGGGAAGATTATCGATAACTTCTCTGCCGCCGAAGGTGGCAATAAAGGGATCGATATCGCCGGAACGCGCGGACAATCTGTCGTTTCCACCGCATCAGGACGCGTGGTTTACGCAGGTAACGCACTCCGGGGGTACGGTAATTTAATCATCATTAAACACAACGATGATTACCTGAGTGCCTACGCCCACAACGATACAATGCTGGTTCGGGAACAACAGGAAGTTAAGGCGGGGCAGAAGATCGCTACCATGGGTAGCACCGGAACCAGTTCAGTCAGATTACATTTTGAAATTCGTTACAAGGGGAAATCCGTAAACCCGTTGCGTTATTTACCGCAGCGATAATCCGGCAGAACAGACCCTTTTTATGTTCTGCCCTGGAATCACGGGTAGGAGCCGCTTATGAGCCAGAATACGCTGAAAGTAAACGAGTTACATGAGAACGCGGAATTCGATGAGAACGGAGCTGAAATTTTTGACGAGAAAGCACTCGTTGAAAACGAAGCCAGTGATAGCGACGTAGCGGAAGAAGAGTTGCTATCACAGGGTGCGACGCAGCGTGTTTTAGATGCGACGCAGCTCTATCTTGGGGAGATTGGCTATTCTCCGTTGTTAACGGCAGAGGAAGAAGTTTTCTTCGCTCGCCGTGCATTGCGGGGTGATATTCCTTCCCGTCGCCGTATGATCGAAAGTAACTTACGCCTGGTGGTGAAAATCGCCCGTCGTTACAGCAATCGTGGTTTAGCCCTGCTGGACCTGATTGAAGAAGGTAACCTCGGCCTGATTCGCGCCGTTGAGAAATTTGACCCGGAGCGCGGGTTCCGTTTCTCAACGTACGCCACCTGGTGGATTCGTCAGACCATTGAACGGGCGATCATGAATCAAACCCGTACTATCCGTCTGCCGATTCACATTGTTAAAGAACTGAACGTTTATCTGCGTACTGCGCGTGAACTGTCCCACAAGCTCGACCATGAGCCGAGTGCGGAAGAGATCGCGGAGCAGCTTGATAAACCGGTTGATGACGTAAGCCGTATGTTGCGTCTCAACGAACGCATTACCTCGGTTGACACGCCATTAGGCGGGGATTCTGAAAAAGCGCTGCTGGATATTCTGGCCGATGAGAAAGACAACGGCCCGGAAGACACCACGCAGGACGATGACATGAAACAAAGCATCGTCAAATGGCTGTTCGAACTGAACGCCAAGCAGCGTGAAGTGCTGGCACGTCGTTTCGGCCTGTTGGGCTATGAAGCGGCAACGCTTGAGGATGTCGGCCGTGAAATCGGCTTAACCCGTGAGCGTGTCCGTCAGATTCAGGTTGAAGGTTTGCGCCGTCTGCGCGAAATCCTGCAGGCGCAGGGCCTCAACATTGAAGCACTGTTTCGTGAATAACTGATCTGAGCTTGAATGCGAAAAGCGGTGGTGAAAACCACCGCTTTTTTTATGCCTGCAGAAAAAGTCAGGCAGAAACGTAGCGGGCCGGTCCGCGCTTTCACGCGGCACGGCGAACCTTCAGACCAGCGACTTAAGGCGATAGATCCAGTCGAGCGCCTGACGCGGCGTCAGCGTATCCGGGTCCAGCGCCTCCAGGGCTTCTACCGCCGGAGAGGTCTCTTCAACCAGCAGCGGCAGCTGAGAACCATCGACCGTCGATGAGGCGGAGTGACTGGAGACGGTCTCCAGCTCTTTCAGCTTGCTGCGCGCGCGTCTGATGACCTCTTTGGGCACCCCCGCCAGCGCTGCCACGGCCAGACCATAGCTCTTGCTGGCGGCCCCCTCCTGCACGCTGTGCATAAAGGCGATGGTGTCACCGTGCTCCACCGCGTCCAGGTGAACGTTGACCACGCCCTCCATTTTCTCCGGCAGGGTGGTCAGCTCGAAGTAATGGGTCGCGAACAGCGTCATCGCCTTGATGCGGTTGGCCAGGTTTTCGGCACAGGCCCAGGCCAGCGATAAGCCGTCGTAGGTGGAGGTACCGCGTCCAATCTCATCCATCAGCACCAGACTGTTTTCGGTGGCGTTGTGCAGGATATTGGCGGTTTCGGTCATCTCCACCATAAAGGTCGAGCGTCCGGAAGCGAGATCGTCAGCGGCACCCACGCGGGTGAAGATGCGATCCAGCGGGCCAATCAGCGTCTCATCGGCGGGAACAAAACTGCCAATCCAGGCCATCAGCGCAATCAGCGCCGCCTGACGCATATAGGTACTTTTACCGCCCATGTTCGGACCGGTGATGATCAGCATTCTGCGCTGGGGGGCCAGGGAGAGCGGGTTCGCAATAAACGGCTCTTTCAGCACCTGTTCGACCACCGGATGGCGACCGCCGCTGATTTTAATCCCGGCTTTATCCTGCAACACCGGCCGGCAGTAGTTCAGCGTCCAGGCACGCTCGGCCAGATTGCTCAGCACATCCAGCTCTGCCAGCGCCGCGGCACTCAGCTGCAACGCTTCAAGATGCGGCAGCAGCTGATCGAACAGCGCCTCATAGAGGCTTTTTTCCAGCGACAGCGCTTTCCCCTTCGAGGTCAGTACTTTGTCTTCGTACTCTTTCAGCTCCGGGATAATGTAGCGTTCCGCATTTTTCAGGGTCTGACGACGGACATAGTGCATCGGCACCTGATGGCTCTGCGCGCGGCTTACCTGGATGAAGTAGCCGTGTACGCCGTTAAAGCCAACTTTGAGGGTATCCAGCCCCAGCTTCTCGCGTTCGCGAATCTCCAGCCTGTCGAGATAGTCCGTTGCACCATCGGCCAGCGCACGCCACTCATCCAGCTCGGCGTTGTAACCGGGGGCAATCACGCCGCCGTCGCGGATCAGCACCGGCGGGGAGTCGATGATCGCCTGCTCCAGCAGCTCACGCAGCGCGGCGAACTCGCCCATCTGGGTGCGCAGCTTCTGCAGCTGTGGCGCTTCAACATCGGCCAGCAGCTGGTTAAGCTCCGGCAGCTGCTGAAAAGCGTGCCGCATGCGGGCCAGATCGCGCGGACGGGCGGTTCGCAGCGCCAGGCGGGCCAGGATTCGTTCCAGATCGCCGACCTGACGCAACACCGGCTGAAGCACCTCACTGAGAGGCTGCAGTTCTGCAATCGACTCCTGACGCTGGGTGATCGTGCGCACGTCGCGCAGCGGCATATGCAGCCAGCGTTTGAGCATGCGGCTTCCCATCGGGGTGACCGTTTTGTCCAGCACGGCCGCCAGGGTGTTGTCGGTGCCGCCTGCCAGGTTCTGGGTGATCTCCAGATTACGGCGGGTGGCCGCGTCCATAATGATGCTGTCCTGCTGCCGCTCCATGCTCAGCGAGCGGATGTGCGGCAGGGTGGTGCGCTGGGTATCTTTGGCATACTGCAGCAGACAGCCCGCCGCACTCAGTCCGAGCTGCGCATTCTCCACGCCAAACCCGTTAAGGTCACGGGTGCCGAACTGCAGATTGAGCTGCTGCCGGGCGGTGTCGATCTCAAACTCCCACAGCGGACGGCGGCGCAGGCCACGACGCTGATCGATCAGTGACATCGCCTGGAAATCTTCAGGGTAGAGCAGCTCGGCCGGGTTGGTGCGCTGCAGCTCTGCCGCCATAGTTTCGGCATCGGCAGGTTCGCTGAGGCGAAAACGGCCCGAGCTGATGTCGAGCGTGGCATAGCCAAACCCCCGCGGACTTTGCACAATCGCCGCCAGCAGGTTGTCGTGTCGCTCCTGCAACAGCGCCTCATCGCTGATGGTTCCCGGCGTAACGATACGCACCACTTTGCGCTCAACCGGACCTTTGCTCAGCGCCGGGTCACCGATCTGCTCGCAGATCGCCACGGATTCGCCCAACTGCACCAGCTTAGCCAGATACCCTTCAACCGCATGATAGGGTACACCGGCCATCGGAATCGGTTCACCCGCCGACGCGCCGCGCTTGGTCAGCGAAATCTCCAGCAGCTGTGAGGCACGTTTCGCGTCGTCATAAAACAGCTCGTAGAAGTCACCCATACGGTAAAACAGCAGAATGTCAGGGTGCTCGGCCTTGAGGCGCAGGTACTGCTGCATCATTGGCGTGTGAGAAGGAAAGTCCTTTTCGGTTGGCTCTTGCATAAGGTTTTAACTCATCTTTGATGCGGTAAATTTCTGGCGGTCAACGCCCATGAAACCGAAAGGGATTCCAGGCGCGCGGGATAATCAGATGATAACGAATAGGGCAGGGCATATGCCAGCCTGATGCGCAGACCGTGAACCTGACCGGCCAGGAGCCATCCTGGCAAATGGCAGGGCGGCTGGCGACAGAAAAGTGTCACTTTTGCACTCTCTGATGTGCTGCTGCGAGGCGGCTCGCGATTTCTGACAGGATAGCGCACCGGGGGATTGCCGATCAGGCGGCTGCGCGCGGAGCGTGCGGTTCACCGGCAGGGTCGCGCGGATTAAAGGAAATCAGTCCGCCGTGCCCGCCTGAAAAAGAGACACCGGTCAAAGAAGCGGCACGCACATCTGCACCCGGCGGACAAAAGTGGTTGAATCAACGGGTTACATTTTCAGCGCGCAAAATTTGCCCGGCGCAGTCAGGTCAGCATAACGCCGTCATAGCGGCGACCGGGAGAGTTTGCCGGGATGATGACGTCGCGCTCAGGATGGAACGGAAAGTCTGGATAACGGCTTTAATGACCTTAATTATCAGGAGGATAAATGTCACTAACCCGTCGGCATTTCTTACACTCAGGCGCGGCGCTGGCTTTCGCGGCGACGTTTCCCGCTTTCGCAAACGTGCCTTACAGTTCGGGCGAGAAAAAACCTCAGCTGATTCCACCGCCAGGCAGCGTCGATTGCCATATGCATCTGTACGACAGCCGCTGTCCTGCCGTGCCTGGCACAAAACTGATGAACCCGGCGAACGCTTCACTGGAAGACTATCGGAAGCTTCAGCAGAGACTGGGCATCAACCGGATGGTGATTGTCACGCCCTCCCGCTACGGAACCGATAACAGCGTCCTGCTGAATGGCCTGGCGGCGAGCGGGGGAAATGCGCGCGGCGTGGTGGTGCTGGATTCGTCGGTCACCGATGATGAACTGCAGAAGCTGCATCAGGCGGGCGTCAGGGGGATCCGGTTCAATCTGCGTTACAGCGCGGTTAACCTCGATGATATGGAGAAGTTAGCAGCACGCGTGAATCCCCTGAACTGGCATATTCAGGTGGTGACCTCTGGTAAACATTTAACCGAACTGGAAAGCCGGCTGCAAAAACTCCCGACCCCGGTGGTGATCGATCATATGGGGCACGTGCCGCAGCCGGAGGGCATTACGTCGCCGGTGTTTACCACGCTGCAGCGGATGCTGGATGGCGGGAAAAGCTGGATAAAACTCTCCGGGGTTTATATCGACTCCTTAACCGGCGCGCCGGGCTATAACGATGTGACGCCGGTGGCACAGAAGCTGGTACAGATTAACCCGGAACGGCTGCTGTGGGGCAGCGACTGGCCGCACCCGACCGAACCGGACAGCCATAAGCCGGACGATGCGGTGTTACTCGATCTGATGCAGGTCTGGGCGCCGGAGAGCCGGGATCGGCAGAGAATACTGCGTGATAATCCCGTTAAGCTCTATGACTTCTGACGCATCATTTACATCTGGTCGCCAGGTCAGTTCAGCCCGTGCTGCAGCGCCCAGACCGCGGCTTCCAGCCGGGATTTAAGGTTCATCTTCTTCAGCAGATATTTGACGTGGACCTTAACGGTGCTTTCGCTGATGGCCAGCTTACGGGCGATCGCTTTATTGGTCATCCCGTCGCTGATCAGCTGCAGGATTTCGCGTTCGCGTCGGGTCAGCTGCGTGATGTCACGCGGCCGGGCAGGCCGGGCGTCGCGCAGCCGGGTGACCAGCATCGGCGTTAACGCCTCGCTCAGCACGATCTGACCGGCGGCCGCCTGATGCAGGGCTTTCAGCAACGCTTCCGGCTCCATATCCTTCAGCAGATAGCCATCGGCGCCGCGCTGCAGTGCGCTGACGACATCCTCTTCCTCATCCGACACGCTGAACACCACCACCCGCCCGGAGAGGGGGGCTTCGCGCAGTCGGGTCAGGGTATCCAGCCCATTCAGTCCCGGCATATTCAGATCCAGCAGGATCAGGTCAGGATCGTGCTGCTGCGCCAGCGCCACGCCCTGCGCACCGTTTCCCGCCTCGGCAACCACCTGCAGTCTCTCATCCAGCGCGATTAGCTGCTTCAGCCCGTTGCGCAGCATGGGGTGGTCGTCGATCAATAAAAGCGTAAATGTCTCTGCCGTCACCATGACTCCTGTTCCTGTCGCCGCTGCCCGTCCGGATCGGGTGTGGGCCTATCTTACCGGTGAGGCGGGGGCGCTATATACCCCCAAAGGACTACTCCTTTATTTCCATTTTTACCTCTTCCCGGCACGCCATTTTCAGTGCAGCCGATTAACCCTATGATTTGCAATGACTCTCTGCTGCCTCTCCGCTACTTATCCCGGCTGAGACAGGATGACCACGCCCGGATAACCTGCATTGCCGTTGATTTGTATCAAGCAAGCGGGCAGGGCGGATACGCAGGATATGCCCCATTATTCTTCTGCTGATGAGAGAGTCATGACCCAATCTGCCCCTTTGCAAACCCCGACGCGCGGCGCACCGATCCAGGAGTGGCAACCGGAAAATGCGGCCTTCTGGCAGGCGCGGGGTAAACGCATCGCCAGCCGCAACCTCTGGATCTCTGTCTTCTGTCTGCTGTTGAGCTTCTGTGTCTGGATGCTGTTCAGCACCGTCGCGGTTAACCTGAATAAGGTCGGCTTCCGCTTCAGTACCGAACAGCTCTTTCTGCTGACCGCGCTGCCGTCGGTCTCCGGCGCGCTGTTGCGTGTGCCTTACTCATTTGTAATTCCCGTCTTTGGCGGACGCCGCTGGACCGCCTTCAGCACCGGCATCCTGATCGTCCCCTGTCTGTGGCTCGGTTTTGCAGTGAGGGACAGCCAGACCTCCTTCGCCACCTTTATGGCGATCGCTCTGCTGTGCGGTTTCGGGGGAGCGAACTTCGCCTCCAGCATGGGCAATATCAGCTTCTTCTTTCCCAAAGCCCGTCAGGGCGGCGCGCTGGGCATCAATGGCGGCCTGGGGAATCTCGGCGTCAGCGTTATGCAGTTTGTTGCCCCGCTGGCGATCTCCTGCGCCATTTTTGGTTTTGCCGATGGGGGGCAAGTCACCGCGAGCGGCGATAGCCTCTGGCTGGAAAATGCGGCCTGGATCTGGGTGCCGTTTCTGGCCATCGGCACGCTGGCCGCCTGGCTGGGGATGAACGATCTGGCGGCAGCGAAATCCTCGCTGCGCGAACAGCTGCCGGTGCTGAAACGTCCGCACCTCTGGATCATGGCGCTGCTCTATCTGGCGACCTTCGGCTCCTTTATCGGCTTTTCGGCCGGTTTCGCCATGCTGACAAAGACGCAGTTTCCCGGCGTGGTGATTATGCACTACGCCTTTTTTGGCCCGCTGATTGGCGCACTGGCGCGCTCAGCAGGCGGCATGATCTCGGATCGCTTCGGCGGGACCCGCGTCACCCTGATCAACTACGTGCTGATGGCACTGTTTGCTGCACTGCTGTTCCTCACGCTGCCGGGAGCCGGCCATCAGGGATCGTTCGTCGCCTTCTTCGCCCTGTTTATGGGCCTGTTCCTCACTTCCGGCCTCGGCAGCGGTTCCACCTACCAGATGATTGCCGTGATCTTCCGCCGGCTGACGCTGGAACGCATCAAAGCCGAAGGCGGTGACGAGGCGCTGGCACAGCGGGAAGCCGCCACAGAAACCTCCGCGGCGCTTGGCTTTATCTCCGCTATCGGCGCGCTGGGCGGCTTCTTTATTCCGCAGACCTTTGGCCTCTCGCTTGCCATGACCGGCTCTCCGGCCGGGGCGATGAAAATCTTTCTGGTTTTCTACCTCTGCTGTATCGCCGTCACCTGGCGGGTCTACGGACGAAAAGCGCGCGCCGGATAACGACAACGCCGGTGTGGCGCACCGGCACCCCCTTTATTTTCTGCAGCAGCACGCATGCAGAGTGAGCAATGTGACACCAGGCCTTCAGGAGCCTTCCGGATGAGCAAATTTCTCGATCGATTTCGCTATTTCAAACAGCTGGCTGAGCCCTTTTCCGGCCAGCATGGTCAGACGCTGAACAGCAACCGTGACTGGGAAGATGGCTACCGCAGTCGCTGGCAGCACGATAAAGTCGTGCGCTCCACCCACGGCGTTAACTGCACCGGCTCGTGCAGCTGGAAAATCTACGTCAAAAACGGCCTGGTCACCTGGGAGACCCAGCAGACTGACTACCCCCGCACCCGTCCCGACCTGCCGAACCATGAACCGCGCGGCTGTCCACGCGGTGCCAGCTACTCCTGGTATCTCTACAGCGCCAACCGTCTGAAATATCCGCTGATGCGTAAGACGCTGATCCAGCTCTGGCGCGAGGCGAAGGCGCAGCATAGCGATCCGGTAGAGGCCTGGGCCTCCATCATCCGCGATCCGGAAAAAGCGCGCAGCTATAAACAGGCGCGCGGACGCGGCGGGTTTGTGCGATCCAGCTGGCAGGAGGTGAATGAGCTGATTGCCGCCGCGAACATCTGCACGGCCAAAACCTACGGCCCTGATCGCGTGGTCGGCTTCTCGCCGATTCCGGCCATGTCGATGGTCTCCTATGCCGCCGGGGCGCGTTACCTGTCGTTAATTGGCGGCACCTGCCTGAGCTTCTATGACTGGTATTGTGACCTGCCACCGGCCTCACCGATGACCTGGGGCGAGCAGACAGACGTGCCGGAATCCGCCGACTGGTATAACGCTTCCTACATCATTGCCTGGGGCTCAAACGTGCCACAGACCCGCACCCCGGATGCGCACTTCTTTACCGAAGTCCGCTACAAGGGGACGAAAACCGTGGCGATCACCCCGGACTATGCCGAAGTCGCCAAGCTGTGCGACCAGTGGCTGAGTCCGAAGCAGGGCACCGACAGCGCGATGGCGCTGGCGATGGGCCACGTGATGCTGAAAGAGTTTCACCTCGACCGTGATGTCCCCTATTTCCGCGACTATGTGCGCCGCTACACCGACATGCCGATGCTGGTACTGCTGGAGCCGCGCGAAGGCGGATTTTATGCCGCGGGTCGCCAGCTGCGCGCCAGCGATCTGGTCGATGGGCTGGGTCAGAAAAACAACCCGGAATGGAAAACGGTGGCGCTGGATCAGACCACCGGCGATCTGGTGGCCCCTCAGGGCGCGATCGGTTTCCGCTGGGGCGAAAAAGGGAAATGGAATCTGGAGCAGCGCGATGGCCTGTCGCAAAAAGAGGTGGAGCTGCAGCTGAGTCTGCTCGGCAGCCACGATGAGGTGGTCGAGGTCGGTTTCCCTTACTTCGGCGGCATCACCAGCGACCATTTTAACAGCGTGGCGCTGGATGAGATCCTGCTGCATAAGCTGCCGGTCAGACGCCTGACGCTGGCAGATGGCAGCGAAGCCCGGGTCGCCAGCGTCTACGATCTGACCCTGGCGAACTACGGGCTGGATCGCGGTCTGGGCGATGCTCACTGCGCGCAAAACTATGATGAGATCAAAGCCTACAGTCCCGCCTGGGCGGAGCAGATCACCGGCGTCTCCCGGCAGAACATCATCCGCCTCGCGCGCGAGTTTGCCGGGAACGCGGAGAAAACCCACGGACGTTCAATGATCATTGTCGGTGCCGGTATGAACCACTGGTATCACATGGACATGAACTACCGGGGACTGATGAACCTGCTGATTTTCTGCGGCTGCGTCGGTCAGAGCGGCGGAGGCTGGGCGCATTACGTTGGTCAGGAGAAACTCCGTCCGCAGACCGGCTGGGCTCCGCTGGCCTTTGGCCTCGACTGGCAGCGTCCGCCACGCCAGATGAACAGCACCTCTTTCTTTTACAACCACTCCAGCCAGTGGCGCTATGAAACCCTGGCGACCGAAGAACTGCTCTCACCGCTGGCCGATAAAAGCCGCTTCAGCGGCAGCCTGATCGACCTTAACGTCCGCTCCGAACGCATGGGCTGGCTGCCTTCCGCGCCGCAGCTTAACGTCAACCCGCTGCACATCGCCGCCCGGGCCAGCGCCGCCGGGCAGTCGGTGATTGACTATACCGTGGCGAGCCTGAAGCAGGGCACCCTGCGCTTTGCCGCTGAACAGCCGGACGATCCGCAGAACTTTCCGCGAAACCTGTTTGTCTGGCGCTCTAACCTGCTTGGCTCGTCAGGGAAAGGGCATG
Organism: Pantoea sp. EKM101V; assembly: GCF_011800325.1. NCBI lineage: Bacteria > Pseudomonadati > Pseudomonadota > Gammaproteobacteria > Enterobacterales > Erwiniaceae > Pantoea > Pantoea sp. EKM101V. The sequence goes on from NZ_JAALFP010000016.1 coordinate 60,713, forward strand.
AGTACATGCTGAAGTATCTGCTCGGCACCGAAAACGGCATTCAGGGAAAAGATTTAGGCCAGCAGGGGCGCGTGAAGCCGGAGGAGGTCGAATGGCAGGCGCAGGGCGCCGAAGGAAAACTGGATCTGGTGGTGACCCTCGATTTCCGTATGTCGAGCACCTGCCTCTACTCCGACGTGGTGCTGCCGACCGCCACCTGGTATGAAAAAGACGACATGAATACGTCGGATATGCATCCGTTTATTCATCCGCTTTCGGCGGCGGTCGACCCCGCCTGGGAGTCAAAAAGTGACTGGGAGATCTACAAAGGCATCGCCAAAGCCTTCTCCGACCTCTGCCCCGGTCATTTAGGCGTTGAAACGGATGTGGTGACGCTGCCGGTGCTGCACGACTCGCCTGCCGAACTGGCGCAGCCGTTTGAAGTCAGAGAGTGGAAAAAAGGGGAGTGCGATCTGATCCCCGGTAAAACGGCACCGCACATCATGGTGGTGGAGCGTGACTATCCGGCGACCTGGGCGCGCTTTACCACGCTGGGGCCACTGCTGGAGGCGCAGGGCAACGGCGGCAAAGGGATTAGCTGGAACACCTGCAAAGAGGTCGATCTCCTGAAGCAGCTGAACTATGTCAAAGCGGATGGCCCGGCTGCGGGACGGCCCAATATCGACACGGCCATTGATGCGGCCGAGGTGATTCTGGCGCTGGCGCCGGAAACCAACGGTCAGGTGGCGGTAAAAGCCTGGCAGGCGCTGGGCGCGATAACCGGTCGCGATCACACTCACCTGGCGCTGAACAAAGAAGATGAGAAGATCCGCTTCCGCGATATCCAGGCGCAGCCGCGCAAAATCATCTCCAGCCCGACCTGGTCAGGGCTGGAAGATGAGCATGTCTCCTACAACGCCTGCTACACCAACGTTCATGAACTGATCCCGTGGCGCACCCTGAGTGGCCGTCAGCAGCTCTATCAGGACCATGAGTGGATGCGCGCCTTCGGCGAAAGCCTGATGGTCTACCGTCCGCCGATTGACACCCGGGCAGCGAAGCCGTTGCTCAACAGTAAACCCAACGGCAACCCGGAGAAGGCGCTGAATTTCCTGACGCCGCATCAGAAGTGGGGCATTCACTCCACCTACAGCGACAACCTGCTGATGCTGACCCTGTCGCGCGGCGGCCCGATTGTCTGGATGAGTGAAGAGGATGCCCGCGAACTGGGCATTGCGGATAACGACTGGATCGAGGCGTTCAACGCCAACGGTGCCCTGACCGCCCGCGCGGTGGTGAGCCAGCGCATCCCGGCCGGTATGACCATGATGTATCACGCTCAGGAACGCATCGTGAATATCCCCGGTTCGGAGATCACCCGCCAGCGCGGGGGGATCCACAACTCCGTGACCCGGGCCTGCCCGAAACCGACCCATATGATCGGCGGCTACGCCCAGCTCTCCTGGGGCTTTAACTACTACGGCACCGTCGGGTCGAACCGCGATGAGTTCGTGGTGGTGAGAAAAATGAATAACGTTGACTGGTTAGACGGGGAAGGCCACGACGCCTGCCAGGGCGGCCAGCAGGAGGTGAAACCATGAAAATTCGCTCACAGGTCGGCATGGTGCTGAACCTCGACAAATGTATCGGCTGCCACACCTGCTCGGTGACCTGCAAAAACGTCTGGACCAGCCGCGAGGGGATGGAATACGCCTGGTTTAACAACGTCGAGAGCAAGCCCGGCGTCGGCTATCCGCACGCCTGGGAAGATCAGCAGAAGTGGAAAGGGGGCTGGATCCGGAAGATCAACGGCAGGCTGGAGCCGCGCATGGGCAGCCGTGTCGGGCTGCTGTCGAAGATCTTTGCTAACCCGGACGTGCCCGCGCTGGATGATTACTACGAGCCGTTCGATTTCGACTACCAGCATCTGCACAATGCACCCGCCGGAAAACAGCAGCCGATCGCCCGCCCGCGCTCGCTGATCACCGGTCAGCGGATGAAAAAGATCGAGAATGGCCCGAACTGGGAGGAGATCCTCGGCGGCGAGTTTGCGAAGCGCTCGCAGGATAAGAACTTCGATAACATCCAGAAGGCGATCTATGGGCAGTTTGAGCACACCTTCATGATGTACCTGCCGCGCCTCTGTGAGCATTGCCTCAACCCGGCCTGCGTGGCAACCTGTCCCAGCGGCGCTATCTACAAGCGTGGCGAAGATGGCATCGTGCTGATCGATCAGGATAAATGCCGCGGCTGGCGCATGTGCCTCACCGGCTGTCCCTACAAGAAGATCTACTTCAACTGGAAAAGCGGCAAATCTGAGAAGTGCATCTTCTGTTATCCACGCATTGAATCGGGCCAGCCGACCGTCTGTTCGGAAACCTGTGTTGGCCGGATCCGCTATCTCGGCGTGCTGCTCTATGACGCTGATCGCATTGAACAGGCGGCCTCAGCGGAAAACGAAAAAGATCTCTACCAGCGTCAGCTGGATATCTTCCTTGATCCGCGCGATCCGGCAGTGATCGCCCAGGCGCTGAAAGATGGCGTGGCGCAGAGCGTGATCGACGCGGCGCAGCGTTCGCCGGTCTACAAAATGGCGATGGAGTGGAAGCTGGCGCTGCCGCTGCATCCGGAATACCGCACGCTGCCGATGGTCTGGTATGTGCCGCCGCTGTCACCGATTCAGTCGGCAGTGGATGGCGGTGCACTGGCTCACACTGGCGTGCTGCCGGATGTGGAGAGTCTGCGCATCCCGGTTGAGTATCTGGCCAACCTGCTGACCGCAGGCGACACCGCGCCGGTGCTGCGGGCACTGAAACGGATGCTGGCGATGCGCCACTACAAACGCGCTGAGAGCGTGGAAGGGCAGCGCGATAGCCGGGCGCTGGAACAGGTCGGCCTGACCGGGGCGCAGGCGCAGGAGATGTACCGCTATCTGGCGATCGCCAACTACGAAGATCGTTTTGTGGTGCCTTCCAGCCATCGCGAGCTGGCGCGTGAAGCCTTCCCGGAAAGTAAAGGCTGCGGCTTTAGCTTTGGCGATGGCTGCCACGGCAGCGACAGCCGGTTCAATCTGTTTAACAGCCGTCGCATTGATGCCATCGACATCGCCAGTCAGACCCGCCTCCAGGAGGATGCCTCATGATGACGTTACGGATGCTGTCACGGCTGCTGGATTACCCGGACGAGGCGCTGTTTGCTCATCACTCTGAACTGATCGCGGCGCTGGACGCGGCAGAGGAACTTGATCTGCCGCAGCGGGCAGGGCTGCAGCAGTTTATTCAGCAGCTCTGTGCGCGGCCACTGCTGGATGCGCAGGCGGACTACTGCGCCCTGTTTGATCGCGGCCGCGCCACCTCGCTGCTGCTGTTTGAGCATGTGCATGGCGAATCCCGCGATCGCGGTCAGGCGATGGTCGATCTGCTGGCGCACTACCGGGCCGCCGGTCTGGAGCTGGACAGTAAGGAGCTGCCCGACTTTCTGCCGCTCTATCTGGAGTATCTCGCCTGTCAAAGCGACGAGGCGGCGCGTCAGGGACTGGAGGATATCGTGCCGATTCTGGCTCTGCTGGCGGCGCGTCTGGAAGCGCGCCAGAGTCCTTATGCCGACCTTTTCACGCTATTACTGACGCTGGCGGGCAGCGCGGCTGACCCGGCCACCCTCCGGCCGCAGGTGGCGAAGGAAGCGCGTGACGACACTCCGGCGGCGCTGGATGCGGTCTGGGAAGAGGAGCAGATCAAATTTCTCGGCGAGCAGGGCTGTGCCTCAGCGCAGCAGGCGATGCATCAGCGTCGCTTCGCCGATGCGGTCGCGCCGCACTATCTGGATATTGCCGCGGCGACGGCACGCCGCACAGGAGAATCAGCATGAATGTTCTGAACACTTTCTTCTTCGATATTTACCCCTATCTTGCCGGAACGGTTTTCCTGGTGGGGAGCTGGCTGCGCTATGACTACGGGCAGTACAGCTGGCGGGCCGGTTCCAGTCAGATGCTGGATAAAAAGGGGATGCGGCTCGCCTCTAACCTGTTCCACATCGGCATTATCGGCATCTTCTTCGGGCATTTCGTCGGGATGCTGACGCCGCACTGGATGTATGAGTCGTTTCTGCCGATCGACGTGAAGCAGAAGCTGGCGATGGTGGCGGGTGGCCTGTTCGGGGCGATGACGCTGGCCGGGGGAGCGCTGCTGCTGAAGCGTCGTCTGACCCATCCGCGGGTGCGGGCGACCAGCAGCGTCGGCGATATTCTGATCCTGACCCTGCTGGTGGTGCAGGCCACGCTGGGCCTGCTGACCATTCCATTCTCTGCTCAGCATATGGATGGCAGTGAAATGATGAAGCTGGTGGGCTGGGCACAGGCGGTGGTGACTTTCCACGGCGGTGCTTCACAGCATCTGGCCGGGGTGGCAGTGATCTACCGCGTCCATATGGTGCTGGGGATGACCCTGTTCCTGCTGTTCCCCTTCTGCCGGCTGGTGCATATCTGGAGCGCACCGGTTGAGTACCTGACCCGGCGCTATCAGCTGGTCAGAAACCGTCGCTGAATGCTGAGCCGCCGCGGGGGCAGGGCAGCCCTGCGGCGGTTTTCACCGGCGTCAGCCTTGACGTTTTTTTAAGATTTTGCCCTGTATGTCGCTGCGCTGAACGTCTACTATTACCGCATCTGATTTTACCCCCTCGTTTATGGATAACCGATGCGTCTCAAGCTAGCCCTCCTTGCCCTTATTCCGCTTCTGGCCTCCTGCAGCAGCAAACCTGACGTTCCCTCCCGGCAGAAGATGCTGGCTGCGCCGCAGGGCGGTTTTTTACTGCAGCCGTCGCATAACGGATCGGGCATGTCTGGCGATTTTGCCGGCAATCCGGCCGCCGAGAAATTTATCGATAAGATGGTGAAAGAGCATGACTTTGATCGTCAGCAACTGCACGACATTATCGGTCAGGCAAAACGGCTGGATTATGTGCTGCGGCTGATGGATCGTCAGGCCCCGAGCTATACGCCCGCGCCGGGTCCTAACGGGGCCTGGATCCGCTATCGCAACAAATTCATTACGCCGGATAACGTGCAAAACGGGGTAGCGTTCTGGAACCAGTATCAGGATGCGCTGCAGCGCGCGCAGCAGGTTTACGGCGTGCCGCCGGAAATTATTGTCGGCATCATCGGCGTGGAAACCCGCTGGGGGCGCGTCATGGGGAAAACGCGCATTCTGGATGCGCTGGCGACCCTGTCGTTCAACTATCCACGCCGTGCTGAGTACTTCAGCAGCGAGCTGGAAACCTTCCTGCTGATGTCGCGTAAAGAGCAGGATGACCCGCTGGCGCTGAAAGGCTCTTTCGCCGGCGCGATGGGCTATGGTCAGTTTATGCCCTCTTCTTATCAGGAGTATGCGGTTGATTTTAACGGCGACGGTCATGCCAATCTCTGGGATCCGGTGGATGCGATCGGCAGCGTGGCGCACTACTTCCAGAAACATGGCTGGCGCAGCGGTGAAAATGTTGCCGTTCCGGCCAGCGGTCAGGCACCGATGCTAGATGATGGCTTCAAAACCCGCTACAGCGTGAGCATGCTGGCGGCCTCAGGATTGTCTCCTCAGGGCTCGCTGGACGGCAACGATGAGGTGAGTCTGCTGCGGCTCGATCTCGGCACCAGCTATCAGTACTGGTACGGCTTGCCCAATTTTTATGTCATCACACGCTACAACCACAGCACCCACTATGCGATGGCGGTGTGGCAGCTGGGTGAGGCGGTCGGCAAAGCGCGACAGGGTGGTCTGTTATAAAGGCTACCCTTGTTAACTGTAAGGTTATATGATGTCGGCCTTTTCAGGCCACACAGCCACAGTTATCTCTGGAGTCGTTATGTCTTTACCTGCCTGCCCAGCCTGTCACGCCGATTATACCTGGCAAGATGGTGACAACCTCAACTGCCCCTCCTGCGGTCATATCTGGACCGAAGGAGAGGGTGACAGCAGCAACGCACCCCTGGAGGTGCGTGATGCCAACGGCAATCTGCTGGCAGATGGCGACAGCGTCACGGTGATCAAAGATCTTAAGGTGAAGGGCAGCTCCTCTTCACTGAAGATCGGTACCAAAGTGAAAAGCATTCGTCTGGTTGAAGGGGACCACAACATCGATTGCAAAATCGACGGCTTTGGCCCGATGAAATTAAAATCTGAGTTTGTGAAAAAGAACTGAGATCAGGGGCGCACGGACGCGCCCGCGCTCACTCTGCCTTATCCGGTTCCGCCTTCCTCTCCCCCCTTTTTCCGCCGCCGCTAACTGTACAGTCAGTAAAACGCCGTCACGGGTCGCACTTTTTTGCCTTTCATCCGTCTCAGTAAACGAAGAGCTGATTGCTGAATGAGAGGTCAGGATGAAAGAGTGGGATCCCGTGCTGTATCGTAAATTTGAAGCGGAACGCACACGTCCGGCGCATGAGCTGCTGGCGCGTATCCGTCCGGAGCAGGTTGAGCAGGTCACCGATCTGGGATGCGGGCCGGGCAACAGCACGGAGCTGCTCGCTGATGCCTGGCCGCTGGCGCAGATTACCGGACTGGACAGTTCCGCGGCGATGTTAACGCAGGCCCGTGAACGCCTGCCACACTGCCGCTTTGTGCAGGCGGACATCCGCAGCTGGCAGGCAGAGGTCCCGCAGCAGGTCATCTACGCCAACGCTTCCCTGCAGTGGCTGGATGATCACACTGCGCTGTTCCCCCATCTGGTCAGGCAGCTGGCCCCCGGTGGTGTACTGGCGGTTCAGATGCCGGATAACCTCAATGAACCCTCGCACCAGCTGATGCGTGAGGTCGCCGCATCCGCGCGCTGGCGTTCACAGATCCGCACCGCTGATCGTGTCGCGCTGCTCTCTGCCGGCGCCTATTACGATCTGCTCACCCAGGCGGGCTGTGAGGTGGATATCTGGCGCACCACCTATTATCACGTCATGGCTGATGCGCAGGCGATTATCAGCTGGCTGCAGGCAACAGGCTTGCGCCCGTTCCTGGCGTCACTGGATGAGGCATCCCAGGCGGCGTTTCTCGCCGATTATCATCAGCAGCTGCTCAGCGCCTATCCGGCCCGGGCCGACGGTCAGGTGTTGCTCGCTTTCCCGCGTCTTTTTATGGTGGCAGTGAAAAAAGGGGCGTGAGCTGGAAACTCAGCCGCAAAAACAGGGCAATAGTGCAGAGAGCCCTTGAAAAAGTGCGCTTTCTGCACCACCTTCAATCCACACCCTAAGGGAGAGTCGCAATGGATGATCAGCAACTGCAGGCGCTTAGCGCGCAGATAGGTGAGAAGCTGAAGCAGCGCAACGCCACCGTCACCTGTGCGGAATCCTGCACCGGCGGATGGATTGCGAAGGTCTTTACCGATATCAGTGGCAGTTCCGCCTGGTTTGAACGCGGTTTTGTGACCTACAGTAATGAGGCAAAACAGCAGCTGGTGAACGTACAGGCAGCGTCGCTGGAACAGTATGGTGCGGTCAGCGAGGCGGTGGTGCGGGAGATGGCGCAGGGTGCCCGTCAGGCCGCTCAGGCAGACTATGCCATTTCAGTCAGCGGCATCGCCGGACCGGATGGCGGCAGTGAAGAAAAACCGGTCGGCACGGTGTGGTTTGGCCTGGCCGGCCCTGAAGATAAAGTGCTGACTTTTCAGCAGCATTTCAGCGGCGATCGTGATGCCGTACGCCGCCAGTCGGTGGCATGGGCCCTGCAGACACTGTATGGCGAATTTCTGACAAATTAAACTTGATACTGTATGACTATACAGTATAATTGTCGGCAACAGAAAGAGTGCAGGCACCCTGAGTGCGTGTTTACCCGGCTTGATTAGGAGTTGAAATGGCGATTGATGAAAACAAACAGAAGGCTTTAGCTGCCGCGCTGGGCCAGATTGAGAAACAATTTGGTAAAGGCTCCATCATGCGCTTGGGTGAAGACCGCTCAATGGATGTGGAAACCATCTCTACCGGTTCGCTGTCGCTGGATATCGCGTTAGGCGCAGGCGGTCTGCCAATGGGTCGTATCGTTGAGATCTACGGACCAGAGTCTTCCGGTAAAACGACGCTGACCCTGCAGGTCATCGCCGCGGCTCAGCGTAAAGGCAAAACCTGTGCCTTTATCGATGCCGAGCATGCGCTTGACCCGGTCTATGCCAAGAAGCTGGGCGTCGATATCGACAACCTGCTCTGCTCACAGCCGGATACCGGTGAGCAGGCGCTGGAGATCTGTGATGCACTGGCCCGCTCTGGCGCGGTCGATGTCATCATCGTCGACTCCGTTGCGGCGCTGACGCCGAAAGCGGAAATCGAAGGTGAGATCGGTGACTCACACATGGGCCTCGCGGCACGTATGATGAGCCAGGCGATGCGTAAGCTGGCCGGTAACCTGAAGCAGTCAAACACCCTGCTGATCTTCATCAACCAGATCCGTATGAAGATTGGTGTGATGTTTGGTAACCCGGAAACCACCACCGGCGGTAACGCGCTGAAGTTCTACGCCTCTGTCCGTCTTGATATCCGCCGTATCGGTGCGATTAAAGAGGGCGATAACGTGGTCGGCAGTGAGACCCGCGTTAAAGTGGTGAAAAACAAAATCGCCGCGCCGTTTAAACAGGCTGAATTCCAGATCATGTACGGTGAAGGGATCAATACCTTCGGTGAGCTGGTTGACCTGGGCGTGAAGCACAAGCTGATTGAAAAAGCGGGTGCATGGTACAGCTACAATGGCGACAAGATTGGTCAGGGTAAATCGAATGCCAGCAACTTCCTGAAAGAGAATGCGGCTGTGGCAAACGAAATCGATCTGAAGTTACGTGAGTTACTGCTCAACGGCGCGGATGAATCACTCGAAGCAGACAAATCTGCTGAGAATGAGAACGCAGCCAGCGAAGCGAACGAAGACTTCTGATGACTAAGACGGGAGAGGCGAAGGCCTCTCCCGTTATTTTTACTTCCCTCTGTACCTCTCCTGCCTTCCCTCTGTCCTGTTCTGTCGCCATAATCTTTCCCCTGTTTGTACAAGGTGCGCAGTATGACTGAATCCACTCAGCCCCAACCCCAATCCAATGTTGTCTCCTACTCCCGCCTGCTTGACCGCGCGATGCGTATTCTGGGCCAGCGCGATCACAGCCGTGCAGAGCTGGCGCGTAAGCTGCAGCAATCGGCGCAGCGTGCGGCATGGGCGCAGAAAAAAGAGCCTGAGATCATCACCGATGCGCTGCTGGAGCAGGTGCTGAACTGGTGTCAGGAGAACGGCTGGCTGAATGACACGCGTTTCACTGAACGGTTTATTCAGAGCCGCAGCCGGAAAGGCTTTGGCTCCCAGCGTGTCCGTTTTGAACTGGCCCAGAAAGGCATTGACCGTGAAGCCATTGATATTGCGATGGAAGAAACGGAGGTGGACTGGGCTGCCTGTGCGGCAGAACTGGCCGAACGAAAATTCGGGCATCCGCTGCCTGTCGAGTGGAAAGAGAAAGCGAAAGTACTACGCTACCTGCAGTCAAAAGGGTTTATGAGCGAAGATATCCAGTCTGTTTTCAGAAATTTTGATGACTAAGGGCCGATGTAATTTTACTTCCCACTGAAGAAAATTTATCTTATTCCCACTTTTTGTTCCGCTGATCCGGCACCAGGAAAATGGGGTCGCACCGATCGGTGGGAACGTTCGTTAGCGTGATTCCAGGACATATATGAGCAAGAGCACTGCTGAGATCCGTCAGGCGTTTCTCGACTTTTTTCATAGCAAGGGACATGAGGTTGTAACCAGCAGCTCCCTCGTACCGAATAACGATCCAACGTTGTTGTTTACTAACGCCGGGATGAACCAGTTTAAAGATGTGTTCCTCGGTCAGGACAAACGTGATTACACACGGGCGACCACGTCGCAGCGCTGCGTGCGCGCGGGCGGAAAACACAACGATCTTGAAAACGTCGGCTACACCGCGCGTCACCACACCTTCTTTGAAATGCTGGGTAACTTCAGCTTTGGTGACTACTTCAAGAAAGAGGCGATTGGTTTTGCCTGGGAACTGCTGACGAGCGAACAGTGGTTCGGCCTGCCAAAAGAGCGTCTGTGGGTAACGGTTTATGAAACCGATGATGAAGCCTACGCGATCTGGGAAAAAGAGATCGGTGTGCCACGCGAGCGCATTATTCGCATCGGCGACAACAAGGGCGGCGCCTACGCGTCAGATAACTTCTGGCAGATGGGTGACACCGGTCCGTGTGGTCCGTGCAGCGAGATTTTCTACGATCATGGCGATCACATCTGGGGTGGCCCGCCAGGCAGCCCGGAAGAGGATGGTGACCGTTACATCGAGATCTGGAACATCGTCTTTATGCAGTTCAACCGCCAGGCGGATGGCACCATGCTGCCGCTGCCCAAACCTTCGGTTGATACCGGGATGGGTCTGGAGCGCATTTCTGCCGTTCTGCAACACGTCAACTCTAACTACGAAATCGACCTGTTCCAGAAACTGATTCAGGCTGTGGCGCAGGTTACCGGTGCGACTGACCTCAGCAACAAATCGCTGCGCGTGATTGCCGACCACATCCGCTCCTGCGCCTTCCTGATTGCCGATGGTGTGATCCCGTCCAATGAGAGCCGGGGCTACGTGCTGCGTCGTATCATTCGTCGTGCCGTGCGTCATGGCAACATGCTGGGTGCCAAAGAGGCCTTTTTCTATAAGCTGGTTGCGCCGCTGGTTGAGGTCATGGGTGCTGCAGGCGAAGAGTTGCAGCGCCAGCAGGCTCAGGTTGAGCAGGTGCTGAAAAGCGAAGAAGAGCAGTTTGCCCGCACGCTGGAACGCGGACTGGCGCTGCTGGACGAGGAGCTGGCAAAACTGCAGGGCGACACCCTGGATGGTGAAATCGTCTTCCGTCTCTACGACACCTTTGGTTTCCCGGCGGATTTAACCGCTGACGTCTGCCGCGAACGCAATCTGAAAATCGACGAAGCGGGCTTCGAGCAGGCGATGGAGCAGCAGCGTCAGCGTGCCCGTGAAGCGAGCGGCTTCGGCGCTGACTACAGCAACGTAATCCGCATCGATGCGGCCTCCTCCTTCAAAGGCTATGACCAGCTCGATTTAGCCGCCACCGTAAAAGCACTCTATGTTGCAGGTGAGGCGGTGGATGAAGTGTCCGCAGGTCAGGATGCCGTCGTTGTGCTGGATGAAACGCCATTCTATGGCGAATCGGGTGGTCAGGTTGGCGATACCGGTCTGCTGAAAGGGAAGAATGCTGAATTTAGCGTCCAGGATACACAAAAATATGGTCAGGCAATCGGTCATGTCGGTAAGCTGACCGCCGGGCAGTTGCGTATCGGCGACCGCCTTGAGGCGCAGGTTGATGCGGCACGTCGTGCACGCATCCGTCTTAACCACTCTGCCACCCACTTATTGCACGCCGCATTACGCCAGGTTTTAGGTGAGCACGTGGGGCAGAAAGGCTCTCTGGTTAATGATAAATATCTGCGTTTCGACTTCTCGCATTTTGAAGCGATGAAACCTCAGGAGATTCGTCAGGTCGAAGATATCGTCAATGCACAGATTCGTCGCAACCTGCCGGTGGAAACCGAGGTGATGGATCTTGATGCGGCGAAGTCTAAAGGGGCGATGGCCCTGTTCGGCGAAAAGTATGATCAGCGTGTTCGCGTGCTGACCATGGGTGACTTCTCTGTCGAACTGTGTGGGGGAACCCACGCGGCACGCACTGGCGATATCGGTCTGTTCCGCATTCAGGCTGAGTCAGGCACCGCTGCCGGCATCCGTCGTATCGAGGCGATTACCGGTGAAAGTGCGTTGGCTCAGGTCAACGCGCAGAGCAGCCAGCTGCAGGATATTGCGCAGCTGGTAAAAGCGAACAGCAGCAACCTGAACGAGAAGGTACGCGGTCTGGTTGACCACGTCCGGGCTCTGGAGAAAGAGTTGCAGCAACTGCGCGATCAGCAGGCTGCGCAGGAGAGCGCGTCACTGAGCAGCAATGCCATTGATGTCAAAGGGGCGAAGCTGCTGGTGAGCGAGCTCAGCAATGTTGACCCGAAAATGCTGCGTACCATGGTTGACGATCTCAAGAATCAGCTGGGATCGGCGATTATCGTGTTAGCGACGGTGGCGGAAGGCAAGGTATCGCTCATCGCGGGTGTGACCAAAGATCTGACCGACCGTGTTAAAGCAGGCGAGTTGATTGCCGGTCTGGCGCAGCAGGTAGGCGGGAAGGGCGGTGGTCGTCCGGATATGGCTCAGGCGGGTGGTAACGATGCTGAGGCGCTGAAAGGCGCGCTGGCAGGGGTTGAGAGCTGGGTTAGCAGCCGCCTGTAATGAAATAAAACAAAGCATGGTCAGAAGCGTCAGAACCCCGGTTCCGGCGCTTTTTAATACGATGCTAAAGCAGCAAATGACAAAGTCAGGTTGATGTAGTGTATTTCGGCTAAACTAACTATCAGCAGAATGTATTGGCGCATCGATGTGCATTGGTGTATTCCTCATAGTCAATGCGCAGCGTTAAATGATGGATAATGCCGGGAGCCTGTACAAGCCCGACTCTTTTAATCTTTCAAGGAGCAAAGAATGCTTATTCTAACTCGTCGAGTTGGTGAAACCCTCATGATCGGTGATGAGGTAACGGTAACGGTGCTGGGTGTTAAGGGTAACCAGGTTCGTATAGGGGTTAACGCGCCGAAAGAAGTGTCTGTGCATCGCGAAGAGATCTATCAACGCATCCAGGCTGAAAAAACGCAACAGACCAGCGTTTAACGGATTCAGCGTCTCGCACCTGTGCGAGGCGCTACCGCTTTCTGCAAAAAATCCCACCCTTTGTTCTCTCCCGCTGTTCTCCGTTTTGTTAAGGTCCTCCTCTTTCATTGTTGATAATTCACTCTTTTTGCCGCCATTTTGTTCCAATTGTGTGTGATTTGCTCAATCAAACAAAGTTTCGGAAAAATTGTTTGACTTAAAAGTCCGGGAAAGTAATATGTGCGCCACGCAGTGCCGATGAGCAGAAACAAGTTCAGAAGCACGGTTCGAAAGAAAGCGTAAGGTGAGGTGGCCGAGAGGCTGAAGGCGCTCCCCTGCTAAGGGAGTATACGGTCAAAAGCTGTATCGAGGGTTCGAATCCCTCCCTCACCGCCATTTTCGATGCATCCATAGCTCAGCTGGATAGAGTACTCGGCTACGAACCGAGCGGTCGGAGGTTCGAATCCTCCTGGATGCACC